>NZ_BAABWF010000003.1:0-569070 GCF_040366405.1 Arenicella sp. 4NH20-0111
CTTAAATATCTGGATCGTTCGGTTGTTCCAAGTGAATTAGAAATTTTTGCTAATGATCATGGAAGCCTTTTGAAAGGAGATTTGATCTCTATTTATCTTCCTGCAGGTGACCTTTCCCCCAATATTAACACCATGACAAGGATGAGATTTCCAATTAATCTAGTATTTAGGAGATTTCAATATGAAGAAAAAACGATATACCGAAGAGCAAATCATCGGCGCAATTAAGCAACACGAGTCGGGCGTTAAGGTTGATGATATCTGTCGGCAGTTAAATATTTCAAATGGCACGTTCTATAATTGGCGAAGTAAATTCGCTGGCATGGAAGTCTCTGAAGCGAAGCGTCTCAGAGAACTTGAAAGTGAGAATAACAAGCTGAAGAAGCTGCTGGCTGAGAAGTTACTCGAAAACGAAGCGATGAAGGATGTGCTCTCAAAAAAGTGGTGACGCCTGCGAGCCGTAAACAAATCGTCGTACACTTGAAAGAGCAATATCGATTGAGTGAACGACGAGCTTGTGAGTTAGCAGGCGCAAGTCGAACTGGGTTTAGATACATGGCGAAGCCAAGTAACGATGACGTTTTGCGTCATCGCTTAAAAGAGCTAGCCACGAAACATGCTAGTTATGGTTATTTATTTTTACACAGTCTTCTTCGAACAGAAGGCTTGGTTAAGAATAAGAAGCGAACATATCGAGTGTATACAGCTGAAGGCCTACAGGTACGAACCAAGAAGAGGAAAAAGCTCAAACGAGCTCGGACTCCTATGGTTGTGCCGAGTAAACCCAATATGCGTTGGTCGATGGATTTCGTGAGCGATCAATTGGCAAACGGAAGGCGATTCAGAACATTGAATGTTATTGATGATTGTTCACGTGAAATGGTTGGTCAGTTAACAGCGATATCGATTAGCGGGAAACAAGTCTCTCGATTCTTAGATCAACTGATTGAATTACGAGCTAAACCGATTCAAATTGTTTGTGACAACGGCACTGAATTTACCAGCAAGGCGATGTTTTTCTGGCAACAGACAAGCGGAGTCAGACTTGGATTTATTCAACCTGGGAAGCCAACACAGAATGCGTTCGTTGAAAGCCTTAATGGTAAATTTAGGAACGAATGCTTGAATCAGCATTGGTTCAAAACCATTGAGCATGCGGAACAGGAAATAACGAAATGGCGAGTGCACTACAACAATGTTCGACCACATAGTTCATTGCAATATATGACTCCAGTAGCGTTCGCTAAAAAAGCAGCATAGAATGAATCATCTCATCCAAGAAATGGTACTAAGTTTGGGGAAAGGTCAGTCGTACTCTCTGTATGGGCATATTTAAGTTGATATTATTGGTACAGATCGAGTTTTTCCGTCACTGACTTTAAAAATTCCAGCGCCTCGTCGAGGTTCATATTATCTTGCGAGTAAATGGCCGCTAGCTCATTTAATTTTAAATTGGTTGAGTCCATTTGTAGCAAGGCCAATTGGTTTTGTTCGTATTTTTGACGAAGTAAGCTTTGTTGTTCATCGATAAAACGAGTGCTTTCATCGCGCACATGTGAACTCATACCAAGGGCATCAGGCGCATTGTTCAGCCTGTTCATTTCTATTTGAGACTCTAAAACTTGAATGATCGTAATAGACCTAGAAACATTGATCAGAAACTTTTCGACAAGCGACTTGAAGGCATTGGCGTAGCGAGAATAGGTTAATTCAGTTCGATTAAAACATTGGCTAATCAAGTCTTCAAATTGTTGATACTTTTTAATTAGTAAAATTAGTTGGTACGATAGTCCCTGTTCCTCCAATTCGGATAATTTTTGATACAGGCCTGATACCGATAGGTAAAAATTATCTATGTAGTATTGCTCGTATTGCGCAATTACCATTGAGTCATCTTGGCTCCCCGTCATCTGGGCACTAAAGCCCAACTGATTCGATATTGCTTGGCACACGTCTGAACGTCGTTCGACCCATTCAGTATGAGGAAGCAGAAACGACTTTAAACCTGCTCTTCTCAGTCGTTGGAATTGATTTAAGGATAGCGCACCGTGTAAGTCACCTTCAAAACCAACCAAGTCGATAGCCATGAATTCGTGGTCATGACACGCAACAATATCTATTGCTATACCCGCTAAAAGGTAGTTTTTGTATACCTTCACATTTTGCGTTTCTAACCAAAGGCAAACCTGGTCTTGAAATTGATCTCGGATGGGCAGTTGCTTGCTTTTAATTTCATCGCCCTGGCTTACATGTCGAAGATAATGATGCAGCTTACTGCTTGCTTTTACTTCTTCTATGGCGCATGACAAAAAGAGGGTTTGGGTGCTTTTAGCGCGTGTAACGGCGACGTTGAACACATCATCTCGGTTCAGATAAGTGTAAACAGACGCCTTTGAAGCACCATCAACCGCGCATGAAATCAACATATGCTCGCGCTCTTCACCTTGAAATGAAAATGGTGTGCCACAGCGAATATTGTGTTTTCGTAGTTCGTGCAGCGTGAATTCTTCGAACACTTTCTGTTCGAGATAGTCTGCTTGCGCCGTGAAAAAAGACAGTACACCCAAATCATGCGCGAGGGTTTCACAGAGTTCATTTTGTTCGTCGACGATAGCACGCAGCGTTTTGATTATTTCTTCAGCTTCTCGTTTATTGATTTTGTTTGCGCTTCTTTCTCCTTCGCAGTGGACTATTTTTACTATCTGGCGTGACCTCACAGGCCGCTGGGTCATGACCTTTAGATTGCCATCATAGAAATGCTGATTACTGAAATCGATGATTTCGGGCTCACTTCTGTAGTGTTCATCTAGCGTGTTTAATTGGTGCGCGCTGCCGATTGCATCAAGCGCGTAGTGAATTAAACTTTTAGTTCGATAGTCGTGGCTGAGCGCACTTGATTCGAGTTTGTAGTGTTCAAATAGTTTGCGTTGTTCCTCGAAAGAAACGAAAGACATGTGACCAATTTGTTTGGTGTCTCCAACGACGACTGCCCTTTTTGCTCGTTGCAACGCTGGTAAACAGCTTGCCATATTGCATTGAGTTGCCTCATCAAAAATAACCAGATCAAACAATTCGTGCTGAAGCGGCAACAAGCGATGCAAATTTCTGAGCGAACCAAACCAAAGTGGCAATGCGTCTAAGACCAGCGAGTAGTCTACTTTTTTACTGTAGTTCTTTTGCGTGTACTCTGTTTTGGCGGAGAGCATGGCAATCAAGTTGGTCAAGGTGCTTCGCAAACTGGTCGATTCGAGAACCGCATTTGCGATACTCTCGTAGCCGGTTTTCACCAATTCCTTAGTAATGGCGTGAGAAAGCTCTGTTTTGGCCTCCACTTTTTGATAGATCTCGTTAAACAAAGGCTCTTGTTCGCCTTCATCTAATTTGGGCCTGAAGCGTTGATTAATTGTCCAAAACAGTTTGAGTAAAACAGAATAAAAACTCCGGGTCCGTTCTTGTTCTATGCCTAGGTGTTTATTACATTCCTCTTGAAACCACAGTCGTGTTTTGTGCTGATCATTCAGAACTTTTGATAGTCGATTGTGTAATGCCTTTATTTGAGCGTCATCATAGCTTGAGCTTGATTGCAGCAAGTCTTTCAGCTGGTCGATCAATTCTCTCGAATTGCCTTTGTCGCTGCCCAGCACCGTGAGTCGTTGATCAACACCAAAGTCAGCTAATAATTTCTGCCGAACCACATCGGCTGCGTGTTGGTTTTGAGAGACCACTAACACTGATTCGCCGCGCAAAAAAGCATCAAGAGCAATGCTTGCGATTGTGTAGCTTTTACCAGTTCCAGGAGGGCCCATCAATACGCTTAGTCGATTTTGATTGCTCGATTGTATGGCCTTCTTTTGCCTGTCATTTAAGACCACTGGCAGCGGTAGGTCGGAGTAAATGAAACGGTTGCCCGTATCTGAGCGTTTTACTGAGGGCTTTCTGCTGTCACTGGGTTCTTGTTCAATGTCATCAAAAGGTTCGTGAACAATGGCGCGAAGCGGTGAGGAGTGTTGTGATGATTGACTTAAGAGTTGCAGCTCATGTTGGGCACCTTGGGCGCTTTCTTGCTTATTAACGACGCACAACCAAGATTCTCTAGCAAAAAATATTTCATTTTCTGTGATTTCTGCCAGCGCGTTCTTCGCTGACGTCTTATTCAGTGAGCCGTTTTTGCCAGAGCCAGTTTTATCTCTGTTTTCTTTCCGATAAAACGACTTGTTGTGGTTCTTTATCAGTACGTCGAACAGCTCTTGTGTTCCGTTTACGTAGTTTTCGGGGATTTCAACAACACTGCTCGCCCATTGGTCTAGCTTCTCCATGGTCTTAGGGCTGTACAATTCCAGCAATTCCTTCGCAGAGGGATTAATCTGTGCCGACTCGATGTCGAGAACCGCTTTACCTTCGATCACACTGCAGCGGTAGTAAATTAGTGGGCAGCAGGTTTTGCGTAATCGTTTTTTACCGCGGACGGATCGAGTTTCGTGATAGGTGATGATGAAATCAGAACAGAGCAGCAACTCTTTCTCGCGACTGTATCGGTCTAGTGTTTTTTCAAGTTTTGCAAGATACAGTGGTTCAAGATCAATGGGGCTTAAGGGCGGTCGATGACTGCTGTCGACAAAAGCTTGGAATTGCACTTGCGATGAAAAAATATTCCACAGCGATTTCGCTTGCGTGTCAGCAGCTAGGCACTCTCGGAAAAAATGTATTTTGTTACTGATTTGATCGGACACCGCGTGAAAACACCTTTGGAGAAGCAGAAATGAATAAAGTACTAGGTCGCAGACGAGGGTCTAGTACAGCCACAAAAAAGCTTCATTATGAGAGGCCTTTTCATAATGAAGCTTTCAACTAGAATGGTTAACGCTAATTGAGATAGACTTCCAAACATCAATATATATAAATATCAGCCATTTAAAGAGTAGAAAAACCGTACATCACTCAGTAAAATTAATAGCGTTATTTTTTATTCTTCGAAAGTTAGTATATAGACAACGTTCGGAATTCTCTAACTTATCTAATCGACCTTTGAAATCAATGGCTTTTGGCGAAGTTGGCCCGATTTGGGTTTTGGGAAATGAAGATTTTCATGATAGCGTTACACGTAACAGTTTAAGGAGAAAGTTATGAATAAGAACAGTCTGAAGAACGTTGGCTTGGCGATGCTGACGTCGGTATTAGGCGTTTATTGCTATCTGCTATTTGTCGCGAATTCCTCGTTGGGTGTAGCGAAATCTGCGTTTCTTTTGATTCTTGGTGTGCTCGCTACCTTGTTAATCATTAAGGGATTCATTTTTGAAACAGCTAACACTGAGACCGATTCGGAGTAACGTGTTTAGTGGCGTCAATCACGAGGACGCTGCACAGCTTATGCGTATTTTTTTCAGTCAAACAATTTCAATAGTGTCGCTTGGAGGTAGAGGCTTATGAAGTTAACAAATCCGTCTCCACCCAAGGATCAAGAATTTGACGCCTTGAAAAATGGTTTGAATGGTTTTAACGAGTCGTTTACCGGCAACGTTTACTCGGAAACTGTATCGTCTTTCGTGAAAAGCGATTCCGGGTTGATTGTTGGAGGCATTCTCGGGGAAATTAATTGGAATTGGATGCACGTCCGTGGGCTTTGGGTGGACGACAGTATTCGTAAAAACGGTTGGGGCGCAAAACTGTTAGAGTGCCTGGAAAAGTACGCTGTATCAAAAGGGGTTCCGAATATACGTTTGGAAACAACCACCTTTCAAGCCTTGGATTTCTACCTTAAGTCGGGCTATTCGGTGTTTGGAGAGCTGCCTAACATGCCGCAAGGCCATACCAGTTATTTTTTAAAAAAACAGATTGGCGTTTAATATCAACTACCTTGTTTGCTTTTTGAGCGTGGTTAAACCAGCTGTTCGCCGTCAGCCCTTTTCTGGTATGGAAGGATTAATGTAGCATGTCTGTATTCTTTTCTGGTTTCTCGTTGAGCCTTTCTTTGATTTTAGCCATCGGGTCGCAAAATGCGTTCGTTTTGAAGCAAGGAATTAGAAAACAACACGTTTTTGCAGTTTGCGCGGTGTGTGCAATCTCGGACGCGCTATTAATCGCATTGGGCGTTGCTGGCTTCGGTGCGATGGTAACTCAGTTCCAGGAATTAGAGCGGTTTGCTCGATACGGCGGGGCGATATTTTTGAGTATATATTCTCTATTGAGCTTTAAATCGGCGTTTACCGTTAGCCACGCATTAGACTCAACGGTTAAGTCCAATAGGTCAGTGTGTAACGCAATTGCCATGTGTTTGGCGTTCACATGGTTGAACCCTCATGTCTATCTCGACACAGTAATATTGTTGGGTTCAATTTCCACTCAATATCAGCCCAATGAGTTGATGTTTGCTGTTGGAGCCATGACGGCGTCGTTCGTATTTTTCTTTTCGCTAGGTTACGGTTCACGGTTTCTGGCCCCGTTTTTTGAGAGCCCCAAAGCATGGAAGGTGTTGGAGTTTTTTGTGGGCATCGTCATGGCGTCAATTGCAATATCGTTGGTTTTTTGATGCTGTACGGCGAGAGTGCATTGTGTCAGGGGCCATGTAAATCGATATGACTCAAGCACTGACAATAGTGATGATGAGGCACGGTAAGCCACTGTTGGACCTTGAAGCGGGCGATGGAGTGCGTATGACGGCTGCTCAGGTTGGGCAGGTAGTGTCTGAATATGAAAAGACGGAATTGGACGCTTTGAGTGTGCCCCCTAAAGCTTCAATGGACGCTGCAAATGGTTGCTCCTGGTCGATATGCAGTGATTTGCCAAGAGCGGTAAGCTCCATTGAGGCTCTTGGCTTGAGGAACATAAGCACGATCGATCCGCTTTACCGAGAGTCCGCTATGCCGTTCATCAAGAGTCGTTTTCCAAGGATGACCTTCTTCAGTTGGGCCGTTCTTTTTAGGATCGCTTGGCTGGTTGGTTTTTCTAGACATGGTGAGTCAATTCGTGAGGCTAAAATTCGAGCTAAAAGAGCCGCTGATAAGCTCGAAAGCCTATCAGAGGCGCACGGTTCTGTGCTAAATCTTGGTCACGGAATAATGAATAGACTTATTATTAAAGAGCTCAAATTGCGCGGTTGGCAGGTTCGAGTGCGTACTGGTGAAAAATACTGGTCATATACGGTGTTAGAAAACTGAATTAAAACGGACAACAGGCCAGCGTGATTCCGAGGAATTATTTAATTACGCGTACCATTGCCAATTGGTGCGAGGCACACTGTAACGAGAGTGGTGAAACTGGGATGTCTTGCTGACGCTCAATTCAACATGATCTAAATTAACAACATAACCGCTCTTTTGCGATTAGGAAAATAGAGAAATGGTTTTATGACGTCACCTGAACTAATAATTATCGGAATTAACCTTGCTTTCATAATTCCAGCGTATTTTTACTTTTACCCAAAATACGCTGGCTCGAATGGAAATAAGATTGCTGGGTATGATTTGCTTATTAATATTGTCGTTCTATGCATTGCCTTCTTTATTTTCGGCGGGCAAGGGATAATGTTTAGTATTATTTTCACAAGCATAAATTGGTTTTGGTTTACATTAATCGCCTATGCGGCGCTTGAAATCCCGTTGATGCTTTGGTATTTCAAGAAAAACGACGTTTGGGCTTCCTTTGCAGAATAAGGATGCTTGAGTTTGTGCCCCCATATGCCAGCTTAGATCTGGCTTTGCTAAAACGAGAAAGTTGATGGAAGGGAAATTGGACGTGTCGGTAAGTCACAAAGTGGATCTCTATTCGGCGAAGGCGAAGGCCAAGTTTTTTGAGCTGCGATCGTTGGTGTATGCGGTTGCGAGGGATAATGATCTAGGTACGATTGTCGAAACGGTAAAGTGGGGACAACCGTCCTACCTGAGTAAACACGGAAGTACTGTTCGCATAGACTGGCTGAGTGAAGACCCAGAAAACCTCGGTGTATTTTTTAATTGCAATACTAGTTTAGTTGAAACGTTCAAAGAGGTTTTTGGAAACCAGTTAGTTTATAGCGGTAACAGAGTCGTGGTCGTTGCAATAGACAAGCCCGTTCCGCCGGAGTTGTCAGCGTGTTTTTTCATGGCACTGAATTACCACAAATTAAAACGACAACCCTTGTTGGGCGCATGACTCAATCATGAAAGAGCATGACCGGTGACTGTTTTTCGCGATATCATTTTCTGGCAACTTGATGCACGATCGATGGTGCCTTTATGATGAGGGCGTCGTCTATTTTTATCGTGTTCATGCTGGGAGTTGTGCTGGTGATTTACGGTGCGATTGTTGATCCCTTTAGTATACCGTTTCAAGATTATGAGCAATTGCCAGAGCAGGTACGACTAGAGTATGAATTGCGTTCGAGCGAGGCAAAAATATTTCAAGCTTTTGGAGCGATTGTCTGTGCGCTGTCACTGACGGTGTTGCTGTTCAAAAAGTTCAAAAGCGAGGACTGAGCAGACTTGTTCTTGGCTGCTATTCAGAAAAGTGGAATTGGTATTATGAAAGTATGTGGCTCATGTAATTGCGGCAATGTGGCGTTCGAAGTTTTTACTGACTTGTCTGATGTCTATGTTTGTCACTGTTCGCTTTGTCGTAAATCCACCGGCGGTTCAGGTATTGCGGTGTCGGTGATCAGTAGTGATCATTTTAAATGGCTTAAAGGGGAACGGTTTGTCAGTCACTGGAGAAAGCCGAATCACGATTGGGAGACGAGTTTTTGCTCCGTTTGCGGCTCTCCATTGCCCGGAAAAAATGACGATGAGCATGTATATTTACCGGTCAGCTTACTGGATTCTGGCGATACTGAATTAACCGTTAAGCATCATCTTTTTGTTGCCTCAAAGGCACCTTGGGAAGAAATTGGGGATGACGGAGTGCAACATGACGCAGGGTATGGCACGTCGAACGTTTAAACACTCACTGCAAGTTGTCAGGGCCTTGTGAGTCAAACATCAGGGAAAGAATATGTTTAAGTCAATCAATCACGTGGCGATTATTTGTTCTGATTATGATCGCTCTAAGCATTTTTATACCACTGTATTGGGGCTGGAGATCATCGCGGAAAACTATCGTAAAGAGAGAAAGTCTTATAAGCTCGATTTAAAGTTGCCTGAGGGCGGGCAGATTGAGTTGTTTTCCTTTTCTGATGCTCCGCCTCGCCCTAGTTACCCAGAAGCGTTAGGGTTACGGCATTTGGCGTTTAATGTTGAGCGGGTTGAGCACGTCATAGAGTATCTAAATTCTAATGGTATTCAGACTGAGCCAATTCGAGTGGACGAATACACTGGCAGAAAGTTTACGTTTTTCTCTGACCCTGACGGATTGCCGTTAGAGTTGTACGAAATCTAGTGATTTTCAATTAATCTAGAGCGCTTAGACGAGGGCGGTAAAGAATGAAAGGTATTACGTTAGGCGGAGTTATTTTTTTAGTATTGCTTGGACCCGTGTTTGGTGTCGTGCATGCTAGTGAATTGTCGCAAAATGCATTTAGCACTTCTGGCTTTGAATTTAAAGTGGATGGCCAGCGGCTCGACGGAATACTCGATACGCCCGCAGATCAAAAAGCAACGGCGACAATCATCCTTGTTCACGGTTATGGCAAAACTAACGTGGTCGAGCAAAACTGGTTTTACGATTTACGGTCTCAGTTTGCCAGCATTGGCATAAACACCGTGGTATGGGATAAGCCTGGCTGTGGGCGCAGCGAGGGAGTGTTTGATGCAAATCAGCCCGTACAGAGCAGTGCGAAGGAAGTTGTATTGGCCGTTGAAGCATTGCAAGCGAGTGGGCTAGCGGGCACAGAGAAAATTGGCCTTTGGGGAATCAGCCGCGCAGGTTGGATAGCTCCGTTGGCCATGGCAGCAGACCCTTCGATTGCATTTTGGATATCAGTGAGCGGAACGGATGATAAGGAAAATTTTCGCTACTTGCTTGAATCCAATTTACCACTAGAGGGGCGAAGCAAAGAGCAAACTCTCCGTTTGGTTAATGAGTGGCAAGCTAGATTTAATATCGCTTGGCAGGGCGGAACATTCGAAGAGAGTAAAAAGGCGGGTACTAATTTAGACGAGGACCCATTCATGAAGTATTTGCTTGGCGATTCCGGTCGGCCTGATGATGAGGTCGCTAAACGAACATTTGAAGACTACCAACAAAAATTCAGATCCAAAGAGTTGCTTGTTGATGAAGAAGCTGAGCTTATGGTTTACGTTCCTGAGTTCAAAAAACTGCTTAGTAATATTGATCGACCGGTGTTGGCTATTTTTGGAGAGAAAGATACGATTGTGGACTGGCGAAAGACTCAAACCTTGTATCAAGAAACAATTGGAGTGAACCCTAAGGCTTCATTAGCTGTAAAGACGTTTGTCGATGCCAATCATAATCTTCAACAAAGTAAGACAGGGGCTTTACGAGAATTTGAAAATGTGACAGATGGTGTACCCATTGTTCAAGGGTATTATGAGGCTATGCGCGGCTGGCTTATTGAGTTAGGTTTCGGTAAAGAGCTGTAACACTCATTTGAAAAGTCATCGTTTCAACAACTAGAAGATATAACGAGTAGATCATGAAGCTAGAATCAATTGCATTACATCAAGGGTACACATCGGAGGAAACCACTAAAGCTGCTGCGGTCCCAATTTATCAGACAACCTCATTTACCTTCGATGACACTCAACATGGAGCGGATCTGTTTGATCTGAAAGTGCCGGGGAACATTTACACTCGTATTATGAATCCGACCAACGATGTCTTAGAGCAGCGTATTGCCGCGATGGAAGGCGGTATTGGTGCGCTCTGTGTGGCTTCAGGCATGGCTGCGATTACCTATGCTATTCAATGTATTTGTGGTGTGGGTGATAATATCGTTAGTACGAGCCAGCTATACGGTGGTACGTATAACTTCTTTGCTCACTCGCTGCCGCGGCAAGGGGTAGAAGCAAGGATGTTGTCACATGATGACTTTGAAGGGTTTAGAAATGCAATCGATGAAAACACCAAGGCGGTGTTTTGTGAGTCGATAGGCAACCCGGCGGGTAATGTTGTAGACATTGCAAAGCTTGCAGAAATAGCTCACGGCAAAGGTGTGCCGCTCATTGTCGACAATACCGTTGCAACGCCTTATTTGTGTCGTCCTTTTGAATTGGGTGCTGATATCGTGATTCACTCGTTGACTAAATACATAGGCGGACATGGCACCTCGATTGGAGGCGTTATCGTCGACTCAGGAAAATTTGATTGGGTGGCAAACAAAGCCCGATTTCCTGTTTTAAATGAACCAGACCCGTCGTATCACGATGTCATCTATACCGAGGCACTGGGTGATGCTGCCTATATTGGACGTTGTAGAGTAGTACCACTTCGAAACACGGGTGCAGCGTTGTCGCCGATGAACGCGTTTCAGATTCTTCAAGGTCTGGAAACGCTGGGTTTGCGTATGGAACGCCATTGTGAAAATGCCGAGAAGCTAGCCGTCTATTTGCAGCAGCATGACAAAGTGGCATGGGTGAATTACGCGGCGCTGCCTGACAGCCCGCATTACCAAAACTGTAAAGCCATTACTAACGGTAAGGCTTCTGGAATATTGAGCTTTGGAATTAAGGGGGGAATTGAACCCTGCTCACGGTTTATAGATTCCCTTGAAATGATATTGCGGTTGGTCAATATTGGCGATGCGAAATCATTAGCTTGTCATCCTGCATCCACTACCCACCGTCAGTTAAACAATCAAGAATTGGAGGCGGCGGGCGTGAGTGCAGACCTAATACGAATTTCCGTTGGAATTGAGCACATAGATGACATCATTGCGGATGTCTCGCAGGCGTTAGAACAGGCGTAAAACTGATCCGATATAACAGCGTATATCCGCGCCTGGATTAACCTAAAGATAAACCAGTAGGAACCGAAAATGATATTTTACGATTGCTTGACTGCACCCAGTCCGCGCCGAGCGCGAATACTGTTGCATGAGAAACAAGTGCCCCATGATGTGGTCAACATAGACCTGAGAAAGGGTGAACAACTTTCTGATGAGTACAAAGCGATAAGTCCTTCGTGTACGGTACCAGCCTTGAAGCTTGATGACGGGACGGTGTTAACTGAAAACGCCGGAATTGCCGCCTATTTAGAAAGTGCATTCCCAACCCCTCCGATGTTAGGAGTGACAGACAGTGAAAAAGGGCTTATTGCTAATTGGAATGCTCGAATCGAGTTTGAGGGCTTGTATGCCATTGCCGAAGCATTACGAAACTCATCGCCCATGATGAAAGGGCGAGCAATGACAGGGGCTAATAATTATGATCAGATCCCAGAGCTTGCTAAGCGCGGATTGCAACGGGTGAACGTATTTTTTGATGCTCTTAATGAGCGGCTCGAAGGTAGGGACTTTGTTGCAATTGATCAGTTTTCTAACGCGGATGTCACCGCAGTTGTGGCGGTCGACTTCGCTCATATTATTAAGATCGACCCTCAGCCACACCATGAAAACGTCATTCGTTGGCGCAAGAATTTAGCCAGTAGACCCAGTCTGTCGGTTTAATAAGAGAGGATACTATGATCGATTTATATACGGCGCCCACTCCAAATGGGCATAAGGTGTCTTGTACTTTAGAAGCGTTAGAAATGGACTATGAAGTTCATTTTGTGAACATCAGCGAAGGCGAGCAACATCGTCCTGAATTCCTAGAAAAGAGCCCGAATGGCAGAATTCCTGCCATTGTTGATCGCGATTTTCTTGATTCCAATGGTGAACCTCTGGCGATTTTCGAATCCGGCGCAATTATGATTCACTTGGCCGAAAAAGCGGGGCAACTCCTGCCTAGTGATGTCACTGGGCGAGCGAAGGTAATCCAGTGGTTGATGTTCCAAATGGGGGGTATTGGACCAATGATGGGGCAGGCGAATGTGTTTTTTCGCTATTTTCCAGAAAAGATACCGGCTGTCATAGACCGTTATCAAAATGAAACGCGGCGTTTGTTTACGGTGTTAGACACACACTTAGAAAAACACGAGTGGTTAGCTGACGATTATTCTATTGCCGATATTGCCAATTGGTGCTGGGTAAGAACCTATAAATGGTCGGGGGCCTCTGTTGATGGCTTAGAGCACTTAGATCGATGGATGATGGCGATGCGTGATCAACCTGGAATGCAAAAAGGAATCGTGGTTCCATTTGATCTTGCTAAGCAACTTAAAGACAAAGAAGAACAGAAAAAATTTACAGACAGAGCTGGTACATTATTGCAAAAGTGAACGCTCGTTTCGAATCGCTTGTCGTAGAGCTGTGAGTGAGATTGTGGTAGATATGAAGAGTGCCTTAAGCACCATAATGTTGGCCGTTGTGAGTATTTTATGTGTCTCAGGCTGTGCGCCGACGAAGAAGCATTTTCCGAATTTTCCGGAGACGGTGGTTAACAACCCGCGTGTGAATGTTATCTTGGATGCGATTGTCTTTTCAGATATTCAAGGATCGGACTTGGGATTTAATGAAGCTAAAAACGATGAAATTGTTTCAGACGTTAAAAGTGAACTTCAGAGAATTCTGAGGATTAGGGGCTTCGAGCCGGTGTTTTTAACGACCATGAATGGTTTGTTCTTTGAGCCCGACCCTAAAGTTAACTATGTGATGTCCGATGATTGGGAGTCCCTAAATAAGCCGTTCATTAACGCGCTGGATAGGAAACATGATTCACCATGGTATACAAAAGATATTAAGTTGTTTTTCGATGATGTGATATCCAGAAACCTCATTACTAAGAGGCAGCCTATTGACGCCGTTAGCCGGGATTTGCCATCAATACCTCTAGTATTAAAGGGCTTTGATAAGGCTCTTGTCCTTTATGTGCGAGTTAAAGAAATATCACAAACTCTCGGTAAAAAAGTTGGAGTGGGGCTACTGAGTGGAGGAATAAGTTCTGCCCTGACAGGGGGGGCTTTAGCGTATATAGCTTCTGGGCCAGCTACGGAAGTACATGTAGTAGCAATGGAATTGAAAAAGCGACGTGTCGTTTGGTTTAACCATTTAAGGCAGGCAGAGTATCGGACGGTAAAACAGGTCACTGCGGCTGCATTTATGGCATACCCTGATGTGGATGGCTTGTATTGGAGCCGAAGTGAGCGTCGAAAAAAAATTGAACGCGAAAATAAAAGGCAGTCAAGTTAGGTATTTATTGCTGGGCACAAACAATAAAGTAACGACTCAAAGCGTTTAAAACGTCGAGTGAATAACAAACGTTACCACACCGAAGATTTCGAACTCATCGTTGTCGCTGATTTCGATGTTGTCATAGTCCTGATTTCTGGGTTCCAAAATGAGTTCGGGAGATGTTTTAAGTACCTTTACCGTGAAGTCACCATTTAACGCGGCTACCACAATGTTGCCGTCGATGGCGCGTAATGATCTATCCACCACTAAAATGTCCTGATTATGAATGCCGGCCTCTTTCATCGAGTCGCCGGAAGCTCTGACATAGTAAGTTGCCGTTGGGTGTTGTACGCAAAGTTCGTTTAAATCCAATGTCTCTTCCTTAAAATCTAATGCTGGTGATGGAAACCCAGCAGGTACGTAACTGCCAAATAAAGGAGCACTAAACGCCTGCAACTCATCCGCCTTGATCGGTTGAACCCGGTCAAAGGTGGAGAAATTCATTTGACGTTGAGGTGACTGCATGTTGGTTGTAATAGTTTAGCAACTTGAATTATGTACAAATATACCACAAAGCCGAATTAAATTAATAGACTTGTAAATTAGGAAGTATGAGCGGGCACAGAGTTGTCGATCTCAGAAGGCTTGACGCGTAATATTTTGATGTTCAAAAACGCGAATAGTAGCGCGACGACTGGGTTGATGAGGTTAAAAAAGCAATAGGGAAGATAAGCAATTGTTGAGACGGCTAGCGTGCCAGCCATAAATACACCACAGGCATTCCATGGAATCAGGGGGGATAGTAGGGTGCCGGCATCTTCGAGTGTTCTGGATAAATTGAGCGTGTCTAGATTGCGGCGCTCAAATTCATGTTTCCACATTTGGCCAGGTAATACGATGGACATATATTGATCACCAGTGAGCACATTAACCCCAAAACACGTTGCCATTGTTGTGGCTATTAGCGAACCGGTGGATTTTACAAACCCCAGCATTTTGCTCAGTAAGATTTCAATAAAGCCAACCCTCTCTAAAACACCAGCCATCATCATCGATGCAATTACCAACCAAACCATTGGCATCATGCCGCTCATTCCTCCGCGAGAAAGTAAGTTGTTGACGCTGTCGTTGCTTGTATCCACTTGGTAGCCGCCGTAAAGGAGTTGCCAAAAGGCCTTGGCAATTTGCGATGCGTGTGAAGAGCTGTCGTGGATGGCAAACGTACGCAGAGCTTCGTTTTGGAATATGAGGGTAAAGACGCAGGCAATAATAGTTACGCCCATAATGGCTAAAAAGGCAGGAACTTTTTTAACCGCCAAAAATAAGAGCAAAGCAACGGGTAGTAAATTGGTCCAGCTGATGGAAAAGTGCCCATCGATAGCGAGCAAAAATGCGGTGATTCCTTCCTCGCTGTTTATCTTGTTTGTGGCGTTTAGGCCAATGATAAAAAAAAGAGCCAGGGTTAGAACAAAACTCGGGAAGGAGACCCAGGCCATATGTCGGATATGAGAAAACAGCTCGCTACCAGCAATCGAAGGGGCTAAGTTTGTGGTTTCCGAAAGTGGTGACATCTTATCTCCGAAGTAAGCACCCGACACGACGGCACCTGCCGTTACTTCTGGGGACAAGGAAAACCCAATTGATACCCCTAAAAGAGCGACACCAACGGTTGCTGCCGTTGTCCACGAGCTGCCGATACATATCGCGACCAATGCACATATGACACAAGCCAGCGCATAAAAATAGCGCGGAGACAAAATATGTAATCCGTAATACAGAAGCGTTGGAACCGCACCAGAAAGCATCAGGCTGCCGATTAACGCGCCAACGGCTAGAAATATTAGTATTGGACCGGCGGTTTTGGATAATGCATTAATAATGCTTTGTTCAATCTGACGCCATGAAATTCCATTTTTCATGCCAATTAAGGCCGACAAGAACCCTATCATCATCATGGCGACTTGCGTTGCACCTGATAGTGAGTCGCTGCCAAACAGAAAAATGACGCCACCCATAAGTAGTAGCAATATGAATCCGATAAGTAAGGCGTCAAACCGGCCTAAGGGCTGAAGAGTGCTTTGTTTTGTCGATGCGGTGAGCATAGCTCAAGACTACCCTATTCGTATCTTAGAGGGTACCGCAATCAATAATTGGCGCCGAAGGTTTCGACAGTGTGACCTTAGTCGAGGCTTTATTGTACGCACCTTATCTGACTGGTTGGTGGCGGCGACTCGAGCCGTAAATTGAATAACACGTCGAAGACCTGCATTAGCTGTCTCGTATGATTTCGTTAGCACAATTGTGGCCTGGTGCGCCAGTAACACCGCCACCCGGGTGTGTCCCTGCACCACACATGTAAAGGCCTTTGATCGGAGAGCGATAGTTGCCGTGACCCAACATAGGGCGCGTGCTGAACATTTGATCTAGGCTCATATTGCCGTGCATTATGTCGCCTTTGGTTAAGCCAAATTTGCGCTCAAGGTCGAGTGGACTGAGTACTTGTTGGCCTAGAATGGACGCTTTAAATCCAGGCGCGTATTTTTCAACTTGTTCTATGATGGTGCTTGCCGCTTTTTCACGATGTTGGTCCCAATCGAGGTCGGGATCAAACTGTTGGCAGAATAGACTGGCCACGTGCTGACCTGGAGGGGCTAAGGTGTCGTCTAGGGTCGAGGGAATCAGCATTTCGACTATGGGTTCGTTAGACCATCCGTGCCGTAATGAATCATAATAGGCTTGATCGATGTACCTTTCTGTCGCGCCGATTATGATGCCCCCCGTCAGGTGGTCTGACGACGCTCTTTCCTGTTGAGCTAAGCAAGTAAATTGAGGTAGCTCACTTAGCGCGAGATTCATGCGGAAAGTTCCTGAACCGTTTTTGTAATGTTTGATGCGGCGTGCAAAGTCGATAGGCAGTTTGTCAGCGGCTATGAGTTGATTAAACAAAAGGCTGGGATTTAGATTGGATGCCACAACATTCGCGAGAATGTTTTCGCCGCTCTCAAGCTTTACTCCATAGGCGCTGCCGTTTTTGATCAGCACCTCGCTGACTGAGCATTCAGTTTGAATAGTAACGCCCTTTTTAGCAGCCGATTTGGCCATTGCTTGAGTGATCGATCCCATGCCACCCATCGCGTGCCCCCACACCCCTTTTTCGCCGTTCACCTCTCCAAAAGCATGGTGCATTAGAACATAGGCCGACCCCGGCGTTTTGGTGTTGGCGTAATTCCCAACAATTCCATCAAACGCAAAAGCGCCTTTCACGAATTCATTTTCAAAATACAGATCCAGAAAATCACTGACACTTTTGGTAAAGATATCCAGGACTATGCGTTCATCTTCTATGGATAGTTTTCTAAGACGGTTGCCAAACTTCGCTGTCTTTATAAGGTCTTTGAGTCCGCCCCCTGCGTTGGGTGGGGTTTCCAGCAGATGGTCGCGTATCAGGTTTGCAACCATGTCAATATCACGAAAGTACCGGTCTAGCGACGCCGAGTCGGAAACTGAAAATTCGGCTATTTCAGTCTTCAGGGCTTCGGTGCCAACGACGAATGCCAGAAAGTTATCGTTGTCGTGTGGCCAAAAATTATTTACTTTCCTGTGCACTATTTTCAGGCCATTAGCGTGCAGCTCTAAGTCTTTTATGATTTTTGGGTTAAGTAAGCTGACGGTGTACGATGCCACTGAATTTTTAAAGCCTGGGTGAAACTCTTCGGTGACCGCGGCTCCTCCAACAACTTTTCGCCGCTCTAAGACCGTTACCTTTTTACCGGCCATGGCCAAGTAGTTCGCGCAGACAAGGCCGTTGTGGCCTCCTCCAATAATGATTACGTCGGTCATGATGCTTTTAATTACCCTATTAAGCTTTGACTGTAGAGTATTAGACTGTGTGGCTACCCTGTCAATATGAATGGTGTGAAGCGATTTTGAACGTTGAGATTAGTGGTGTTTGGATAGCGTGTGCTTACTCAGGCCGTTCGTTAGTTCAGAGGCCAGTCTTAATGTTTGCGACGTGGGTTCATCTTAGGGAGAACGAGGCGCCGCCAAACTGCTTGGTAAATACGATTGGCAAGGGCGTTGCTTGTGGGTGTTGGCGGTTCAATCAACGGGTATTTATACGGTAGTTCGCTTACGTCCTTTACAGTTTCAGGTTTGAAGTAAAATCTATTGGATGCGCTCTCACTTGGACGCCAAGCTTTAGGTTTGCCAATGTAAAAATGAGTAACCTGAGAGTATCTAGTCAAACTTTTGTCTTTTACCTGAGAGCCGCCGTGCAGTAGATTGGCTGACCAAATAAGCGATTGGCCCTTTTTGATTGTGCCGTACTCCGGTTGAAAATCGTGTTCAACGATGAGTTTCTCTAGCTGGTTCAAGTAATGCTTGTACGAACATGAGCTGGCGGGCAAACCGAAATCCGGGTAGTTCATTTCAGGTAGTTTATGACTGCCAGGATAGTAAATTAATGGTCCTTGATCCTCGCCGATATCTTCCAATGCAGTCCACACTCCACACATTGAGCCGAAAGGTTCACTGTTAAAGTGAATGGTGTCAGAGTGCACAGGTTGTTTAGTGCCCCGTTCAAAATTCAGTGTTTGAAAAGCAACAGCTGGTTTTTTATAAAGCGCTAAAAGTGTTTGGCTGATGGTCTCGGACAGCGCTATGTTGAGAACGTTTTGGCTGATATGCCAAGCATCCTGGATGCGGCCATAATCAGAAAAAGGAACGTGTTCGGGTATTTTTCGGTCTTTGCCAAAAAAGCCGTCAAGGTCTTTAATTGCCGCGTCAAGCAGCGAATCGTCTAACCCTGAGTCGACGACGACGAAGCCGTTTTTCCGATAGTGATCCCTAAGCTTTGAAACGTCCATTGTCTACTCATTGATTCAAATTCAAGTCAATAAGATACTCCAGTTTGTAAAAACATCATAAACGTTTTTAGACAGGCGGCTTATTTGAGAGTATGAAGTCATTTCACCTTTTTCTGAGCAGACTTGATTTCTTTGATGAGAGCCTTACTATTGGTGTTCTGACGTGCTTTGTTGTAGGCCTCGTTTGCCAACTCGTTTTCACCCAAGCTCGCGTAGCTCAAGCCCAAAAAGTAGATCGCCCAATTTTTGGTCACTAAGCGGTAAGTGTCGGGTGCATTAGCAAGATAGCGCTTGAATGACTCAGCCCCTTGAATCGCATGGGCGTCGTCACGCAGTCCAATAAATCCAGATTGAAGCATGGCCTTGTAAGGAATTAGTTTTGTGTCTTCAGTTACGAACTGCGCCGGATCAGTATTCGCAAGTTCCGTCAATATGATTAGTGCGTCATCCACTTGGTCAGTTTGAGCTAAATAATTTGCTTTGGCGAGTTTGATTTCCGGGTGATTGCTTTGTTCCTTAGGAAGTTCTGAGTACAAGCGTTTAAGTGCATCAGCGTCTTCTTTGCTTAGATAGAGGAGGGTTTTTGCGATGGTTCCTTGAATTGAGTCCAGCGTTTCAATTGCTTTTACTTGGTCGGCGCCTAGTTTTTTGTCGCCACCGACAATGCCTGGAGCCATA
Source organism: Arenicella sp. 4NH20-0111 (assembly GCF_040366405.1). Taxonomy (NCBI): domain Bacteria; kingdom Pseudomonadati; phylum Pseudomonadota; class Gammaproteobacteria; order Arenicellales; family Arenicellaceae; genus Arenicella; species Arenicella sp. 4NH20-0111. Next base: position 19,681 of record NZ_BAABWF010000003.1, read on the forward strand.
AGGTAGTATTGCATTAGGCTCTTTCTGTAGCGGGTATTGTCGGGAGCGAGTTTGACGGCCTGCTTATAAGATTTCAACGACTTTTTCGCTAACCCAGGTGCCGAAAAAATGCTGGCGCTCTGCGCGCGTGAGGCGTAGATATCCCCGGCAAGTTTGTATAGGTCTGCTTGGGTTGGTGACTCTTCAATGGCCTGTTCGATTGCATCGCTGGCGTCGTCCAAATTCTCATTCAAGATGGCCGATTTCGCTTTTTCTGCTAGATTACTGTTTGCATTGGCTGTGTTTGTAAAAAGACAGCTTGCCATGGCTACGATCAATAGAGCAGTGACGATGTGGTTCATAAGAAGTCTTATTGAGGCTAATAATGGATTCTGTATGGTATCTCGAGTCAGTGAGCGAACCTTGACCTTAAACACATGTTAAGAAACGAGATCAGTATCTTAGCGATGAGGTTATCGTCGTAAGCATTCGCTAGTCCATGGCGTTGTTGAAAGCGGTAGGTCAAAGGGTTGACCTTCTAATGTATTTCCTCGAGCGACGCCGGTTGATTCTCTGATGCGGTAATTCCAACAGTAGCGTGGGGTACCTGGAGGGCCATAGGTAACGTGATTGTTGTTCACCGTCGCATTTTGGACGTTAGCAAGCGCTAAGAAATACCCGCGAAGTTGATTGCGCTGAATGTCGACGTCGCCGGCGTCGTACATATACATGCCGCATCCGTTGCACACGTTGTCGTGAACGTAGGTGACGCTCGGATTGTTGTCTCTATTGCCTGAATATTGAATGAAACCCAAAAGGCCGTTGACCGACCGGTCCAGCATGGTGATTGTATTGTGTGCTATTACGTTATCGGTTCGCTCCCAAGTGACTAGTGGACCATCAATGTAACGATTGTCAAAACCAGCCGTACCCTGGTGAAGCGTGTTTTCGAGAATAAACACATTTTTGCCACTGGTGTTAACAATGTCTCCACCTCGATTATGATGAAAACGATTTCTCTTAATTAATATGTCGCGGTCTAGACGTCCAGCCCCTTCTATGTCGACACCAAATTGAGGTGACGTCCCTCGTATGTGGTGAATCTCGTTGTTTGTTATGGCAATTCGTTGCCCACCAACAATGGAAACTCCCTGTCTACGATTATTGAAAATCTCATTTTCACGTATCGTCACATCAGTGATATCAGTGACCAGTAACAGTCCATCACCCGTAACACTGTGTATCCGTGTGCCTTCTACTAATACCTTATTGGTGCCACTCTGTAGACAGATGGCGTGACCTTCATCGTGGGCGGTAGCGCCATCACTAGCCCTAGGAGTAAACACATGGGTGTCTCGGTCACCTTTAATAGTGCCTCCGCGGATGATGACATTCGACTTTCCTGTCACCGAAATGATGCAGTAGTTCCATTTGTCGTTAGTCGCCATTTCCAGCAATGTATTTGAACTCAAAATCAGTTCAATATTGCTAGGCAAAGAGATGCCTGCTTGATAGATGGCATTGCCGTATTTTCCAATTAGGAAGTGCCCATTTGGGATTACGATTTTATTGGCGCCCTGCTCCGATGCCCAATTAATGGCAGCCTGTAGCTGATCAGTTGTTTTGATGGGTTGTGATCCATTACTTGGAATATCCCAGCGCGAAAGTTCAATTTCATAGGTGGTTCCGGTGGGGATGCTGGGGCGCGCAACAGAGAAGTCTAGTGGCCGAGGGAGCTTTTTGAAGCCAGACATTATGGCCGGCAAAAAATCCAATATTTCTTGCTCTTCGGTTTGAGACTGCGTGGGCGTGTTGAAAATCAGCGCACAGGCAATCAGAGTTGCCTGCCATCGACTTACGTTAGAACCAGCGTAAGAGGCTGGCGCGCCTGACACAATAATGGATTGAACTTTTGAAACAAAAGCTCGGCAAATCACCCAACCCCTTGGTAATGAAGTGCGCATGGTAAAAACACAGTTAGAACAATAATGAATAGAACTATATCAACCTCGACCAGTAAACCCAATTTTGTCATTACTGACAAAGATTGTTGGCGCCGCAATCTACCTTAAGTCGAACTCGATGAGGATACTTGAACTAATTTGAAGGCAATTGAGCTGCTAATAGATCATGCATATTTTGCCCCATTATTTTACGGATTTGGGTGTCGGAGAAGCCCTGCTTCAACATCTCGTGTGTTAGCGCTGATAATTCACTTGTGTCGAAGCCCGTGGTAACCGTGCCATCGAAATCCGAGCCTAATGAAATGTGGTCTTCGCCAACAAGCGATAAGCCGTACTTCATTGCTCCCACTACATCGGACGGGGTGTCGCCGCAAATCGCGCCATCCCAATACCCAACGGCGATTAATCCTCCTCGAGACGCTATCTGCTTCATCAAATCGTCGGATATGTTTCGTGCTGTATCGCAATGGCCTTTAAAGCCAGTGTGGCTTACAACCAGCGCGCGATTTGTTAAAGCGAGAACGTCGCGCACTGTGTTTTCCGAAGAATGAGAAACATCTAACACAATGTCTAACTCTTCCATTTTTTCGATGACTGAGCGCCCAAATTCACTGAGCCCTGCTTGGCTAGTGCCATGCAGTGAGCCGCCTAACTTATTGTCGAAAAAATGCTGGAGGCTCATCATGCGAAACCCAGCGTCGAACAGTTGTTGTACATTTTCGATCTTTCCGTCAAGGGCATGAGATCCTTCAGTACCGAGGAGTCCGCCTATCAGTTTAGGGTTGGATTTTCGATGTTCTGCCCAAGACGCTAGATCAGACTTAGTTTTGATAATGACTAACTTTTGAGGGCTGGCTTCGGCAAATTGGTGCAGTTTGTCAGCTTGATGCAGTGCCCGAGCAGTGAGGCTGTTCCAGGTGGCAATTGGCCAACGTTGAGCCAGGGCTAACTTGGTTATGTCATCGGGAGCATTGGTACTGTTTGAGTCGTAATTTAGCCCACTTGGAGACTTGGTAACTGTCGTAAACATCTGTAAGCCGACGTTACCTTTCTGCAAGCGAGGAATGTCTATGTGACTGTAGTCATGTTGTTTCGCAATGTCTCGATTCCACAGTAAGGTGTCGGCATGCCAGTCACCGACGATGAGGCTATTGTGGAGTTTCTGAGCTTCTGCGGAAACTGGGTAAGGTTGATGGGTGGTCACGGGGTTTAAGTTCCCATCGACTCGACTCGGTGCGACTGTGAGAAAGCCTACTAGCAAAAGCGCGAATAAGATGACGATAATGAGTATTATTTTTTTCATGTTTGTTCAGCCGTTTGCTTTGTGTCTAAATGCTTAGTCGATGCCGCGGTTTTTATCGTCTTGCTCGGTGTTACTTTCTGGGAGTAACTCAACTTCGAGGCGATTTGTTTCAAACTCGTGATGTTTGTGCTCTAGTTCTGGCATATCTTTGCTGGCTTTACTGGATAAGTCTGCAAAGCGTTTTATCTTCCCTTGCAAGCCTTGTTTGCCAGAGATTGCTGTGACCGTTTTGTTATAGTGATTACTCACCGTGCCGAGCGCTCTTCCAAGTGATTCTAGCCGTTCGCTCACGGTTGCCACCGAATTGAAAATGTCGTTGGCAGAATCACCCAATAAACGCGCCTCTTTATTGCTGCGATCTAACATCCACAGGTTTGCAACAGTGCGCAAAATTGGGATTAAGGTTGTATGAGAAACCAAGATCACGTTACGTTGATAACCGTATGCAAATAGCTGAGTATCGTGTTTCATTGCTTCGATGTACGCTGGTTCAATTGGCATGAACATTAAAACAAAGTCAGGACTGTGAATAGCGGACAGGTTTACGTAGTCTTTACTGGCTAAATCGTCGATGTGCTTTCTGACCGCGGCAACGTGCAGCCGCATCGCAGCGTGCTGTTGTTCAACTTCTCCAGAACAGGCTTTTTCATAGGCGTTTAGAGAGACTTTGCTGTCTATGATGATGCACTTTTCACCGGGCAACTTAACGAGGTAGTCAGTTTGTTTGCGTTTTCCTTCATCGTCAATGAACGCGCTTTGTTTCACATAGTGGTCGTTGGGTATTAGACCACTAAGTTCTAGTGTTCGCTCTAACTGAGCTTCTCCCCAAGCGCCTCTCTGTTGTGAGTCCCCTTTGAGAGCTGTGGTGAGATTGCTAGCCTCTTCCTGCATTTGCAGCCCCATGCGTCTTACATTCTCGATCTCGGACTTGAGGGTGCTGTTGTCCTTAATATTTTCGCTATGCACTTCGTTAACGCGTTTTTGAAAGCCCTGAATTTGATCTTGCAGGGGCTTAAGGAGTGCGCTGACGCCTTCTTTGTTTTGGTCAGCCAGAATCTTCTGGCGCTCTTTCATTATTTCTTCTGAAACCGACTTGAACTCAGTTTTCAATTCCGTTTTTTGACGATCAAACTCCGATTTCAGTTCAATGAGCTTATCGCGTTCGGCAGTTAGGTGTGCGGCTTGTTCGCGAATGTCACTCTCGAGTCGGCTTGTTTTGCGTTGGTAGTTTTCTTGAATTTCTCGTAAGCCGGCTCGTTCATTTTCCAGGCTTTGCACTTGAGAGAGTTTTTCATCTCGGCTGGCTTTTAGTTCAGCAGTTTGTGCTATGAGTTGTTGGATCTGTATCGAATTGCCTTTTACTTGTTCTTCAGACGACGAATAATCTCGCTCCAGTTGTGTTATTCGTTGTTCATTGCTGGCCCTTGCAATGGCAAGTTGTTCCCGCTCTTCATTTAGGTCACGCAGTTTTTTGCGTGCTCTAATGCCGTTGATAACTAGCGTGAGGATGAGTATGAAGGAGCAGCCTACCAGCCAGTATCTCGGCAAAGGTACGGTTAGCCATACAGTTAATTGATCTATTAAGGCTTGCATCAAGCTACCACGTTAAGTCGTCTGGAATTTGATAGTCTGCGTACGGATCATCTTCCGCCGGTGATTCAGTCTTTTGTTCGTTTTTTACCACCATAGTTTCATCGCGTTCGGCTATCTTTGAAGCAACGACTTTGGGAACAACTTCAAAAATCTCGTCGCCAACCGAAATGATGACCAGTTGATCTTTAGATAGCTGTTTGTGTTGATCCTCAGTAACGTAGATAGATTTAACCTTTTTACCAAACGTGAAGTTATAGATTTTTTCGCCATCTTTTCGATCCACTTTGCTGCCGTGAACCAATTGTTTTATTTGCGCTACCAGTGCTTTTCGTTCGGCTTCAGCGCGTCGTTTTTCATTGAGCTTTTTATCTTTTTTGGCCTTATCGAGCATGGCGCGTTGGGTGCGCAGTGTGTTTTCACTGGGCTTTTTGCGATTCTTTTTCGCGACGGTCGCTTTTTTCTTCTTAGGCTGTTTTTTTGCGTCTTGCTTTTTGACCAAGCCGGCTTTAAGTAATTGATCTTTCAGTGAGTTACTCATGATAATTGATGGTTTATTTAAAGGTCGCGTACTGGTTGAATTAAGAGATTCTGTAAAGAGAGTTGATGACTCTAGTTTAGTCGAATAATTTCTTTACTTTGCTAAATTCGTATTCATAGCGTTGAAAACAAAAATGACAGTCAATGGTCAGCATTTCTTCCCCTTGAGATCGCCGTTCTGCAATGAGTTCGTCAACGTCTTCTTTCCCCAATGCTTGAACAGCATCCAACGATTTCTCAGCTGAACACACACAACCAAATTCTACTGCGTGAGCGTCGAACAGGCGGCATGACTCTTCGTGGAAGAGGCGAGTCAGTATTTCAGGGGCATTGAGTTGCGTGGCTTCTTCAGCAGACAGTGTATTAAGAAGTACGTTAAGGCGCTGAAAATGATGTTTAGTTTGCTCTGGGTCTGTCACTTTTTCGTAAGGCAGAGCGTGCAGTGCAATTCCTACCGCATTTTTCCGTTCGCCAGTGCCGCCACTGTGAAAAGAGAATAAGCTGGGGAGTTGCTCTGAGCGTTGAAAATAGTCGGCTAAGCACTCTGAAAGAGTTGCGTTTTCAATTGGCACGATACTTTGGTAGCGTTCACCATCTTCGGGGCTAATAGTGATTGCGAGCATGGCGCCTTCACCTAAAGAATTGAGGAATATAGACTCGCTCGAGGGCAGTTCATCGTTCGCGTATTCGGCGATGGCTCTAACTCGTCGGTCAGCCATGCAGTCAGCCATGACTAAACTGATGGACCCTTGTGTTCGAAGTTGGATCGTCAGTCCCCCTTCGATCTTTATCGAATCTCTTAGTAATACGGCTGCAAGAGAAAATTCATTGAGCAGTCGGGCTAAGTTCTCAGGATAATGATGAGTCGACTGTATCGTTTGGCAAGTTTCCTCGAGCCTAACGATGCACCCTCTAACGTCGAGTTCGTCAAATACAAAGCGTTGTCTAAAATCGGTGGTCATTTTTCTGTGTTTTATGTCAGTAAGACAAAGATGGCGATACTAAGCAGTATGCGATATATAACAAAAGGCATCATGCCGACTCGGTCGACAAAACGCATAAATAAATTCATACATAGAAAAGCTACTAGAGCGGAGACCGAGGCCCCTGTTAGCAGAATGGGCCATTGGGTTTGAGTGGATGCCTCAATCAATTCTTTGCCTTTAAGTAATCCGGGTAGGGCAATCGCGGGAACCGCCATTAAAAAAGAAAATCGGGCCGCCGCCGTGCGCGTATACCCCAGCGCAAGCAATGCTGTCATTGTTATGCCAGAGCGTGAGGTTCCAGGAATCAAGGCCAGAGCTTGAGCGCAGCCTACTATCACGGTCTGTTTCCAATCTAGGCTGTCGATGGTTTTCCTGTTGCGTTTAGCATTCACATCGGCCCAGCCGAGTAAAAGTCCAAAAACCAAGGTTGAACCTGCGATAACCAAGCCAGAACGAAGGTTGAGTTCTATGTAGTCTTTGAAAGCCAGCCCCACCAGACCAACGGGAATGGTGGCTATGATGATTAGCCAACCAATTTGACCGTTTGCGTCCCATTTTTGATTTGTCCAGCCAGTAAGCCACGCTGGAACTATGAGTGAAATTTCTTTGCGTAAGAACGCGACAACGGCCACTAAGGTTCCCACGTGCACGGCCACATCAAAGGCCAGCCCTTGGTCGTCCCAACCGAGTAGTTCGGGCACCAAAATCAGATGGGCAGAGCTCGATATTGGCAGGAATTCAACGATGCCCTGAACGATGGCAAGCACAATTGCTTGGAAATAATCCATAAACTACGATTCGTAAAAAGGTAATGCGTTATAGTAAGTTTTTAGCTGATTGTTTGCACCTCAAAATGACTGCTTCTAATAAAACTATTTTAATTACTGGTGGCGCTAAACGTATTGGTCGCCAAATGGCTCTTACTCTGCATGCTAAGGGTCATAATATCGTGGTTCACTTCCGATCCTCCGCGAATGCGGCAAACCAGTTGGTTGACGAATTGGCGGAGCGAAGACCGAATTCTGCAATCGCGGTTCAGGGTGATCTGTTGGATATCGCCTGTATACCTAGATTGATTGATGCGTGTATTTCCGAGTTCGGTAGGCTCGATGGCCTGATTAATAATGCGTCAAGCTTTTACCCAACGCCTATCGAATTGTTGGAAAATGATTTTTGGAATGATCTTGTAGGCAGCAACCTCAAAGCACCCGCATTTTTGGCTAAGTACGCCACCAAGCACCTGCGTGAAACGGGAGGCACGATTGTAAATATTGTGGATATCCACGCACGAAACCCGATGGCCAATCATCCGATTTACTGTTCCGCTAAAGCCGGATTAGAGATGCTGACCAAGGCGTTAGCGAGAGATTTAGCGCCTCATGTGCGTGTAAATGCGGTTTCTCCGGGCGCAATATTGTGGCCCGAACAAAATTCCAGTGAGCTCGATAAGGAAGTCGTTCTGAAAAAGATCCCATTGCAGCGCATGGGAAGTCCAGAAGATATTGCCAGTTTAGTGGCGTTCTTAATCGATGAAGGAAACTATATTACAGGGCAAGTGATAGCCGTAGATGGTGGTCGATCGGTGATGATTTGAGGTGCTAGGTAGCCGCGGGTGTGCTAGGTCAGCAGCATTGAGACGATTGTGTCTTCGAATGTGAAAAAGATAACCCATTGATAAGTTTGAGCTTTAGAGATAGAGTGTTGCCGCGTCAGGTGAGTTTTACCTAAACTGGCGATAAAGAAGAGCAGAACACAATGCTTGCATACCCCCTGTGCGCGGCGTAAATGTTGTTTGCGGCAAACTTGAACAATCTCCCTACACGATTGGGTATAAAAATAGTTAGCAAGCTGAGTTCTGTTAATTAGAACTACAGAGGATATTGTTATGCCCCCATCCCACGAAAAAAACACCCCTTTTAAAAAGGGGTCTGTCGCGGCGTTTATTAGTGCCGCAATCGCATTACCGCTAGTCACTGTGATTAGCGCTCCCGTTTTGGCCCAAGCTGAGGCCACCCAGGCGTTAGAAGAGGTTGTTGTGACTGGTTCCCGCATTCGCAGAAACCCGTTAGCTGAGGCTTCGCCCGTCATTAATGTTGACTTAGAGCAGTTAGACCAATCCGGTTTGACGAATATTGGACAGGCTCTGCAGCAATTGCCAATCACTGGATCTGCGGTAAATTCACGCTTTAATGTACCCGGTAACTCCGGGTTTCCTCAAGATGGTTCCGGTATTGGAGCCGGAGCGACTCAGCTGGCGCTTCGTAACGTGAACGCTAAGCGCACGTTGGTGTTGGTTGACGGTCGACGGTGGGTCGCAGGAGCGTCTGCATCCGGTGTGCCTAGTACGGTCGACCTAAATACCATTCCAGCTAATATGGTTGAGAGAATCGAAATACTTCAAGGTGGTGCTTCAGCGGTATATGGGTCTGACGCCATCAGTGGTGTTGTCAACATCATCACCAACTCAAAATTTGAAGGACTTTCCTTTGACGCTCAGATTGGTCAATACTTGAGTGAAGGCGACGGCGAAGATAAAGAATTTTCGGTTCTTTGGGGTGGTGGAAATGACCGCACTCACGTTGTTGTCAGTGCCAGCTACAATGAAGAGGGTGGCGTTTTTACCGCTGATAGAGCGGTGTCTGCATTTCCTGTGGCTAATACCACCAGTTGCGATGTTTCTGGAACTCGATGTTCGTCATTTACGCCTCAAGGGCGATTTATTCTAGGTCCGAATTTTGGATTTCAGGACATGACGCTTAATACTGGGGCACTCAATGATGGAGCTGGTAATGTGCCGACGTTTGTTGCTGGCGATCCGAACGGAGGGGATTTTCACTCGTTCTCGGCTGCAGATCGGTTTAACTATAATGGCCAGGAGTTCAATTATTTGCGAACGCCAAACGAGCGCATTAACTTGTACACCCATATTGAGCATCAACTAAGCGATACTTTGGATGCCTTTGTTAAGGTTTCTTATACCAAACGAGAGTCTGATACGCGTGGTGCGCCTGAACCGTTGTGCTTAGGGAATGAGTGCGGTACTGATATTACCAACAATTTCTTTATATCTAGGTTAAACCCGTTTAATCCATTTGGTGTTGATCTGTCTGTGGCAAACGGTAATCTGGAATTTTTCGGTCGCAGACCGATTGAGTCTGGTCCGCGCCTATTTTCCCAAGAAGCCGAGACGTTGTTTTTGAGTGCCGGTCTTGAGGGAGAGTTCGAATTAAGCGATCGAACGCTATATTGGGATGCCACGTTGAGCTATGGAGATAATCAAGGCGAACAGTCGAAGCAAAATTCACATAATGCGGCAAATCTACAGATAGCATTGGGCGACCCTGCGGTTTGTGCCGCGACTCCGGGATGCGTTCCATTTAACTTTTTTGGCGGACAGGGGCCAGATGGTAGTGGTTCGTTTACGCAGGAAATGTTGGATTTTGTGACCTACACTCAGCGTGATTCGAGTGAGCAAACCTTGTTGGACTTCGCGTTTAATATAACGGGCGACTTAGCAACCTTACCAGCAGGAAGTTTGGGCTTTGCGGCTGGCTTAGAATACCGTGATCAAGAAGGTCGTTTTAACGCCGATCCAATTGCCGAACGGGCGGAAACAGCCGGTATTCCTGCTGGGTCCACAGTGGGCGAATTCGATGTTACCGAGGTTTATGGAGAACTTAATATTCCGTTGGTTGCGGAAGCGAGTTTTGCGAAGCTATTGGAGGCTAACATCGCGGTGAGATATTCCGACTACAGTACTTCGGGTGATGAAAGCACCTACAAAGCTGGCTTGCTTTGGCAAGTGTCTGACAGCGTTTCGGTACGAAGCACCTTATCTACGGGGTTTCGTGCTCCTGGTATAGGAGAGTTGTTTGGAGGCGCTGCTCGCGAAGATTTTACGTTCACCGACCCATGTTCGGATTATCTTGGTCAACTTGGGTCTTCTAACGGAGGGAGAGACTCAGCTCAAACACAAAGCGTTATTGATGCGTGTCGATCGCTTGGGGTGCCTGAAGGCCTCGCTCAAACCAACCCCCAGTTGTCGGCCAGATCGGCTGGAAACTCAAGCTTGAAAGCCGAAACGTCCGACAGTCTGACGTTTGGTGTTGTTTTTAGTCCCGATGTTGAGTGGGCAAGTAGTTTGACGTTTACGGCTGACTATTACGATCTTGAAATCGAGGACGCGGTGCAAGGTAGGAGTCCGGGTGATTTAATCACCGCTTGCGTAAATACTGGGTCGCCGGAATTTTGTAATGCGGTACAGAGAACCTCCTCTGGACGCATTAGTTTGGTTGACAACCAGCTACAAAATATCGGTGCCATTGAGTCATCTGGTTATGATTTGGGAATTAATTACGCGTCAAACGACACGTCTCTCGGTCTTTTCAATGCGCGTGTTAATGCAACATTGCTAGACGAATACGTCGAGCGTATTCCTAATCCAGATGGCAGCGAAACGGTGAATGACAGAACTGGGACGCACACGAGTGAAACATTTGAGCGAGCTTTTCCAGAGTTGCGATTAACCTCAACGCTTGGCTGGCGATCTACCAGTGATCGTTGGAACGGGTCTCTTACCTTTCGTTACGTCGATGAAATGGAAACCTCAAACAATGAGACACTTGATTCGGCTTTGTTTACGGACTTGCAAGTCAGTTATGTGCCTCCGATTGCCGATGATGCATTGACAGTGACATTGGGGTTTAACAACGTGTTCGATGAGGAGCCTCCTGTTTTGAACACCAGTTTAGTTGGTGTTAGTCTGGTTTCTCATGATATTCCTGGAACGGTTGGCTATTTACGGTTTCGATACCAGCCTAAGTAACGGTTAGTTGGCGTTGTAAGGTAGGGAGCTTTTCGCTTTGCAAAGCGAAAAGCTCCCAAGGCGACGTGTTGGAGTGAATCTCTAGGATCCGCATCCACCACCGCATCCCCCTCCACACCCTGAGTCATTAGAGGATGATGAGCCCGAAGCGCACCCTCCTCCACAGCCAGAATTACTGGCAGCAATGTGAGAGGCGCAGAAGTTTTGAGTGCCTGATTTTGTGCAATCCAATTGGTAGGAAAACCCACCTTCGATAGCGAGGGATGTATCCAAGGAAAATAGCAAAGGCAGACTGTGGGGAGAGCGAGGATTGATTCCGGCTCGTGAACAACTTATGCGCCAAGCTGTTTGAATTCCTTTTTGTGCTGCTTGAGGTTTACTCATTGCCTCCGCGGGCGTGTGATGGAGGAATTTCCCAAATGCCAGAGTGCAGAAACGACTGTATTCTCGAGTAAATAAGATCAGTTGATGCCACGCAGTGTCCACTGCTTGGGAAGGCATTGATACAAAACGGTGTCCTGCTTGATGACAGACATGAAAGTACTCTCTTAGACCATCTAATACTTCCTCGGCTTGCGCGTTGTTTAGCTGAGGGTACTGTTTGATGAGTTCAGTCTTTATCTTCCTTGGAAACCGGTAGGTGCTAATATAGTTGGCTCTACTGGCCGTTCTTTGCCTCCTTTTCCAGAATATTGCGCAACAGGTTATGAGCAGGGCGGCCATGCATAATGATAATAAATCCATAGGTAATAATTAGTCTTCTTGACTGTTGATTTAGTGACTTATCATCGCTGCCAGGTATGGTAAGTAGGTGGTTAAATCATGGTGTTTCTGGCCGAAAAGGCGTCGAATTTATGGTCATGGATCTTAGTGGCCCGGTATTGTCATGGAGGGTGTCTTGGACGCCGCGCTTTGATTTTTACTCCTGTTTACTGCGTTCGATAACAATGCCTACGTTCTTCACATCTTTGACGGCGGGGCCTTTGTCTAATTTGATTCGAACCCATGATGTGCCGAATTCCGAAAGTATCAATTGAGCAATTTTTTCGGCCAATGTCTCGATGAGTTCGAATCGGCTTCCATTGGCAAAATCTTGAACTTGAGACGCAACTGCCTGGTAGTCCAGAGCGTCTTTCAAGTCGTCATTTTGCGCTGCCCGCTTGACGTTTGCGGCAATGTCGATATCTAACGTTAGTGTTTGGGTTATGTGTTTTTCCCATTCCCAGACGCCAATCTTGGGAGTGCAGCGTAGGCCATGGAGGTAAACTATATCGGTCATTTTGTTCTATTTAGTGCAAACTTTGTTAACGTAGTCATAGTAAACTATCGCCTCCTAAGTGATAAATGGTTTTTTATAACTATCGCCATGTCTGAGTTTCTATCTCAAATCCCTGCGTTCTTGTGGCCTGTTATGGGCTATTTGTTTGGTTCAATTTCCAGTGCCGTGATCGTTTCTAAGTTGTTTAGATTGGATGATCCTAGAAACGTTGGTAGCGGCAACCCTGGTGCAACCAACGTGCTTCGATCTGGCAATAAATTCGCCGCGGCACTGACCTTGTTGGGTGATGTGCTGAAAGGGGTTTTGCCCATATTGCTGGCTAAATACGTCGGGGTCAGTAATGGTGTGCTGGCGTGCGTTGCTATTGGTGCCTTTATGGGGCACTTGTATCCGCTCTTTTTTGGTTTTAAAGGTGGTAAAGGAGTAGCAACGGCCATCGGCGTTTACATGGCCTTAAGTTGGAAGTTGTTTTTAGTTTTTGGTGTTGTTTGGGTATTGACGGCGGCAATAAGTCGCTATTCATCTCTGGCTTCGTTGATTGCCAGTGGTGTCACGGGTTTGGCTGCGTTTGCGGTGTTTAATCAGCAAGTTGAACTGCAGTTGATCGGGGGTGTATTTTGGATCGTGGCGTTTACATTTCAGCGCCACCGAGAAAACATCGATCGACTGCGTGCCGGGCAGGAGCCAAAGATTGGTAAAAAGTAGCAAGGGAAAGCTTGTTGTTAGCCTTCTTGGCCATCTAAATTGATGCTAAATCTTCCAGAGACCATCTTGCCTTGACTTGAAATGATAGGTCCGTAGTAGATTGATGGAGTCTTTGGGCCCCAGCGTACGCGATCATGGCACCATTATCTGTACAGAACTCTATTCTTGGATAGAACACATTTCGTTTGAGTTCGTGTGTCATTAGCCGCAACTGTTCTCTGAGACGCAGATTAGCACCTACCCCACCGGCCACGACTAAACTTTTGCAGCCTGTTTCGATCAGTGCGCGCTTACTTTTTATCAACAATGTGTCGACAGCTGCATCTTGAAACGCGTACGCGATATCTGAGATGGTTTGCTCATCAATAAGTTCTTTTTCAACCGTATTTAAGGCAAACGTTTTTAGTCCCGAAAAACTGAAGTCCATGCCTGGACGATCAATCATTGGGCGAGGAAATCGGAATCTATCTTGGTTGCCGTTTTCGGCGGCTTTCGATATTAATGGTCCTCCAGGATAGCCAAGGCCAAGTATTTTTGCGGTTTTGTCGAATGCCTCGCCAACTGCGTCATCAAGCGTTTGGCCAAGAATACTGTAGTCTCCTACTCCTTTTACATGAGCTAGGAGAGTGTGGCCCCCAGAAACGAGTAAAGCAACAAATGGAAACTCAGGCTTTTCGTCCTCAAGCATCGGAGCAAGCATATGGCCTTCCATGTGGTGCACGCCAATCGTTGGCACGTCCCAAGAGAAAGCAAGCCCTTTTGCCACTGCGCTTCCAGCCAGCAGCGCGCCAGCAAGCCCTGGACCAGAAGTGTAGGCTACTGCGTCGATTGTTTCAGAGCGGCACTGTGCCTTACTCAATACAGCGTCGACTAAGGGAATGACTTTCCTGATATGATCTCTGGCGGCCAACTCTGGTACGACGCCACCATAGGCTTGGTGCGTTTCTATTTGAGAATAGAGTGCATGAGCTAGTAGGCCTTTTTCAGTGTCGTATATTGCCACGCCGGTATCGTCGCATGATGTTTCAATGCCAAGTACGCGATTTGCCATTCTGTGATTAGTCCTACTTGTTAGTTGAGTGCCTGGTAAAACGTGCTCGTCTTCGTAAGCGCCTATTTACCCAGGGTTAGTTTTGCAGTTTTGATCGCGTAAAAATACGGGCCCTAACGCTTAAAACACTGGAATTAATGGTGCGCAAGTATATACAAACGTGTTTTAAACCGCTAGAATCGCGCACCCTGAATGGCACTTTTCCATTCCAAGAAAAAATTTTGTAATAATATTAGATAGTTATGCCACAAGTTAAAGTTAAAAACGACGAGCCATTTGACGTCATCTTACGCCGCTTTCGTCGCTCTTGCGAAAAGGCTGGTATTTTCACTGAAATGCGTCGCCGTGAATTCTATGAGAAGCCTACTTCAGTTCGTAAGCGTAAAACGGCTGCTGCGAAGAAGCGCGAAATGAAACGCGCATCACGCGGTCGTATTCGTACTACTCGATTGTACTAAAATCTTCGGCTATCAAAAGATGGCTAAAGGTTTAAAGAAGGAATTGTAAATGTCGCTTAAAGACAAAATTTTGGCGGACATGAAAACTGCGATGCGTGAAAAAGATGCATCGCGGCTTGAGTCTATACGTATGCTCCGGGCAGCTGTTCAACGAGTAGAAGTTGATGAGCAAGCTGAAATTGGAGATGATCAGGTTCTTGGTATTGTTGAAAAGCAAATCAAGCAATCAAAAGATGCGATCAGTCAATTTCTTAGTGGTGATAGGCAGGATCTAGCGGATAAAGAGCAGGTTCACGTTGACAATCTAATGGCTTACCTGCCAGAGCAGTTGAGCGACGACGATATTGCTGCTGCCGTCACTTCTGCTATTTCAGAAGTTGGAGCAGAGTCTATGAAAGACATGGGTAAGGTCATTGGTTTATTGAAGGGGCGTCTTCAAGGTCAAGCAGACATGGGAAAAGTCAGTGGTATTGTCAAATCTAAGCTTAGCTAAAGACGGTCGATAATTGGTATTGTGAAAGGCTCAACTTGGTTGGGCCTTTTTTGGTTGTTGAGTCGTGTATTTACTAAGGACAGTAAGGTTAGGGCGCTTTATGTATGGGCGTTGTTTATCTGAGTTTAACCTGCATTGCCCGTGTGGAAATGGGGGGCTATTTGTATTATGGTTAATTAGGTTGTATTGAGCTATCTTCAGTGTTGCTTGCGGCCGCTAACCGCATACATTACTGGAACCACGAACTCTAATAAGGTGACTCATATGCGTTTGGTTGCGCCCTGCAAGGGATTGAATTTTAAGACTAAGGATATTTTCGGAAACTCGTTTAAATTGAGTGATCTGGCCGGAAAGCGGATTATGTTGTCTTTCTTTCGTGATGCCGCTTGTCCATTTTGCAATTATCGAATTTACGAACTTACCCAAAAGTATAAGGAATGGAATGACGCGGGGATGGAGGTGGTTGTCGTGTTCAGTGACACTGACGACAAGGTGCGAGAGCTTGTGGCTAAGCGTCCAAGGCCATTTACCATGATTTGTGACCCTAAGTTGAAACTCTATGATCGTTATGGAGTTGAAAAGTCAAAAATGGCTTTGTTTAAAGCGTTCTTTTTGAATTTTGGTGAGCTATGGAGAGGGATGCGTAAAGGTGGTAAGCCAACAAATAATCCACACATGACCATCGTGCCTGCTGATTTTTTAATTGATGTAAATGGTGAAATTGTAGATCTTTGGTACGGTCAGAATACGGCAGACCATATACCGTTTGAGCGACTGATCAATTTTGCTTCCAAAGAAAGTATTCATTCGAGCCGTCAGCTCCAGCGAGAATTAAAAAAGCTAAGAAAGGAAAATGCGGCGCTCAAAGAAGAAGTGAAGTCAGCGCTTAACCGATCAGAAGATCAATGACGTTTGAAACAAATTAGTTAGTAAAAAATGTTTTGTGTGCGGGTACAATACCCGTATGGCCGGACGTATACCCCAACACTTTATAGATGAATTATTAAATCGGACAGACATTGTCGATTTGATAGATGGCTACGTGCCGCTGAAGAAGGCAGGAGCAAACTACAAAGCTTGTTGTCCGTTTCATGGTGAAAAAACACCGTCTTTTACGGTTTCGCCCACAAAGCAGTTTTATCATTGTTTTGGGTGTGGGGTGAATGGAACCGCCATCAGTTTTCTGATGGAGTATGATCATATGGAGTTTCGTGAAGCGGTAGAGTCTCTCGCGTCCAGTGCTGGTCTTGAAATTCCAAAGGAGTCACAAGGGTACTCCGCTAAGAACACGAAAAGTCAGGGCATCGATCTTTATGAGCTGATGGAGTCGGTGGAGTCCTTTTATCAAAATCAGCTTCGTCAGCACACGAATAAAGATGAGGCAGTGGCGTATCTAAAGAAGCGAGGGTTGAGCGGTGAAATTGCTCAACGTTTTGGTCTGGGTTTCGCGCCAGATGGTTGGTCCAATTTGATGGAAACGTTAGGAGATACTGCGCCATCTCAAAAAGCGCTGCTCGACACTGGCATGTTGACTGAAAATGAAAAGGGGAAAGTTTACGACCGTTTTCGACATCGAATAATGTTTCCTATTCATGATCATCGTGGGCGTGTTGTCGGTTTTGGTGGGCGAGTCTTAGAGCAGCCTGAGCCTAAGCCCGGTAACCCCAAATATTTGAACTCTCCTGAAACCCCGATATTTCATAAAGGTTCAGAGTTATATGGCCTGTTTGGAGCAAGAGCAGGCATTAAAGAATCTGATGGGGTCCTTGTTGTTGAAGGGTATATGGACGTTGTTGCATTGGCTCAAGAGGGGATTAACAATGCTGTGGCGACACTGGGAACGGCCACAACCCCGCAGCATCTGCAAAGACTGTTTAGACATACGCCAAACGTCACGTTTAGTTTTGATGGTGATAGAGCAGGGCGCGCCGCGGCTTGGAAAGCGCTGGAAACGTGCCTACCTGCCTTGCAAGATGGAAATCAAGTGAGTTTTTTATTTTTGCCCGATGGCGAAGATCCGGACACAATGGTTAAGCAAATCGGAAAGGAGGGGTTTGAAAAGTTGATCGATCAGGCAATGCCATTGCCAGAATTCTTGCTAGAAAGCCTGAAGCAACAAGCGGACCTTAATCGGCTTGACGGGCGAGCAAAACTCGGTAAATTAGCTAAACCGATGTTGGAAAAAATGCAGGGTGGTGTTTTAAAGACCCTGATTGTTGAGCGAGTGGCAGCGTTGACACAGGTGGCCACAACTGAATTGGTGCCAAAGGAAGCAAGCTCCGAACCTGAAGTATCCTCCTTCTCTGGCTCTAACGATGGTTGGAAAAAGTCGAAGTCCAAGAAGGAAAAATGGGTTCGTGATCGAAATGGAAAGTGGGGGAAAGCGCCCGCAGAGCAACCGCCGCGTCCTGTCAGTTTAACTCCGATTCGCCGAGCTGTTTCGCTTTTGCTTCAATACCCACAATTACATGAAGAATTCGCCATCCTAGCTCCGATTCTGGATACTCAAGTGAGGGGCGTCGGAATGGTTCATGAGTTGCGACAATGCGTTGAAGGCTTGAATGCAGCCACTACCGCCAATCTATTGGAGCGCTATCGGGGGCAATCATTTAGCGCTACGTTAATGCAGCTTGCTAACCATCAACATAATAATATCGAAGAACTTGGAGAAGATGACGCTCTGCAACTTATTCGGGCTAATAACGCCAAAATCATAGATGAATTTAATGCGGCGGAACTGGCTAGGGCCGAATTGGCGTTAGAGGATTTATCTAGAAAATCAAGACTGGGTGCATTGAGTGACGGAGACGAAGAACGTCAAAAAGCGTTAAAAGACTACATAAGAGGATGTTATACGAGTCAGTAACTTGAAAAACTTAGGTTAAACCCTATTTTTATTCACCTAAATGCGCTGCTTTTACATGAAAAAATGCGCATCGAGCTCAAATTTGTTATAAAATTGAGCGTTAACCTGTTGTAAAAACCCTTTTTCAAACACCGTTGTTACGTGTTAGCTTTTAACAGCTCACACGAGCGCTGATGTGAGGTTCCATTAATGGATTCGAGTAGCAAAAAATCCGAGTTAAAACGTTTAATCTTAAAAGGTAAAGAGCAAGGCTTTTTAACTTATCGAGAAATAAACGATCACTTGCCTGAAGACATGAACGACACTGACCAAATTGAGTCGGTCGTAAACATGATTAATGATATGGGCATCGAAGTTTTCGACAGCGTGCCTGATGCCGATTCTTTGCTACTGAAAGCGGAGGCGGATAAAGAAGCCGAAGACGACGATGATAATACCGACGCTGTTTTGGCGACGGCGGTTGAAAGTGAGTTTGGGCGTACTACCGATCCAGTACGCATGTACATGCGTGAGATGGGCACCGTTGATTTATTAACGCGCGCGGACGAAATTAACTTGGCGCAGCGAATTGAAGACGGCATCCGTCAATCTACGGTTGCGATGGCGGCGTGTCCTTCGGCGATACAAACAATACTGGATTACTTCGAAGAAATAAAAGCTGAACGCATGCGATTGACCGACCTGTTGGTTGCTTTCATTGATCCAAATGCAGAAATTGATCCAAATCCAGTTCAGTCAGGAACCGCGGCTCAAAACAACGATGACTCTGATGACGATGAGGAAGACGAAAAGCCCGTCGACACCGGTCCAGATATGGATGAGGCGATCGAACGTTTCAAATCCATGGCAAAATTGCATTCGCGTCATGCGAAGGCGCTTGAAAAGCATGGTTATGACAGCAAGCAGGCACGCGATATCCAGGCAGAGTTAATTGAAGGCTTAATGGAAATTAAGTTTGTTCCTAAGATTATTGAAGCGCTCTGGGAAACCGTGCGAACCCACGTTGAGATTGTACGTGGTCATGAAAAAGCGATTATGGACATTGCGGTTGCCGATGCAGGCATGTCTCGTAAAGATTTTATCGATACCTTTGTTGGCTCCGAGCTAGATGAGGGTCTATATAGCACTTTGCATAGCGCGGCTAAGAAAAAGGAAGAGATTGAGGACAACGAAGCCCTAATAGCTATGTCTCAGGCCAAGCTTGGTCGAATCGTGGATGTCTTAGGAATTCCAATTGAGGAAATTAAAGACATTAATCGGCGCATGTCAATTGGTGAGGCGAAAGCACGTCGAGCCAAGAAAGAAATGGTTGAAGCAAACCTTCGTCTGGTAATTTCGATTGCTAAGAAGTACACAAACCGCGGGCTGCAGTTTCTTGATCTAATACAAGAAGGAAATATAGGCCTGATGAAAGCGGTTGATAAGTTCGAATATCGCCGTGGGTATAAATTTTCTACGTACGCTACATGGTGGATTCGTCAAGCAATCACGCGGTCTATCGCGGATCAAGCTCGAACCATTCGTATTCCAGTGCACATGATAGAGACAATCAATAAGCTCAATCGTATTTCTCGTCAAATTTTACAGGAAAAAGGTCGAGAAGCCCTTCCTGAAGAGTTGGCTGAGAAAATGGAGATGCCTGAAGATAAGGTGCGTAAAGTACTTAAGATTGCTAAAGAACCGATTTCAATGGAAACACCGATCGGTGACGACGAAGATTCGAACTTGGGTGACTTCATTGAAGATAAAAATGTTGAGGCTCCGATGGAGGCTGCGACCACTTCAGGATTGTTGTTCGCAACGGGTGAAATTTTAGAAAGCCTCACTCCAAGGGAAGCCAAAGTATTGCGTATGCGTTTTGGCATTGGAATGAATACAGACCACACTTTGGAAGAGGTAGGTAAGCAATTTGATGTAACCAGAGAGCGGATTCGCCAGATTGAAGCCAAGGCATTGCGAAAACTTCGTCATCCAAGTCGATCTGAGCACTTAAAAAGCTTCCTAGAACAGAATTAATTTTGTATCATTGCGCTCCTCCTTTTAGAGGAGCGTTTCTGAAATCAGATTTGAGCGAGTAGTGCTGATTTTAGAATTCTACTTTGACACCGTTCGGTGCATAAAGTGGGCCTGTAGCTCAGTTGGTTAGAGCAGTGGACTCATAATCCATTGGTCGGAGGTTCGAGTCCTCCCGGGCCCACCATTTTAATTTTAAATATCAACGGCTTCTGGTTAAGCTACATTGCCAATACTTCTTGATTTGCCAGATGAGTACACCACTCAATAGCTACTCTTTAGGGCGACCATTAGCAAGACCAAATAGGGTAAGTGGCGAGCCTTAGTGCGAGCCAGCGGCAGGCCTTCTACTTCCAAAAACGTTTGCATCAAACGAGATGCGGAGACTCGTGCGCGTGTCAGAGAAGACTAAATGATCAAGGACGTATATGCGCCACGAGCGGATATCGAACAATTATCCGTCCCCGATGCCCTAGAAAGATATATCAACAACGTTAAGCCACTTTGATAGAACTTGGTTCGTGTGCCTATTGACTTAGAGTTAACTCTAAGATTTATATTGACCTCATGGAAAAAGTATTTAGCAAAGAAAAGACATCATCGAACAGTCATTTTAACTGGCGAGACACAGAAATTTGGCGGCAATCGGCCTGGAACACCGCTTGGTGTCTGCTTGGTTGCGTCATCGGCGACTTTGGCACCATTCTATGGTTTCAGCTCTATTCGCCTGAAACGTCGACTTTGATAGTCATGTCACTAGCCGTAATAAATGGAATACTAAGCAGCATTGCATTGGAAACAGCGATATTAAGTCGGCAGATGGGACTTTTGCTAGGCTTCAAAACTGCGGTGGGTATGAGCTTGGTCAGCATGGTATCCATGGAGATAGCAATGAACCTAACGGATTTTGTTCTGGTCGGAAGGGCTCAGCTTGTATGGTGGGCGATACCTCCAATGCTAATAGCGGGTTTTATTACGCCCTGGCCGTATAATTATTGGCGACTCAAGAAGCTAGGAAAAGCATGTCATTAACGAATCAATCAATCGGCCGTGTTGCTGAGCAATTCAATGTTTCCCCATACACGCTCAGATATTACGAAAAAATTGGGTTATTACCACCTGTGTCGAAAGATAGCGGTGGTCGCCGCGTTTACAGTCAGCGCGACATAGAGCGGTTGCACTTCATTAAACGGGCACAAAGAATGCATTTTTCGCTTAAAGAAATTGGGGAGCTTATAAGTCTTGACAAAGCTCAGCTAGTCGAAAAGCCGCAAGTGCAAGAGTTAGTAATAGAAAAACTCAATGATATTGAAGAGAGCTTAAAAGACCTAAAGCTACTGCAAAACGAATTAACAGCAATGTTGAGTGCATGTCTTTCTAGCAATGAAGATGACCAATGTCCGATAATTGAAGGTATAAAAGAAACCGACTGAATAATAAACCGATAAATTTATTACTACTGTTGACTTAGAGTGTACTCTAAGCGCTATTATTAGACTATGTCGAATACGATCAGTGAAATTATTGTTCTGGTGGCCATATTTTGCTACCTGTCGGCGTCGAGTATTGCATCGGCGCACGGCGGCTCATGGGTGAGTGGTAATGCGGATTCGACGGTCGTAAATTCTACGTTCGTTAAGCAGGATGACCTGAATGGCAAGAGTTCTGATAAAGAGCCGCTTGAAGACTCTATGTCACCGTCCTGCCACAACAAAGATAGCAACGCTGATCGGCAAGCTAATGTTGGCTGCGAACTTTTGTGCTCTGCTATTGGGCACGTGATGCTCGATTATGATGAGCTTTTTATCGATCAATCACTACCAACGATAGAAGCCGATAGGCTATACGCAGATCTAGTTACTCGACAGTTAATAGTAGAGAAACGTCCCCCGAAATAACCCCTCGACAAACTTCATCTTTTAACTTTTTGTCGGGAGGGTCGTATGACCATTCAAATCGCCTCGTGTGCGTTTTATCGTGCCTATTTAATAGTGCCCAAACTACTTAGCCGAGTGGCTAAATCAGCGTGCAAATTCGTTGCTTCGAAGTTTGCAATTTTACTCTGCGCGTCAATGCTAGTATTTTTCAATGGAGCGACTGCGCGTACTGCTCAGGCGCAAACGTTTAGTGAGCTCGAAGCGATACTAAAGACGCATCCACAGCTGCAAGCCCTGCGCCACCAAAGTGATGCCAGTATCGAGCGGTCTGAAGCGGCTTTAGGCTTGCCTGACCCTGCAATCTCCTTTGGAATAAACAATTTTCCATTTGCAAACCCTTCTTTCTCAGAATTTATACCAACCAATAAATCAATTGGTATTGCCCAGCGAATTCCCAATATTGGCGGACGTAAAGCGCGATCATCTGAGGCCAAAGCTCAAAGCTACGAGTTAAGCTTAAAGTATCAACAACAGCTGTCGTTAATGCGTGCACAGCTAGTAACGTTGTTGATGGAACGAGATCGAATCCAACAGCAAATACATTTGGCTAAAGAGCAGAATCAAAAATATACGGAGCTATCTGACGTTGTGAAACATGAAGTTGGTGCGGGTAAATCGGTGGTTTTTAGGCTTGCAGAGATAGAGCGTGAGCGTACAGAAGTATCGACACAACTGGTGAATTTGGCTAATGAAATGACCATGACTGAGTCCGGCTTACGCTACTTATTAGGGCAAGTGCCGGACACTAAAGTGCCAACGTTAAACGCGCCGCTGCCATGGTCAGGCAACCCAATGGAGTTTTACAGTGTTGCCTTAGCTCAGGCACAAATCCGGGTTTTGGATCATGGCGTAGATGAGGCCAAAGCCGCTTGGAAACCGGAATGGGGGGCGCAGTTACGTTACCAACAACGTGAAGCGGGCGCAAACTTCGGTGGCGACGATTTCGTATCGGCAATGGTGACTGTCACGGTGCCGTTTTGGTCGAAGCGAAATCAACGACCTCGATTACGCGCGGCCAATGCACTTCTTGAGGCCGCAAAGTCTCAACGTTTAGAAAGTTTAAGGCAAGCAGAACTTAGATATATCAACTTGAAAAGCAATTGCGATGCGGCTAAGGCTACCGTTCGTGTACTAAACGAAAAAGTTATTGCCGTTAATGAGGAAATTGAATCACAACGAATCAACTATGAATCAGGGCAAGGTTTCTATTCGCCTGTGATCGACGGCGAGATACTACTTCTTAAGTTTAAATCCGATGTGATAAAAGAGCGTACGCGCGGAAAAATCGCTGCCGCACAAATGACAGCACTGTTAATGTCAAACGCTAGCACCAATGGGGCAGAGGTTGAAAAATGAAAAATCTTAAAACGTTCTGCATAATCTCAATGGTTGTCTTTTTATTAAGCGCGTGTGGCGGACCCCAAAATATCGAGCATGACCATAACTCTAGTAGTATGGCTAATTCAGCAACGACTCGGGAGTCTGGTTCTGAACAGTTGGCGGCATACACTTGCCCGATGCATCCGCATTACATATCTACTGATCCTAGCGGTTCATGCCCAATTTGCGGCATGAGTCTAGTGCAGGTCGATAGTTCTGACGAGGATATTCCCAACACGGAGGTTACCACCGTAAGTCTGGCTGCTGGGATGATTCAAACTATTGGTGTGCGAATCCAAAAAGCCAAGGTCACTGAGCTGGGGTCGACGCTTCGAGCCTTCGGTACCATCGAGCGTAATGAGCGCCTAGAAAATGTCAGCGTAGCGCGAATGGAGGGTTGGATAGAAGAATTGTTAGTGCAAGCTGAAGGAGACCAAGTTACCAAAGGCCAGATACTTTATCGCGTTTATAGCCCTGATTTATTGTCAGCGCAGAAAGATTACTTAGCGGCGTTAAGAATTGGAAATCGCCAAAGAATTTCTGCCGTCGAGCAACGTTTAACGTCGTTAGGTTTGCAGCAACCTTTTCTCTCCGCGCTAAAAACGAGTAAAAAAGCGATTCCCGACGTGGCTGTTTACGCCGAAGCGGATGGAACGGTGGTCGACGTAAACGTCCGTAAAGGAGACTACATTAAGCCGGGCACGCCAATTTTAAGATTGCAGTCGTTCGAGAATGTTTGGGTAATTGCCAGCATTCCCGAAACCGACCTACCTCTTATCAAGCACGGACTCAGTGCTAATTTAAAATTTAAAAGCGCGCCAGATGCGCCATCACAAAGTCGAATCGATTATATTTACCCAACGGTCAATCCGAAAACTCGAACCGCGCGAGTTAGGCTAGTGGTGCCAAATAAGTCTGGACGGTTATTACCAGGTGCGTACGTCGATGTCGACTTTAATATCGACCGCGCACAACGGTTATCGGTGCCTACCGAGGCCGTTCTGCGAGACAGTCGTGGTCAGCATGTGATTCTCGCGATGGGTGGGGGGCGGTTTCAAGCTCGGACCGTGACAGTAGGCATTAGTGGTAACGGCTTGACTGAGATTATTTCCGGCTTAGATGAGGGTGACCCAGTCGTGGTTAGTGGGCAGTTCTTATTAGACAGCGAGGTTAACTTACGCGAAGGCTTGTCTAAACTTGCTCCTCAAGGAGAGGCTGTCCTGAGTGACCACTCATTAGCGCGTACTGCACCGTCTATATCAGCAATGCAACTTGACGCAGCCACACTCTCGCAAATTGATCACTTTGTCGATGCCGCGCTCTACATTCATAAAACAATTGTTGATGGCAGTGAAATAAATCCTCGCTTTGTTGAGCCGGCGATTGAGCTTGGCGATAGCCTAAGAGCGCGTTTTACGGGTACCGAACTTGATTCTATTTTAAATCAGAGTCAACAAGCCTTAAAGGCTGCGCAGCAGGCTCGCTCAGGCCAATTGTTGGTGCAACAACTCGATGGTCTACTTCGTTCCTTAAACCCATGGTTGCAGGATGGCGCGCCCCAGCATTATCGGGAACTTGATCTCTATTGGTATTTCGATGTTGATTCAGATCGCCGTTGGTTGCAACAAAAGGGCGAAACCAAGAATCCTTATGGAGAGGGTGATTGGCAATTGATCGAGTGGACTGAGGCTGGCGACGAAAAAATGCAAGCTATGCCAAGTGATTATTTACACAGTGGCAAACATTAGGAGCTGGTATGTCTGACTTACATTCAAATACTGACTCAGTGATTGCCGATGGTAATGATCCGTCAAAATCACTGATCGCTAACATCATCGCATGGTCGATTGCCAATCAACTGATCGTGTTAATTTTGTGCGCCGCTTTGGGTATTGCTGGCTGGATATCGCTAGAGCGCACGCCACTTGATGCGATACCTGACCTAACCGACACACAGGTGATTATTCGCACCGACTTTCCCGGGCAAAGTCCCCAGATTATTGAAGACTTGGTAACGTATCCGCTCTCTACCAGCCTGCTTGGCTTACCAAAGACAAAAGATGTGCGCGGTGCCTCTATGTTTGGCACCAGTTTCGTGTACGTTATTTTTGAAGACGATGTAGATCAGTATTGGGCCAGAAGCCGCGTATTAGAAGCATTGTCGACGTTGAGCTCACAATTACCCGAAGGCGCAGTACCGGCCATGGGGCCGGATGCAACAGGGGTCGGTTGGGTGTATCAATATGCCCTGGTAGATAAAACCGGGAATACTGACCTTGCCCAGCTTAGGTCTTTACAAGATTGGTTTTTAAAGCTCGAATTGTCTGGCGTCAAAGGTGTTTCAGAGGTCGCATCGGTAGGCGGTTTTGTACGCGAATATCAAGTGTTGATAGACCCGAATTTATTGCGGTCATTCGATGTGTCTTTAAGGCGCGTCTCTGAGGCTGTGACGGCGGCATCCAGTGAAGTCGGCGGGCGAGTGCTCGAGCAAGGTGAGACCGAATACGTTATTCGCTCTGCGGGTTATGTTGATGACCGGCTTGATCTGGAACAAATTGTGCTTTACGCCAGCGATGGTACCCCGGTTCAACTGTCGTCGGTGGCGAGAATCGTCGAAGGCCCGGCATTAAGGCGCGGCATTGTAGAGCTCAATGGCGAAGGCGAGACCGTCGCCGGTATTGTGGTGATGCGCGACGGTGAAAACGCGATTGAAGTTATTAATCGAGTAAAAGCGAAGCTTAAGGAACTGCAAACGGGCTTGCCTGATGGTGTTGAAATCGTCACTGTTTATGACCGTTCACCATTAATCGAAGGAGCGGTCAGTTATCTCAAAACCAAGCTGGTTGAAGAAAGTATTGCGGTTGCCCTAGTGATACTTATATTTCTGTTGCATGTTCGCTCATCAATGGTCGCTCTAATCACTTTACCGCTAGGCGTATTGGGCGCGTTTTTAGTCATGCATTTTCAAGGTATCACCGCCAATATTATGAGCCTCGCCGGCATTGCTATTGCCATTGGCGCGATGGTCGACGCCTCGATAATTTTGGTCGAGAATGCCAGCCGCCGTTTAGCCGAATTAGGGCCTGATGCTCGACCTGCTGATAGGCATTCCGAGATATTGACTGCGGCTCAAGAAGTTGGCCCTGGGATATTTTTCTCACTGCTGATTATTACCGTTTCCTTTCTTCCGGTGTTTGCACTAACCAGTGAAAGCTATCGTTTATTTAGTCCGCTCGCCTTCACTAAGACCTATGCGATGGCCTTCGCGGCAATTTTGTCAGTCACCTTAGTGCCAGTGCTAATGATTAAGCTGATGCGGGGGAAATTTCGCAAAGAAAGCCAAAACCCGGTCAATCGGTTTTTTATCAAGCTGTATCAACCGTTATTGCGTAAAGCCTTGCAGTTCAAATGGTTGACCCTCTCACTCGCGGCGTTAGCCATGATTAGCACGGCCATTCCAGCCCGCCACATTGGTACTGAATTTATGCCTGCGCTGTATGAAGGCGAGCTACTTTATATGCCGACCACATTGCCGGGTGTGTCTTCAACTAAAATGCGTGAAATACTTGGTCAAACCAACCGACTTGCCATGACGGTGCCTGAAGTGGAACGAGTGTTTGGCAAGGCCGGGCGGGCGGATACAGCAACCGACCCTGCACCGTTAACTATGATCGAAACATGGATTAAGCTTAAGCCTAGGTCAGAATGGGCGGCGGGCGTAACCGCCGATGATATTACTCGTAGGCTTAATCATATTTTGGATTTACCGGGCTTAGTGAATTCATGGGGCTATCCAATAAAGATACGCATGGATATGGTATCTACCGGCGTTAGAACGCCAATTGGGATAAAAGTTACCGGTGATGATCTATTCGAAATAGAACGAATCGCACGCGATGTTGAGGCCGTCGCGTCAGATATCCCAGGCACGCGTTCAGCGTTTGCAGACAGAGTCTTAGGCGGCAAGTACTTAGAGATTACCCCTACTCGGGCAGAATTGGCCAGGCGCAATATCGACATGGGCATATTTCAAACAGTGGTAAGGACCGCACTCGGGGGTATGACGCTTTCGCAATCGGTAGAAGGGCGAGAACGCTACAATATTATTCTACGCTACGACCGACCATTTCGAGAAACACCTGAAGACCTCAACCGAATTTTAGTGCCAACGCCAAGCGGTGCGCATATTCCGTTAGCTGAATTGGCAACCATTAACTACAGCGAAGGACCACCTCTTATTCGCTCTGAAAATGCTCGCTTAACGGGTTGGGTGTTTGTCGACGTGGATAATCGCGATATTGGTGGTTATGTGGCTGAAGCGCGTCGACTCATTACGGAATCAGTAAAACTGCCGCCTGGTTTCGCGATAGAGTTTTCAGGTCAATATGAACAAATACAACGTGCAAGCGAGCGTTTAAGTATCGCCGTTCCTGCAACTGTTTTATTGATTTTTCTAATGCTAATGCTGCACTTTGGAAAACTGGATCGTACTCTACTCATTATGTTGGCGTTGCCATTTGGTCTGGTTGGCGGTATCTGGACTGTTTGGTTGGCAGGCTACAATTTATCGGTTGCAGTAGTGGTTGGTTTTATCGCTTTAGGAGGCATTGCGGTGGAAACCGCTGTGATTATGATGCTCTATATTGATGCGCAAGTACGCCAAGCTCAACCAAACACTCGATGCGAGTTTCTAGAAGCCATTAACCAAGGTGCGGTAATGCGCTTAAGACCTAAGCTAATGACTGTATTAACTATCCTAATCGGCTTAACACCTATATTTATAACTGAAGGCCCTGGAGCGGATGTAATGCGTAGGATCGCTCTACCGATGCTTGGAGGCATGATATCTACCATGGTGCTGACACTGGTCGTGATACCAACGGCTTACTATGCATGGGCAGGGCGTCGATTGTCGGTTTGAATTACGTAGATTATTTGGGTAAGTGCGAACGAGTGATGGGAGTGGTTCCGTTAATCCAAATAGACGTGTGTGAAATCAAACCGTGCGTGACCTATCTCTTGAGAGACCGTCAACCTTGCGCATTAAACCTAATTCCTGCGCGGTACAAACTCAGCAGTATCTTCTCTCTTTAAACCAAACTCTTGCAGTAGGCGAACGCTGATGACTTTGCATGCCCTGTTAGAGTTTGATATCCGTTGCCGATTTGG
This sequence comes from Arenicella sp. 4NH20-0111, assembly GCF_040366405.1. NCBI lineage: Bacteria > Pseudomonadati > Pseudomonadota > Gammaproteobacteria > Arenicellales > Arenicellaceae > Arenicella > Arenicella sp. 4NH20-0111. Next base: position 48,219 of record NZ_BAABWF010000003.1, read on the forward strand.
AATGCCGAGTAAATGATCATTTAACGCGGACTCACCTACATGAGGGCTTCGCATACGACGGTGCATTCCATCGTGAGTGAGGTGACTAAATCATTCGCTTGCCAAAAAGATCGCTTTGAGATCGTAGTAGGTCTCTTTAATTTTCGGAGTTACAGTTTATCGAGAAGATTTTTCTATTTGGGAATAATTAGAGAACAGTGGTTACTGGGTGTGACGGTTAAATTGGTTGAGCAAAGCCTAGGCAAGGGTGGATCTCAGGCCAACCTTACCAGAGGGTATGCATTAAGGAAGATCAATATCACAAGCGCATTGTGTTGCGCCGCTTGAGTCCGTTGTCTCAGTCACCAGGCACAGTTGTGCGCTCTGGGAAGTGGCTTCTGCCTCGCAAGCCGCTTGACATGTTGTCGCCCCTGACGCATTGCCCACCAACGGGCCGCCGACCGTTGAGTCCGTAACGCACATGCTTGTTTGTGCATGTGCCGGTAGCAGCACTGAATCAACAATAGGCTTACTCCACTTTGACGGAACCGCGATTGATGCGACTGACCCAACCCCAATTACCGTTAATAGTTTTCTACGAGAAGTATCATGAGACTCTATCTTTTTCATATAGTTACCATTTGTTACCTAAATTCGCGGTAGTGCACGAATTGAATTGTTTGTATTGTAATCAACTGATCATCTTTCGGTAAAACTACGCCGTGGTATCCCCTAAAAGAAGCGGGAAGATGATGTTTGGAATGATTGGGCGACTTCTGCGAAGATCGGTTGAGTCTGGAATGCCATTATTGTCATCATCAGCATCAGCCACGTTTGGATCTGTGCCAAATTGAAACTCTTCTAAGTTTGTAAAGCCATCACCATCAGGGTCAGCCTGTTGGTCGAACGAATCAAGAGGATCTAGTCCATTGGCAATCTCAAAGTCATTTGGGATGCGGTCATTATCGCTGTCTTTGTCACACGCGTCGCCAAGAGCGTCGCCATCCAAGTTGGCCTGATTGGTGTTTGCGTCATTGGGGCAGTTGTCTGATGCATCTGGAATTGTATCACCGTCCGTATCCGTAACAACCGGAGGCGTATTGTCTTCCACAGTTAATGTTGCGGAGGCAGTCCCGCTGCTACCAAGTGACGAGCTGAGCGCCCCCGATGTATTGGCGTAGCTTCCAGCCGATGCCGACTGAACATTAATTGATATTGAGCATGTACCAAGTGCAGCCACTGAACCGCCAGAGTAAGATACGCCACCACTCCCCGCAGCAGCGGTGATTGTACCACCCGTGCAAGTAGACATGGCTATTGCCGAAGGGGAGACCACAAGTCCCGATGGAAAACTATCTGTGAAGCTCAATGAGTTGGCTGCGGTCAACGAATCGGTGTTGTCAATGTTAAATCGTAGGACGCTCACTTGATCAATTTCAACCAATGATGGCGTAAACGACTTGGAAAACGAGGGAGTCGGTGCGGCCGTTACGGTGAGTGAGTCGGTGGCAGCTGAAGCAATAACCAAATGACCAGAAGTTAGGGTGCTCGTGGTGTTCGTATAGCTCCCGGGGCTGGCATTGGAAGGAGTCGTAAGATTGATAGAAAAGGTACAACTTGCTCCGGCTGATAAGGTACCACCAGACAAATTCAGAACGTTTGACACGTTGCTTAAGGTTGAGCCGGTCCCACACACATTGTTCGCTGGTAGCGTTGTTGTTACGGTTAGGCCACTTAATCCCGTTGCTAAATTATCGGAAAATGATAGATTTTCGAGCGTGTCGCTAGTACTGCTGTTGGTAATTGTAAAACTTAAGGAAGTGTTGCCACCTGGTTGAGGGTCTGCACCGATAAAACTTTTAGTGAATGTGGCTCCTTTGGCTTGCAATGAATCGCTAGCGGTACCGCTGTTTCCAGAGGACGACGTTAGGTCGCCGGACACACTGGCAAACGTAGCGGCTGTGTTGGCGCTAGTCTCAATCGACAGTGTGCAAGTCGATGTGCCAGAAACGCTGCCCCCGGTGTAAGAAATCGTAGTTGAACCAGCCACAGCCGTGATAGTGCCTCCTGTACATGTCGTTGAGGCGTTTGGTGTGGCGGCTACGATGAGGCCTGCTGGGAGATTGTCAGTAAAATCAAGAGCGGTGGCTGCCACTGAGCTTACGCTATTGTTAATCGTGAATTGCAGTGTAGATGTTCCGCTGACGCTTATCACGTCGGGTGAGAAGACTTTGCTAAATGTAGGAGGCACGGGAGTGATGGTTATGCTATCGGTTGCGCCAGCCTCCACATTTAACGAGTTTTCAGCGAGTTCACTCGTCGTGCTGGTTAGTAATCCAGGAGCGGTTGATGCTGGCACAGCGATTTGGACGCTGAACATGCAGGTTTCTCCTGCACCTAGGTTGCCACTCAATAAAGATACCGTGGAGGTGCCGGTCAAGGACGAACCTGCTCCACAGACATCGTTTAATGGCAGGTTTGTAGCCACTAGGCCTGATGCTAACCCATCTAGGTCATCTGTGAAGGAAAGGCGTATTAACCCACTCGCATCATTATTTGTGATGGCGTAGTCAATCGTAGTGGTGCCACCGGCTACTAAACTCGATGTACCAAAAGCCTTAGTAAAATCAATGTCAAGATTAACTATGTCCAGATCGTCGCTGGCGGCCGACCCGGTGACAGCAAAGCCACCAAGAGAAGCCGTCATTGCACTGGTGCTGCTTGTGTATTGTCCCGTTGCGGCTGCAATAGGAACATCAACAGTGGCGATTATTGTGCATGATGCGCCAGGGGCCAACATCAAAGAAGAAACGGAAAAAGTAGACGTGTTAAATCCGCTGAGCACCGCGCCACCCGTTGTCACGCAGTCTGACGGGGAATCAAGCCCTGAGAGTTGAAGGCCTGTAATAAGGCCTCCTAAGTTATCCGTAAAACTGACCGCCGTGGCCGTTTTATCGGTATCAGGGTTGCTTATTTCGTAAGTGACTAACGCCGAGCCGCCAGCAATGACAGGTGTATTGCTAAACTCTTTGGTTAAAGAAACTCGGTCGTCGGTCTGTACAACTAGGGTGTCTATCGCGGGCCCGGTCGCACCAGGATTCATTCCGATTGTATATGCAAGTGACGTAATCACGTTTTGAAATGTGCCATTAGTGGCCGTTAACGGCACCGTAACTTCAACGTCTATCTGGCAGGATGCTCCGGCGGCTAACGTTCCACTGTTGTAACTGATTTGTGATCCAATTCCAGGATTAGTTGCAATTGTCGGGGTTCCGCCACAAGAATTAGCCAGAACTGGGTCAGTTGCTTCGAGTGAGGCTACCGAAAAAAGGCTGTTGATAAAAGAAAAAGTGGTGGCGGGATTAACGCTGATGTTTTCGACGTTATAACGCAAGGTTAGTGTTTCGCCGGGTAAAACCGGGTTAGTTAAAAATTCAGTAGAGAACAGCATTCCACCGATGTTTAACGTAGCAGACGCTTTGGGTGCTTTAACAGCGCGACTGGCAACGGTTGCCGTTACGTCGCTAGATTCAATGCTAAAGCTACCGCTGGCAGCGGCTGCTGGGATGTTTAGAGTTACCGAAAAGGTGCAGCTTGCTCCGGGTGTCAGTGTACCGCCGGCAAACGTTAACAGAGTATCGCCTGCAGACCCGGTCAACGATGATCCCACACCGCATTGAGGATCTGGGGAAGCTGGTAAGTTGGCAGTAATTCCAGCGAGTGCTGGTGAGAACATTGATAAATCATCAGAAAATGAAATGTTAGTCGCGTCGGTTGGTGAATTGCTCGAGTGATTGAGTGTGTACTCCAACGTTACCGTAGAGCCGGGTGCAACGGGGCTGTCGGTGAAGGTTTTTGTGAGCGCAGGCGCTGACACTAGGTCTAGCGTATCGCTGGCCACAGCGCCAATTCGAGTAGCACCATCTATGGTTGCGGTAGGAACCCCCGTGGTGTTTGTTTTTACTCCCCCTGATAAGTCTGCCGGAACCGTAACTTCAACATCAAATGAACACGAACTATTTGCCGCGATTGTACCGCCACTGAGGAGGATGCCCTGCCTGTCTGTGTCGATAAAGGAAAGCGAAATATTTCCGACTCCACATGCTGTTGTAGGAAGAGATGGTGAGGTTACCGCCACTGGAAACGTAAGAAATCCGGAGAGAGCTGGGCCTTGAGTAAGCTCATCGAGAAAGGTGACATTCGTCGCTGCTGAAGTGGTGCTTGGGTTGGCAATGGTGTACCTGAGGACAACGTTTTCACCCGAGTTTACGATTGGATTGGGTGTTAATGTGCCGGACTCTAGGTATTCGACCGTTAAAATGGGCACAGGTTCAGCATTTAGGCTGTCAGATGATGCATTTCCGATAACAGGCGAGCCGTTGATAGTTCCTGCCACCGTGCTTGTGGTGTTGACATAGATGCCAGGCGTTGTGGTGACCGGTAGACCAAGATTTACTTGTATTTTACACGACCCCTGTGGCGCAACTGTTCCTCCGCTAAAGGTGATTATACCGCTACCAACTCCAGTAACATTGCCGCCGCAATCGTTTGAGAGAAGGCTGTCAAAAGTGAGGCCTAGGATGGAGGGTGTTGTTGTGGTTAAATCATTTGTGAAGCCAACACCAGTGGCAGAAAAGTTACGATTAAAATTATCAATTGTGTACTCTACTGTTGCTAAGTTGCCGGGTGTGACAGGGTCGTTTACAAATGATTGTCGGATTGACAATTCGGTACGCGTCACGTTGAGAGAAGCGCTGGCTTTACCTGAGGAAACAAAATCGGAGAGAAGGTCTGATGTGACACTATCAAGTTGGCCTACGCCTGACGCCGTTACATCGACTGACATTGTGCACGTTCCACCGGCGGGAAGTACTTCAAAGCCTGCGAATATCGTATTGCCGTCAGCATTGAGTACTACGGCACTAGAACCGGGTACCGCGGTGATTGTTGTATCTGGAGCGGTCATGCTAACGCAATCGGTTGATGCGTTGGCTGGATCAGCGACAATCATGCCGGTAGGAAAAGTATCGGTAAAGTCTAAATTACCCACACGCGACGCGTTGAGTGAGTTGTCCATGGTATAGGTCAATGTGCTGCGAGCTCCGAACGGAATCGTGTTCGGGGAAAAACTCTTTGTAAACGCAGGTCGCGTTGTGGCAACGGTAAGGTTATTGACCAAACTCATGCTGTTGCCAGCACTGGAAGACACTGTCACCGCGGGAATAAAGTGTGTGCCAGGGGTCGACGCTGTCACATTAACTTTAATGGTGCAGCTTGATGCAGCGCCTAAGCGATAGTCGGTTACTGAAATTGTGGAACCGCCAGCGTTTGCGACCAAGGTACCACTGGGGCCCGCATCGCAGCTAGAGATGATATTCGCCGGTGAGGCGATTATCATCGGCCCAGGTAGTGTTGGGAGCGCACTAGTATACGAAATGCCCGTGATAGGATTGGAGGAGCTGTTGGAGATGGTAAATGTGAGCGTGCTTACATTGCCAGGCCCAACGTTATTAGGGGAGAATACTTTTGATAGTGTAGCTTGTGCATAGGCAGATTCGGCAGTGACAATGCATAATAAGAAAAACGAGGCCTTAATGAATTTTGACCAAACCCGAGATGATTTACTGGTGTAATAATGCGCCATTGTGTTGTTTTCCATCATTTAATATCGCTTTTGTTGTTATTGCTATTTGTCGTGTGTTTGACAAAGCTTTAGTGGGTTTGGCAACTCAGCCCAGCTAACATCGTGCATTATTTGATGAGCGCTAAACTGCCCCACTTGCATTGCGTTAGATTGCTCTCGACCCGTTAACTTAAAATGAGAAGCAAGAAACTGTGACCACAGCCAGCGACGAGTACCCAACATCGCTTAAAATGTTAACTTCTGTTAACTCTACTACATGTTTGCAGTTAAGGAAATTAGACGAATGAGTTATTCGTCTAATTTCTCTCTTAAAAGAGTCTTGGATGGCCTTGGGGAAGACGCAAAAGATTGTCTTGATGACGTTTACTTGTCCTGGGGGGCATGAATGTGAGTTGATGTACGTATCGGTATGGTTTCAGGAGCTAGGCAAATTTCATCAGTGCACGCCTGAATTTTCAATTGCGCGGACAGAACGCGGCAACCATTTTTATGTGGCTTTACTTGACTGGCGATTAACATGGTTTGGCCTTCATAAACTAATAGCTTCTCTTCCTGGAACCCCAATGAGACTAAGTTTCCATCGGGGTAAGAAATGTTGCTTAACGGAGAGCAGTTGGTTTGTGGCGTTGAAATCAACTTGGTTGGGATTAGGTAGTCGCCCAAGACCTGTGACGCATTGACATGCCACCCGTCACTTATCGCCATCTTTATTTCTAAACCACCTTCTGCATTGGCCTTAGATAAAATAGCGATGTTGCCTTTGGCGGCGTACTGTTTGTGATTAACTTCGCCGCTATTCAATTTGCTGGCTGCAAGTAACATACCGCTTAGGGCCTCTGGATTAGCGAAAAGCTGATTTGAAAAAGCGGCGATGGTTTGATTGGCGGTATTTTTATACAGCACTTTACCCGTCCGGTGATACAGCCTTACCAGTACTTGAGCTGCCATTGAATTTCCAGAAAAGGTGGCATCGTCTCTTGCTGTTACTAATCGTAAAATAGGGACTTTAGCCCCAATTGAGCTACTGATCTTAAACCCACCCGTCTCGCTATCATGGAAATATTCGATCATTTGTTTAGCAACCTCCTTTGATCGCTCAAGCCATACGGTGTCACCGAGTATGTCAAATGCATCGAGAAGTGCATTACTGAAATACGCGTAATCCTCTAGGCTAGCGAGCACACTCGAGCTGTCTTCCGACAAGGTACGTTTTAAGGTTCCAGTATCTTGATAAGATAGCTTCCAAATACGGTCAGCTGCTTTTTTGGCTGCCTGAAGATATTCTTCTTCGGCTGTGACTTGATAGCCAGCTAACAAGGCGCTGATAGCCATTGAATTCCAAGAGGTTATAATTTTAGTATCAGTGTGCGGCGGTTTTCTCGTTGCTCGAGCGGCAGTGAGTTTATCCAAAACTGCAACGGCCTGTTGTCGGTTTAAGACAGAGTTCGAGCCTTCATTGAAGTTGTCAGGATTGCGTTTTATCACGTTGCTACCGGTGAAGTTGCCTTGACGGCTTACGCCAAATACAGCTTCCGCTATTTCGAGTTCATTTTTTGATAAAATGTCCGTAAGTTCAGAGTGACTCCACAAGTAGTAGGCGCCTTCAGTTTTGTTACCGTCAGAATCTTCGCTCTCGGCATCCATTGCCGCGTAAAACCCACCGTGGGGAGATTGCATGGTCTCGAGTAAAAAGGAAAAGGTTTTGCTGGCCGTGTCTTTAAGAGCTTGATTGCCGGTTAGGGCGTAGGCCTCGATGTAAGCTTTGCCCATTTGTGCTTGGTTATAAAGCATTTTCTCAAAATGCGGAATGTTCCAGTTGGAATCAACCGTGTATCGATGAAATCCGCCGCCGACGTGATCATGCAGTCCGCTTGCCGCTAACGTCAACAGTCGGTTTGACACAGTTTGGATTGCCGACTTAGATTGAGTTTTTAGGCCATGATGGAGTAAAAAAAGCATTTCAGGTTCGCGCGGGAAGCCCGGTTTCGAAAGCTCAGACTCAGTTTGAGATAAGCTTGTGTCAATTCTCTTCGCGGCTTCCAATATAATTTGAGCATCGATTGATTCAGCCGCTTTTGACGCCTTATTTATTCCCTTTAGGGCTGTGTTTAGTCTTTCCGCTTGCGCTAGTACTGCATCTTGGCGTTCTCGCCATGTTTGATCAATTTTCGATAGCACGTTTATTAGTGCCTCGGGTTGAAAATACGTGCCACCAAAGAAGGCTTTCCCATCGGGCGTTAATACCGCGGTTAAGGGCCACCCCGCTTTGCCGCTTAGCATTTGAACCGATGTGAGGTACAGTTCATCGATGTCAGGGTATTCTTCTCGATCAACCTTTATTGGAATGAAATTGTCATTAATGAAGTTCGCCGTTTCGATATTATCAAAGCTTTCTCTTGCCATGACGTGGCACCAGTGGCAGGTGGAATAGCCAATAGAGAGAAAAATGGGTTTGTTTAACCTTGCAGCCTCTTTAAATGCGTCTTCCGCCCACGCCCACCAATTGACGGGGTTGTTAGCATGTTGAAGCAGATATAACGAGTTCTGCTTGATCAGGTGGTTTACGAACCTGGCATTTCCATTTTTGTCGACGTGTTTAGTGGAAAGTGTGTAGCTATCTTTTTTGTCATTATAGATTTGTCTCAAGTTTTCTTCAGCGACCGCGTGGGGTATTAAGAGATTGAAACCAAGAAGGCAAATTATGAGAGTTGAAGTTAGTTTCATATAATGATTTAAAATTCTAAATTATGATGACAGACGGTCGTAGACGTCGGCTGTCTTGGAAGCGGTCTGTCTCCAACTGAAGCTTTTGGCTCGCTCGAGACCTAAAGATACATGGTATGAATTTATTTTAGGGTCTTGCAATAGTCTGTTTAGATGGTGGCCGATATCGTCGTGCTCTAAGGCGTTCACCTCTATCGCAGAATTACTTGATATTTCAGCTAATGCACCCTCATTAGAAGTAATGCAAGCGCAGCCGCTTTTCATGGCTTCTAATAGAGGCAGTCCAAAGCCCTCATAAAGTGATGGATAAAGAAATGCCGAAGCACCAGAATACAGTGTGGGTAGATCTAGTTGAGAAACAAAACCGAGGTGGCGGATAACGCCAGCCTCATTTAACTTTGCCAGCTTCTTCTCTAAAGGGGCACTTTTCCAACCAAATGGACCCACCATTGCCAATGGGTACTCGTTTTGCAGGTGAGGGTCGAGCCCCTCGTAAGCGTTGATCACTGATAAAAGGTTTTTCCGAGGTTCCAGTGTGGCCACGCACAAAACGTATTTTTTATAGTAAAGGCTGTGAGCATCCAGCACTTCTGTGCATTCTATTTCTGATCTGGGGCGAAACTGCTTATCAGCCGCTAAGTGAGTTACCGATATTCTGTCGCTCTCGATTGAGTAGTGTTCGATAAGGTCAGATTTCACCGCATTTGATATTGTGATGATTTGTGCATCAGTCTTGCTTAGCTTTTCTAAGTAGGAGTTGAGGTAGTCTACTCTGTGCCTAGGGTGTGTCTGTGGGCACACGATGTTAGAGAGATCGTATACCGTACTGACTGAAGACTTTGTTGTGGAAGTTAGGGCTTGGTTCAATGAATAATTTAGATCGTGATATATCACTGAACGGTCTCTGAGAGAGGCTGTTGCTTTTTCAAACCTAAGATTGTCTAGCGCCCTGTAAAATTGGCGACTGAACGGAATGTTACCAACGATGCTTCGGAGCTTTCTGCTGTTTAGTTTGTCTGTGTTATGAGTAGGAAGACTGACGGACTCCAAATTAGCTAGTTCCTGAAGTAAATGTTGGCCTTCGAGCAGTTTCCCTTGTTTGAATGCAAGCAGTTTTCTTTCTTGCTTTGATGATGATCGTATCAACTCCAAAGAGTAGCGGCCAATGCCAGTGAGCGGGGCTCGGATACCACTTAGTTTGTATAAAACGGGTTTCACTATCTTAAGACGTTTCGTTAACAATTAATTTGGCCAACAAGGCGTTAAGAGCTGAGCCGAATTTCTCAGACGTATAATGTTTGTGATATCGACTCAATCCGTTTTTCCCTAGTTTCTTGGCAAGGCTACTGTCATTGGCAAGTTCATTCATGGCGGTGGCTAATTCGCTGACGTCTCGAGGTGCCACCGTTAGGCCTTCGCGCCTATGGCGTGCAACCGAGGGTACAGTCGAAGGAAGGGCCGTATTAACCACTGGTTTGGCTAGGCGCATTGCTTCAAGTTGCACTAGAGCAAAGGCTTCATTGTGCATGATCGAAGGTACTATCAGTCCAATGGATTCGCTTATAAGCTGCTCCAGCTGGTTATCAGTAGCACCTTTAATAAAGGTGATTCTATCGGAAATTTCGAGTTCTTCTGCTAACAGTTTGTGCTGTTCGTAGAGCGGCCCATCGCCTGCGAGAATCAGAGCTGAATCCGTACTCTTAGTCGCCCGCAATGCTACGTCGATGCCTTTGTAGGAAACGTGGCGTCCGATGAGCAAAAAGTAGCCCTTATTCTTGCTGTGTGTGGTTTGGGTTGCCGGAGGAAGTCCGTAAGGAATGATCTGAACTTTGTTTTGAAACCGCTTTAGAAGCGCGGAGTTATCAATCATATTTTGAGAGGTCACAACGATTACCGCTGCCCTTCTTAGAGTGAGAAATATAAATGGATAGGTAAGCCACTTTAGTTTCTTTTGAGCCACAATGTTTGAATGCCAGTAGACCACTAACGGTGGAAGTTTGATGATGGTGGCTAGCGCGCAGTCAGCTAACGGAAAAGGATAGTGAAGACAAACAGCGTCACTGTTTCTTACTTGATGCCTGATTACTTTAATCAGCGACGGCGCTATTGGCATCGATGCTATCTCCAAATAAGAGCGTGCTCGAGTTACTTGAACGCCATCCATATTTTGCTCAAAGATGGCGCCGTCTTCACCACAGGTAGCGACTTTATGGTGGTAGCTATCAGTGAGCTTTGCGATGGCATGAACTACCTTTTGAATGCCGCCTTTTACCGGAAGGTAGACTTTACAGATGTGTAAGATAGAAGGCTGAGTATTGAGGGGCATATTTATTGATTGTTCAGCCTGGCTGGATCATTTGCTGAAGTAACGTAGAAAAACTTTCGGATGTCGATGCCTAAAGGCTTCACTAAAAAGCCATTTTCTTATGCTTTGGAATTAATATTCACCACATTTTTTGGCGGTTTTTGTGTATTGAAGCCAAGAATATCGCAGGCTTTTTCAATGTTAGTACTGCGTGAAAGCTCTGCATACAACATTTCAGTCACTACGGCATTAAGGTCTCTAGTCGCGCTCCAATCCAATTTAGATTCGGTATGATTGGTGTCACATAGAGTTTGGTTGATATCTAGCGGTCGAGTCAGAAACTTTTTCGAAACCAGGTGGTCCTGATAGCGTAAGCCCACCCTTGAAAAAGTTATATCCAAAAAGTCTTTCAGTCTGTGTGAAGTCCCGGTGGCAATGATGTAGTCGTCTGGTTGATCTTGTTGGAGGGTGAGTCTGGCTGCATTCATGAAATCTTCGGCCGCTCCCCAATCACGTGTAATACCCACATTTCCTAGTTCAATCGTGTCTGCATTGCCAAGCGCTATTTCACACGCAGTATTTACGATCTTTGATGTGACATAATTTCGTGGACGCAGTTGAGACTCAAAATTAGAAAGAATGCCGGTACAAGCGAATAGGCCATATGCTTCACGATATATTCTTGTTTGTTGTTGAGCACAACTTTTACCAATGCCATACGGGCTTTGTGGGTTATGGGCAGTTTTCTCCGTAGCCTTCTTTTTACAGTTGCCAAACACTTCGGTTGAGCTGGCAATAAAGCATGGAATGTTTTTGTCGATTTTACGAATGGCTTCAAGCACGTTTACTGTTGTTAAAGCAATGCTGTAGATTGTGTCAGCTGGCTCAATAAACGATCGTGCTACTGACGATGGCGCAGCCAAATGATAGATTTCATCCGGCCTTAGCTGGTCGATTAAGTCAACTACTTGCTGGTCATTTTGGAGATCTATGGCGCGCAAGACTACTCGGTCAATGATTCCCAGTTCTACTAAGTTTTGCGCGCCACCCGCGTTAACTGTGCGAGCAGTACCAACGACATGATAGCCGTTTTCAAGTAATGATTTGGCGAGGTAAGAGCCGCCTTGACCAGATATTCCAGTAATTAATGCCGTTTTCAACTGTTATGAACTCGCTATATGCAATTTGTGCTTACTATGCCAATTTCGCACAAAGAATGCGAGATGCATTAATCGATTTTAGTTTGAATAGTTTATGTTAGCCTCTGGTTCTGGTGACTGGATTCGTTTAACGATTAATGCGTGTGGTGAGCAATAAATAGGGTGTCGTTCTGGTTTTGGAAAAGTACAATCCGGTTCTAAATACACATTCTTGATGCTGTGTATGGTGTGTATCGGCTGGATACACTGATGTCTTAACATCGAGCCGGCATTTTGCTGGCTATTTTGAAACCTACACGTGACATAAATTTTGAGAAAGACAGTGAATAATAGAAATCAGTTAGCGTTAGCAGTAGAAGATTTTAAGCGAGGTTTTAAGGATAAAGGGGTTTGGCTTGCACTTGGCTGGAACGACGTTCAAGGCCGTTATAACAGGTCGAAGTTAGGTGTGTTTTGGGCTAGTTTGAGTATTTTGATATTTGTCTGTTCTCTAGGGCCTATTTATTCGAGGCTATTCAATGTGAGTTCACCCGATTACGTCTTATACCTTATGCTCGGTCTAATCGTTTGGAACTACATGCATGGGATTATTCTTGAAAGTGGTCGTGAGTACGTCAATTCGGTAAACTACATCGTTTCGTTTCAGTTGAGTTACTTTACTCTATTATTAAGGGTGGTTTGGCGAAACTTGGTTGTCCTTGGGTACCAAATGTTGGTGTTCTTGGGATTGTCAATTCTACTGGGCAAGACATGGTATCTCTCTTGGATAATAATTCCAGTTTCACTACTGATCATTACGGTGAATGCTTTATGGATGGGAGTGCTTGTGAGTGTGATGGCCACTCGATTTAGGGACCTAGGTGAATTGCTTAACAATATATTTAGATTAGTGTTTTTTGTGACGCCGATAATGTGGATGCCCGAAATAAGATCGGATCTGGAAATCGTTGCTCAATTGAATCCTTTTTACCACTTGATTGAAATATATAGAGGAGCTCTTTTGAGTGGCTCCATTGAGATGACTAGTTGGATTATTTCTTTACTATTAGCCTTCGCTGGTTGGGTGGTCGCGTTCCCAGTGTTTGCTGTTTTTCGTTCACGCATAGCGTTTTGGATATAGGGGATTCAAATGTCGAAACTTGAGTTGAGGCACGTGTGTTTGGACTACCCGGTTTATGATTCTCAAAGTCGGTCTTTGAGAAGGTCAATCACACAACGGCTGCCTGTTGGAGGCCGAATTAGAAGAGAGAAAGGTCGCAGAACCTCAATTCTTGCATTGGACGATGTTAGCCTTTCATTTGATCAGGGCGATCGAGTTGCGTTGTTCGGGCATAACGGTGCGGGAAAAACATCGTTATTAAAGGTTTTGGCTGGGTTCTATGAGCCAACGGCTGGGAGCATGGTTCGCGAAGGCCGGGTGTCTGCGTTACTTAATTTGATGTCGGGTATGGATGTCAATCTAAATGGCTATGAGAATATCCTGCTGTGTGGAATGCTTTACGGGCTAAGTCGAAAGGAAGCGCTTGCAAGAACTGATGATATCGCTGAATTTAGCGAGTTAGGTGATTACTTAAGCATGCCCGTTCGATTGTTATCCTCTGGGATGATTTTGCGATTGGCTTTTTCTATCTGCACGAGCATAGATTGCGATATTCTGTTGCTCGATGAATGGGTAGGCGCAGGTGATCAAGCGTTTATAGAAAAAACTAAAATTCGCTTATCTGAGTTGGTTTTCAGGTCTTCGATTTTGATTTTTGCCACTCATAGTCCGTTGGTTGCAAAGCAGTTATGTAACAAAGCTATCTATCTAGAACATGGGTGTGTCTCTCTGGTTGGAGATATTGATGAAGTGATAGATCGGTATCAGACTCCGGTTGCTTGATAAAAGAAATAGTTAATATGAATGATGAAGAATTAGTGCGCTCGAATCGATCAATAATCCTCGTTGCGGGGATGCACCGAAGCGGTACTTCTGCAGTGACAAGATTCCTAAATCTTTACGGTGCATCTCTACCCAAGAACCTGTTAAAACCCGTGAAAAACGATAATGATTTGGGATTCTGGGAGTCCCAAGTATTGATGGAATTTCACGATGAGGTATTAAACTCCATTGGCTGCACTTGGGATAGTGTGTCGCCGATTCCTGACGATTGGTTTCGCTCAAGCGACGCCCAAACTTATCAAAATCGGCTTTGCGAATTGATTGAAAGTCAATTCGGTGATTTTAAGGTTGGCTTAGTTAAGGATCCGAGAATATGTAAATTGGTACCGCTATGGGAAGCAGCACTAAAAGAGATGGGCATCGATTCGCATTATATAATTAGTTTGCGAAACCCATCTGAAATTGCACAATCTCTATTTCGTAGAAATGGCATAGAGTTGAATTATGCATTAGCTCTGTGGTTCGTACACCTTCGAATGCTGGAAATGCATACCCGTGAATTACCAAGAGTTTTTGTTAGATTTGAGGATCTACTAAAAGACAGTCAGTCGCTCTCCTTACAGTTGAGTAAGACCCTAAATGTGCAATTAAATTGGGGGGATAATGATATTAAAATTGAAGTAGAGAAATTTCTTGATCAGAGCCTCCGGCGTCAAGAGGTCAGTCAGCGAGAGTTTTTAGAGAATACAAATATCCCTGATGTAGTAAAGTATTTTTATTCATGGCTAGAGCGGAGCGCAGAAGATCGACGAACCGCAGCCACTGAAACTGAAGAGCTAGGATTAGAGATAGAGCTCGATAAGTTTGCGACTACGGATTTCGTGAAATTTCTACGTGATTCTGAGGCTATAGCTAAAAAAATGGGCGAAGCGCGTTTAGATTTAGATCGTGCAGAAATGAGTGTAAAAGAAGAGTTGGCACTCAGAGTGGGTGCTGAACGAAAAATATTAAAGTTCAGTGAAGAAATAAGATCTAAAGACGTTGAATTCAGTCTTAAAGAGGCGCGTTTCAATGAAGCATTAGACGCTCAAGTTAAAGAGGTTCAAACACTAACGAGTGAGAATGACAGTAAAGGCCTAGTCATTGAAGAACAGTCCTGGTTGATCGCAGAGAAGGACAAAAGAGTCACCGAGTTATCGGATGAGTTAAGTCAGCGTTTAGAATTGGAAAGAAAGGTTATAGAGGAGACTAAAGCCGCATACGAACTTAAGATGAGCGAAGTTTGGCAGGAAGCCGATCAGCGCGTGCGAGACGTTTCTTTGGACAATGTTCGGCTTGCAAAAAGAGCGCATGACTTGAAATTTGCCTTAGATGGTGTATTTGGGTCTTCTGCTTGGAAAGTTGGCGCATTTTTATATAGGGTCGCAAAAAAAATTCGATTATCTTTTGTTGGGAAAGGTTTGTTGTTCTTAAAGGCAGTATTGACATTTAACCTTAGAAACTACATTCGGATGCGCAATCGTTTGAAAATTGTAAGAGAATCCGGACTTTTTGATGCGGAGTACTATCTTCGACTTTATCCATTGATAGAGCATTCTCTTCGGTCACCGCTGGAGCACTATGTTGGGCATGGCGAAAGAGAAGGGCGAATGCCGAATGCGTTTTTTAATCCATCTTTCTACGCTCAACAATTAGGAAGTGTTGAAAATGAATGGCATTCTCTGCTCGTGCATTACATAAAAGAAGGGTCTAGAAAAGGCCTCAATCCAAGCGCCGATTTTTCTACTGAAATGTACCGCAAGAAATTTCGGTTAGATGAAGATGAAAACCCATTAGGTCATTACCTTCGTTACGGTGATGCTTCTGATGTTGGCTCGTTAAACGATGGTTTTGAGTCTGAAGACTCAGCTTCAGTACGTGTTAGCACGCCTTTACAATTAGAAATAGAGTGTGTTTTTGACGAAATTTGTGAATTGACGTTATCTGAAAAATTACAGTCCTTGAATTTCAAGCAAGACACACTTGATCCTAAAATTAGTATTATCATTCCATTTTTCAATAAGCTTGAATTCACGGTGGATTGCCTCTATGCCTTGAATGCTCAAGAATTTAATGATTACGAAGTGTTATTAGTGGATGACGCTTCTACAGATAAAGAGGTCAATAGACTATCCGAAGTTCCTGGCATTAAGCTAATCCGAAATCCCAAAAATTTAGGCTATCTAAAATCATGTAATAAAGCGGCTAAGGAAGCTGAAGGTCAATTTTTACTGCAACTTAATAATGACACTTTACCGTTGGATGGTTGGCTTAAGAGCCTGCTTGAAACATTTGAGCAGCATGAAGATGCAGGGATTGCCGGCTCTCTAATGTTAGATCGGGATGGGAAAGTCCAAGAGGCTGGAGGGTTAATATTCAACGACGCGTCAGGTTACAATTATGGCCGGGGGCAATATCCTTCTAAGGCCTGTTTTAATTACGCTAGAGATACTGACTATTGTTCTGGAGCTTCAATTTTAATTCGAGCGGATTTATGGAAGAAGGTTCGAGGTTATGATGAACGATATGCCCCTGCGTATTATGAAGACGCTGATATTGCCATGTCTGCAAAGCAACTTGGCTATAGAGTAATTTACAATCCCTTTTCTAGAATAGTTCACCACGAAGGTGTTTCTTCTGGAAACAGTGTTAGCAGTGGTGTAAAGAAACATCAAGGCATCAATAAGGATAAGTTTTATCAAAAGTGGCAAAACCAGTTAGATTTGCGGCCTAGCATCCCTTCACACGAGAGTGTGGATCAATATGTACGAAGTCAAGTTAGCAAGGGCTGGATACTATGGGTTGATTCCAACACACCGACACCGGATAAAGATGCTGGTTCCATAGAAACAGTGCATTTCTTTGAGCAAGCACTGGCGGACGGCTGGGGCGTTTCATTTGTTCCATGGGATGCCTTTAGAGATGAAGGACGTTATACAAAATCGCTACAAAGTATGGGAGTGGAGTGTTTGTATGATGGGCTCGCTCCAGCTCGAACAGCTATGGAGTCATTGCAACACCTTCCGCATTCTTACGATATTGTCGTCTTGTCACGTGCAACAGTAGCATTGCAATCCTATCCTGTTGTTAAGGCATGTTTTCCTAAAGCCAAAGTTATTTTTAATACTGTTGATTTGCACTTTCTTCGTTATGAACGTGAGCTAGAGCTATTAAAAAGATATCCGGCTTATAAAATGCCAGCTAGAAGCCAAAAAATATCTAAGGACGAAGAATTGTCGCTGGTTCAAAGGTGTGACGCTACCATTGTTGTAAGCGAGGTAGAAGCGAAAATAATCGAGTCTGAAGTTCAAGACAGTAATGTCGCAGTGATTCCTTTATTTGGAGACGTCGTCGGTCGAATCAATGATTATAATAAGCGCCTTAACGTTGGTTTTATTGGTGGTTTTCAGCACCCGCCCAACGTCGATGCGGTTAAATATTTTGCGAAAGAGGTTTGGCCGTTAGTTTCTCAGAGGTTGAAGGGTTGTAAATTTATTATCGCTGGCTCAAATGTCAGTGAAGAGGTTGCTGACTTGGCGAGTGACAGCATTGAGATCAGAGGCTTTGTTCCCACGGTTCAGGAGCTTTTGGAGGAAGTCAAACTAATGGTAGCGCCTCTTCGCTACGGCGCAGGTATTAAGGGGAAAATTGTTTCGGGCTTATGTCATGGGGTACCGCAGGTGGTTTCTCTTGAAGCATCCGAGGGCATGGGGTTAATCGATAAGCAAGATCTATTGATAGCCAATAGTGCTGAAGAGTTCTCGGATAAAATAGTGGAACTCTATGAGACGGAAGCGGCCTGGAATAAGATGTCCGATGCTGGAGTGGCTGCCGCTGAAAGGCTTTATTCAAAGAAAGTACTTAGTGTGAAGATTTCGGAGCTCTTGAACAAGCTTAAGCCCAACCTTGATCATGATCTTTGAAAGACTATTGTTAACAGTTTTGATGGCGCTGGGTTAGATGATGGGGTCTGCGCCACCTACGATGAGCGGCTATCGAGCGGATATAGATGGATTGCGTGCCGTCGCCGTTTTATCTGTGCTTTTATATCATTTAGAGGTAGGTGCAATAAGTGGTGGATACGTAGGGGTTGATATCTTCTTCGTCATTAGTGGTTTTTTAATAAGTCGGCTGCTTCTACAAGAGCATGTCAAATGTGGGACAATAGATTTTGGACAATTCTATTTAAGGAGAATTAACCGCATTGTTCCAGCGTTACTTTTTACGCTTTCTATCAGTTCTATCGCTGCTATTAGTCTGTTTACGCCCAATCGACTTCTAGAGTTTGGGCAGTCACTGTTGCATGCGACTCTGTCTGTTTCAAACGTTTTGTTTTTTAGTCAGAGCGGCTATTTTGATAGTAGTGCCGAGCTAAAACCGTTGTTGCACACATGGTCCTTGGGCGTTGAGGAGCAGTTTTACTTAATTTGGCCTTTAGTCGTCAGTATATTACTTGTTCGAAAGGGGCTTTTCGCCATTGGAGTTTTTGCGATTACCGTATTGAGCTTCTGCTTAGCATCCATCTTCGTTGATACCCACGCGTCCGCCGTTTTCTACTTAATGCCTTTCAGGGTGTTCGAATTTGGTATTGGTGCGGCATTGTTGTTCCTAAGACCAGCCGAAGCAAGTAAACAAATATATCTGAACTGTCTTTTAGTGGCTGGGGTCTGCTTGATAGTTTTTTCAGTTACATGGTTTGATAATACGAGTCAATTTCCTGGTGTTAATGCATTGATACCGTGTTTGGGCGCCGCCTTATGCATTTACTCCTCTGAAAATGCGCTGTTCGGATCATTTTTGAGAAGTAGGGTATTAGTTGGAATCGGTGCAATTAGCTATTCGCTCTATTTAATCCATTGGCCGTTAATTGTTTTCTATAAATATTATTTAGAAAAACAGCAGTTATTAGGCATTGATGTGGTCGTGCTGGCTTTGGCAGCCTTGTTACTGGCTGTTGTCATGTATCGATATATCGAACAGCCTTTTCGCAATGGCCAATTAAAACCTTATCATAGGTACACCACTTTGATTTTGGCCTCCTTTGTATTGTGTTACATCGGAGCGTCAATTTGGGGGACGAGTGGTTGGTCATGGCGTGCTTGGAGCACTGGGGTGTATTCTGCACAGGAAGTTAAACAGGCTAAAGCCAAACGGTTTGCCGTTAGACAGAAAATATGCAGTGAAAAAGGGTGGACGGAGTGTGACAATCCTGTGGCTGGAAAAATCAGCGCGCTTGTTATTGGCGACAGTCAGTCGGTTGATGCACTGAATGCGATGCACCGAGTATTACCTCTGCATGATTTTTCAATGTCTGAGTTGGGGGGGTGCCCTCCTTATGCTGACGTGCGCTCCCTCTTTCCAAAGAACCACCTTAATTTAAATAAGTGTGTTTCGCTAAACAAGATAAGGCATGATGTGGCCTATCTAGAGAAATATGATTACTTGGTGATTAACGCACTTTATAGATCATATACTTTAGATCACTTGGCTAGCTACTTGTCGTTTTTACATCAATCAGGAATAGAACACGTGGTGGTTGTTGGCGGATACGCTACCCTCAAAGAAGAAATGAGCGAGCTATTGAACAGATATGGAAGAGCTGGTTTTGATCCAAATTCTTATCTAGAAGAGAATGCTTATGAAGATCAACAGTATCGGAAGCTAGTTGAGAGTTACGGATTCTTTTATTTGAGTGCAAAAAATGCGTTTTGCTCTGATGGCGATTGCAGATATTTTAGTGAAAACGGGACTCCTTTCACATTTGATAAACATCACTTGAGTTTTGAGTTTGGTTCTGAGCTAGCAGTAAACGATGCTCGAGGCTTGCAAGATTATCTAGCGCCCCTTAATTCATCGAGGCGAAAGAGTGCAAGTATCGATATTGTTGAGTGGGGGCCGAAAAGTACATACTTGAATACTAATCCTAATGCGCTGCCGGACGGGAGCATGGGAATATGGATTAAGGTTCACTCGGATCAGGCGCTCGATGATGTAATCGTGAATTTTGATGGCAAGGCAGCGCTTATAACTCATTCCGAACCAGGGTTAATCACGGCTGCAGTATCGATGGAGCAAGTATCCACCATTGGTGCGATCGCAGTTACGATAGTACGTCAGGATGATGGTAAACCGATAGGTGTTGGTGAGTTTACCGTTTTAAGCAAATGATGTGGAAATAGGTCTTTTAAGTGCTATTGGGTTTGTCGGTGAAGTAAGGCGGTTTTTAAAATGAACGTTCTTACATTTTCGCTTTCCGAATGACTAAATGGCGTATTCGAGCAACTTCAACAGTTGCACGTTCTATTCTCTCTCGTGTTTTCTCGTCTGACCATAAGTCGTCTAGCACCAGATACTTCGCATCATAGTCTGAAAGCAACTGGGAAACTTGCTGGCTGTTTTTAGCCGCATTCATTCTTGATTGAAAGACATGATTATACCAACTAGGGTAGAGCGCGTCCGCTTTCAGTCCTGCCGCTCCAGAGCTGTTGGTGAATAATGCTACTGGTTTATTCGCGCTATTTAGCCTATTTATCTCGGAAACCGCGGTGCGTAGAGGAGACCTTAATTCGACGAATGCTTTTCGTTGTTTTTCATCGATTAATAACTCAATGGGCATGTTTCGATAGGTCCATCCAGCTGAACAGAAAAACACGAGGTTAAGCCCGATAGTCAGACTCAAAAGAGTTACGATTAAAGGGGTGGGTGTAGATAGGTCCGGGTGTGCTTTTGAAGAGCATAAGCCAGCCGATATTACGGCTGCAAAAAGAGCGAATAGTGGGAATATGTATCTCAAATAGGATTGTGATACGAAAACCGCCATAATGGATAAGATACAAACACCTAAAACGGCCAATTGCTTATGGTTCCGCCGGAGCAATATTGCATAGAGTGCTATGGGGAATAACGTTATCCATTGATACCCTGATGCACCGGTTGTTCCTTCGATGTACTTGCTGGAATCAAACACTATTTTGTAGAACGTCTCCCATTGTACTCCTGAGTTGTATATGGGGTTATTGAAATTCCATTCCAGGAAAAAAGGAGATTTAAAAAGTTCATTGTAAAATGGGAAAACTGGATTGCCTGAAATAGCCCAAGCTGTCACGTAAGGCACGCAAGCTAATAAAAAGAATAGCAGAGCAGCTAAGCCAATGTGTTGTACTGAAAGTTGCAGTCGTCGGGTAATCATGAGTAGCAGAATCAAACAACCTGCTATGGGTAAGATGACTAAGGTGACGGCTTTGGTAGCACATGCGCAGCCCCAGAAAAATGCTGAATGAAGTAAATAGTTAGACGAACGTTCTTGCCCTTGGTCGGCATCGGCCATTTTAAATACAGACAGGAAGCCTGCTATTACAAAAGTACTCCATATTGAATCGATATACAGGGAGTTTGATTCAGCAAATGAGAGTGGCGTGGAGAGCAAAATTAATACTGAAATATCAGAAAAGACTTTGCTTGCACCTAACCATTGAGCCGTTTCTCGAGTTAGCCAAGCGAGTAAAAAGAGAAACAAAAGGTTAAGTAGTCTTGTCCCACTTTCACCGCCAACCACATAGGATATAGAATATAGCCAGTCCCCAAGCATTGGCATTAGTGCCCATACATACGTTGTAGGGTCGTAGCCCCATTGTTGGCTCCAGGCTACTTGAGTGGGTACGAAGAGGTGTACTGCTAACGCATCGAACCCTAGTTCAGGCAACAATGCGCCAGCAAGGTGCATTAGGGCAATCGCTGCAGTTAAGGCCGCAATAACGTTAGGTGATCGGTTATTCGCTCTAGTTAACAGGTATTTGTGCAGAGGTTTTTTAATTTCCTTAATGTCAATTCCGCAATATAAGAGCGCTGCGATTGGTGCCGCTAACAAGAACATGTAAAACCAAAAATAATTGATTGGAAAGTGAGCGAAAATTCCGATGATTGTGCCCAGAAACCCTATTCCAATCAAAATTAGATGAATGACGCTATTTGATTTTCTTAAACTTACAAGAGTGCCAATAGAAATAGCGGCCAAGAAAATTAGCGCCACGGTGAAAAGGGCACTTGTATTACTTGTAATTATTAAGGCAGATATCGAAAAAATAACGAAAGTTTGTAACTCAGTGAACTTAAGTGCAGCCCTCATAACTACAAATACTGCGGTTGCCCCCAACACATAGCTCGCAAAATCAACGAAATCTTTGCGCGTCACCCATGGGAGTGCTTCTGACCAATTTTGCTTTTCGAACCCTATGTAGATGAGATAAAGGCTAAGAGAGGCGAAAAGCCAATAAGGTGCTAATAGAGTGGGTGAGAGAATTTTCTTCATGTTGCTACCGTACAGGGGATGAAAAGACCCAATATCGACGAATTATGAACGAAGGAATGGAGGCGATAAACGCGGCTGAAATGAACCCCAATTGTGTTCCCCATGGAGCGCCCAATAGAACATCAATTAATAATCGGCAGATGGGAGATAGTGCCGTAACCAAAGCTAATATAGCAATGTCGGCGACAATAAATCGTTTTACTTGGCCAGCCTCATTAAAGATGAACTTGCTTTGAATCAAAAAATTCAAGCCAATTATTGGAATCAGTGTTAAAACGCTTGCTAGTGCGTAGTAGTGCCCCGAACCTTGAGGCATTACCCGGTATAAAAACTGTTGCAATAACCAGGCTATGATTGAGATAGCGATTCCATTCAAGAAAAATTTAGCGTATTGCTTTATCAATTTTTTCGTCGAATCACGGTTATTCGATGTAACGACCAAAATTTGGCAAACGGGCTTGCAAGGGATTCAATCCATTTGAGCGGGCGTTCAGACATTGAAGGAAGAAGTTGGCGAAAATTCAAGCCCCCAGAAAACAGATATCGAAATGAGTTAAGACAATAGGTTTGACTGACAATTTCCAAATGATCGCCAAACAGCTGCTCGAACCTTTCTCTGTCTCTACTGAATACAATATGCGCCTTAGCTTGATTCGCTCCTGCCATTGGGCCGTTAATCTCATCGGTATTCCAACCTAAAGCGTTAATGTCAAAATGCTCATCGCTGTGAAGGTGACGATGTAGGTGTTTTGATAAAAAGCCGTTATGAGGTTCTACGAGAATGCAGCCACCATTTGCATGCAGGACTCGTACAATCTCATGAAGAAACTCCTCAGGCGCGGGGAGATGATGAAAAACATTAATAGCAAATATGCAACCAACCGATTGATTTTCGAAGGGCATATTCTGCGCGTCTAATTCCAAGTCTAATATTGGGGATTTTCTGACGTCAGAGGTTAGTACGTTGGGGCGTTTATCTTTAAAGAAACCAGCACCGCTCCCAAGTTCAATTTCGGTGGCGTTTGTAGAGATATGTTGATCGGCTTGAGAAGACATATCTTCATAAAACGTATTGAATGCTGATCGGAGAAGCGTCTTACTTTTTAGAATCTCAATATGCTTTGTCAATAATTCATCGTCATTTACATCGACGTTTTCTAGCGTAGGTTCGAGTAGCCAATTTCGTAGCTTTTGTATAAACATACTGGGTTATTGAATTAATGTTGATTTATGTGGGATGGATTGATTGGCTAAAAATCCAGTCAAATTATCCTCGTTAACTGGCAGTGGTAGGCGTAAAAAACTCGCAATCTTGAAGCAATAAATTAGCACCCATGATGGTATACCAATGATTATTACTCTTTTATTAAGTCTATCCGCAATACTAGTTACCAGCGTTCTTAAAGGAACGTGTTCAGCTTCAAACAAGTTGGCTTCTGAGACACCGCGGGTATTTTGACAGAGTTTAAGGGACTCGTGACACAATTTTTCAATTTCTATAACAGGTGTAGTTGCTTTCCCGGCATCAGGCAATGGAATGAACGGTGACAGGCGAACAGCTCGTGCTATGTTTGCGTAAAGTCCTCCATTGCCAATAACCAACCCTGGCCGCACGACGGTGGTGTTAGGTATATTGGATATTGATTGTTCAATTAAAAACTTTGTTTTCCCATAAGTTGACTCGGCGTTATGGTGAGCTGAGAAAGATGAGAAGTACAATTGGCGACGTACGTTTGCTGTGAATGCCTGGTTTATGATTTCGGTAGTAGATTTTATTGTTGTTTCAGCACCCTGTTTTTTCGAAAAATCGTGTGCGAGGTGAATGACGCAATCTACATTCGTAAACAGATCATCAGGAAGGCGTTCACCCATGTGCCATTTTTGCGTAGAACCTTGAAAGCCCGTTACCCTGCCAGATCTACAGAGCGCGATTACATCGTGATTGTTTTGGCTTGCTATCTTCGCGAGGTGGCTGCCTATAAAACCTGATGCACCAAGGATTAGTATTCGCATTTTAGAGTGCTGTCGGCGATTCTGGCTGAGTTTGCCATTACTGTAAAAGAGTGATGCTTTGACGGTAATGAAGGTAAGACGCTGCCGTCTATAACTCTAACTCTCATGCTATTCCAAAGGCGGCCATCAATATGAGTTTGAAATTTTTCGGGCTCAATATTCATTGGAAGACAACCAGCATGATGAAATCCCCACCCTGGAGGCGACATGGATGATAGGCGTCGCAATGTATAGATGCCTAATGGTCTAAGAGACCGAATTAGTTTTCTAATGCCCTGATACTCGTGTCGCTCAGGATAATGTATTTGTATGCTGCCTTTAGCATCTAAGCATAAATAGTTTTTCGGATTAGGATGAGATGCTTCCCACATTTGCGCTACCAGCATACCGCCTAGTAGGGTTTTTAGCGCTTTTAATGACGTGTGCATGGGCAAGGGAATGTCAGAAAGTAAGTCGGACCACAATAGTGCCCCTGGATAGTGGAAACTTATAATATTTTTGAGTCCAGCATTGTCTAAGGTCCCGGCTAGTTGCGTAGGGAAGCTACTTCCAGGGAGCTGACTTCCGAACATGCGAGGTATAAACAATGGCAATATGGTTGGTGGGTGATCAATAAACGGAAGTCGATGCTTTGTTTCATTCAATGAAGTTAACACCATTTTGGCCGTTTGAATTGTTCCGCACCCGAGGAGTAGGTGTTTCACGTTGATTAGTCTTGTTTCGTTTGATTTTAGATCAAGAATTTCAAGCTCCACAAACTCCGAATGTTCGACAAACTTTATCAGTTTGGAATTGCTGAAATACTCGATTGAGCCTGAATCCTTAAGTTCAATCAGTGTTTCTTTAGCCGTATATAGACCAGTTTGCCCTGTTGTCAGAAACTCGGTTTCACCATATTGATAGGCTTCCCTATTGCCAAACGGTTCAGTCGCGATGGCTAATCGAGGGTGGCCGAGTTTGAAGTCATGTTTGATGCGCTTATTTCTCAACAGTTTGTATTTAGAGTAAATATACTTGGCAGATGGACATAGCTTTAAAGGTGGAAGGGATAATGCAGAGTTTCCTAGGAAGCTGTGCATGTCATCAATTTGGCCGGAGATCCCGATATGCTCCTCGAGGTCTTGATAGTGCGATGAAAGTTCATCGGCTGTAATTGGCCAACCCCCAGCGTCCTTCAAGTCTTCATTGGTGTATCGTAAGAGTTGGCCGCCCCATGCATTGGACATGCCGCCTAAAGCGTGGCTCCCAGCTCCGTAGAGTGTTGTTGGCGAATCTCTGTGTACGGAAAACTCTTCGCCATTCATAACATACCGAACTGCACGCGATCTCAGCTTTGGATGTACGGTGTTGGGGTTTACTAAATTGCTTAAAAGTTCCCAATTATCACCTAAAATTGTTTTTGGCTGTTTGGCGCTTAACGCATCTCTCAAAGAAGCTGGTTCAAAGATCGTATCTTGGCACTGTCCTACATCAATAACGCAGGCACCCTTATTCGAAAGCTGTCTGGCGGCAGCAACGCCGGCGGGTCCAGACCCTATGATGGCGTAGTTAAATGAGGTCATGGCGGTGCTTTAAGTAAAGCCCAAAAGGAAGTTGTAGTGAGGCTTTTATTCCGATTAATATGAGACTACTCCAGCCAAGAGTAGAGTCTCTTTTATATTCGTCGTGGTTCCCCCCAGTTTCGCAAATATAGTTAATCAGTAAAAGTTTAGAGCTGAGCAAATGTCTGGAGCCAGCTCTTCTTAGCCATGGTTCAATTGCCGTAGCGTTCAGTTTTTTGAATACAATGGTATTTATTGTGTTTTGCTCAAGCTGCCGTCTGGTGTCACTGCTCGTTAAGGCGTGAATCTTAGAGTGTGCTTCTAAATACAATTGAATCACATTGGTCGGTGCGCGGCGCGCAAACAGGGACTCGTGTAAGTGTTTAGCCTCTGCTGTGAGTGTGGCTGGGGATTCGATGTCGTTACTATTGCGGACTGACATTATGTTGCTCAGTTCATTAGGTCGCGCTCAAATCGCCTTCTATCTTGGTGGGCGATTGAGTCGAGAATCAGGCCTACAGCGCCTAAGAGTAGCGCTACAATTTCGAGTCCGCTGGAGAGTATAGTTAATGGTATGTGGTGAATGTACTTGTCTCGAAACCAGTCTTCCCAAACTGGAATGCTCGTGAGTAAACCCAGTACAGCAAAAACAATCGCGGCTCCTCCAAAAAATACGAGCGGGCGATAGTAGCGAAATATATTCCATATGGTGCGTAACACGCGCGCTCCATCTCTGAATGTGTTCAATTTCGAAACACTTCCTTCTGGTCGATCTTGAAAACTAATTGGAACTTCTCGTATACGAAAACGTTTATCCAGAGCATGCAGTGTCATGTCTGTCTCTATTTCAAACCCTTCAACTAAAATTGGGTAATTTTTTACAAATAGTCTGCTGAATGCTCTGTAACCACACATTGGGTCAACTAACTTGGCTTTGAATAAGCGGTTTATCAGTGTGCGAACTAATCGATTGCCAAAGCTGTGAAGCGCTCGTTTATTTTGCGAGGCGTAGTCACCCCCGGTATGGCGGTCACCAACAACCATGTCCGCCTCCCCTTTTACTATCGGGGTCATTAAAAAGTGAACTTCAGACGCAGGGCACGCTAAGTCGGCATCCGCTAAAATGAAGATGTCGGCTTCAATTTCAAGAAATGCTCTGCGTATGGCATTTCCTTTACCTTGCCTATATTCGTTTAGCACTCCACCTTTACAGCCGAGCCGTTCAATCTCCTTTTTGGCTAAACTTTCCGTTTGATCGAGAGAATGATTATTGACCACCCAAATCGACGCCTCAGGCAGTTCAGAATGAAAACTCTGCACAACTCTAACGATAGTTTGCTCTTCATTGTACGCGGGCAAAATAACAGCGACTCTGTTCATAGTTTAAATTTAGATTGTATTGCTTGTGATTTAATTCATTTCTATGGGTACATTCCAACTACAGGCGAAAGGTTAATGCCATTAATTTTCACGTGCTATTTCTTCGCAACAAAGACGATTTGTTCGTTGCCTAAATAGCCGAATATATCTGACCAGTAAACCGCAGCATAAACGTCTTTGAAGCCTGCTAAGCTAAATGTGTCAAGTATATCCCAGCCGAACGTATAGTAGCTAAGGCAGCCATCGCTTGATAGAGGGTCCCCATGATATTCGGGTTCAGTAATATGCGTAATTTGGCCGTTTTCTTCGACCTTCGCTCTAACTAAAGTTGAAGTGTCATTGGCTGAGAATGGAAATGAAAATAGAGCTCTCCCTCCGGGTTTAAGAGCTCGATAAGATTCTCTAATAGCCGCCTCATAATTCGGGATGTGCTCTAGGCAGTCAAAAGAAATGATTTTGTCTAAAGAATTATCTTTAAACGATAGATTGGTGAAATCTTCATGTCTTAGCCCTGCCGATGTTATGGCCCCAGGCGCTGAGTTCACGGAGATGAACTCACTGCCCGTTAGGCTAACAACCTTCTTTTTTAAAAAGTCAAAGAATGGCGAAGCCTGCTCGGTTATGTAAACTTTGTCTTGTTCATACGGATGGAGTTCAGACAAAAATAGGTGATAACCAGCTCGTTGACGATTGTTTAGGTTGGTGTCAGGGCAGATCAAGCGCTCGCGCCAATTGATGTGGCCGCCTGTCGAATGAGCCCAGTCTACTCGTAATCTAACCTTTCTATCGGCCGTGATTGAGAATGCTTCGTATTCAAATGACTTGTTTGCGTTCTCTTTTTCAAGTTGGGCTAAAAAAAGAAACCTTTCTTGAAGTTTCATTTGTTGATTAGAGACATGCTCCGTGTATTCGGTTTGATTCCTGAAGCGATATATATGCATGTCGGAGAAATTTAGATGTTAAAAAGCCTGTGGGTCGGAGTCTGACAGGTCTGTCGCAAAAAAACAAAACTCTATCTTCTGAGTTTGTTGGTCCACGTTCTAGGGTGAAAGTACTTAAGAAGACCTTTGGATTGCTCTGGATGGGAGAGGTTGATGGTGAATTTGCGCCATAGAATTACTTTCTCAATGCTTGTGCGTTTCGCGCTCGCTTTATTATTGCTTAGCCGGTTTAAACCCTCAAAGGGTTTGCTTTTAGAATAGAGATTTGGAGTGAAGTTTTCGAACAGATACGCGTCGGGAGTAATTTCTTGTTTCCACGCTAATGGGTGCTCTGGCCAGCATAAAGTCTTATAGGCTTGAGTCTCATGAAATTTGCGGGGGTTTACTTTAAGGGCGTAATTGAAATAGCTGCTCCACTCGCACAACGGAAGGGAGTCTGAGTAAGTTTTGAAGAAAGAACAGGCCTGATTAAACAGTTTTTTGTTAATTATCTGAGGCATATGGCTGGCGTAAGATAAATGACTAAAACCTTCAGCTTGTAAAACGGCGAATGAGGTTATTTGTCCTGAATCGAAGTCCGTTTGATTGTTATTCCACGACTTCAAATCATAGAAGAAGTATGAGTGATGGCGGCCAGTTGAACAAAAAACACTAAGGGGTATATCTATCATCGGGCGAGAATCATCATCGGACATGATGAATTCGTCTGCTATATAATCCTGTTGAATCAACTTGCTTCGCAGTAAATAGTTCCGTCTCTGGTGGTCAAGGGATTTAAGTTTGCGAACGTTTTTCTGATTTAATATCTCACTTTCGGCAACAATCTTCACGGCTAGGCTAGAGGAGAGATTGGTGAAGCTATCTCTCATCCGATCTGGAACACAAACGATCGCTTCATCGATGAAACCCATTAATAGTTCAATGTGCTTAATCGTATTCGCTAAGGTTGATGGGCGATTACTTATATAGACTATTTGCATATTATGGTGTTAGCGTTCACTGAAGCCGGTTTGAGTAGTATAGTAACCTGAATTCTTCAGATATCTAATCCGTTTGTGGCGTTGAGATCGGTGGGTCTTTGGTTTTTAATCTCTTTTAATACACAACAATCTAAAACGAGCTAATTTAAGTGAAAAATATAATAATTACTTTCGTTCTATTATTTTCAGCCGTCGTTAACGCACAGGTTGACGGCCCGAGCAAGCAAGAGCAGTTAGAAAATCAAGATCAAGCGATAAGCCTTGTTAATACTCGACGCAAGCTGGATCAATTGATTTGGGGGCCTGAGGTTTTGGCTCAACAGTACGAAACACGTATTGTTAAGCTATGGGATGACTTACTAAAAGCGCAAGAGAAATTTAAAGTTCTCGAGAGTTTGGATTTCAATTCAATTGTGTTAGCCAAGCATCAGAACAGTGAAGCTCTTCAACATCAGATTGCGCGGTATACTTTCTCTGGAGTTGGAGCTAAGTGGAATTCAAAAGAGTGGAAATCTTTTATTGGGCAAGCAATAGCCAATAATTACGTTCTTGAGCAATCTGAATGGCATCACAGTCGGTTTACGCCGCCTCAGGCAAATGAGGGCGCGAAATCAGAGGTGAGCTTTGAGTTGCACGTGGCAAGAAAGGAACCTGCACATAGAGTTGTGTTTAAGGGGATGCTTGACGTTACATGGCAGGTAACGTTGGGTGCTTCAACGGCGATTGAACCTCAGGACGTAGTCATTAAGGAAATGACGGTACTGGAGCGACAATTAGCACCGGCTTTCCAAGAAGTTTTTAAGGTGAGTGGCACTGAAAAAGCACCTTTAATAAACCCGGTGTTGGTCTATGATGTTGATAAAGATGGTCTGTCTGAAATTATTGTCGGCGGACAGAACTTGGTGCTACGAAATAAGGGCAAGGGGACGTTAGCTGCCGAGAAGCTGTTCGACAAGCCTCGAGCTCTTTACGACGGCGCGGTGGTCGCGGATTTTAATGGCGATGGGCAAGTTGATTTTGTTGGTGTAGATGACAATAATTATCCGTTGTTGTTTTTGGGGAAACATGACGGTTCATTCAATAGCGAACCCATTAAAATGTCTGGCAATCATCTCGCGCTCCCTAAGACATTTACCGCTGGTGATATCGATGGTGACGGTGACCTAGATATTCACATTGCCAACTATAAGTACGCGTATCGACAAGGGCAAATGCCAAGTCCGTACTACGACGCAAACGATGGGTATCCGGCTGTCCTACTGCGTAATGACGGTAAGGGAAAGTTCACTGATGTTACTGATTCAGCAGGGCTTGGCGTAAAAAGTAAACGACGTTCTTACAGCAGCTCTTTTGTGGACTTTGATGACGACCAAGACATGGATTTGATCGTGGTGAGCGATTACGCAGGCTTTGATGTTTATCTAAATAACGGCAAAGGGAAGTTTACTGACGTCACTGATGATTTTGGTCTTGATCGTCATTTCTTTGGCATGGGTCATACTTTTGATGACTTTGATGGTGACGGAAAGCTTGATTTTTATGTCATCGGCATGAGTTCAACCACAGCGAGGCGTTTGGCTGAACTGGGAGTTGGTCGCCAAGACTTGCAAAAACACACTGAAATGCGAGATGCCATGGGGTACGGCAATCGAATGTTTTTGAGACGAGATGATGGGTTTGTAAAAGCGCCGTTCAATGATCAGGTTGCAAGAACTGGATGGTCATGGGGCACAAGTACCTTTGATTTTGATAATGACGGTGATAAAGATATTTTCATCGCCAATGGCCATTACAGTGGGGAAAGTACGCAAGATTATTGCACTACTTTCTGGCGGCACGACATTTATGAAGAGGGTGGAGAAAACGTAGCCAGAGACATGTTGTTCCAAACGGAATCCACCGATTTGCGAGAAGCGAACATATCTTGGAACGGTTATGAGCACAAAGTTCTGTACTTAAAGCACAAAGGGGAATACATAAATATTGCGTACCTAATGGGGGTTGCGTTTGAGTACGATGCGCGCTCGGTGGTCACGGAAGACATTGACAAAGATGGCCGTCCTGATTTGTTAGTCGTAGAACACGTTGCCGAAGGACTTAACAAAACAAGTTATCGTTTGCATATCTACCGTAATGGCTTAGGAAATGCGGGGCATTGGGTGGGTGTTGAGTTAAGTGATAAAAAAGGTCGATCTACAATAGGGGCTAATGTTGAAGTGGTTACCAAAACAGGTAAACAGTTTAGCCGAATCGTCACCGGAGACTCTTTCTCGTCCCAGCATTCAGCCAACCTTCATTTTGGGCTAGGGCCGCAAACTGAGATCGAGGAAATTAGAGTCATTTGGGCCAATGGTGATGAGCAAGTGATCAGTAATCCGGAGGTTGATGAATACCATAAAGTGGCCAATAACTGAGGTTTAGTCTACTTAGACTATAGTTTGAATTGTGACAATATGTTAACTTAGCACGGTTAGAGCATGGTTAAACGCTCATGGATATAGAAAAAATATTTGGGTCGATTCATAAAAAAATGGGTAAACGTTCACTTAAATTAGCTTCAGCGATTGTTGGGATGAGCATTCTGTTCATGGTGTCTGCTTGTTCGGATGACACTGCGGACGACAAATCCAAGGCGTCTTCTGTTAAGGCTAAGGCTGGCACTCAAGTTGACAAAATTGAACTTTCTGGTTCGCCTTCCGAGGTAAATAATGCTGAGGCGGCCGATGCTCCCGTTGAGATTAACGAGTTTGGTTCTCGTGAAAGCGCAGAGTTGAGTGATGAGCTTAATGAGCAATTTGAAGCTGATGAGTATCCGGATAATGAAGACTCATACAATCAGTTAAGCGATAAAGTTGAGTTTGATGCTGAACAAAGTGAAGGGATAGTTAAGTGGCAAGCGCCACAAGATCGCAGTTACGCGAACGCAAAAATTACAGTTTCGAATGAGAATGGAGAAACGGCTGTTCGTAATTTTAAACCTGGCGAATCCATTGAGTTGTATGGCCAGCTGCCGGACGGGGTTTACAAGTGGAAGTCAGTTATTACACCGGAGATTGAAGACTCTGTTCGCGAACAAATGAGAGCTGTTAGAAATTCAGGTGATATTCATGCTGAACGAGAATTGGCGGCTAATTTGAGAGCTGAGGGAAGTATTCCAACTGAGCGTGAAGCTCAGGACAATGTTCAATTTGGTAGTTTTGTTGTTCTGAATGGGATAGTGAATCCGGCGGCGATTGATGAGCCTGAGAGCACAGAATAGTTTTGGTCGATAGCCGTTGATAGATGGTTGTTGAGTGGTTAGCCTGATTACTAAAATGGGCAGCTATGTATAGAAGTGGGGTCATGCATATCGCATGATATTAAAATGTGAGTTCTATAATTTAAAGTCAAACGGACTTTAGAATAGATTTAGTTCGAGGTTAATTAAATGAAAAATAACAAATCATTGTCAATGCTGGTGTTGAGTGTCTCGGCTATGGCAACCATTAATACCGCCAGTGCTGACATACAGCAATTGGATGATGTAATCATCTCCCAGAGCCTTTGTGTCGGCAACGACTGTGTAAACGGAGAAAGCTTTGGTTTTGATACGATTCGCTTAAAAGAAAATAATTTGCGCATACACTTCCAAGATACCAGTAACTCGGCAAGTTTTCCTACAAATGATTGGCGTTTGATAGCAAACGACAGCGGAAATGGTGGTGGAAACTACTTTGCAATAGAAGATTCAAATACGGCCAGACAACCCTTTAGAGTTGATGCGGGCGCTCCTGCGAACTCTCTCAGAGTAGACAGTGCCGGTGATGTAGGAATCGGTGAAGATAACCCCATTGTTGAATTGCATGTTGTGGATGGCGACTCGCCAACATTGCGTTTAGAGCAAGACGGTTCAAGCGGTTTCACACCACAGACCTTCGATATGGTTTCGAATGAAGCGAACTTTTTTATTCGCGATGTGACGAATGGCTCGCAATTACCGTTTCGAATTAAGCCTGGCGCGGATACTGATTCCTTGTTTATTGCTGCGAATAACAATATTGGTATAGGCACCGACTCACCAGATTCAAACCTCGATATTCAAGCGCCTACACCTGAGTTTAGGTTGACTGGGTTGACTTCGGGTTTTCAATGGGAGATGAGAATGAATGGGGCGGGTAATTTTAACTTCCAACCTACAAGTGGCAACACACCGCTATCAATAAGCCCGAATGCCACCAATAATTTGTTGGAAATTGGTAAGAACGCAAATGACGAGGTTACCATTACAGGTAATTTAGTGATTGTTACAGGCAACTGTATTGCTGCGGCAGGTGGCGATGGAAATTGTGGCGCTGACTATGTTTTTGAGCCAGATTACCACAGGCCATCTTTGGAAGAATTGAAGGAGTTTGTTACGACTAACAAACACCTTCCCAACATCCCTCCTGCTTCTGACATGGCTGAAAACGGTATTAAGTTGACAGAGCTTTCCGTGCAACTGCTTGCAAAGGTAGAAGAGTTAACGCTCTATGCTATTGATCAACAAGAAGTTATTACCAGCTTACAAGATCGTTTAGTGAAGCTAGAAGGTTCTGCAGAATAGTCCTCTGCCAATTATCTGTTAGGTTGTTTTTTTGAATAGCCTTTTAGTAGTACTTTGAAGTACTTAGGGCAATGAGCCATGTGTTCATTGCCCTTTTTTGTTCTTATTTCTTGTGGTGCCGGCTCTCTGTTTATCGAGCGTTATTTAAAACTTGTTTTGGTAACCTAGTTCATAAGCAAGCTGACTGCACAAATTGTTGATTTCTTCTATTCGAGGGTCAGAAATTTGAGGTCTTTTTATTCTTGCTGGATCAATTTTCAAGCACTCATAGTCCAACTCCTCCCAATCTAAGAACATTCGAATATTATTAGCTGCGGTTGCTGGAGTGTTACAAAGATCTTCAAAGCGAACTTCTAGATACTGCTCAGGTTGGAGGTGTTTTTTAGCGTACTCTCGCACCTGAGTTAACTGATACAGCCAGCTTACGGCGTTATGTTGATAACATTGATGTTCTATTGCTTTTGAAAAATCCCATCCAAACTCTTTGTAAGCGCGTCTAAGCACTTCATTTCCAACTGGATTGTTCAAGCGCGACGTCATATGGGTTCGTCGAAGGCTGGAAGATATTGGGTGGCGGATGAGGTGGATTATCTTAGCGTTGGTAAATGTATGGCAGACTTCTGGAAGTGCCAGCATTGTTTCCGGTAGTTTCCACCCCCATGGCTGATCTGCGGATAACTTACCTTCTGATAGTATATTGGCTGCTTTTTCCTGCAGTTTATCCGCCCATTTATCGCCAAATGTATCTGGTCGAAGTGGTAGGCTCGTAATGACTAAGTCATAGAGCAATTCCACCCACTCGACAGAGTCTTCTGTTACGTTGATATCGTTTCCGATGAAAAGACCGTTGTGCCTCATTAAGTGCGATAACAATCTTGTTCCACTGCCTCCCCGACCAATCAATATTATGGGGGAATTAAGTTGTTTTCTTTCTAATATACTCAGGTTCTTAAAATTCATAACCAAGCTCAGTCATTAAGGATTGCGCTTCTTCTAGAATTTCCAGCTGTTCTTGTTCACTAAGGTGGTCAGCCCAACTTGCCAAAGACTCTGTGTCTATAGGTCGCGATCGACGTGTAGATCCGGGACCTATACCGACATAAAAGTTTTCATGTTGAAGCATTCTGAAGCTGTCTGATAGATTCGCTTGGTGGCAAATAGTGCCACAATATTCATAGGGAGTAGACACTAAATCTTCGTATCGAAAGATGATAGGCTTGAGTTTCTTTATCTGATAATCATTAAAAATTCCTGTTTTAATTCTCCAAACTATAGCTCTCTTTATATGTTGGCTACGGTTGGGGTCTTGCAGCTTCTCAAGGTCGTTTTGGTGTCGTTCTGCCAAAACCAGGTTTCTTTTTAACCATTTTATCTGGTTGGTAACCATATCGATATGAGGGAGCTTGGCCATCGATGAAGCCACTGCACGAACATCTCGTACAGGAAATGCGATAGTGCTAGTGGTTTTCAAGCCTGCAATTTGATCGAAGTAATATGCAAGGTTTGGGGCTTTTAATACAAGGTGTGAAATATTCTTTAGTGCACCATTTTCTTGATCAAATTTTGCTTTCGTATCGCTGTACTTTAAGTTTGCTCTTTCTATGAGTTCGCCAAATTGATTGCTTGAAAATGATTCATGCTCGATGAAGCTATCAAACCATGGGTATAGGCCATCAGGCTCATCGATCAAAAAGGCATTGGGGTGAGCGCCAAGCATTTGTCCTAAAAGCGTAGTCCCGCTGCGCTGACATCCCGTTACGATGATTAAATGATATGTTGAAATCATAGTGACGCCAGTAGCTCTATTCTGGGAATGTTTCGGTATTGAGTCACTCTACCATTTAGGTTCATTTCAGAAAAGCACTGCTTGAAATTTGCATTTGAATGCAGAGAAAAAACTTGTTGGGAGTAATTAACGGATGCAGTGTGGATATGGTATTGTTATTTTGGGCTAAAATTAAACTCGTTTTATGTATGAGTAATAAAGAAAATTTGTTTTGCCGCTCACGTTATTCACGGTGGGCTTTGTTTTCAGGCCTAAAAAATTCACCTACATGTTATGAGGACGAATGAGAAAAGGTGATCTGATAACTCTATTGCTGTCCGTTTTAATTTGTTGCTTTGTCGGCGAGTTAACATTGAGAAAATACACTCACTATCCGCTCGGACTATTTAGTAATACAGTCTCTCATCCAAATCTGGGCCATGTGATGGATTCTGCTTTGCTAGAAATCGATCTCAGCGGATTTAGAAATAATCATGTAGGTAAACCCGATGTGGTAGCTCTTGGTGATTCACATACTTACGGATTTAATGTTCGTTCAGAGGAATCTTGGCCAAGCGTACTAGGGAAAAAACTCGGTAAACACGTCTATAACTATGGGGTTGGTGGTTATGGTGTCTTGCATTATGACTACCTTATGCAGGACGCTGTTCATTTAAGGCCTGAAATGATCTTGGTAGCCTTGTATCTGCCGAACGATCTAGCCGATGTTTGTACACTGGCGCTCGCCAGCCCCTATTGGTTTAATGAGAGGGATGATATAAAAATTGATCGTAAGCTTTGTATCGATCATCAGAATAAGAAGAAGCTCGCTAATGTTGCTCGATCGCGAAAGTCCAAGAGTTGGTTAAAGGAAAACGTTGCAATTTATTCTGTTTTGTTTGACTGGTATGCCAAGATTCGGCCTCTGAAAAGTGATGAACACGGATTAGTCGTTGGGGGAGGCGAAACTAAAATTAAATACTTAAAGATCCGCAAACATGCGGAAAATATGGACATGGAACAGCCTCATATAAAGATGTCTCTAAATGTATTGAAACTCTTTATTTCACGAGCTAAGGCTCTCGTCGATTCGAGTGATATTGATATCGCTGTCTTGCTCATACCCTCAAAGGAACGTGTTTATTATGATCAGCTGATGACGAAAAAAACTAAGCTTCCCTCTATTTATCATAAGCTCGTTCTAAATGAAGATATGTTGAAAGATGAGGTGTCCAGATTTATGGATTCCCTGAAGATGCCTCATGCTGATGTTCTGCCATCGATGCAAAAAGCATTAGACTCTTCACAATCACTTTATTCCGTTGTTGACGATAGTCACCCTATTGGAATGGGATATCAGATTTATGCTGAGAAAGCGCACGAGCTTTATCAAGAAGCTGTTGATAAATAGATCAATAACCGATTAAAAATCACTGTTGTTATTTAAAAATTCCTTTATAGACTGCTTAAAGAAGGCGTAATTTTTGGAGTCGTAAAGATCGTGCAAACAACAATAATTATCGGATTCAATATCAATCTCGAGCTTGTTTTGGCCTAAGCTTACTTCAGATAACAAACGAAAATTTCCCTGTTCGAAGCGTTCTCTTAAACGACGCCGTGATTCGCAGGATAATAGGCTTCGTTTCATTGTTAGGCCGGTTGCTTGGGCGGCTGCGTAGGCAGCATTTCTATGGAGTATGAAGTCTGCAAAAGAAATGTTACGGTCGAGTTGGAGTAGATAGGCAATTTGGAAAACGCCAATAGAAACCTGCTCTGGAGGAAGGTCGGGGTAATCGTCTAGCGTGCTAATCTTGTCGGAAGGCAATAGTCGCTCAAGCAAATTAGATTTTGCTTCTTCAAAGTTAACTACATCACAGTCTGCGAATGCTTCAGTCCAAGCGAGATAATGAGCGTGCCAATCAGGGATTGCAATTCTGCCTTCTGTTGACTGACAGAGACGAGCAACAAACCGTTCAATGCCTTCAGTAATGTCGTTTGTTTTGGTAAGTTGATTAAAGTAAGAGTCAGCCCAGTCATCTTGTCTTCGTATAAAAAGTTTAACTGTGTAGTTTGTGTTCCTCGGAAGCAGATCTCGCATCACTTGTGCGTGATTTGGTCTAAAATTCTCAGCTGAAAGTACTAGTATCTCACTTTCTTTACGCCAGTCCCTGATGAGAGCAGAAACTATGTTTTTAGCACTGAGATTGGAGGGGTTAATGCTTGGAAACGCACGTCTGAAACTCTTTGATGCGTTTTTATCTATCGCTATTGGAAGCAGCTTTGCATTCCCAGCCATCGCAGAAACCTCAGGTAAAATCGGGACATAAACTCCCTTATCTCTAAGTAGCTCCGGTGCGAGGCGTAACCTTTTTTGAATATAGGTTGATCCGGTTTTAGGCCCTCCAACGTGCAAGATAACTCTAGGTTTATTGCTCATTTACTGCTCCTAAATCGGGACTTTTAAGGCGCGAACAAACTTTCCATTTTCAACTCGATGGAGATAGCCTTTCTCTAGGTCGGTGGCATTTTCTGGAGGTTCACTGAACGAATGCCAAATGCGTAAACGCCCACTGATTAGCTCACCAAAGGCTCGATGATTAAAGCTTGGTGAAAGCGTATACGGATTAAAGCCGAGAATTTCCATGGCCAATGTTAAATAGGTCTGATCACCCCATGGAGCATCGGGGTATTTTTTTGCAAGAGTGAGCCCGAGATCAAATACGTCTTTGGTTCGATTGTGCTTCAATGAAAAGAAAATGACGCCCGAATTGTAGAGTAACTGCCCACGAGGAGGAATGCCTTCAAGGATCATGATTTGTTCGAAATTTCTAAAATCAGATAGTGAGTAATGTGGCGCCGGCGCCATTGCCATTCCATGTTTTTCTGCCATATCGAACCCAAGTGAGATATCGTCTAATACGATTGTATCCACATCAAGAAACAATACGGTTTCGAGGTCGTTTGGCAAGACTGAGACTAACGCTGATTTACGTACCTTCCCAGAAAAAAAGGCTAAATCTACTCTTTTTACTGTTACGTGACTGGGCAGTTCATGGACTGGAGTATCTAGGTCCGTTACCAGTATGATTGGGTAGTCGGGAAGAGTGCTTTTATTCAGGCATCGTATTACACAATTGATCGCATATTCGCCCCAAGCTAAAAAAGCAATTGTCCGTGAATCAGTTGTGACGTCTGATCTTTGATTGGCCAAATTTGGTTCCTCTGTTAAGTGTGGTGTGACAAATTTTAGGAAACTAGTGTTTCAGTCTTAGAGAGCTTTGTTTTGCTGTAAATTAATCGTTCGGTTGAGTTAATGCTACATTTTAAAAATGAGTTAGTGAATCTGCTCCGTTGGCTTGTTTGAAGTCAGGCCTCAGCAGTCAAAGTGATTAACATTAGAGGTTTAATCTGAATTAGTTACCAACCTTCTTCTATTAGTGCTTGATAGATTACCTTGGCAGCCAGCTCATGCCCTTCTGAGGTCCAGTGCGTATCATTCATGTAAAGACATTGTTTTTGCTCTCTAAAAATGGGTAGAAGGTCGATTACCGGAATGCCTATTTCTCTAAAATCAATTAAAAGTTCTGATTGGGGCATCTCGAAATCAAAACTATTTTGTTTTTGGTCGCTGATGAGTGTTCGTTGGAGTCCCGAATTTATTTGGTTTTCATCAGGAATGAGGATTATTTTTATTGGAGTGGATCTCTCGTCAGCCAGCTTTTTGATTCTAGTGATTTGAGACATAGTGTTCTTCATAAACGCCTTTGTTGAATCAGATAGTTTCATGTGGTTCTGAAGTCTTTGTTTCTGTATAGCAAGGTATTGGCTAGAAAAATCTAGGCAATTCTTACGGGTAAAGTTTCGTTTCCGAGGTCCTTTATTTAACAGTAGTCGAGCAATATGAAATTGACTGTATAAGAAAACTTTCAACTTGATCGTACTGCTTTGTTTAGCTTCCCTTGAAACTCTTCGGCCGAGAACGGCGGTGTTTGTCTGGTTAACATCATTTACTGCTGTGTAGGTGTCATTTCCTATAAAGAAACCGATTAGAATTAAATCAGGAGAAAATTTGTAACCATAATTTTGATAGTATTGAGCATATTGAAAAGGGTCCCAACCTCCTACTCCAGCGTTTATCACTTGGAAATTAGGTATACCATTTTTCTTAAAAAGCGACTCTAGAACTTGAGGATAGGCATTCATTTGAGAGACGTTCGCGCCAACTGTGAAGGAGTCGCCTAGTAACAAAATCCGATG
This sequence comes from Arenicella sp. 4NH20-0111, assembly GCF_040366405.1. Classification (NCBI taxonomy): domain Bacteria; kingdom Pseudomonadati; phylum Pseudomonadota; class Gammaproteobacteria; order Arenicellales; family Arenicellaceae; genus Arenicella; species Arenicella sp. 4NH20-0111. Next base: position 87,719 of record NZ_BAABWF010000003.1, read on the forward strand.
AATCCCTTTTGGCTTTGCTATGGTGACTTCGTTATCACGGTGGCCATGCGAGTTCGTGTCTGCGGCGATCTGGTTTTGATAATACCCCTTTGAATTGGGTTTTAATCGATACCCGGTAAATTCGTCTTCAACAAAATACATATTGCTTTCGATTGAAACTGGGATGGGATAAAACTTAGCGAGAGCAAACTCGATTAGAAGCAAAGTGGCTATGCTAGAGGCCAATGGAACAAGGACATAAAACCATCGGGAGTGAGGTGGGGGTGCTGTTTCTTGCTGCTTCATCTAGGACTGGTTATTCTGGCTATTTTTTAAATGATCATAATCGACAAATTTAGCTGTTTTATCATTCTAATTTTTATGGTGGTAAACCGGTATCTTAATAAATTTTGATGATCGAGCTAAAAGATAAACCTGTGAGAGGGCGATAATACGTCAGAAGGTATTATATTCATATCAAACAAGTTTGGCTCCTCTAGAGATTCAGGAAAGTGTGTTAACCAAAGAGGAGAGTGTTATTTAAGATCTATAAACCGGTTGATGCTTTCAGGCTTTGTGCCCATGTATGTTATTTTCTTTCCATCTGGCTGATCGAGCAGTTCGAAATCTCGTTTTCGTATGCGTTTGTATTCTAAGGCGAACGTGCTCCAAGGGTGATTTTCTGGATGACTATTTGTTGCTATACCGCCATGAAATTGATGGAATGAGCCCTCGCCGAGTAACATGACCAAATTAAGTGAATCATTCTCAATAATTCTTTGTAAAAAATCATGATTAACCAGGCCGCCACCTGGAGATTGAAATTCTTCACAGAACCCGCCCAGCTCCTGAAACATCGACTTATTGATTGCAAAATAACTGAGTTCCTCCGGAAGGCCTCCAAAGAAACCAACTTTCGAAGAAGATGCTTGGGTGGAAACATCAAATAGTCGATACCCATTTTCTCGCCAATCTGTATCTGCGAGCAATTGGTCTTCTGTGTTTTGGTTGTAGCCTTCGAGCATTGATTGGTTTTGTTCTTTTGGGCCTAAATGCCATGCCAAGGACATCACAAACGGGTTGTTGAATGCTTTGCAGGCCAAGAGAGTTTGATGAACAATGTTGGGCGATAACATGCGCGCGCCATCAACTATGCAGGCAACCGTGGGTGCTTCAGTTATCGATACACCAAAATTAATTGCTTCAGACGGGGACTTCGATGTAGTGTCGTAGTAGTGGTACCTAAAATTGTCTCCATATTGTTTTACAAACTTTTCGCTAAGCGGCTTTGAAGAAGCATTATCTATGGCGATAACTTCATAGTCGCATGATGTAATGTTTTTCTGATAGTGGCAGCTCAACGTATATAGCGTTCGTTCAGCTTCTCGTTCCATATTAAAGAAAATGACTACTACGCTTAGGCGGGGGCGTGGGTTCATTGAATCGATGCTCATTTATCGTTAAGAAATTTAATTTCGTGCAAATCAAAGTACCTATTTAAATAGCTTCGCTTTCTATACTGTTCAAACACTGTAGTTTTTGAAGTTTCGCATTCACAGCCATTGATCGAACATTATAGTAACTACAATGCTCTCTGTCGTCTGTTAATGGTAAGCATGATGTTTGGCTCCCAAATCTAGTCTTTATGTGATGCGGATTTTTCATTGTTCTGGCGTTACAATATAGATTCTTCTTTGTTTTTGGATTTAACAAAATCGCTTGTAACTTATGATTAGGGGGTACGATGATTCCTGAAAAACGCGTTGAGTTTCAGGTGTTGTTGGGGGCGGTCTCGATTGTTACTAATAAATCTCCCTCTAAAGTACACAATGAGCGTTGGATTGTTCAATTGGCCCGGTGTGATTTTCCGCGGCTGCTTGATTTAGCGGTAGCTCATGGTTTGGTGGCGTGGTTAGATGAGGCGCTTCGTTTGTCGATGATTTGCCACAATAATAATTATTTGGTCGAGTTGTCCGGGTTTATGCGGGATACGTTGCGAGTTACTCAGTTCCAAAGTATTCAGCAATCTAAGATCGCAATCAAAATTTCTAATTTATTTACTAGCGCTGGAATCGATCACGTTGTCTTTAAAGGGCTGGGCGCATTAAATCAGTTTTATTCGGGGTTTGTGCAATCACGAGTGTCAGATGATTTGGATTTGCTAGTGAGACCTGAGTCGCTACCAGGGGCTGTGAGTGAACTATTGAAGCACGGTTACAAATTGAGTGATGGAGAAAATGCTCTTACGATTGCTAACTTTGTTCGATGGTATTCATCTTTGTATCGGTGGCGTGACTTAGGGTTTATTAATACCAATTCGTTGAATCATAAAGTTGATTTGCATTGGCGCATCTCTGACCGTTTTACTTACCCGGTTGATGTGAATCATTTGATTGAGAGTCGAACCGTTGAAGAAACGGCCTATGGCTCCTTGCCTTGCGTGAATTTTAGTGAGCATTTTGTTTATGTGTGTGTCCATGGCTATTCCGACTTTTTTTTTCGCTTGAGGCATCTAGTCGATGTTTACGCCGCTACTAAGCAACCACTTTTTGATATAGAAAAGGTCATGTTGATCTCTAAGCAGAATGGTGTGGAGAAAGTTGTGCAAGACTCGATTCAATTGGCGGGTGCCTTCTTTGATGGGCAACCATTAGAGGAAATTGGCTGCACGTCAGAGTATGTCTCAAGAGTAAGTGAGCACTTTGCTCTCTCAAATGGGTGGCCAAAGCGAACCCATCCCAACACCGGTGTTTGGAGGGGTAGGGATAGATATCAACACCTGCAAAAGCAGATCAAGCATAGGAGCCGTAATTGCTTCTGGTTCTCTCCTCTCATATCTAGAGCGTTAATGGGTCCGCAGGACATAGCGTGTTGGAGCGGAACCGGTTGGGGGGTTTTCTCGGTGTTCCTGAAGAGTTATTTTAGGCGATTAACAATGGGGTTGGGTTTCAAAAAAAAGACACGCTAAGGTCGACGATGTATCCCTAGGTTTCTGCTGGTGCTAGGGTATTGATGATTTGCTTTAGTATATTCAGAGCGGGTTGATGACATTGATCAAACTGTGCCTTGATGATTGCTCCATCGACGGCCATGGCAATTTGTTGAGCGATATTTGTTGCCGCTCTATCTGCGTTTAGTAGGTTCTTGATGGAGTTTAGCATCGCCTCTTTATGTTGCGTTGTTATTGGGTTGATGATTGTCGTATTGTCGTTGAGCTCGCCCATTCCATTGATAAAAGCACAGCCTCGGTAGTTGGTGCTTTGGAACCAGTCGCTGAGCGTAGGATACAAAGCACTTAGTTGACTTCCATGTTTCGATAAACTTTCGTTAAACCACGCTATCCACTTCTCATGCCTATATTCTAGGTAGGTGTCAATGAGGAGGTCTTTACTTGAGAAATGCCGATAAAAAGTCGTTTTAGTAACTCTGGACTCTGAAATTATTTTATCGATTCCCGTGCTTTTGATTCCATTTTGATAAAACAGGTCATGAGCGGTGTACAGGATACGTTCACGTGCACTGCTTGCGTCGGTAATTTGTTCTCTTGCTGTGAATGTGGGCTTCATAAATCAATTGTAGACAAGTCTGTCTACAATTGATAGAGTCGCTCTTGTAGACAGCTCTGTCTACCTTGTCTGAGAGAAAAATTATGAATACTAAGCCGCCTGTGCCCCCGTTTACGAAACAAACCGCCATTGAAAAAGTAAGACTTGCTGAGGACGCATGGAATACTCGGGACCCTGACAAAATAGTTTTAGTCTACACGGAGGATACTCAGTGGCGTAATCGGAATGAATTTGCGTGCGGCCGACAAGAGGTCCACCAATTGTTATCAAGAAAATGGCGACGAGAGCTTGATTATCGTCTGATCAAGGAATTGTGGGCGTTTGAAAGTAATCGCATAGCGGTCAGGTTTGCGTATGAGTGGAATGATGACTCAAATAATTTTTTTCGTTCATATGGAAATGAAAACTGGGAGTTTAATGAGCAAGGATTAATGACGCATCGTCACGCCAGTATTAATGACCTCCAAATTAAAAAGTCCGAGCGGAAATTCAATTGGCCATCAGGCAGAAGACCGGATACCTTTCCTGGACTAAGTGAGCTGGGGCTGTAGTTATATGTAATCGGATGAGAGGGATAGTCGATTGCATTTCGGGCTTTATCAGTGTGATTTAACCAACAAATAAGATAAATATGACAACGTTGACAAAAAAAGAAGGTTTTTGATTGGGCTCTTGTTGACAACGTTGTCTTTTGTTTGTACTTTGCAGACTCATATTTAGTTTACTGACGCTGCTAATCCAAGAGCATGAGTGGCGAGTACGGGTCAATAATAATACTGAGGAGACCGAGAATGATTTACGACAAGAAAAAAACACCGTTTTCAAGCAAGGTGAGGAAAGTGTGCAATCCTGCGTTTTATGGCGCAGTCACTTTTGCAACGATTATGAGCGGCGCTACCCAGGTTTACGCGCAAAACAATACGGATCTGGAAGTAGAAGAATTAGTTGTGTTTGGCACACGAGCAGCTTTATCTAGAGCGCTCGACAATAAAAGAACCGCGAACTCTTCAATTGAAGCGATTTCAGCCGAAGATGTTGGCAAGTTTCCAGATAAAAACTTAGCTGAATCACTGCAGCGTGTTCCTGGCGTGACTATCAACAGAGGATTCGTCGGGGAAGGCAACGAGGTGTCAATCAGAGGTGTAAATCCGGAGTTGACTCAGACGGTGTTGAATGGACAGTTCGTGGCATCGACTGAATGGTTTTCCTTGGGTTCGAACAACCGAAGCTTCAATATGGATCTGTTGCCATCGGAGCTCGTTTCTAGTATCGAGGTTCATAAGTCGCCAACGGCTTCTCAGGATGAAGGTGGCGTGGGTGGTACCGTCGTCGTGAACACTAGAAAACCGTTGGATGCGAAAGAAGCTTTAACATTCTTTGCGTCCGCGGAATATAATTCAAATTCTCTGGCTGATACAGATGATGGCGGTTCGGGTGTCACTTCTTACATTGGGTGGAAAAACGATGAAAATACCTTCGGTGTTTCGGGCATGTACCACACCAATGAAATTGTAGGTAGAGCCGATAAAGCGGAAAACTATTGGGAAGAAAGTTGGTCCGCGATCGGACTCGCTGAATTTCGCCAAAATCGCGAACGCGAAACATTCGATATTACATTGCAGTACCAACCTTCTGACGCTCACAGTATGAGTTTGCAGTACTTAAAAACTGAGGTTGATGCAGAGAACATAAATCAAAACTTCTTGCTAATTAACGCCAGCGAAGTGTCAGGAGATACATCACGGATCGCGGTAACACCTGCGTGTTGTGGCCGAGCAGAAGTTTTACCGTTGGCCGGCCGAGCAACCGCGGCGGCAAATCTTGCGCAAGACGCCAATGCGAGAATGCCTCAACTTGAAAGCGATGTTCTGCATTTTAAAGGCGAATACGCTGGATCGAGTTGGGTGTTAAATTATGAAGCAGGGAAGACGTCTGCAGAAGGCGGCAATGGCGGTAACGCAAATGGACTAATCGGCTTAGGCGCGTTCGATTCGAGCAGCGGAGTAGCGATTGATTTTGATGCTGATTTAAGCGACCGTCTTGTTGCGAGTGCGAGTGGAATTTCTGCACTCGACGCTTCATCGAGAACTATTTTAGGTGCGTCACTTGCTGAGACCGTGCTCGAGGATGAAGAAACGTACTATCAAGCGGATTTGAGTTTCGACGTAGAGTGGGGTGCGTTTAATTCTATAGAAACTGGGATTAAATTCAGGAACCATGAGCAAGTTCAAAACCTGATTAATTCGACCGTGAATTTGCCGGCAGGAGCGACATTACAAAGTTTAGGTGCATTATCCGGTATTGCTTCTGTCAGTAGTGAAGTCTGTGGAGGTAATCTGTGTGATTATGCACGTGTCGATAGTTCAGCATGGCATGCCGTAGTCACGCAATTTGCAACTAATGCGACGGTTCAGCCGACAGCATTTGGCAAGATCGAAGAAGACATTACCGCTCTTTATGTGCAAGCGAACTTTGCGGGAGAATCACTGCGAGGTAATGTTGGCCTCCGATATGTGGATACAGATGTGATTGGAACATCGGCGTTCAATGTGGTTCGTTCGAATTATTCTGAAGCATTACCGAGCCTGAATTTGATTTACGAGGTCAACGATCAATTTTTGGTGCGAGGATCTGCGTCAAGAGTCATGTCTAGAGCCGGATACAGTAGCCTTAATCCAGCGTTCTCGGGAATTGCTAACATTCAACAAACCGCCACTCAAGGTAACTCGGCGATAGACCCATTCATTGCCGATCAAGCCGATATAGCGCTTGAATGGTATTTTGCAGAAGGTTCATTATTGTCAGGCGCGATCTTTCATAAAGACATAAAATCGTTTATTACGACTGAGTCTGAAATACGAATTTTAGATGTTCCCGGTCAGCCTTCGTTACCTTACCGAACAACCATTCCTGTCCAAGGTGAAGGTGGTAGTTTGACTGGTCTAGAGCTGCAATATCAACAACAGTTTGAAAGCGGTTTTGGCGTGTTGGCGAACTTCACGTATGTCGATGGCGAAGGAAAACTCGCTAATGGGCAAACAACTGATTTGCCCGGTACGTCCGAGACGTCTTATAACCTAACTGGCTATTATGAGAACGATAAAGTGTCGGTTCGATTAGCGTACACGTTCAGAGATTCCTTTTTAGCAGAAGGAACCGCGCTGGGTACCTCGTTAGATAGTTTTGATGAGCAATCTTTCCTCGATGCATCGGCAACATGGCATATCAATGACCAATTCGATATCTCTGTTGAGGGTGTGAATTTGACTGATGAAAAATCAATTCAAAACTTCGGCTCAGGCTTGAATAGTTTGCGAGTCGCTGCAACGAACGGTTCTCGATATTTTGTGAAACTGTCTTATCGCTACTAAACTGGCTCTGTAAAAAGAGTTAGGTGTCGATCTATCAATTGCCCATAACGACACCAGTAGCATCCCTGACTGAAAGAGTGCTTTACCTTCTCTCCTTCACACCGGCCTCTTTCAGTCAGTTTTTTAACGTGCGCGCGCAATGACTCCTCCTTCAGCGTTCACGTTGAGAAGTAAGCGGAGCAACGTGGTTGCTCCTGCTTATTTTTGAGGAATCTCGAGGTACTTTTTTGAGTTGAGTATCTTTGCATTTATTGAGGTACCATTTAACGCATGAGTACAAACAGGTTTAATTCGATCGTCATCGTTGGTGGAGGAACCGCCGGCTGGGTGAGCGCTTGTATTTTGGCAAAGCACCTAGAGTCTAAGAACCCAAAGTCTGTACAGGTGACTGTTATAGAGTCTCCGGATATTCCTACTGTGGGTGTGGGAGAGGGTACGTGGCCGACAATGCGGCGAACTCTTGAATCAATCGGAGTCGATGAAACGGCGTTTATCAAGCAGTGCCAAGCGACGTTCAAGCAAGGAACGCGCTTTATTGGGTGGAACAATTCCCAAGAGCGGCAAACCTATTATAACCTTTTCAGTTCTATTTATGATCCAGGCGAATTCAATCTGGCCCCCTATTGGTCGTTAGGTTTAGCGGGCGAGGCTAGATCGTATGCTGAGTCGGTTAGTGCGCAAGGTATCGCGTGCGATCAATTTTTAGCACCCAAAAAAATAACGTCTAAGTCTTACGAAGCATTACAGAGTTACGCTTATCATTTGGACGCAGGCTTATTTGCTGACTTTTTGAAGAACCACGCTACAACACACTTGGGAGTCACGCATTTACCTGCGAATGTTCAAGACGTTTTATTGGATGAACAGGGGAGCATAGAGGCTGTCAGTACTGACGAATACGGAGAAGTCTCTGGAGATCTATTTATTGACTGTACTGGCTTTCGTAGCCTTCTTTTGGGTGACGCATTGGGCGTGGGCTTCAAAGAGTTAAATGATACTCTTTTTAACGATCGAGCGATCGCCATGCAAGTACCTTACCCTGATGCGGATAGTGAGATTGAATGTGTGACGCTTTCTACTGCTCAACCCGCGGGTTGGATTTGGGATATAGGCCTACAGAATCGTCGGGGTGTGGGGCACGTCTACTCGTCACGATATATGGATGATGATACCGCTGAAGGGCTGCTCCGTGATTACGTTGGTGATGGTTCAAAAGAACTCAGTACGCGAAACATAAAAATGAAGGTGGGGTGCAGAAAGCAATTCTGGCGCAAGAATTGTGTCGCTATAGGGTTGTCTGCAGCTTTTATGGAACCTCTTGAAGCTTCCGCAATATTTTTAGTAGAAGCCGCTGCCAATATGGTAGCGGACCTGTTTCCACGTAATAATGACGCAATGCACCATGCACAAGAAAAGTTCAATAAATCGTTTGAATTTCGTTGGGACAGAACGGTAGACTTTATCAAGCTGCATTACGTTTTGTCTCCTAGGTCTGACAGTGAGTTTTGGCGCGATAATAAACATTCGGCTTCCATTCCCGCGTCTCTTCAAAAGAGCCTTAAGGCATGGGCGAATCATCCCGTCAGTAAATACGATTTTTCAGATATCAACGAACCCTTTCCGCATGAAAGCTATCAGTATATTTTGCATGGAATGGGGTTCGCGCAAAACCTCGGGAACATCGACTCGTACCCAAATGTGATGCAAGCAAAAAAATGTTTTGAAAATGTGCAAAAAGCAACTCAGTTTCTTTGCGATGAGTTACCAACTCATCGAGATCTCATAAATAGAGTCCATCAATACGGATTCCAAAACTTGTAAAATAATCCAATGACTTCATTCGTTCCTCTTGATTCGGTTAAACACGCAAATCAGCGTTTTGTTGCATCTCACCCTTGTCCTGCTGCGGATAAACAACACCTGATACCATTGGGCGTTGGAGAGTGCGTTATTGCCTCGGCCGATTTTCCAATTGTCTTTGTCAAAGATCACAATACAGGGCAAATGCGCTTAACAGCGTTAGTTGGCTTGAAGCCTGGTGAAAGCGTGTTCTACAGTGATGAGGGTTGGTCTGCGACTTACGTCCCTTTAAGTATTCGTCCGTCTGTTATTGCACTTTCGCCATCACCTAGTGATGAGGAAAAATTTGTGGTTGCCTTAGATATAGAATCGCCATTTTTAGGCACCACTGATGGTCATGCCTTGTTCTCGCCAGAAGGGGAAAAAACAGAGTATTTGCAATACCAAATTGATTTGGCGCAAGACAGGCATGCACAATCTTCGATTACCGAAACGTTCATTGCTGATTTAATTGAGTCAGATCTTTTACGGGCTAATACGCTTACAATCCAGCCTAAAGATGGGTCTACACATGAGCTGTCTGGTTTCTATGTGATTGATGAAAAAGTGATGGACGATTTGCCCAATGAGGTATTCCAATCGTTCCGGGCTAAAGGATATCTCGCAAATATTTATGCAATCAGAGCGTCAATGTATCGTCTGGATAACCTACTGAGAAAGCAACAAGGTGATTAGGGTAGGCATAAAATATTATGAATAGTTTGCCGAATAGTGACAATCCGATAATAAAGCGTGTGCTGATCGTGGGGGGTGGAACAGCAGGTTGGTTAACCGCTGGATTGTTGGCCAAACGATTAAACTGTGCGACAAACGATGCTGTTGAAGTGTCATTGGTTGAATCTGATCGTATTCCAATTTTGGGTGTCGGTGAGGGAACCTGGCCCACAATTCGAAGTACTTTGCACACATTAGATATAGACGAAACTGAGTTTATTCGTGAATGTGACGCTACCTTTAAACAAGGGTCCGAGTTTGTTAATTGGGTGAACACCCCCAAAGATGGAGAGAGGTCTAGCTATCATCATCCATTGAGCTCTGTATTTCATTCGGCGTATGACTTCAACTTAGCCGCGTATTGGCTATTGAAAAAGAAATCATCGGGTATCAAATACGATCAAGCCGTCGCCAGTCAGGCGCACATGTGTGATGCAAATCGCGCCCCAAAAAAAATAACGACCCCCGCTTACTCGGCGATTCAGAACTACTCTTATCATCTCGATGCAGGTAAGTTTGCGAGGTTCATGCAAAAGCACTGTGTGGAAAATCTTGGAGTAAGGCATATTGTGGCTGATGTTCTGTCTGCAGAAATTGATGACACGGGGGATATCTCATGCGTGCAGACAGAGCAAAAAGGACAGCTTGATGCGGATTTTTTTATCGATTGTACCGGCAGCAAAGCGCTGCTTATTGGTGAAGTCTTAGGCGTGGAGTACACCAGCCTGAAGGGTACTATTTTTAATGATACGGCGCTTGCGGCGCATGTGCCTTATGCTCATGAGCAAGAGAATATTGCGACTCATACCATTGCGACGGCTCACGAATCAGGATGGACGTGGGATATAGGTCTTTCTGAGAGGCGAGGCGTCGGTTTTGTCTACAGTTCTGCGTACACTAATGACTCCGAAGCAGAGAAGCAGTTACGAAGCTACATCGGAAAGAGATCGGAAGAAATTTCGATTAGAAAGATCAAGTTCGAAAGCGGTTACCGAGAAAAATTTTGGCATAAAAACTGTTTAGCCATAGGCATGTCGGCTGCTTTTATAGAGCCACTTGAGGCGTCTGCGATATTTTTAGTAGAGGCGGCGGTTAACATGTTGACCGACCAGTTTCCGACTACACGCTCAGACATGGACTATGTGGCCCGACAATACAATTCAATTTATCGTCTTCGATGGGACAAGACGGTGGATTTCGTAAAGCTGCATTATTGTATTTCTAAGCGCAGAGATCATGTTTACTGGATCGACAATTGTGCAAAATCGACTATTCCTGATAGCTTGCAGGCTAAATTGGAACATTGGCGCACTCATCTTCCGAGTAAATACGACTTTGATTACGCCTTTGAACCTTTTGTATTGGACAGTTACCTTTTTGTTTTGTACGGAATGGAATACGAAACGGATATAACGTCTGGCGCTCACCGGTACACGGATTGGCAGCGAGCCGATGCTATGTTTGCTGACATCAGTGGCACAGTAGAGAAACTCAAACAGGAGCTTCCTCAACAACGGACACTTATTGATCAAGTAAAGCAGCATGGTTTTTCAAGGATCTAGCGATAGCGGTTGAAACGATCCAATAAAACCTAATTCATTTTCTATCGCATTGGCATGTCGCCGCGAAGAGAAATATAATTAGCTGTTTATTTATCGGTTAAATATCAATTAAGGATATGTTGCACGTATGAAGGTCACGATCAAAGAAGTCGCGGAGTTAGCGGGAGTATCCTTTAAAACTGTTTCTCGAGTTGTTAATGAGGAAGATGGTGTTAAGACGGAACTGCGAGAACGAGTGCAGCAAGCGATAAAGAAGTTGAATTATCAGCCAAATATTACAGCACGGCGTTTACGCGGTAAATCGGCCACCATTGGGTTTATTTATAATAATCCGAACAGCAATTACGTTATCACGATGTTGCATGGTATTTTGGCAACCTGTCGCGAAAACCGATATGAGTTAGTGGTGCACCCATGTGATAGTAAGTCGAGTGCCGATGAGACTTACGATGAAATAGTGGCATTGACACAACGAAGTTCAGTAGCCGGTTTGGTGTTAACGCCTCCTATTTCAGAGAACTTTGAAATAATCAGTAAATTGGAAAAAGCAGGGATTAAGTTCACCCGAATCGTGTCTAGTTCGGAGCCGCCCAAAGATGTTGAACGTACTATCTATATTGACGATCGGCGAGCGGCGTACCAGATTACTGAGCATTTGATCAATCAGAAGCATCGCGCAATTAGTTTCTTTAATGGTGACCCAGAGCATCACTCTAGCGAAGAAAGGTTAGATGGGTATAAGGCTGCGATGCGTGATAACAATATCCCCATAGAAAGCAATTTAATCGTTTCAGGTGAATATACCTTTGAGTCTGGAATGCAGCGCGGGAAAACCACACTTGACTCAGACAGTCGGCCTACAGCAATTTTTGCTTGTAATGATGAGATTGCTGCTGGCACACTCTTTGCAGCTCGAATGTTGGGTATTAATGTCCCTGAGCAGTTGTCGATCGTCGGTTTTGAAGATAGCCCGTTTTCGCGGCAGTCTTGGCCGTCACTTACCACAGCAAAGCAGCCAAATGATGAAATTGCAGGGCATGCTACGCAATTGTTAATCGACTTGCTCTCCAGTTCATCCAAACCAGGTGATGCTGAAAAAGCACATAATCACGGTTATCTTCCTGAAATGATAGTGCGTGAATCAAGCCTTCCTCCGCGCTGATCACTCTGCTACCTAACAAATTCAAGTATCCGGGACGTAATTGTTGATTTTTATCTCTTTACTCTCACTGATTAAAACCGGATAATGACAACGTTGTCATTATCCGGTTTTAATCAGTATGAAAAAAGCGATCAGCGCGGCTAAAATTTTTGATGGAAATAGTTTTCTAGAGAACAGAACGCTCTTAATAGAAGACGGTACTATTTTAGACATTGTTTCAGAGCCTAATCTGGATTCCGAATGGGAAAAGTACTATTGCACTGAAGGTATTTTAGCGCCTGGGTTTATCGATTGGCAGGTCAATGGCGGTGGCGGTCTCCTGTTCAATAACGCTACCACGTCCGAAGCAATAGACATCATCACGTCAGCGCATCACCGCGGTGGTACGTCCAGCCTAATGCCAACGCTAATCACCGATACCGAGCAGCAACGTAGAACGGCGTTAGATTCGGTAAGAGCCAGCATAATTAATGGCAATAAGAGTGTATTGGGTTTGCATCTCGAAGGTCCTTTTTTTTCAATCGAAAAAAAAGGAGTACACAAGCAAGAGCATATTGTCACGATGAGTGACCAAGAGTGCGCTTGGTTGTGTTCAATCGCAGATACAGTGATGTTGTTAACATTGGCGCCTGAAAAAACTAAGGTCTCGCAGTTAAGGCAACTCATAGATGCTGGAGTGATTGTAAATATTGGTCATTCAAATGCGGAGTCTGAGGCAGTGAATCAAGCCTTATTGGCTGGTGTTAAAGGCTTTACACATCTGTTCAATGCAATGAGTCCGGCCACATCTAGGGAGCCTGGAGTGGTTGGTTCAGCGTTGCTCAATGATGCCACTTGGTGCGGCATCATTGTCGATGGACATCATGTGCATCCTGATATGGTTTCTCTTGCGCATCGAATTAAGCCCAGAGGGAAGTTGTGCTTAGTGACTGATGCAATGGCGACTGTCTTCGCAGACCAGAAGAGTTTTGAACTGTATGGCGAAACCATTACAGAAATAGACGGACGACTGGTTAATGGTGAGGGGCGTCTGGCAGGGGCGTGTATTTCTATGATAGACGCTGTCCGTATCGCGCATAAAAGCGCGGGCATAGAATTGGGTGAGTGCTTGCGCATGGCTTCACTCTATTCGGCTGAATATCTTGGCTTAAGTGGGACATTAGGAATGCTTTCTAGCGGTCACAGGGCTGACTTGGTCCACTTTACTGAGCACTTTGTAGTTAATCAAACGTGGGTCGATGGCGAAGAAATGCTATCGGCTAACGCTTAAAAAGGAGACCACGATGAGAGTAATAATTTTGGAAGATACAGATGATGTCGCTCACGTCGGCGCATCGTTTTTTTTGCAGCATTTGGAACTCAAGCCAGCATCTGTGTTTGGTTTAGCAACTGGGTCCAGTCCGGTTGCATTGTATAACTGTTTGATTAACGCGCACCGAAACGATGGCGTTTCGTTTTCTCGTGCGACAACATTTAATCTAGATGAATATTATGGTATCGCTGCCGATCATGTTCAGAGCTATCGCCATTTTATGCAAGTGAATTTGTTCAATCACATTGACGTAGTTCCCAGTTCAACTCATGTACCAGATGGGATGGCAGAGGATCCGATCACCGCGTGTCTGCGGTATGAGGAAAGTATTGCTGAGCAGGGCGGCATTGATGTTCAATTGCTGGGAATAGGGCGCAATGGACATATCGGATTTAACGAGCCGTCATCCTCGTTAGCGTCAAGAACGAGGATAAAAACGTTAACTAAAGAAACCATTGAAGATAATGCCCGTTTCTTCTCAAAGGATGAAGTTCAACCAACACTGTCCTTGACCATGGGTATTGGCACGATTATGGAAGCAAAAAAAGTAGTGTTAATTGCGACTGGGAGAGCAAAAGCAAAAGCCATCAAAGATTCAATCGAAGGGCCAGTCTCGGCATCGTGCCCAGCTTCCATGCTTCAATTACACAGAGACACAGTCATTGTGTTGGATAGTGAAGCTGCAAGTGATCTTGATAACCAGGCGTTTTATCAGTTTGTCGAAGAGCAACGACAAAAACTTGAAGCGGCTTAACTGAGTTGTGAGAAACCCAAAGTACGTGTACAGCAATGATTAAGCGCATTCTATTTTATTGAGTATACGGTCACAAGCCGCGTGGGTTAACCACGTTTGTTGATTTAGTAGGCTGTCGCACCCACCGTGCTCTACCACCATAAAAAAATGGTCGACCATCGCGTGAAATCCTCTTTTTTGTAGTGTTGATACCCATGGGTCTATCGGTTTACTGACACTCTCTTCATCGCTATGGTAGGTGCTATCGACTAGCTCGTTGATTTCCCAGTTAGCGTTCATAATGGAGTATTCAAGTTTCTCGCAAGTGCGTCCAGCTTGGCGGTTCATACTTAACGTGATGAGGCTTTCGTCATGTTGCCAATGAACCTCGAGTATTGCTAACTTGTTATGGTTCCAGTTCGCAGACACATGTACTGACGGCACTGTTTTACAGTCACTTGCCAGAATCGCAAAATCGACTATATGTATAAAGTCGTCGTAAACAAATTGTGTGCAATTGCCCAAAAGGTCATGGCGATTTTTTTGATAGTGTATTTGCAAAGGGCGGTGGGCAAGTGGGGCTTGATAAGCGGGTGCGTAACGCCGGTTAAACCCAAGCATTAATGGAACGTCTTTTTGCTCGGAAAGGTCCAATAGTTCTTCAGTCTGTCTTAGTTCATAACCAATAGGTTTGTCCACGAATACGGCAATACCAGCTTGCAGGCAAGACTTAGCAATCTTGTGATGAGATGCCGTATTGGTATGCACCATCACGGCATCAGGTTTGTTTTTGATGACGTCTTCTATCGTGCTAAGTAACCGTGAAGCGTGGTAGTGTTTTCCCAGTTTAGTAAGAATAGCCTTGTTTCTAGTGCACAAGCTCAACGCAATGTCGTCGAAGAGTGACAGTGTAGGTAAGTATGCCTTCTGTGCGATGTCACCAAGACCAATCGATGTGATTTTCATACGCTTATCACGCTTAGGTTTTAGTCAGGCGGGTAACTGTAAGTAATGCGCGCGGTGGAGTGGGTTGCCCAAAGAAGTTGTTGAAGGGTGCTCTCACTGAACACCCTTCGTAAACAGATAGGTAATTTTACTGATTAGCATCTAGATAAATTCGATGAGGTGTTGAGAACACACCGCTTTCAAATACATCCCAGTTTATTGACCAGGTCATTAGTCCCCGAAAACTCGTCCTTGGTGCAGCTGGAGTATAGGAGCCACATTGTTGAAGCTTAATTAGACAATTTAGCGAAGCGTGGACATTGGCCGTGGTTGTTTGACCAGATGAGGCTGCGCCCGCGGTTGCCGGTAAACCTATTGCAACTTGGTCTGCGCGCAGTCCGGGGAAAAAATTGTTGGGATTTTGACCCGCAGCGAAGCCAGTAATCATCATGTCCGATAATGCGACATGGAAGTCCGCAGACCCCGCTTGATAAATTCCATTGTCGGCAGCCAAAATAGATCCAGTATTGTAGTGCTGAACATGTAATACGGTTAGATCATTTCGTAGCGCGTGTATTAAGGGTAAATACGCACCCCAGATTCCGCCAAAGGTTTGATAGCCGCCCTGCACGTAAGCGGTTTCTGGTGCCATTGTTAAAATAAAGTCCGACCCAAATCTAGCCTTGATTTGTTTAGTTGCCTCTATCAGGTTTACGATTGCCGGTGTTTGGGGGCTTTCCACCGTATCGCCTGCTGTCATGTTTAATGAGCCACCTTCAAGGTCAATGTCCATTCCATCAAGATTAAACCTGGCAATAATGTCTCCCATGGTTCTGATGAAATTATCTCGCTCAGTAGTGTTGTTTAGTGTGATATGTGCGTTTGCACCACCTAATGAAATCAACACCTTTTGACCTCTGGATTGAAGAAGTTGTACGCCCGATAAAAACGCAGCTTCGGTTTCTTCGGCTGGCTCGAAAGCCACTTCCCCAGGAGCCCCACCTGGTTTGTTTTCAGCGAAAGATAAGTTAACGATGTCCCAATCAGAGCTTACATTCGAAATGGGGAGGTAACCGGCTTGATTAATGAAGTTATGCCAATAGCCTACCAGAATTCGTGAAGCCAAAGGCGATCCGGGATTGGTGTTGCCGTCACTGATCGTAGCCGTGGTAGAAGACGTTGCTGACGCTCCTTCGTTATCAGTGACAGTCAGTGTGACGGTGTATGTCCCGGTACTCAAGTACTGGTGTGATGGATTGGCCTGGGAGCTTGTGTTTCCGTCGCCAAAACTCCAGCTGTGAGCGGTAATGTTGCCATCAGAGTCAATGCTGCCTGCGCTCGAGAAAGTGGTTGGTGAATTGATGCTGCCATTATAGGGGCCATTCAGGTTTGCGCTTGGCGCTATATTTGATCCTGTGTTTGTATCGCAGCTTGAAATTTCGTTCCATGCTGATTGCCAATGAGCGCCATTTCCCGGTTCATAAGCCCAACCCGCAGCCGACGAGCACCAGCCTGCGATCTTGCAACTGTATTCTGTGTCCGATTGAGCTCCAATGACACGATTTACAACTCGTTCACCAACGTGATAACTGCTTCCCGCGATGTAAGAGGCTAAACCATCGCAGCTGGAGCCATTTGAGTCTCCCGCTATGGTGACGGCAGTCGACTCAGTGTCCGAAGCGCCTTCGTTATCGACAACCGTGAGGGTTGCGGTATAGGTTCCTGATATGGAATAGGCGTGCATTGGGTTTGCGTTTGTACTCGTTGATCCATCGCCAAAACTCCAAGAATAGCTATCAATTGTACCGTCTGAATCAGTTGAGCCAAGACTCGAAAAACTAATTGGTGCGTTTACGGTGGCTGAATAGGGGCCATTTATTTGGGCGGAAGGGGTTAGATTTTCATTACCGACACCTCCGTCACAAACGCCTAAATCTTGCCAATGTTGCCATGGTCCGGAAAACTGTATCGGGTTTTGGCCTTGAGACCAATAGTTCGATTGATAGCCTCGGTTGCTGTGTTGAATTACATCGCCTGTATTATAGATATTCTGGCTAGTCCAATTGGATAACGCGGAACAATCGACCGCGTGCGCAGTGCTGCTTGATAAAGCTAATAGCCATAGTGGCGCTATTAGGGTATTTAACGTTGTCTTTTTCATTGTCAATTCTCTCTGATTGCTGAGATGGGTTACCTAAGGCTGACTTCCTTGTTAGCCGAATTAATGGTTGGGCAGTGTTCATTTACTGCCCAACCCCGTCGCATGACGTTTACTGAAGGTTATCGCTGATTGCTTTGATTAGCTCACCGTTCGACGTGTCTCCGCTGAACTCCCAGAAAAATGCTCCGCCTAAGCCTTGTTGCTTTGCATAGTTCATTTTCCCTTGAATTGTGGAAGGTGTGTCGTAACTCCACCAGTTGTTACCGCAATGTGCGTAGGCGGTTCCAGCGATGGTTCCTGTCGCTGGGCAACTGGTCTTGAGAACTTTATAGTCTTCAATCCCTGTTTCATACGTTCCTGCTGCTGCCGCGGAAGCGCTACCGCCAGCCGTGCTTTGAGTTACTCCAGTCCAGCCACGACCGTAAAAACCGATTCCTAATAAGATTTTATTTGACGGCACACCAAAACTTTTGAGCAGGGTGACCGCATTGGAGGAATAAAAGTCTGCTCTGTCTGCTGGAATTCCGGCGTATGAATCAAGTGCTGAATGAGGCGCTGTTGGCCCGGTTGCATCCCATCCACCAAAAAAGTCATAGGTCATCAACATGTAAAAGTCTAGATATTGCGCTGCAGGTCCGTAATCGGCTGCATTCAACTTGGCTGAACCGGCACCGATTGCCGCAGTCACTAATTGATTTCCAAATCTGGCTCGAAGCGCTTGCATTAACGTGGTGTAGGCCGCGGGACCACTGGAGTCACAACTTAGGCCACAGGAATTAGGGTATTCCCAATCAATGTCAATGCCATCGAAGACATCAGCCCATCGAGGGTCATTCACAAGGTTGTAGCAAGATTCGGCAAAAGAAGTGGCGTTTTGCGAGGCTTGTCCGAAACCACCAGACCATGTCCAACCGCCAAATGACCATACAATTTTAATGTTTGGATATAAGGCCTTTAGTTTTCGAAGTTGATTGAAGCTTCCTCTTAGGGCGCCAGTGTCCCACGTGTCTGGGGTACCATCGACGCTGTCAGCCGCGCTGTAGAATTTGTCGGTTGAGGCAAATGAATCCCCCATTACACACTGACCATTTTGAACGTTACCGAAAGCGTAAACAATATGAGTCAGGCGTGGAGCTGAACCGCTGGTGACGAGATCTTTGACATGGTAATTTCGACCGTAAACGCCCCATTCTGCGAAATAGCCAATTACCTTTTTATCTCCGGTGACGGGTGGTGGCGTATTGTCATCGGTTATTGAGGCTGTGGTAGTTGAGCTACCAATTGCGCCATCATTGTCTGTTACGGTTAATGAAACGGTGTAGGTGCCAGCATTTGCGTAGGCATGGCTGGGGTTTTCCAGTGACGAAGTTGAGCCATCGCCAAAATTCCATGCGTAAGTGCTGATGGTTCCATCTGAATCATCGGATCCAGCACTTGAAAAGATAATCGAGGCGCCAGCCAATCCAGAGTAGGTGCCGTTTGCATTAGCCGTTGGTGATACATTGTTATCGCCGCCTCCGGTGTCGCCACCACCGGTTCCGCACGAGCCGACTTTGCTCCATGCGTCTTGCCAATGGGCACCAACGCCAGGTTCGTAAGCCCATGCTGCTGAAGATGAGCACCAACCCGCGACATTACATGTAAATTCCTCAGCATTATTAGAGACACTTTGGCCAGATGAGTAAGCTGTTCCTGCGCTGTATGCAACTCCAGAACAGTCGCCAGTATCACCGCCGCCAGTATCACCGCCGCCAGTATCACCGCCGCCAGTATCACCACCGCCAGTATCACCACCGCCAGTATCACCACCGCCAGTATCACCACCGCCAGTATCACCACCGCCAGTATCACCACCGCCAGTATCACCACCGCCAGTATCACCACCGCCAGTTGAGCAACTGCCGAGATCAGTCCAATGAGCCCATTGCCCAGAGTGATTGGCCGGTAAGTTACCTTGTGTCCAATAGTTAGCTTGATAAGCCTTTGAGTCGGACTGGATCGTGTCCCCGGTGTTATAGACAGTCTGTGCGGTCCAGTTATTCAGATTGGTACAGTCTGCGGCTTCAGTAGTCAGGGCAAAGCTGCCCATTCCAACTAAAACGACGCTCTTAAATAAGGTATGCATGTTATAGGGTCTCCTGATGGTTTGTTTTCTACTTTGCGTCGAGTAGGTTCGAAACGACCTTTCTTAAATGAACGCAAAATCACATGACGCACGTTAAGACAACGTTGTCATAAATAAACGTTACCCTATTAAGACAACGTTGTCTACGTTTAGAAGACAAATGTCTTAGATACTCGGGGTAAATGCTATAGATTGCTCATATTAAAGCGCTGGTTTGTTAGAGATACGAATATCCGTAAGATAGACTTCAGCTTTATTATGATCTTAGAGAGAGACCTTTGGTTTGTTTGAAGAGATTCTGTTCATGCCCTTTATCATTAAAAACATACTTATAACAAAGGTGATTAACAAGCTGCCGCCAAGAATGTAATCTAGTTTTAGTAGATATCCTAGGCCAAACATCCCAGAATAAAGCCCGACACAGCCCAGTAAAAAGTAAAAGCAGGAGTCTCTGAAGTTTCTTCTGGCAGGATGTTCGGCGTTTAGCGTTTTCCAAAAACCGATCGGTTTAACCTTTGCTACAAATCGTTTTAGAATATCGTCATCCACCGCTGGTGTGAGAAACGTCATGCTGATAGCGGACAGAGTACTTACTAATGAGATCCAACATATAACGTGTATGGGATGGTTAGCCATCCAGATTGGGAAGACGGAAATCTGACCATCGGGCAACATTTGATTGTAGCTGAGAACGTAGTTACAAATGGCCAACAACAAGCCCGTTAACATTCCTGAAATTTCAGTCCAAGCGTTTGCGCGCCACCAAAACCATCGTAAGAGATGGGGCAGACCCAAACCGGCCATCATGCCTAGGTAAAGTTCCCACATCGCTCCTACGTTTTCAATGAATGAGGCGACAACGATTGCGGTTAAGGTGATTGAAACGGTTGATAGCCTGCTAACCAAAACTAACTTTCTATCCGATGCCTCTGGATTTAGAAAGCGCAGATAGAAATCGTTGGCGATGTACGATGCGCCCCAATTAATATGTGTTGAAACAGTAGACATAAACGCGCCCATCAATGCCACTAGTGCTAGCCCAATTAGGCCCTTTGGAAGTACGTCTTTGATTAGAGCTGGATAGCTTCGCTCACGGTCTTCGCGATATTGAAGCTCCTGTTCCCCCTGATCATTCTCTACTGTGGTTTTAAAGAGAAGGCTATATTCTGGAATTTCGCACGTGTATCGGTTTTCCAAGCATCGTTTCATTTGAACGGTACAACTACTGTCGTTCTTTAAACAATCATTGAATTGAGCAGCGGCGATGTTCACATCGGCCCTAGGGTAGATGACGAGCGCAGCAACGCCGGCAATGACCCATGGCCAAGATCGAAACACAAAGTGAGCTAAGCCATACCACAGTGCTCCTTTTTCAGCTTCTTCGTTGTTCTTTGCGCTGTATAACCGTTGAGCAAAAAAGCCAGCGCCGTCTACATTGCCATTAGTCCACCACATGAATGTAAGTGTAAGAATAAAGGCGCTAAAGGGAATACCCAATGATCCACTGGCATCCCCTGAGAAAGAAGGTGCAAATGAACTTATTTGCTCATGATTTAAAAATGCCTTCCCATCCAGACCTACGCCTGGATTGTTTTTGGGGTAGGTAGCTTCTAATTGTTGCCACATAGCTTGCAAGCCGCCAACGCTATCCACCGCGTAGATGCTTAAGATAACGGCCATACTCATGGCCAGGACAAACCACACCATATCGGTGATTAAAATGGCCTTTAATCCACCCCATGACGAGTAAATCAATGTAATAAGGACCAATGTGAAAATGGTTAAACTGGAATTAAGGTCATTGAATATGAGGGCCTGTGGATAATAGTTAGTCACCGTTTGATATAAGTCACTTCCTAGGATGGTTTGCCAGTCCATGAACGGCTCAGTGATCTTAGACATGCCAGCAAAGACCCAGCCAAGGACTATGCAATTAACAACAACAGAGAAAACGAACGCTTTGCTTGTGCGCAAGATCATCGCCGGTGTTCCGCCATAACGTAGTTCGGCGATTTCAGCATCGGTAACAACACCTGTGGAGCGCCACACTCTGGCGAAAAATACGGTGATGGCGATTACTCCTGCGGCACCACCCCACCAAAACCAATTTCCCGCGATTCCAAAGTTCGCGATCCAACCCGAGATCACCAGTGGCGTGTCAGAGGCAAACGTAGTGGCAGCGATGGAGGTGCCAAGAAACCACCACTTTGCGCTCCGATTCGCCGTGAAAAAATCTTCGACTCCGCCTTTCGAGCTTTTATCCTTAATCAGCAGACTAATTGCAAAAGTTGCGGCCAAGATAATGCCGATAATCGACCAGTCTAGGGTGGAAAGCACCGTTTTATCTATCATGTTAAGCCTTCATTTATTTAATCACAATCTCATCAATATAGATTGGTGGGATGACCTGGGATTCGCTTTCATGGGAGAACACAGTTTGCGTATTATCGATGGCTATTTTTACATAGCGGGCGCCTGTCTCCTGTGTGGTCAAGTTGATTCTTTGATCAGATTTTCTGACATCGACGTTAGGGCTTGACCATGAATTGCCATTATGTGAAACCAATATTGTCATTGAGACCGGGAAATACAATGAACGACCTAGCGCACCATCAAAGCCAAGGCTCACCATCGTGAACTGGGTTTCTTTGAGAAGATCAATAGTCAGTTCAAAATTGCTAAGCCCTTCTATCAAAGCCCATTGGTTGTGCTGAAATCGTTGCCCCTGCTGTGGTTGGCCATTGGTTAGCAAGTCCAAATTCTCGACCAGATGCTTTGTGTCCTGATCATGCGAAAGAGTAACTTTTTTGCCTACTGCTAAGTGAGGTTCTACCTGTATTCGTACGGTGTCATAGAGTTGCTTGTTTTGAGGATCAAAATAACGAGCATGAATTATTTTTTGAGAACAAAAGCTGGTTTTTTGTTTGAACCGTTCTGAATCAATAGATGGAATCGACTCGTCTTCGGTAAACAGGATTTCAAGATGAGGGTCTGTGTCAACAAAAGACACCTCATAGCGATTGCTCTGTAGCCACTGTACGTTGAATTCCGGGGTGAGGTGGCTGTCTGAAACGTTAAATCCTTGAGATTTGAGTAACTGGGTGTTGTTGCTCAGTCTTTTCTTGAATAACGTCCAGTCTTGTTTATCTTTTGATGTCCATAGTATTTCCGCGAGACCCAACATGCGCGGTAACAGCGCGTATTCGAGGTGTTGCATGGACCTAATGTATTCGGTCCATACGTTGGCTTGAGCGCCTAGAATGTTGTTATCCAACTCTAATGGGTCAAAGTTGTAAACCTCTCGCAGTGGAGCGTGACCATGAATTGACATAGGTTCATTAATCGAGAGAGATTGATAAAAGTCGAAGTAGAGGTTGCCTTGCGTCATTACAACCTTATGCCCGCGTTCCAAAGCACTTTTTGCACTAACTTCGCCGAGCCAAGACATGATTAAAACGTCAGAATCCAGGTTCGTGGCATCGAGAGAATCATCCCAACAAATTGCTTTTTTACCAAGCTTGCTAAGCATACCTACCACTTTTTCAATAAAGTAGCCATGCAATTGAGCGTCGTCACTAAGGTGCTCCTGGGCCTTTATTGCTTGGCATTCTGGGCATACGCTCCAATGGTCTTTCTTGACTTCATCGCCACCAATGTGAATGTATGGACCAGGAAACAACTCAGCTATCTCCGTAAAAATATCGCTCAGAAAGTTAAAAACTGAGGGACGGTTACACAGAACATGTTTAAAAACGCCAAAGTGAGTCTTGACGTCAGTTTTGTTGTTAGGCACCTGGCAAGCAAGGTTGGGGTATGCCGCCAGCAGAGCGGAGCTGTGACCTGGAAGGTCGATTTCAGGAATTACCAATATATGTCGTTCGCTGGCATATTCGATAATATCTTTAATATCTTGCTTCGAATAAAACCCTGAATGTTCGGAATGATCTATTCGGGCGTTTCTGTCTAAAGAATGATCTATGACCGTTGCTGAGCGATGACTGCCTATTTCAGTGAGTAAGGGATATTTATCAATGTGTATTCGCCAGCCCTGATCATCAACGAGATGCCAATGGAAGCGATTCATCTTGAAGCGGGCCATTAGATCTAACATTTTCTTGATGTCAGTGATCGGACGGAAATGCCTGCTGACATCTAAGTGCATGCCTCTATATTCACATCGAGGGCTGTCTATGATGCGAAAATTTGGCGTTTCTGAGCCGTTTAATCGTGTAATCTGCAAGAGCGTTTGGACGGCGTAGAACACGCCTTGATCACCGCCAGCGTATATTAAAATTCGTTGATCGTCCGTGGTTAGTTCATAGCTGGCTTCGGGCATTGAGCCGCTTAATTCAATGTGGATGCCGTTGACCTTTGGTGAAATCTCAGTGGGCAGTATTGAAAGGGAACGCCAGCCAAATTCATCCCAAGCGCGAGCGAGATAGGATGCCGTTTGTGATGCTAATGGGGTGCCAACGTAGACTGCATCAAGACTGTTAAACTGAATTTGACCATTGAGTAGTTGAAGCTCACTCGGAAGGGGAATTAGATCAAGAGAGGGCATGTCGGAGAATGTTGCTTTTATACAGCGTTGGGTTGACTGATTTCAGATTGCGTTTTTGCATAATACAATGCGCCATCTTCGGGAGCATGCGCTGGTTCGCAAATACGATCTCTAACATCAGGACTGAACCACTCAATCATTTTACCTCGTAGACCACCTATCATCGCCAAGGGACTATCATGATCATCTAAAATCATCTCGGCCATGTCATTCAGGTAGCCAGCTCCCGCTTTAACAATGCTAACCGCCGTTGGATCATCGGCTTCAGCGACCTCGAAGACAAGAGGCGCCAACTTAGCGAACTCTTTGCTTGGTTTGTTTATCATTAAGTTTGTAACTTGGTCTGGTGTGGTTCCGAGGTAGTCACACACGACATCGCTCAACGCAGTGGCAGGCCCTAAGCCATCATTCGACAATAAAATAGCGGACAGAGCTTGTACGCCTAACCAGGCTCCACTGCCTTGATCACCAAGGGGAAGCCCGTGAGCGCCATAAATTCGAGTGAATGTATTGTTGATCGTGATGCCACAGGAACCGGTGCCGCAAATAATGACAGATCCATCTTTATAATCGTGCGCGCCGAGACAAGCAATGTGCAAGTCGGTTGTTAGATGCATTTTCTTGAATGGGTGATTCCAATTCGAAATTTGCTCGAAGGCCGATGGTAGGTTTACTCCTGCTAGACCGACTCCAGCGGTAACATCGCATAAGCGTCGTCTGGATAGACCAGCGTCTTCGAGCGCTTTTGACGCGGAGTCAATAATCGATTCTATCGCTCGATCAAATCCCTGCACTGGGTTTGCGCGGCCTGATACGCCAATGCCTTGTCTAGTATGATCGGCGGAGAGTAACTTGGCTTTACATTTACTTCCGCCGCCATCGATGCCGATGAACAGATTGTTGTCATGTGTGATGGGTGTTATGTATGTCATTTTACTAATCTCGGCAAATTACAAAAGCGTGGCCGGTTGTCATCTTCAAGGTATTTTATTATCATAGAGCAAATGACAACGTTGTCAAGAATTTGTTTGCTGCAATACCTTATGATTGAAAATAACCACCGTTACGTTGCTTTAGATGTATTTCGAGGATTGGCAATAGGGTTGATGATATTGGTTAATACTCCGGGGGATTGGGGTAGCGTTTACTCACCTTTGTTGCATTCAGAGTGGGAAGGATTAACCCCGACGGACTTAGTGTTTCCGTTCTTCCTCTATATTGTCGGGGCATCGATATTCTTTGCGTTTCGTGAACAAGGGTTCTTGATGTCGAAGCCAACGATGACGAAAGTGTTACGTAGATTTCTGATTTTGTTCGCTCTAGGATTGGCGTTAAATTGTTATAACGCGTACTTATTGAATCAACCAAATGTTCGTGTCATGGGCGTCTTACAGCGGATTTCAATTTGTTATCTTTTAGGGACCATACTGATTTTTCTATGTAAAACTAGGGCGTTATACGCAATATGCATATTGGCGTTGATTGGGTACAACCTGTTGTTTGTCTTGTTCGGAGGGGATGAGCCATATTCATTAGATAGAAATATTTTAGCATTGGTTGATTCGTTCTTCTTGGGTGAGGAACGTATGTGGAAGATCAACGGTACGTCTTTTGAGCCCGAAGGCTTGTTGAGCTCAATTCCTGCTACGGTAACCTTGATTTTTGGGTTTGAGTCGGCGAGAAGGTTGAGTTCTTACTCGGAGCCGTGTAAAGCCTTATATAGACTTATGGTATGGGGGGGCTGTGCTTATCCCTTGGGTATTATCTTGCTCAGTATATGCCGATAAACAAAAACTTGTGGAGTGTCCCGTTCGTGTTTATCAGTGGTGGCTTCGCATTGTGGGTTTTGGCGTTTTGTGTGGTGGTTGCTGATGTATTTCGATGGTCGCCTCTGGTTTATCCATTGAAGGTTTATGGCTCAAATTCATTGTTCATATACTGTTTATCTTGGCTTTTAGCAACGCTTCCTTACGCTATAACAATTGATTCCGCCGGAGGCAAATCGTTAGTGCAGCTAATATGGCTAGGGCTACAACCTGCGCTGTCTCCAAGGCAAGCATCATTAAGCTTTGCGCTGTTTCATGTTGTCGTCTTTTGGGTAGTGTCTTGGGCATTGTATAAAAAGAAAACCTTCATAAAAATTTAGTCTATTTGGTACTGTCCTATGAAACACAATAATACGGGCGACGGCCTCGAGTCTGTTGAACTGCTTCACTTATCCACGGAAGGAGGTGCTAGAGCGACAATGTCACTTTTTGGCGGGCACCTTTTATCTTGGCGGCCGCTGCCTAATCATTCCGAGCAGCTCTATTTAAGCGATAACGCGGTCATGAATGCAAGTGCCCCCATTCGCGGTGGTGTTCCTGTGCTATTTCCCAAATTTGGAGTTCAAGAGACTATGCCTAATCATGGGTTTGCTCGAATAATGAATTGGCGAGTTAAGGAGCAGCTGTCGCATGAGTGGGGAGAATCTGTTGAGCTTTGTCTCAGTGATACTCCAGTTACTCGGACGTATTGGCCACATGAGTTTCGAGTCAGTCTAATCATTGAACTCCGTGATGCTAGCGTAGCAATGCTGTATCGAATAGAGAATAGTGGGTTGGATGAGTTTTGTTTCCGCGGCGGGTTGCATACCTATCTGGCAACCGAGAATGTTGGGAATACACGCTTAGTTGGGTTGCTGGGATGTGATTTTCTGGAAAGTCGAGCAATGGGAACCGAAGACAGTCCGTATCTAACATTCGATAAAGCGATAGACCGCCTGTATTTTCATCCCGCCGCGGTTAATGAACTGCGTTTGATTTCGCCTGAACGTAGTCTCTCAATTAGGTCTACGGGCTTTGAAGAAACGATGGTTTGGAATCCATGGAGTCATGGAGAAAGCCAATTGAGCGACATGTCTGTTGGAGATTATGCGCGAATGCTGTGTGTTGAATCCGTCATTGCTAGCAAGGATGTACGTGTGCCAGCAGGCAGCGAATGGTTGGGGTCGCAACGGTTAACATTGCTGGATAGCTAAACTACATTATTCTTCTGACGCCCCTGATAATTCGTTAAATAGTGCGATCTGCGAGTGAAGGTCGCGTAATTCGGTGCTTGCGCCGAGCGCCCAAAGAAAATACCCTCCAAAGCCTTGTTCTTTAAGCCATTTTACGCGTGATACATTTTCGTGGTGAGGCATGACGAATCCACCATAAGGGCCCCATTGTCGGTTAATCGAGACGCCAAGCCTCAATTTGCTCGCCTGTTTGATTATCGAGTTGTAATTTGCCATTGCGGTTTTGTAGTCAAACTCACGCCCAGCGTCATAAGTCATAATGTTGTAGAAGTCGAAAACGCCGAGCGTTGATGCCAATAACGGTCGTACCTCGCCATGATGTTTTGATCGATCGTGTCGGATAAAGGAGCAATCAGCGGTGATTTTCGGGTTTGCACAATTCAACGGGTCGGCCCCTACGTGGTAGGTGGTTAAGGCTATGAGCTTTTCTTTGCCGACCTTCTTACGTATCAGTTTGACTAAATTGGTCAGCAATCCGTTCTGTTTCTCGGTTAGCCTGGTCGAGTGCTCAAAGTCGAAGTCGATGCCTGATAACGTTGTATACCCCAATAGGTGGTAGACACATTGATTGCAACTGGTCTGACTTTTGTCGGCGGAGTATTTGTGAGCATTGCTGACGGCTTTATTGGGTAGAGTTTTACCGATCATCGATGTACGGGTATAAACTGGAAACTTGGTATTGAGCAATTGTGTAATACTCTGCGCCAGTTTTTCTATTGATACGTCGGTTCCCATTGAGTCCCATATATCTTCAAATTCTTGCCCGCCGAATGAAATTATCATTTTTTTGTGTGGAAATTCGTGAGCTAACTGCGTCCAGGTCAAATAGCTTTGAGGAATGTGTTTTGGGGACGCTTTGGGCAGGTCCAATAGTCCATTTGAGCTTGAAATTCGCCCACTTTTATCCCACCTAGCAAAAGAAAGAATGTATACGTCGGCGTTGGATTTGCTTAAGAGACTGACCGCATTATGAGGCAGTGACCACGAAGTTAAATACGCAATTTTTGTCGTTTGTTCGGTGGTTTGCCACTCGCCTTGCAGCTCAGCATGCGTGGAGTCGTGAAACAGAGCCGCGCTGATTAGTAGGGATATAAAGACCAGCCTTTGCGGAATGATGATGTAAAGTTGCATACTCATGAATTGGTTTAAACCTTGCTTAGCGTTACCGTCTGTGTAAAAATGACAACGTTGTCATTAAGATGTGATTCTATTCGTTTGACGCAATAGGGTCAATAGAGGCTATTTGTTTAGTGTAAGTAGCCGACTTTGAGATTTTACTATTTATCAATCAAGAGTTGAGTTTTCATGAGTGTTTTTAATTGGGCCATCGTTGGTACGGGTGGAATTGCTGAGCGATTTGCAAGTGTCCTGTGCCAGAGTGATAAATACGGAAAAATAAAAGGAGTACTGGGAACCAGTGAGAGTAAGGCATTGGCGTTCATGCGCAGCAGCGCTAGGGGACTTGTCGCCGAGCCAAACTGTTACACAAACATCTCAGAACTTATAGAAGATGGTGGTGTGGATGCAGTCTATGTCGCAACACCTCATCCTTCGCACTATACGTTGGCTGCCGCTCTATTGAAGGCAAAAAAACCGGTGTTGTGCGAGAAACCATTGACCATTAACAGTAAGCAGGCCTCGGAGTTGGTGGCACTTTCTGGTGAAAGTCACACGTTTTTAATGGAGGCGCTTTGGACAAAAACATTACCAATCTGGCGCCGTATTGAGTCTATTATTGAAGCCGATCAGATAGGTATAGTCGATAATTATAGCTGTGATTTGAGTTATTACTTCCCATTTGAGCCTAAGCATCGGTTGTTTAATCGAGAGCTTGGCGGGGGCGTCACTCTGGATCTCGCCGTGTATCCGGTCGCGTTGGCAAACGCGTTATCAGGTGTGCCGACTGGCATTTTAGCAAGTACCGTTTTATGTGAGACGGGCGTCGATGCTAAAACCAGTATTGCGCTAACCTTTGAAGACGGAGTGACTGGTCTTTTCTATAGCTCTTGCCATAGCAATTCTGAGGGCGTGTTTAGAATAACCGGATCAAAAGGAATTTTGGAAGCGCACAACCTTTTTTCGGGTGGCGCGCAGTCTATTATCCTCAACATAGACGGTATTAGAGCGGAGGAAGTTTTCGAATTTGACGTTAACGGTTTTGAGTATCAAATCAGTGAGGCAATTTCGTGTGTCCGAGCCGGAAAAACACAAAGCGATCTGGTGCCACATAAAAACACCCTCGAAGTCCTAAGAGTATTGGACGCGGTGGGTAATCAGATTGGACTGAACTATTCAGAGTCATCGCTCTGACGGTTACTTTTGTGGAGTCTACTATGAGCTTAGAGTAGGGTTAGAACCCGTCAATATTTGATGAGTTCTAACCGGTCGAAACGCTAGCCAAATATTGCTTTTAATATGAAAAAGAAAATAATTGATAAGCTGGCGCCTGCGGGTAGAGTGACCACCCAAGACATAAAAATATTACCCACAACTTTAAGGTTCAGAGCGCCAATACCGCGAGCTAATCCGACGCCCAACACCGCACCAACCAACGTGTGTGTGGTTGAAATAGGGAGGCCCCATGTGGAGGCAAATACAACCGTGGTGGCGGCGCCCAATTCCGCGGCAAACCCGCGGCTTGGCGTGAGCTCAGTGATTTTACGCCCAATTGTTGCCATTACCTTAAATCCGTAAGTAGCAAGGCCAACGATGATACCGATTCCTCCGAGTAGCAGAATCCAAGCTGGGAGAGCGGATTTTTTGGTGATCTCACCTCCCGACTCAATGACGCTGGCGATTGCGGCTAGCGGGCCAACGGCATTTGCGACATCGTTAGAACCGTGGGCAAATGCCATGGCAGAAGCGGTGAAAATCATAAGTATCGCGAAGAGGCTTTCCACGTTCGCAAATCGATTGTTTCCCTCCGACGTTTCTTTAACTCTTGATAACATGATGCCGCCTATAATCGCGACAATAACGCCAATAAGAGCTCCCAGCGGAAGACTGTTCAAAAATTTACTGCCAAGCCCGAAATCTAGTGCAAACCCTGTGTTCTTCACTCCTTTTAGGAGAGTCACCATGCCGATCATAAAGCCTACAAAGAACATATAGATCGGTACGTATTTCTTTGCGTTCTTAAACGGATTTTCGGTGTCTAAGATCAATTTTTGAACGCTCATAAATAGGATGAAAGAAATAGTGCCAGCGAGTACAGGTGAGACGACCCAACTGGCAACAATGGTCCCAACTTTGGACCAATTTACCGCATCCATTGAAATGCCAACAGCGGCAAACCCAACCAAAGCTCCAATAATTGAGTGGGTGGTAGAAACGGGCCAGCCTTTCATGCTGGCTACCAGTAGCCAGGTGCCGGCGGCTAAGAGTGAGGCCATCATGCCAAAAACCAGTAAGTCTGGCTGTTCCATGATGAGTGTTGGGTCAAGAATGCCTTTGCGAATCGTTGCTGTAACTTCTCCGCCGGCCAAATAGGCACCAGCAAACTCAAATATTACGGCAATGATGATGGCTTGTTTCACGGTTAAGGCGCGTGAGCCAACCGAGGTGCCCATGGCATTTGCGACGTCGTTGGCACCAATACCCCAAGCCATAAAGAATGCAAAAATGCAGCCTAAAATAAGCAATATGTGACCGTGTTGTGCGATTATTTCCATAGTTGTAAGAGAAAAGTTGTAATGTTTGTTTTTCGATAGCTGGTATTTATCGCGCGATCAATAATTGAAGCTTACCACCTGCACTTTGAGCGGAATCGGCTAACTCACCAATCCATTCAATGATTTTGTATAAGAACATCACTTCAACCGGAGGAAGTTGTTCTTCAATTTCAAACAAAGCCGCTCTAATTTGGATTTGTTGTTCGTCATTCTCATGTTCTAAACGATTAAGTTGGTCGATTAAATTATGAACGACGTCGAGTATTCGACCTTTAAAGCCCAATTCCAATAGCTCATCCATTTCATTGACAGCGGTGACGGCTTGGGCTGAAGTGTCTATGGTTGTTTTGATGAAGGATCTAACTTGATCTATCAATGAATCTGGAAAACGCATTTTTCTGCCCAGCATGATCCCAGCTATATCCTTGGTGAAATTAGCGATTTCATCTTGTTTGGTGACCAACAACAGTAGATCGCCTCGATCAACCGGCATCATGAGGCTGTTTGGTAGGTTTGACCGAAGGTTGTTTTTCGCATCATCCGCGGCATGTTCAAGCTCTGTAATTCTGTCGTACACTTGACTGGCAGTTTCCCAATTGTTATCGACTGATGCTTCAAAAAAATCATCGAGCAATTCGGCGCATTGATGAGCTAACTTTATATGGTCTTGTATTGGCCGAACAGGAGATTGACCAAACAAGTTGCTAAAAGGAGTGTCTGCCATAGTGCTTACCTTAGTTGTGTGTTTTTTGCATAGAACATTAGCATAGATAAAATCGCCACTGCTTTATGATTGTTATAACGGCTGGTTGTAGCGTGGAGTTAAACCCAGATATAGAACGTCTTCGAAGTGAATGATGGAGGCGAACCAGTTACTCGTAAAATGCCACCTTACCGGTTTCTAATGCGTACTCGGCACCCACGACTTTAAGTTTGCCCTTTTTTATCAGCGACCGAATGATAGTAGAACGCGAGGTTAGACTGTTAACAGAGTGTTGTACATTTGCTTTCATTGCTTTATGTAACAACAGTTCTTTATCAGAGCCCTGATCAGCATTAACCACAGGAAGTACGGCGGGTGTCACGCGGTCCACAATCGAAGCAATATTCGGGGAAATTTCGTCAGGGTGATCAATGAGTGCGTTTACCGTAGCGCTCACAGCCCCACAGTGCGTATGCCCTAAAACGATGACAAGTTCTGTACCAAATTGTTGGCAGGCGAACTCGATGCTGCCTATTTGCGATGGCGCGACCACATTACCGGCGACTCTTATGACAAATAGCTCACCTAAGCCTCGATGGAAAACCAACTCAAGGGGAACCCTCGAATCTGAGCAACCGAGTATGATGGCAAATGGAGTTTGCCCCTTCTTTGCATCTTCGAGCGTGACTGATGTGGTTAGCGCTGCACCACCTTCGATGGCTTTAACAAAACGGTCGTTACCGTTTTTCAACTTCTTAAGGGCTTGTTCTGCGTCCATAATTATAAGATTTATTTTAGTAATCGAGCTTCTTTGTAATAGCGCTCCGCTCCAGGATGTAGCGGGATTGAAATGCCGGCGTAGGGAAGCTCTTTTTTGACAAGGGTTGCTAGAGATGGATGCAGTGACGTAAAGTCGCGAAAATTTTCCACTACTTCTTTCACTACATTATAAATGGCTTTCGGTGAGGTGCTTTCATGAGCTACGAAGGTTGCTCCCAAACCAAATGATCGAATGTCTTCAGTGCTGCTGAGGTATCGACCTTTTTGAATGATTCCGGTGCGATAAAAGGGTTTGTCTGCAATCAATGCCTTAATGGCCGGATCATCAATGTCTAATATCTTGAGGTCGCAATCCTCGGGTAGTGACTTCAGGTTGTCTTCCAAACTGCTCGTAAGCAATAAAATAGAGTCGAGAAGTCCATCACAAATTTGAGCGATTTGCCTTTTGTCGCTCATTGGACGAATCTCTTTAAAATTGTCTTTCGACCATCCTTTGGCCCCAATTAAGTCGTTCATTATGCGATGTTGAAGCGAACGAGTGTAACCAAAACTGACTGTTCGATTTTCAAGTTGATCTAAGCTGGCAATGTCGCTGTTTTGTTTGACAATTAGAGCGATAGGGTCGGCTTCTAAAGCGAATACCGCTCTTAGCGCTGTGTCAGGACCTTTGTCCTCAAAAGTACTTGAACCATGATAGGCATGATATTGCCAATCGGATTGAGCGAACACCAAATCGAACTTGTCGTCGCGAAGTTGTCTAAGGTTGTAAATTGAACCGCCAGTGCTTTCGAGTGAACACCGAATTCTATGCGAGGCTTTATGTCTGTTCACCAATCGACATATAGCACCTCCGATTGGGAAATAGACACCTTTGACACTGCCAGTGCCCAACAACAAGTGTGTTAACTTTCGTCGGTTGTTTTGAGCGCTTCGTTCTAAAGCCGTTTGTCCAACTTCTACTTTGTTTGCTTCATTGGCGACTTTGAATTGATCGCACGCCGACAGTGCCAAACTTATCGCAGTTAAGACAGAGAGTAGAGGAAGTTTGCTCGTGGGCAATATTTTCATTGTTTAGGTGCAGGTCATGCTGAACATCTGAACTATAGCTAATCTTTGCAATTAACTCTAGAAAAGGGACAAAGTTGGCAAGTAATAGATTAGTCTCGGGGTCTAATGCTCAGTGAAAGCAATAACTAAATAATTTAAATGAAATTACTATTTATATGTACGCATAATCGTTGTCGAAGCATATTAGCAGAGGCGATCGCCAATCATTTATCGCAGGGTGATCTGCAAGCGTTCAGCGCGGGTAGCTCTCCGCAGGACAGAGTGCACCCACTATCGCTTAAGTATCTTAAGGACAACGGCATTGATGCTACGGGGCTGGTAAGTCAATCATGGGACGAGTTCGAAAATTCAGACCCAGACGCAATTATCACGCTTTGCGATGACGCGGCTCAAGAAACATGCCCGGTATGGTTTGATAAAACAGTTCAAGTACATTGGGGATTGGTGGACCCATCCCGCGATCTCGGTGATCTATCCAGGGAGCGTCTTGCGTTCAATCGCACGATCGATGTTCTTAGCCGCCGCGTCTCCAGTTTAACTGAGCCTTCTAAAATTGTGCTGAGAGGGGAGCCGTTAAGGGTGTTTTTAATCAATCTCGCGCAAACAATTGTGTGACCAGTTAACGTTATTAGGAGAGTTGAGCTGAGAAATTTGCTTGACGTTACGTTGGCCAAAAAAATCGCCGCTTAAGTAAGCGGCGATTGAATAACAAAAAGAAGAGAGAGTTATGAAAATAAATACTCATTTACGTTTCATGGGTAAATAGTAGCGTTTTCAATCATTTGCAGTTAAAAAATTAAGGTAGGTTAACTGCAAAATTCACTTTCCATCTGTTTTGTTGTTTTATTGCAACACTTGTTGTTGGGTGGCGACGAAATAGTTGTTTGTTTTACCACATGCGCTCGCAGAAGGATTGGTTTATGGCGAAATCACAGATCGTAAATGCTGAGAAAACTGAGCAATATCGTTTAGTTTACTGCGCTCGAATTCGTTTTCAGTCAGGCCTTTCCGTCCTACGGATGTGGCTAAATCTATAGCCTGAGTTTGATAGTGGTAAGTGGACTTGCATAACCATTTTTTTCTCCCACACTGGGTCAGTATTTTGCTGGTGTGTTGAGCCGGAAATAAGTCTCCGGTTTTTGCCACAATGATAGCCCCTTGATGCAGTGCATTGATGACCGATACTGGATCGTTCTCTGTGATGTTGTCTAGCGCTATGGCGCCGTTTTCTAATGTGGGGTTTGATAAAAACAGAAGTCTATCTTGTTCGATACCTTGTTCTAAGAAAAGTTCTCTAATGCGGTTGTTGACAAGTTTGTTGGTGGCGTCAATATGAATTTTCCATGTCGGTAGAGCATGCAATATATTCGACCAAGCCCTTACCGTTTCATTGCTGATGCCATGATGAGTTCCAGTGGTCGTGAATGTGTTTTCAGGAAGAGGGTCAGTATATTCGATCTCGTTTAGATTCGCTGCATAGCAATGAGATCCCATCAGCGGTTCTAATATTTTAACTAAGGGGGTTGCATAGCGCCCTTCGTGCCCTAGCCACCCATACTGTTGCCCTGCTACTTGCAAGCCAAGTGCTCGTTGGCGAGCGCCAATGCGCATTCCGCATATATCGACTAATGTATCAATTTGGTCAGCACGCACCTTTCTGGCGAAATCGGCGTCCGTCAATTGGGCAGAAGGTTTAATGTTAACGGAGTCGGCGAATAAATTTTGGTCAAAAAGATCGTCGTGCCAGTAAACATGAACTGAATCACGACCGGCAGCTAAGGTATTAATGACTGGAGCAATGAGCGACTGTACCCAGATAGATGGCAGTCTACCAATTGAAAAACCAATTCTCAGTTGGTGCTCGTTTTCCACCTTGTGAGTATCGTAACACCGGTCAGTGGGGATAAATCGATCGCGCCATAGTGCCATTTCGAGTTCTAAATCAAGGCTTGTTATGCTGTTGTTAATGACGGCGTGATGCAAATAGTTGCAATGTGAGGGGGCATGTTTATGACGAAGTAGGCGTAAAAAATCATAGGCGCGAACTGCTTGCTCTGGATTTCCACTTATTTTCAAGCAATCCGCCAATTGAAATGCCGCTCGATCGTGTTGGTGATCGAAATCTAGGGTTCTGGCGAATGTGGTGAGTGCATAGTCTATGTTCCCCACCATTTTTTGCGCTAAAGCGAGGTTGTATAGCCATTGGCCTCGTTCTCCGAATTGATCGATGAGAGATTTTAACAATCCGGCCGCAGCGGCAGGCTGTTTCGCTTCGAGTTGCAAGCAAGCCTGATTATTTAAAATGAACACCGATCTTGGATTTAACTCAGCGGCTTTTGTGCCCATTCGCCGAGCCTGTTCAAAACGCTGAGATTTAAATAGAGCGCTAAATTGGAGGGCGTTAGCCCCCGCGTGATTTGGGTCTTGCTCAAGGATCTCGTCAGTAAGGGTGACGGCTGAATCGAAGTTTCCGGCACGAAGTTCCTGCACGGATTTTTTCATAATCTTCGTTGCGTTACTTGCTGATTGATCGATCATTTCACCACGCTCGCCTGAATATCATTGTTGATCACTGTTTGCGAGGATTTTGTCGACAGCCATTGTCGCCATTGTTCTCGAATAGCGTAGCCAAAGTCCCTGCCGAATTGATTGGAATTGAGTAAATTGGAGTTAGAGAGTTTTGAGCGCAACTTGGTTTTAAGATCGACTAACGACGTTCGATCATTTGCTACGCGTTGGGCTTGATTTGCAAATTCATGAATGGATTCTGTGGCAAAATCGGTCAGGTTGAGCTGCTTCAAAATACTGCTCGTGACTCGGCTGCAATGCGTATGTCCACTCAAAGATAATACTGGCACACCCATCCACAAGGCTTCAAATGTTGTTGTTCGTCCATTAAATGGACTTGTATCGAGAGCCAAATCGATCTGGTTATAACTGTTGAGGTGTTCGTCGATAGCGGTTTGTTTTGAACTGTGGATTTTGACGCGCTTTGAGTCAATACCTCTATCGGCTAAGGCCTGAAGAATATGCTCTTGCGCCTGTTTCGATTGCAATTGCTTATGCTTGAGCATCAGAGCCGAATTTTTAACCGCATGCAATGCCGCGGCCCAGCAATCAAGCGTCAGTGTCGATATTTTTTCTGGGCTATTGAATGAGCCAAAGCGAAATATATTTTTGCTTTCGATCGGATTAACATCGGGTGTTTTGCTCAACGGTTCATAACACAGTGCACCATTTTGTAGTCTTACCAGAGATTCTGAATAAAACGCGTCATCCAGACCTATAGGGTCAAGAGACCGATCTGTTATGCGGCAATCTATGTGCTCCAATCCGCTGGTTGAAACCCCGCCAAGCCAACTAATTTGGATGGGCGCATTTCGTCGATTAAACAATGCCAATCGATTGCCTTTCGAGTGGCCATCTAACTCGATTAGAATGTCAATTTTGTCAGAAATAATTCGTTCCGAGAGCTTGTCGTCTGACATCTGTGCGCAATTGAGCCAAGCTGCTGTCAAGTTGCTAATTTGTTTGCTCACCGCGTCAACTCTCGGATCAGTATGATAGGCCGTGACACTGAAGTCATTGGCGTCTAGTCCTCGGAGAAGAGGTTTGATGAAAAAACTAGAGGCATGTGCTCTCATATTTCCAGACACCAAGCCTATTTTGAGCGGTCGGTCAGGATTTTTTTCAATGTCTTTAAGGCACGGGGGGCTTGATTGGTGGGCGAGCGAAGAAGACCAGCACTTTGCAAGCTGGAAGTTACTTTGGTGTGTTGTGTGAGTTAAATAGTTGCTCCAGTGAACCAGTTGTTGAATGTAGTTAGAGTTGCCTGGGTCAAGTGTTGCAGCGCGTTGGTAGCCATCATACCCAGCCTTAACTCTGGCAGAGCGACAATACAGTCGGGCAAGTTGAGCTTGTGTCGACGCGTGAGAAGGGTGCAGCATTAACGCTAATTTTAGTTGCTGCTCTGCCAAATCAAATTGACCATTGGTGGTGAGCGCAAAAGCGTATTCGCGATGAAGGGCTGCAATTCCAGGGCTTGCGTCCAATAAGGATTTCATGAGTTCAATCGCTTTGCTTGCTTGGCCTTGTTCGGCAAAAACGAGTGCTATATAGCGCCGTAAGTGGTTGCGCTCAGACAGAGTGGTGCCGTACGGACTGGTTTTCTTTTGCAATTGTTCAAGCAGCTTTTGAGCAAACAAGAGCGCATGCTTTGCGCTGCCCTTTGAACGCAGGCATCTTAGTTCGGTGGTGTCTCGCCAGGCCGATGCATCGTGCTTCTTTAATTCAGAGAATACCGTACTGTATTCGCCATTTTTTAGGTGTTCTTCTATTTTTTTTCGTTCCACGTTCGAGTCATTTACGTGTAAAGGGTTAGCTGATATTTCCCTGATTTTTAATCCCAACCCGAAAGTTAGTGTACACCAACTGGATGAAGGTTGGGTATGACAATTTGCTGTCAAAAATCCAGTTTGAGGGTTTGATGGTTAGCGAATGTCGGTCTAAAACGCATCAATGTTAATTTTTTGGTCTTGATGAACTATTTGCTTTGTTTCTGTATTGGATGCCCGTAAAATCCCTGTCTGATTAGTATTTTCGCACCCCCATTTTGAGGCAGTTTTGTTTGAGCAATTGAATGACCAGCAACGCGCGGCAGTTCAGCAATGCGATCGACCATTATTAGTGTTGGCCGGTGCGGGCAGTGGAAAAACACGCGTAATTACCTATAAAATCGCTTGGTTGTTATCGAAAATGCAGGTCAGCCCCAAAAACATATTTGCGGTCACCTTTACAAACAAAGCTGCGCGCGAGATGAAAGAGCGCATCACTGAGTTGCTCGGAAGTGAGCAAACTAAAGGTTTAACTATCTCCACCTTCCACAGCCTCGGAATGATGATATTAAAGTCCGAAGTTGAGGCGTCTGGGCGCAAGCCTGGGTTTTCTATTTTTGATCCTGCTGATTCGCTTTACGTTGTTCGTGAGTTGCTTAAAGCCGACCTCGATGACAACGGGTTGGTGGATCGAGTGCGAAACCAAATTTCTAATTGGAAAAACGAACTCATATCACCTGATAAAGCGGCCCAATTATCAATGACCAACCCTACACAGGTCGCTGCTGCGAAGGTTTACGCTGATTATGAGCGTTATTTGCAGGCATGTAATGCGGTTGATTTGGACGATATGTTGTATTTGCCTAATGAGTTGTTGCGTAAATTCGACACCATTCGACACAAGTGGCAACAGCGTGTTCAGTTTATGCTAGTCGATGAATATCAGGACACCAATGCAGCGCAATATAGACTCGTAAAGACTTTGGTCGCTGGCACACATGGCGACGGTTTAACCGCAGTGGGTGATGATGATCAGTCTATTTACGCTTGGCGCGGTGCGCAGCCGGAAAATTTGGTGCAATTGCAAACCGATTTTCCGAAATTGGAGCTGGTGAAGCTGGAGCAAAATTATCGCTCAATGGGGCGAATCTTGGCGTTGGCCAATTACGTTATACAAAATAATCCTCGTCCTTTTGATAAAAAGCTGTGGAGTGCGATGGGGTTGGGAGACCCTATCATGATTATTGCCGCTGATAACGATGAGCGTGAGGCTGAAAAGGTAGTCGCGGGCTTAATGCATCATCGCTTCCAAAACGACCGCCCATACAGTGATTACGCAATTTTGTATCGAGGCAATCATCAAGCGAGAATGCTCGAGCAAAAACTCCGAGAAATGCGCATACCCTACTTTTTGAGTGGTGGTCTTTCGTTTTTTGATCGCTCAGAGATTAAAGATGTGATGGCCTATCTAAGATTGATTGTTAATCCATCAGACGATAACGCGTTTGTTAGAGCTATCAATACGCCGCGCAGAGGCATTGGCGCAAGCTCTTTAGAAGCGTTATCTGAGGTGGCTAGAGAATCTGGCAAGAGCTTATTTGAATCGATTAATAGCGCAGGCTTGCATGCGCATCTGCCGCCCAAAAGGCAGGTTGCTGTGCGTCAATTTGAGCATTGGCTGGCTGGGTTTGCCGAACGAGCGAAAACCGACCCCCCTGTTCAACTCTTGAATGATCTATTGGACGAAATTG
This sequence comes from Arenicella sp. 4NH20-0111, assembly GCF_040366405.1. Taxonomy (NCBI): domain Bacteria; kingdom Pseudomonadati; phylum Pseudomonadota; class Gammaproteobacteria; order Arenicellales; family Arenicellaceae; genus Arenicella; species Arenicella sp. 4NH20-0111. The sequence goes on from NZ_BAABWF010000003.1 coordinate 127,135, forward strand.
AGTATCAAGACTGGATTGCAAAGCAAAGTGGTAGTCCAGAGCAAGCCGAGATGCGATGGAGGAACGTCGAGGATCTTCTGAAATGGGTTAGGGCTATCGCCGACAAAGATGAAGGGCGTCGCATGGAGGATGTGGTCTCTACCGTTGCCCTAATGGGAATGCTAGAAAAAAATGATGACGAAAATAACGGTAATGTCGTTTCGTTAATGACCTTGCACGCTTCCAAGGGGTTGGAATTCCCGCACGTGACCATTGTTGGTTTGGAAGAGGAAATTTTACCACACCGTACGAGTATAGAGGAGGATATGGTCGAAGAAGAGCGTCGTCTCTTCTATGTGGGTATTACGAGGGCGCAAAAAGAACTTACCATTTCTTACGCGAATAAACGAAAGCGCTATGGCGATGAGATGGATTGCCAGCCCAGTCGTTTTTTGGATGAACTGGATCCACAGCACATTATCTGGGAGGATAAAGTATCGAATGACCCAGTGCACAAGGAAGAAGTCGGTCAAGCGCATTTGGATGCGATGAGGGCGCTTTTAGGGTGAGTTATTTTGCGTATGAGGTTGTTTCTTGGCGGTAGGCGAGTATCGTGCTAGATCTGTTGATAGGGTCATCGGCCACATCTTTTTTGAGGCTAAGTGGTGCTTGAGCGTAAAAATTGTGCTTTTCGAGGTAACAGGCTCTCAAAAAGCTTGACACATCTGCTACAATCGCGAGCCAAAATTATGAGCCTTGTGTGTGCTCATGAGTTTGAAAGATTCAGTTGCTCGAATTTTTAATAGCAGTTGCAAGAATTAAAGATGTGTACATACAGGATCAAGCTTGATCCTTTATGCAAAAAGAAGGGTAGACGTTTGGTGGGTTTAATAATGAGAGTGCCGACTCTTGTGAATTCCCGAGCGATGCTTAAACCAGATTAAAATAGCTTAAATAAAAGCCCGAAACTGAGGCTTAAACTTTTAGGAGCACGTATGGCTGACAATCACGTTAGTGAAGCGAGTGTCCACAACACTGAAGAAAAAAGTGTTGAAGACATCAAGCGCCGCCGCTTTATCACCGGAGTTACTGCCGGTTTTGGTGCCATTGGCGGCGCCGTTGCGGTTACCCCGTTTGTAATGAGTATGAGCCCCAGTGAGCGAGCAAAAAATGCTGGCGCACCGGTCCAATATGACTATTCCAAGATTCAACAAGGCCAAATGGTGAAGGTTGAGTGGCGCGGTAAGCCCGTTGTACTGCTAAAGCGTACGCCTGAGATGATGAAAGGGCTAGATCTTATTAGTGATAATTTAGCTGACGCGGCATCCGACGCTAGCGACCAGCCAGCGTACGCAAAAAATGAAACTCGTTCTGACCCCGCCAAGCCTGAGTTGTTGGTGATGGAGGGTGTGTGTACACATCTAGGCTGTTCGCCGGTTGAAAAGCTGGCCATTGGGCCGGACCCGCAAATGGGAGACGATTCTCAAGGTGGTTTTTTCTGTCCTTGTCATGGGTCAAAGTTTGATCTGGCTGGCCGCGTTTATAAAAACGTGCCTGCGACGTCTAATATGAATGTACCTCCGTTTAAATTCGAAGGTAACGTCATCACCATTGGTGAAGACGACGGGAGGGTATAAAAGATGGCTATTCATCGTCACGATAATCATAAAAGTGCCAATGCGTTCATGGAGTGGATGGACGCGCGTATGCCGGTTACCAAAGTATGGAACGAGCATCTGGCTGAATACATGGCACCAAAGAACTTTAACTTTTGGTACTACTTTGGGTCTTTAGCAATCTTGATGTTGGTCATTCAGTTGCTGACAGGAATATTTTTGACCATGCATTACAAGCCAGACGCTGCTCTGGCATTTGCTTCGGTTGAATACATCATGCGAGATGTGCCGTTTGGTTGGCTAATTCGCTACATGCACTCCACGGGAGCTTCTGCGTTTTTTGTGATTGTCTATTTGCACATGTTTCGCGGAGTTATCTATGGTTCACATCGCGAGCCGCGTGAAATGGTTTGGCTCATCGGTTGTGTGATCTTTGTTGCACTGATGGCTGAAGCGTTTATGGGGTATCTGTTGCCTTGGGGCAATATGTCTTACTGGGGCGCTCAAGTTATTATCTCGTTGTTTGACGTTATTCCTTTTGTCGGCCCATCTTTAACGGAGTGGATTAGGGGTGACTTTGTTATATCGGATGCAACGTTGAACCGTTTCTTTGCCTTCCACGTCATTTTATTGCCGCTGATTTTAGTTGCACTTGTTTTCCTTCACTTGGTTGCATTACACCACGTCGGTTCTAATAATCCAGATGGTATCGATATTTACGACGAGTTGGACGAAGATGGTCATCCGAAAGACGGTATTCCGTTTCACCCATACTACACAGTCAAAGACTTAGTGGGCGTTTGTGGGTTTCTAATCATTTACATGGGCGTGATATTCTTTTTCCCAGACATGGGCGGAATTTTGTTGGAAAAAGACAATTTTGCTCCAGCAAACCCGTTACAGACTCCACCGGATATTGTGCCTCTTTGGTATTTCACGCCGTTCTATTCGATTTTGAGAGCGAGCACTGAGACCTTATTGCAATTCTTTGCTTATTCATCAGTGATTATTGCTGTTGCCGCAGCGATCTTTACCAAATTCAAATTGCCTGTTCGTGCTGGCTTTATTATTTTGGGTCTCATCGCCGCCGTTGTTTTCATGAATTCAAGTGGTAAGGCATGGGGTGTTATTTTGATGGCCGCGGCCATTGTCTGCTTCTTTTTACTTCCTTGGTTAGATCGTTCTCCGGTTAAGTCTATCCGTTACCGAAGTTTGCCATTCAAGGTTGCATTGGCAATTTTCTTGGTCGCGTTCTTCATCTTGGGCTATCTAGGTATGAATGCGCCGACTCCAATTAAGACGCTGATGGCGCAAGTTTGTACTTGCATCTATTTTGCGTTCTTTATCTTGATGCCTTGGTTTACCTCTATTGGTAAGACCAAGCCGTTACCGACTCGTGTTACTGTCAAAGAACACTAATTGAGGATTAATATCATGAAAAAATTAACGACTCTGTTGGTAGGTTTTTTGGCAAGTGCATTGGTTAGTTCTGCTGCAGTGGCAGCAGGCGGGCACGGGGCTGCGGTGGACAAAGTGTATCTAAACATGTCTGATAAGGCGGCGTTGCAGAATGGCGCTAAGCTGTTTGTGAACTATTGCTTATCTTGTCATAGCGCTCAGTACGCACGTTATAATCGGGTTGCAGAAGATTTGGACATTCCTCTACAGCAACTTAAAAGTAGCTTGATGTTCGCCACTGAAAAAGAAGGTGATCTGATGACAACCACCATGCCAGCAGAAGATGCCAAGGCATGGTTTGGTGTTACGCCGCCTGACTTAACATTGGTGGCTCGTGTTCGAAAGCCTGATTGGATCTACACCTATTTACGTGCGTTCTATCGTGACGATAGTAGCCCGAGTGGCTGGAATAATTCATTGTTTGAAAACGTGGCTATGCCGCATGCCATGTACGAGCTGCAAGGCGTACAAAAATTGGTTGGTAAAGTTGCCGATGGTGGCGATCATGCCACTGATCAAAGCGCAAGCGATGGTGAAACCTATACTGTTGTGGGTGATGCCAAATTTGAATTGGTGCATCCAGGAAAGTTGTCTCCAGCTGAGTTCGACAAAGCCATGGGCGATTTGACGGCATTTTTAACTTATTTAGGTGAACCGGCTCAATTGAAACGCAAAACCATTGGTGTATTCAGTATAGCCTTTGTTTTGCTGCTGATGGGACTTTGCTACTTGCTCAAGAAAGAGTATTGGCGCGACGTACATTAACAACCTATGGTTGTTTCAAGCGCGGCATGGGTAAGCCTATGTCGCGTTTTGTCGTTTTGATTGCGCTGTATATGACTCAGTATTAAGTAAAATACGCGCTGAATTTGGTATTCAATTACCAATAGGCTCGGTTTTTTAAGAGGCTCTGGCCTCAAATGTAACACTTTATTAGGATCCTATTATTATGAACACACTCGTAACTCGCCGTTCAATAATGACGCTTTACTCTGGCACAGATTGTGTTCTGAGCCACGCATGTAGAATCGTGCTGCAAGAGAAAGATATTGAGTGTGAGCTGGTCTATACCGACCCAGCTGATACTTGTCAGGAGCTTGCAGAATTCAACCCTTATAACGAAACGCCCACCTTGGTTGATCGTGACTTGGTTCTCTATGACCCTTTTATTATCAATGAGTATCTTGACGAAAGATTACCTCATCCTCCGTTAATGCCCGTCGACCCAGTGACTCGAGCGAAGCAGAGATTGATGATTATGCGTTTGCGAAGAGACTGGATTGAGCCTTTTAAAGCTCTACAAGTTGATAAGAGAGATAAGGAGGCTGCAAAGGTCATACGTGATGGATTCATTGCTATTTCACCTTTATTTGCCGAGCAAGATTATGCGATGGGCGAAGAATTTTCCTTAGTGGATGTTATTTTCGCACCAATGTTATGGCGCCTTCCTGTGTTAAATATTATGTTGCCTAAGCAGGCGCAGGTTGTTGAAGAGTATGCTGAGCGATTGTTTGCTCGTCAGGCTTTCCAGGACAGTTTGAGCGATGCTGAGCGAGATTTACGCGGATTTTAATTCGGCTGTCTGTTAACCGCCATTGATAAGAAAGTAAATGACTTCAACTAAGCCATATTTGTTGCGTGCCATTTTTGAATGGGCAGAAGACAACAGCCTTACCCCACAAGTATTGGTTAATGCTGAGTACTCAGGGGTTGAAGTGCCAGAAGCGCATATTGTAGATGGGCAGATCGTGTTGAATATCGGCTCATCTGCAGTGCGGTTGCACGTGATGGACAATGAGTGCTTAAGCTTTTCGGCGCGCTTTAGTGGGGTCGAATATGATATTTACTTGCCTATGGACGCAATAATGGCAATCTTTGCGCGTGAAAACTCGCAAGGAATATTTTTCGAAGACACAGGTGATGATAGTGATCCTGACCCAGACAAAGGGTCAAAGCCCGATGTTAAGAAAGTGGAGCCCACGCCAATTAAAAGTGGTGAGGGCGCTAAGAAGAGCTCACACCTTAAGGTGGTTAAGTAGGCTTCTTTCTTGTGCTAATTCTTATAGCGGGTGGTAGTGTGATCAAAACACGTGCCCAGTAATGACGGAGTTAGCGCAAAATTTTGACGAGCAAGGCTATGTGGTGTTTGATGGTGTTGTTGGAAAGGAGGCCTTAATTGAACTTGAAGAGCGGGTTGCCGAACTCCAATATGCCCTTAGGATAAAGGATTCTTCTGGTAAGGCGCTTACTCAGGCTGGCACACGAAACCTGTTGCGAAAAGACTGGGTTAGGGCTCTGGCCGCATATATATCAGGGGATTTGCGTATAGCGCAATTTCTACCGCAGAGTCTTATTTGTTTGCAGTGTAACTATTTTTTTAAGACGGTTGATGTGAATTGGCACGTCGCTCTGCATCAGGATTTGAGTGTGCCTGTGGAGAGCCAATTTGCATCAAAAGGGTGGGGTGGTTGGTCACTAAAGGAAGGCGAACTCTTCGTGCAACCTCCTAAGGAAATCATTAAGGAGCTGGTGATCGCTCGCTTGCATATCGAGAATACTTGCGCGACTAACGGTGCTTTGGAAGTGGTTCCAGGTTCGCATAAAGCATCTGTGTCATCTACAGAAAGAGTGTTGGTTCCGGTTGAAGCCGGCGGTGTTATGCTGATGAGGCCATTGTTAATGCACGGCTCCAGAAAAATACGATCCGGGACCCGAAATGTTTTGCATTTCGTTTTTGCGCCTCGGGACCTAAATATACCCGGTCAATGGCCACAAGGAGCTTGGGTCAAGAATAAAGCTTAATCTAGCTCAAAAAGTTCTTGAAAACATATTAGCTACCACAATATAAGATCAATAGTTTTAATAAAGAGACGAACATGCCAGAAATTAGAGGAACCACCATTTTGTCTGTACGCCGAGGCGATCAAGTTGTGATCGGCGGAGATGGGCAAGTATCAATGGGCAATACCGTCATGAAAGGTAATGCACGTAAAGTACGAAGGCTCTATAAAGGGCAAGTGATCGCTGGCTTTGCGGGTAGTACGGCAGACGCATTCACATTGTTTGAGCTTTTTGATGCTAAATTGGCGAAGCATCAAGGGATACTAACGAAAGCCGCTGTTGAACTAGCTAAAGAGTGGCGCACAGATCGAATGTTGAGAAAGCTTGAAGCGCTATTATGTGTTGCTGACAAAGATGCTTCTTATGTGATCACTGGAAATGGTGATGTGATAGAACCTCAAGGGGGTGTTATGGCTATTGGCTCTGGTGGTTCATTTGCTGAGTCCGCTGCAAGAGCTTTGGTGCAGAATACCGATATGAGTGCAAGAGACATCGTCGAAGCTTCGCTTAACATCGCTGCGGATATATGCATCTATACCAACCATAATCTTACGCTCGAAGAGCTTGAGATCAAAGAATAACTCACAGGTACATCATGAGTGAAATGACCCCCCGCGAGATCGTTCAGGAGCTCGACAAACACATTATCGGCCAATCTGGCGCTAAACGAGCCGTAGCAATCGCCTTGCGTAATAGATGGCGGCGAACACAGGTTTCAGATGAGCAGCTTCGAGCAGAAATTACACCTAAGAACATATTAATGATAGGCCCCACTGGGGTTGGTAAAACGGAGATCGCTAGGCGACTTGCCAAATTGGCTGATGCACCGTTTATTAAGGTTGAAGCGACCAAGTTTACGGAAGTTGGGTACGTCGGTCGTGAAGTCGACTCCATTATTCGAGACCTTGCAGATGTTGCTGTTAAGGGGCAGCGAGAATCCGAAATGGTGAAGGTGAAGCGCCGAGCTGAAGACGCAGCTGAAGACAGAGTTCTTGATATTCTGTTACCGCCTGCCAGAGATGTAGGTTTTACAGCCGAGACAGGAGAAAGTTCAGATGGCGCAGCCAGGCAACGGTTTCGTAAGAAGTTGCGTGAAGGTGATTTGGATGCTAAAGAGATTGAAGTCGATCTGACAGCCAACCCAATGGGAGTGGAAATATTTGGCCCACAGGGTATGGAAGAACTCACTAGCCAGCTTCAAGGAATGATGAAAAACATGGGCTCCGATAAGAAACAGAGCCGAAAAATGCCGATCAAAGAAGCACTTAAAGTGTTGACGGAAGAAGAAGCCGCTAAACTGGTCAATGAGGAAGAAATTAAGCACAATGCGATTCAGCGCTTGGAAAACAATGGCATCGTGTTTATCGACGAAATAGACAAAATTGTTGGCAGAGCCGAAGGCGGAAAAAGTCCAGACGTATCGCGAGAAGGCGTGCAGCGTGATCTTTTGCCTCTGGTTGAAGGCAGTACTGTTTCTACAAAACATGGAATGATCAAGACCGACCATATATTGTTCATTGGCTCGGGTGCGTTCCAACTCTCAAAGCCCTCCGATTTAATACCTGAGCTCCAGGGCAGAATGCCGATTCGAGTTGAGCTTTCTGCTCTGACCGTTGAGGACTTTACGCGTATATTGACCGAGCCAGATGCGTCCTTAACCGAACAATACGAAGCGCTCTTAAAGACAGAAGAGGTCACGTTGAAGTTTACTGAAAATGGTATTCAACGCATTGCGGAATTGGCATGGCAAGTAAATGAGAGTACAGAAAATATTGGCGCTCGTAGATTGCATACCATGCTTGAGCGTTTGCTGGAAACAGTGTCATTTGAAGCTAGTGATAAGTCTGGAAGTGAGATCGTTATAGATCAAGCCTACGTGAACCATCACCTTGATGAGTTGGCTGAGGACGAAGACTACGCTCGCTATATTCTCTGATATGATTTTTGCGATTCTATTTTTTGCAGCGTTCGTGGTTGGAGTGGCGTGTTTTTCTCTGAGTGAGAGGTGGTGGCTTGGTGGCGTCATTTGTTCTGTGGTGCTGGGATTATTCGCATGGCTTGGCTTTACGGAGGCTTCCATGAGAGAGTTGACTTTGTATTTTGGTATTCCGATCGTTTTTTTGGGCAGTCTATTTGGAGCCTACATCGTGCAGCTTCGCAGAGCACCTGATGTTGATGAGGACCCGAGCGAGACGCAAGGCTCATCAAAGGATTCGGTTAACCTGTCGGGCGAATGAAAATTAACGTGTTAAAGAACATTTTGTGAACTAAAAACAGAGAATCGAGACATGAGTGGCAAAAATCGAGATCAATGGAAAGAGAGAACTGTTTGGATCACGGGCGCGTCATCCGGAATTGGTGAAGCCCTTGCTATTGAATTTGCCATGCTCGGAGCGAACTTGGTAATTTCAGCGCGCAGAGAAGATGTGTTGCAACGTTTAAAGGCAAGACTATCTAAGCAATCGACTTCATCAGACGTGTTGGTGTTGCCTTTGGATGTTACTGAAGATCAAGAGATGCCAAAGGCGGTCGACTCAGTGATAGCGGCCTTCGGACGTATTGACCTTTTGATAAATAATGCGGGCATATCGCAGCGTTCCACTGCGCTTGAAACCGACATGGGCACGTATCGATCCATATTTGATGTGGATGTGTTTGGGCAAATAGCTCTGACTAAACAAGTGCTGCCTAGAATGATAGAACAGGGATTTGGCCATATTGCCGTTACGGCTTCGGTGGCTGGGAAGATGGGAGTGCCGTTCCGAACTGGCTATTGCGCAGCTAAGCATGCTGTCATGGGGTTCTTTGATGCATTAAGGGCGGAGGTTGCTCATCAAAACATTAAAGTCAGCACTATTGTGCCGGGATTTATTCAAACGAACATCTCCTCGAATGCCGTTGCTGGTGATGGATCGAAATTTTCTGGTACGGATCGTGATATTTCAGGTGGGATGAGCGCAGACGAGTGCGCGCGCGTAATTATTGCTGGTCTTGGTAAGCAAAAAGCTGAAATTCCGGTCGGCAATGGTATGGAAATGCATGCGTTGTGGATTAAGAGGTTCTTCCCGAGTCTTCTCAATAAGCTAATGTTAAAACAATACCGTAAACGGGCTGCTGCCATAGGAAAGTAAATTTGGCCTGTGGGTGAATATTGTCTTTGCACCTTTTCTCGCTTCATTCTCCTATGACATTAGTTTTTCGAAACGAATCACCCCCTAGGGTCATCATTGAATCCATTCGCTGAATGATTTCTGATACGATCTTAGGCACTAATTTCTAACAGTCTGTGGTTAAAAGCGATAACCCGCAGTCTTTATTGGTCGCTCTGCTAACTTCAAGAGCGCCGGCGAGTCTTAATTATGCTTCACTCTGAATGTACCTCTACACTCTCAATGATTACCGATGAACTCATTCCACATTTGGTGGAGATTGGTCGGGGCGTGGAAAAGGAAGGCTTGCGCCTGAACCCATGTAGCGGTATTGCTCAGGATGAACACCCTAAGAGCCTGGGGTCTACTCTGACACACCCCAGCATTACCACCGATTATTCTGAAGCGTTGCTGGAGTTCATTACGCCGAAGCAAACTAACATAGACGACACCGTCAATTGTTTGACAGGACTGCATCAATACACCCTTAAGAATATTGGTCAGCAACTCATCTGGCCGACGAGCATGCCATGCCGACTGGATGGTGAAAAAAGCATACCAATTGCGCTCTATGGAGACTCTAATGTTGGTCAGCTTAAGCATGCGTATCGTCAAGGATTGGGAGTTCGGTATGGAAGAGTCATGCAGGCCATAGCCGGAATACACTATAATTTTTCACTGCCGGACTCTTTCTGGAAGGCCTATCAAAGCAAGTTCGTGCAACAACAGGCTGATCAGGAACAGGGGAGTCTTCAGGAGTTTAAATCAACTCATTATTTTTCTTTGATTCGAAACTTTCGTCGGTATTCATGGATTTTGCATTACCTATTTGGAGCGTCACCAGCACTAGATGCAAGTTTTCTGGAAAACCACACCAGCCATAATCTAGATCAGTTATTAGACGGTACGTACGGCTTACCCTACGCGACATCCCTGCGTATGAGTGATTTGGGCTACCAAAATAGTGCGCAGGAAGAACTTCACGTTTCGTATAACTCATTGAATGATTACGTTACTACTCTAGGTGACGCAATGAAACAGTCGTATAAACCTTACGAGGAAATAGGTGTAAAGCGTGGAGATCAATACATTCAATTGAACACCAATGTATTGCAGATTGAGAACGAATATTACAGCGACATTCGTCCGAAGCGAGTTACCTTCTCAGGTGAAAAGCCTATTGCAGCGCTGAAGGAACGAGGCGTTGAGTACATCGAAGTGCGTATTTTAGATATTAATCCGTTTCTGCCCGAGGGAATCTCTGCGCAACAAATGCGCTTTATGGACGCGTTTCTATTGCATTGTTTGTTTGCACAGTGTCCTCAAAACAGTGATACGCGTTGTCAGGAAATTCGCGGAAATCAACGAAATGTCATATTGCGTGGACGTGATCCCGAGCTAACCTTAAAGCGAGGCACAGAAGATGTTCCCTTTAAAGTGGCAGCAACCGAGTTACTTGATGCCATTATGGGCACCGCTAAGCTCTTGGATAAAGCGCATGATAGCTTTGATTACACATCATCGGTTTACGCACAGCAGGCTAAGGTGGATGACGCCGCTTTAACACCGTCAGGACAAGTCGCGAGTACCATTGCGTCTGGTATTGAGTTTATTGATTTTGGGATGACTCAAGCGCAGATCCATCGAAAGCACTTCTCTAGCATTGGTCTAGATTCGGATGTCGAGGCGCGACTCACTGAGGAAGCTGCTCAGTCCATATCAGATCAAATAGAGATTGAAAAAGCGGATACACTGTCATTTGAAGAATACCTGAACAGCTATAATGAGAGTTAAAGTCTGACGGATGAGTGATTCATATTTAAACTTCGCGAATTCTCGCTTTGGTGCCAAGCTTACATCGATGCTTGGTTTACCGAGGCCGTTGGTGCTTGATCGTTTTAGTTCAAACCAACCAAACTTCGAAGGTGATGTTTTAGTAGGACGCTGCCAAAAGGGTGAGATTTTTGATGTGGTCGTATCAATGTTGGCTAGTATTGGGGCGAATCCGCTGCAACATTCAACGACCCCAGACGATGCCTCAATAGGTGATTGGAACGGTGTCGATAAAGTCAAAGGTTTGATCTTTGATGCCAGTAATTTGAGAGATTCGGACAGTTCTGTCACACTGCATCAGTTCTTTAGTTCTGCTGTAAAGTCAGTTCTACCCAATGGGCGAGTTATTGTATTGGGTCGTCCGCCGGAAAGTTGTGCGCAGGCAAGCCATAGCACCATGCAGAGAGCATTGGAGGGGCTTACAAGGTCTCTTGCTAAAGAACTAAAAAAGGCGATTACGGTACAATTGGTATACGTAGAGTGTGGCGCAGAACAGAAGTTAGAATCGACAATTCGATTTCTGTTATCCCCGAAATCGGCTTACGTCTCCGGGCAGGTGATCAGGGTTTCGATGCCCGTGTGCGATCACAATGAGGTTGATTGGAATCAACCGTTAAGCGGTAAAAAAATATTGGTCACTGGCGCGTCACAAGGGATCGGCCTTGCAATAGCTGAAGTCGCTACCAGAGACGGAGCACACGTGATTTGTTTGGACATTCCCACGCGCAAGGAGGCGTTGGCAGACATTGCTAAAAAATTGGGAGGCAGCTTCATTGCGTTGGATCTGTCCTCTGAGTCGGCCCCGAGTGTGCTTCAAGAGGCCGCTGCAAACGATGCGGGTTGGAATGCAATCATTCATAATGCCGGCATCACGAAGGACAAAACGATTGCAAAAATGGAAAAACATTGGTGGTCTCAGGTTGTTGATATCAATCTCGGGGTCCAAGAAAGGATTAATAGAGCATTGATTGACTCAAAGGGGTTGAGGTCTGGCGGAACTATAGTCTGCGTTTCTTCAATCTCAGGTATCGCTGGTAATCGAGGTCAAACTAACTACGCTTTTTCTAAAGCGGGCGTAATTGGTATGGTTGAAAGTCAGGCCCCCATTCTCCGAGAGCAGGGAATCACGATCAATGCGGTTGCACCGGGCTTTATTGAAACTCAAATGACGTCGGTTATTCCGTTTTCTGTCAGAGAGGCGGGTCGGCGATTGAACTCCTTGAGCCAAGGTGGTTTGCCTGTTGATGTGGCGGAAACCGTAGCCTGGTTCGCCAGTAGTGGTTCTTCAGGTGTGTCTGGAAATGTGGTTAGAGTTTGTGGGCAAAGCTTACTCGGTGCGTAAATAGCGCTCGGCGAGTATCTATTAGAGGCTCGCCGAACATGGTCTCACCATCGATTGTTTATGGTGTTTTTACCCTAGAGCTGCTGAAACGGATACTTAAGTTGAGCTTCAAAGGTTCGGGGCAGTCTTTCAGTCGTCCCGTAGACCGCTGGCCAATGTTCATCTGGGAGGTGGAATGTTCCAAACAGTCTGTCCCATATTTGAGTATGCGCAGCATAATTAGTATCGATGGCTGGCTCTTCCGAGCTGTGATGCCAGTGGTGAAACTGAGCCGTGACCAATATGTGTTTAAGTGGGCCAAGATTGAAACTGGTGTTACAGTGTATGTAGACCGCTTGTAGTGCTGCGAATGCGACATACATATCCAATGCTAATTTGTCCGGACCAAGCAAGTAGAGCGGCACAATGACCAGCGTTCTCTCAATGAATGTAGATACCACATGGCTTCTAGAGCCGGCCAGCCAATCCATGGTTTCGACAGAATGATGAACGGCGTGAAACCCCCATAACTTGGGCAGCTCATGAAAAGCGCGGTGTTCCCAGTAAAGTACAAAATCTGCGATAAGTAACACGATGATAAATTGAACCCAAATTGGCAAGGCCTGAACGCTTGCCTGCAAGCCATCATTGATCGCGAAATCACAGACGCTCACAGCCCAATTTCCAACTAAGATAATGGCTGAAATAAGAAGGTGGTTGACGCCAAAATAAAGCATATCGAGTTTCCACTCCTTACGTAGAACTACTTGATCGCGATACTTGGGCAAAATCTTTTCAAGTGAGGTGAAAACAATTGTTGAAAGAAGAAAGGACAAGATTAGCCAATCAACGCCTAGCGACAATGGCTTTGTTTCAATTTCTCCAGTAGGAACATTGTACCCACCAAGTAAGAATGCAACGCCTGTGAAAATTATCCCAGCAAGTCCCATTCTACGGCGCTTACCACTGACAAAAGTAGCGAATGCAAAGAATAAAGAACCGTACATGCCGTATTTGAGAGCAGTCCGAAACATTTCTCCATCGTAAGCTGCCCGTAGCTCCGCCGTTGTTAAATAGGTGGGAAACGAATAAGCGAGTACAGCGAGTAAGCTTAGCAGGCCGAGAGTTAATGATGTGTAGCCGCGAAGTAAGCCTTTACCGTTGCCTAATTCCTTATTAGGCATGGGCGTTACGTCGCGTTCGACGTAATGAAATTTTGCAGTGTTAGACTCGGTGGTGGTCACAGACATGTTGACTCCTCGTTAAATGTTCTTAGGCAAATCGACGAGGTCTAAATTTAGTGGTTGAGTGTATATATTTCGAGCTAATTAGGATTTATATAGTATTTTCGTTCTCTAGGTTTAATATATATGCACTTTATGGCGAAGGCATGATGATTTTCATTAATGGTTCGATGAAATTCTCAGTTGTAGGCATTGAGATTAATTCGCTCGCGCTACGATATTAATATCGCGTTTAGGGTACGGAATCTCTAAATTCTCTTGACGAAAAGTTTGGTGGATTTCTTTGTACATCAGGTGAGTAACCCTTCCCCTGTCTTTAGGTTCTTCGATCCAGCCCATTAGCTGGATGTTGATACCGCTCTCGCCAAACCCCCTCACTCTTACCCTTGGAGCAGGGAAGTCACATAAATCATCTTGTGATTGGGCTAGGTCCATTAATACTTGTTCCACATGATCTAGGTTGGCATCGTAAGCGCATTGAACGTTCAATCTAATGCGCATCTTGGGGTGAGAGCCCCCGCTTTCATTGACCACTTTTGCATTGCCGATAACGCCATTTGGGATCGTGACTTCAATATCATCGTTGGTCAATATTCGCGTACTTCGAATTCCAATATGTGTCACCTTGCCGCGTTCGCCGCCATCTAGATTCACGTAGTCTCCTAGTTTGTATGGTCTATCTGCAAGTATGAAAACACCTGAAAAAAGATTTGCTAGGGTGTCTTTAGCGGCAAAACCCACCGCGATCCCGACAATTCCGGCGGACGCCAGTAGGCCTACGGGATTTATGCCCCAAATTATAAGGGTTACGTAAGCCGCCAGAATCAAAATTAATATTTTGCTGGATATCACCATCAACGGTTCTGTGCGAACGTCGAACGCTTGAAATTTCGAGTCGTCCCTGGAAAGTGCATTGATGACGCTGGCGCTGATACTTAATGCGGCCTTTAGTATGCCAAGAACGATCATCGTGGACGCAATAGGTGCTAAGTATTTGAAAACACCTTCATCAAATCCCGCGGACTTGGACGCGACAATAAGACCGAACCAAATAACCGTAGAGAAAACCGGTGGTCGTAAAGCCTCGATGATTGAATCGTCTAAGTCGCTTTTGGTACGAGTAGTTAGTGAGCGCAATCCGCTTATTGCATAGCGTCGAATTAAATACGCGAGAGACCAAAATATGATGAATATACTCGCCGCCTCGGCAATTGGGTATTGCTGAACAATTTCCCAATAAGGTTGTAGTGCCTGAGGGAGTAAGTCGGTAAAGGTAGGTACCTGTTCATTGAGATTAGCTGTGGATTCGAAAACCGCAGTCTCTTGCTCGCTTGGGCCGGTGTCAGTGTTGTTGGCAGCTGGAATAATGCTCTTGCTCATGTTCTAACGGTGCGTCAGGTTGCTTGTATCAAATGGTTTTATAGCACGCTGGAACTATAAGTTGTAGTTTGAAGTGTGGCCGGTAATTCCCATTTTAGTGACAAAATATTTGGCTGTAACTCTAAGGTCGGAGAGGTTAGATGCTACTTAATCATACAAACCTTGAGATACAATCCATTCTCGTATTTCACGGGTCAGTTCTGTGTCTGTTTTGCCCTCTACTGAAATTGGTTCGCCGATGATGCATCTGATTTTCCCAGATTTGATCCAAAAACTATCTTTCGACCAATACTTACCGGCATTGTGGGCAACGGGCACGATCGGCCGGTTTGCTGCAATGGCTAATTTAGCGGCTCCCTTTTTATAGTTTCCTGGTGAGCCCCAAGGAGCTCGCGTGCCTTCCGGAAAAATCAAGACGTAGCGGTTTTCCTCGAACTTTTCGATTCCTTGATCAATAACCTGGTCTAGTGCATTTTTGCTGTCGCTACGGTCTATTGCGATTGGGCCGGTGGCTCTCAAGCCCAGGCCAAACACCGGAATGCTGAGAAGTTCTTTCTTCAAGACCCACGCCAGGGGAGGCAGAAACGTCTGTGTTGTGATTGTTTCCCAGGTTGAGGAATGCGCACATGCAAACACGCAAGGAGTCTGTGGAATGTTTCCCATGCCTTCGGTTTCATGGCTTAAGCCGCAGGTAACTCTTAACCACCAAGTCACAAATTTTGCCCAACCAGCGATCATTCTAGACCGAGTTGTCGGTTTAAACATCAAAGCAAAAAGAGATACGATGAAGAATGGGATAGTCGAGAGAGCCTCGCCTAAATAGAACAGGATTGAACGAATGTAAATCATAAAAAATAGACTATTGTTTTTACTGGGCTTAGATTTCTTTTGCTAGCAAAGCGTCTACAAAGCTTGCTAAGTTATCAAACACAGCGGTATCGCCAAGGTCGAGTTCAGCTTCTTTTTCTATTATTTTTACTGATTTTCGACCGTTGCCGGTTTTGACGAGCACGGGCGTTGCACCGGCACTCTTTGCGGCTTGTAGGTCGCGAATTGAGTCTCCCACTGAATAGACGCCTTTAAAGCTCAGTCCCAGGCGGTCTCCCAATTCTGAGTACATACCACTTAAAGGCTTGCGACACGTACAACCCTCTTCAGGATGGTGAGGGCAGTATAGAATTGTTTGAATTTGCCCACCCTGCTGACGCACTAGATCAATCATGCGACCATGAATCTGACCTAATTTGTCGGCACTAAATAACCCTCGGCCCACCCCGGACTGATTGGTTATGATGACTACCTCAAAGCCCGCTTGGCTTAATCGAGCGATTGCTTCAAGACTGCCCTTTAGGGGAATCAATTCTTCAGGAGATTTAATGAAATCCGCTGAATCACGATTGATGACTCCATCACGATCTAGGATGACAAGTTGATTACCCATTGGACGATTGCTCAAAAATTTAGCTTAATAAAGCAATGTCAGCGACCTGCAGGAATAGGCTTTGAAGCTTCTTCAGCAAGGCGAGTCTGTTGTTTCGTTGAGCTTCATCTTCTGACATGACCATGACATGTTCAAAAAAATCATCAACGGGAGAGCGTAAGCTTGCTAGCTTGTTTAAGCCTTGTGCGTAATCGCCGTTACTGAACAAATCAGTGCATTCGGATTCAATTTCGCAAATGGCGTTAAAGAGTTGTTTTTCGGCATCTTCGCTCAGTAAAGAAGGCTCCACGTCAGAGCTTATTGCTTGCTTTTGTTTCTTTAATAGATTGCTTATGCGCTTGTTGGCAGATGCCAAGTCAGCTGCTTCCGCCGCGTCATTGAAGGCGTGGACGGCTTTAACACGGTGTTCGAAATCAAGGGGAACTTCCGGTTTGCAGGCCATGACGGCGTTGATGGTGTTTCTGGCTATATCTTGAGATTGATAGAGTGCGGTTAATCGGCCGAGAATGAACTCGACGATGTCTTTTTGCGTGTCAGAGTCAATGACATAGGATTGATACTCAGCGTAGATATTGACGCTTTGCTTGACGATCTCTGGTATCGAAAAGCTGTGCTCACGTTCAATCAATATTCGAAGAATACTTAATGCGGCCCGTCGGAGTGCGTAAGGGTCTTTGTCGCCAGTAGGTCGCTCGCCGGCACCGAATAAGCCAACAAAGCTGTCAATTCGATCAGCTAGAGCGACGGCTTGAGCTTCGTTCGAAACCGGCAATGAGTCGCCTGCAAATTTGGGCCAATAGTGTTGCTCAATGCAGTCGCCCACAATGGATGGTTCGCCTTCTCGGTCAGCGTAATAATGCCCCATTATGCCTTGGAGCTCATCAAACTCGCCCACCATATCGGAGACCAAGTCAGCTTTAGCCAGAAGAGCGCCTCTTTTAGCATCGGTGACGCTGCCATTCATTTTGGCGGCAAGTTCCCCAGCTAGAGCTTCGATGCGTTTAGTGCGTTCATAAAGGTTACCCAGTTTTGCGTGAAATCTGACGCTCTTGAGTCGATCTATACGAGATTCAAGCGTTGATTTTTGATCTGTTTCCCAAAAAAACTGCGCGTCGGATAATCTAGCTCGAAGTACTTTCTCGTTCCCCGTTTTTACTTGTTCAGGATTTTTACTTTCGATATTACTTATCGTAATAAAATAAGGGATCAGTTTTTTATCTTTGCCGATGACGTGAAAATACTTCTGATGATCGCGCATGGAGGAAACCAGGCACTCTTGAGGTACATCTAAGAAATCATCATCAAAGCTACCAAGAATAGGGCTGGGGTATTCGACCAATCCCGTGACTTCGTCGAGTAAGCCCGTATCTTCTTCTACAGTGCCCCCGACAGACAATGCGGCTTCGGTAGCTTGGTCTGAAATCATTTGCCGACGTTTGGCGAAATCGGCAATGACGTGACCTTGATCTAGTAACACCGATTCGTAGTTGTCTGCATTGTTAATCGCGATAGGACCTTGGCTATGAAATCGGTGTCCGCGGGTTTCATTGGAAGATGTAATATCCAGAGCGGTGGCTGGAATAATTTCATTGCCGTGCATTACTATCAACCATTTTAGCGGTCGGACAAACTCAGCATCACCCGCTCCCCAGCGCATTCGTTTTGGTATTGGAAGCCGTTTTATTGCTTGCGCCAAGATCTCTTGAATTAAAACCTCTAGCGTTTTTCCTTTTTCCACTAGGTTGTAGCTTAACCATTCACCTTTATCGGTCTTTAGTCTTTC
Organism: Arenicella sp. 4NH20-0111; assembly: GCF_040366405.1. NCBI lineage: Bacteria > Pseudomonadati > Pseudomonadota > Gammaproteobacteria > Arenicellales > Arenicellaceae > Arenicella > Arenicella sp. 4NH20-0111. The sequence continues at coordinate 145,180 of NZ_BAABWF010000003.1, forward strand.
TAGTTCTTCCACCTCAACACCGCATGATTTGGCGAACCCCAAAGCGGCCGGGGTAGCCTGCCCCTCGGCGTTGAATGCGGCCTGAACTGCAGGCCCTCTGCGCTCAACCACTTGATCAGGTTGAGCAGGCAAAACATTGCCGGTGCTAACCGCTAGTCTGCGTGGTGTTGCGTATGGAAGTGTTTGTTGTGCATCACTCTCGGTAATTAACTGTGCGCCCAGTAAGCCGCTGGTAATTTCTCTGGTAAACGCGTCACTCAATTTCAGCAATGCTTTTGGGGGTAGTTCTTCGGTTCCCAACTCTATCAGTAAGGTTCTGCTACTCATTTTATTCTCCTTAAACCGACTGAGGTTGGTCTAGTAAATCTTTACCGCGCGGAAAGCCCAGTGCCTCACGTGAATCGTAGTAGGATTGAGCCACACCCTTAGCCAGTGTCCTTATTCGACCGATATATCGCGCGCGTTCAGTGACGCTAATGGCGTGTCTCGCGTCGAGCATATTGAACGCATGAGATGCCTTTAGCATTTTTTCGTAGGCAGGAAGTGGTAGGCCTTGTTCTAAACAGTGGCTAGCTTCAGCTTCACATGCACTGAAAAAGTGGAAAAGTTCTTCAACATTTGCATGTTCAAAATTATAGGTGGATTGCTCTACCTCATTTTGATGGTAAATGTCTCCGTAGGTAAAGCCGTCTGTCCATGTTAAATCGTAGACGCTATCGACCCCTTGTAAATACATCGCGATACGTTCAAGGCCGTAAGTGATTTCTCCGGTCACGGGGCGACAGTCTAATCCACCTACCTGCTGAAAATACGTGAACTGCGTGACTTCCATGCCGTTTAACCAAACTTCCCATCCGAGTCCCCATGCGCCAATGGTCGGTGATTCCCAATTGTCCTCAACAAACCGAACATCATCGCTCAACATGTCGATCCCCAACTCTTTAAGAGATTCCAAGTAGAGTTCTTGAATGTTGTCGGGCGAAGGTTTGAGGACTACTTGATATTGAAAATAGTGCTGTAAACGGTTTGGGTTTTCGCCATACCGTCCATCGGTGGGCCTTCTTGATGGTTGAACATACGCCGCTCTCATTGGTTCAGGTCCAATTGCACCGAGAAAGGTGGGTGTGTGAAAAGTCCCAGCGCCAACTTCAGTGTCAATGGGTTGCATAAGCACACAACCGTTCTTGGCCCAAAATTGTTGCAAACGCAAAATGATGTCTTGAAAGCTCAGTATATCGCTCATGGTCTATTTGGTATCAGAATAGGGCGGGGTTCACCCAAAATAGTAGGCAGGCTCAGCCGCCACAAAATAAGACCACGTATTATAGCTGCACCGCCCGATTTTGCGAGCGATTCGCACGGGTTTGTTGTTTGTGTTTTTGCCAGTGGTTTGTAGGGCGCGCGCGTCTATTTGATATTTAAATTGACAATTTGTCCACAATATAACTAAGATTCATATCAATTCTAACAAAAAGTTATAAAACGATAGACAAGCGCACAATTATCCAGTAACTTCCGCTTTGACTGAGGTCAAGCCCAAGTCGCCTAGGAGTGAGGAAAGTGCAGTAATAGCACTACTCAAGAGAATAAAAAGGCTCGTTACCAATAAAAAAAATAGACGAGTCTTTTTATTTTCTAAAGTTCGCTAACAACATTTGTTGAAAAGGAATTTCATGCTTGTGTTGATTCTGCCCGTTGTTTGAAAGATTTTGAGAATCCTGCTGTGTTCGCTGCCCTGTCTATGATTTTTTGCCCTGTTTGCAGTTCATTGTTCTCTCAATGTGTTCAATCAGTTTTTTTGTGGATGAAGACAAACTGAACGTGTCCGAAATTCTCTTTTTTGCTGCAACCCCATACTCAGTTCTAAGTGCTGGAGAATTGAAAAGGTGTTCTATCGCCTTAGCTAATGCTTCTGGATCGCTAGGGGGAACGATTAAACCGTTCTTATTATGTTCAACCATAAATGGTATTCCCTCTACATTTGTACCAATAACTGGTAGTCCAGTCGACATGGCCTCTAGCACCACGGTGGGGAGAGGGTCACTGACGGATGGTATGCAAAAAACATCACTTTGTTGGTACAGTTCGTTTACCTTTTGTGCAGAAATGTGACCGTGCAGGGTGACTCTGTTCGAGAGTCCTCTGTTGTGTATGAAATTCTTAATATCATTATGCAGAGGGCCATCACCGCCGAGTGAAAGATTGATTCGTTCATCGAGCAGGAGCATGGCTTTTAGTAATGTAATTGGGTCCTTTTCTTTCGAGAGTCGACCAATAAACAGCACAGTAAACTTGTTTGGTTCTACGGGAGTTTTCTTGGTGTTTGGTTGGTCTTGAATGTTAATGCCGTTAGGTATGACGGCGACAGACTCTTTGGCGGCGCCATACGTTATGGCTTTCTCTCTCATATAGGGAGAAAGCGCGACTATTAAATCTATGCTTTTGTACGCTTTTACGCTCGACCATTTGTAAAGTCTGGTGAGTAAGGGGTCATAGGTGCCAACAGGGCGAGTGAAAATATCACCATGTATTAACATTCCCATTTTTAGATCTTGGCGCAATTTTTCTCGCGCAGTTGCCGCATGAAGATGGCTATGAAACAAGATAAAATCGATCTTATGTTCTGCGTCTATTTGCTTTAGTTTGTCGCAAAACCGTGAGCTGAGAATGAGTGCCCTTATAAAGTGGCCGTATCTTTTAAGCCAGAACAGTTTTGGCTCATTAACTTGATGGGTCGAGATGCCAGTGTTCTCTGTCTTGCCATGCGCGCAAACGATGGTCACTGAAAAATGCTGGCTTAGTGCGATAGATTGGTTTAGTGCAATATTGTTGACACCACCACCAGGGATGATTGAGTCGACGACGATCGCAACGTGTGCCTTAACGCTAGCGCTCAAATTTCAAGCCTTTGCGCGCGAATAGAACGTTGCAAAAGAGGAGTTCGGCGCGTCCGTCCCACTGGGTGGTTTGGTCATAAAACCCAAGTGTTAAGTAACCTAGTTTAAGGAGATTGGCGGCTAATTCTGGATAATGTGTGTAATACCCGTTTGGATCAAAGCCCGCTTCAATTTCAAGTATGTCTATTCTATGTTCGCGCAACAAAGTGTCTGCGCCCTCTAATACTTGATGCTCAAAGCCTTCCACGTCTATTTTTAGGACATTTATATGGCTAATTTTGTTTTGGCTGCAATAAGAGTCTAAAGTTACCACGCGGGTTGTTTCTCCGCCCTTTCCCACGTCGTCATAAACAAAACTATGGGATACGTCGTGTTTGCCGTAATGAATTGTAATCTCTTCGTTCTTGTTGCCCACACCAAGGTGGTTGCAAGTCGCTATGTCGCCAACCCTTTTTTGTAGCTCGGCGTGAAGTCGCTTAACAGGCTCGAAAGAGTGAATTGTTGGGCTGTTGAATTCTCTGTTCCAGAGGTCTACGGTTTGGCCAATGTTAGCCCCGACATCAAACATTATTTGAGGCTCACTGATGATATTGCGGATGTCTAATGTGATTTCTCGACCAAAAGCCTTAGTGCTGTAGACCTTTAGGTGCAATGGCTTTAGAAGTCCAGAATTTACTATGTGTTTGAATGTTTCTTTTATCTGCAAGACTGATTCCCGTAATTCACGCAATAGACCTACAAAATCATAACGTAATTTCTGATGATGAGGGTAATCTAATCTCGAGACTTTCTCTTGTTGGTAGTGTTGATTTGACCAAAAAGCACGAACACCGCTGTTCGTGCTTTTTGATGATAGGTCGTTTAATGTTAAGCAATTAGGCTCTTCGGGTCGGTAAACTCTAAATTTTGCGCTTGAGCGACGGCTTCATAGGTGAGTTTGCCTGCATGAACATTTAGTCCGTTAAGCAGGTGCGGATCGCGGCGCATTGCTTCTTTCCAGCCGTGATTGGCTAAGCTGATTGCGAATGGTAACGTTGCATTATTGAGTGCGTAGGTCGAAGTTTGAGGTACGGCACCTGGCATATTGGCTACACAATAATGAACCACGTTGTCCACCATAAAAGTTGGGTCTTGGTGCGTCGTGGCCCTTGATGTCTCAAAGCACCCGCCTTGATCAATGGCAACGTCAACCATGACAGAGCCAGGCTTCATCGTTTTGATTATTTCTCTCGTTACCAGCTTTGGAGCGCTGGCGCCGGGGATCAGTACCGCACCTATTAGCAGGTCTGCTTGAGCAGCGTGTTGTTCTAGTGCTTCGGCGGTAGAGTAAATGCATTTTGCTCGGCCTTGAAACAGCGCATCCAGTTCTCTGAGTTTCGGGACTGAGCGGTCGAGGATCGTGACCTGCGCTCCCATGCCTGCCGCGATGTAAGCGGCATTTTGACCGACAACCCCTCCACCGATCACCAGTACCTTTGCGGGTTCTGTTCCAGGGACGCCCCCCATCAAAACGCCGGATCCACCCTGTGCCTTTTCTAAGCAGTGTGCGCCCGCTTGCGCTGCCAGCCGTCCTGCAACCTCACTCATTGGTGCTAATAGAGGGAGTGAGTTATTAGGCCCGGTAACCGTTTCATAGGCGACAGCCGTCACGCCTGACTCGAGAAGCAATTGAGTCTGTAGCGCGTCAGGCGCTAGGTGTAGATAGGTGAACAAAAGTTGGCCCGCACTGAGTTGTTTACACTCATTAGGTTGTGGTTCTTTAACTTTGACCACCATTTCGCTCTCGGCAAATATGGCTTCATTTGATGAGGCGATTTTCGCGCCAACAGCGATGTAAGCGTCGTCGGTCAGGCCGATTCCATCAGCAGCACCTGTCGAAATAGTGACCTCATGTCCATTGTTGACTAGTTCTTTAGCGCTTGCGGGACTTAGCCCAACTCGATACTCATGATTTTTTATTTCTTTAGCTACACCGATCTTCATGTTTGTCCTCTCGCCAATGATTCGTTGGTTTTCAAATGTGGGTACTCGCCCGTGTGCAGAAGCCACCGTTCTGATTAATCGCCATAATACGATCTGCAAAACGGCGCGTTAAGGTGATATTTTTTTTATTTGCATGCATTGCAGAGTAATTTAATTATTTTTGATAATTGTCTGGTGAATATTTCTTTTTTAATTATTTTGCGTGAGAATAATCACTGATTTCACTATTGATTTTGGGTATTTTCCTTATGGATGAATTAGAGCACTTAGATGTTAGTAATTTGGACAAATATGATCGGCATATTCTTAACGTGTTGCAGAAGGAAGGTCGTATTTCATACACCGATTTGGGGCGTCGAGTCGGTTTGACAACCACGCCATGCATTGAGCGAGTTCGAAAGTTAGAGCGAGGCGGCTTTATAAAAGGCTATTCAGCCATGTTGAGCGCTAAACAATTAGAGGCGGGATTGGTGGTGTTTGTTCAAATAAGCTTGGACCGTTCTAGTAAGCAGAGTTTCGAGGGCTTTCGAAAAGCAATTCAAGGGTTAGATCCTGTGCAAGAATGCTATTTGGTTACGGGAAGTTTTGATTTTCTTGTTAAGGCTAGAGTGAAAGACATGCGCGCATATCGAGATTTTTTGGAAGAAGAGTTGCTTGCTGTTCCAGGGGTGAGCGGTTCCACCAGCATTGCGGCAATGGAAACAGTCAAAGAGACATTGGCGATCACTGTTTAAGCACCATAAAGGTGCATTATTTTGCATTAAGCACTTTTATGGTGCATTAAATGCCTTAAAATGATGCGTTTGAGGCGTCAATCCTGAAGGTTGTGGCGTAAATAGGGGCATTTTCGAGTTGGCATGATCATTGCTTTACCTTTCAATGTCTCATTCCTGTGCACAGGGCGTGAGACAACTGAGTCAAGTTGCTCCTGAATCGTTCAGGCTCGAACTTGATTAGGGACAGATGCTAAAACGTTAAGCATTTGTGCCCGCTTAATAGTTGCCGACTAAGTCGGTAGGGGCGGTGATAGCTGCCAGCAGATATGGCTTATGACATTCGGTTCGAATGTTTGGGGTCTACTAGATAAACCATTGATATTGAGGTAAGAAAATGTCAGTTCAAGACGTTTTAAAGCAAATCAAAGACGAAGACGTAAAATACGTTGATTTTCGTTTTACTGATACACGCGGTAAAGAGCAGCACGTTACGGTCCCAACTTCTGTTGTTGACGAAGATACTTTTAAAGAAGGCAAGATGTTTGATGGTTCTTCTGTTGCGGGTTGGAAAGGCATTAATGAGTCAGACATGATTTTGATGCCTGAAGCAGAGTCGGCAGTCCTTGACCCATTCTTTCAAGATAAAACATTGAACATTCGTTGTGACATTGTTGAGCCTTCTAACATGCAAGGTTATGAGCGCGATCCACGTTCGATTGCTAAACGCGCTGAAGAGTATTTGAAAGAGACGGGCATTGGCGATACTGCGTTTTTTGGTCCTGAGAATGAATTTTTCGTTTTTGACGATGTTCGTTTTTCAAACGAGCCACGTGGCGCGTTTTATGAAGTGGATTCTAAAGAAGCTTATTGGAATTCAGAAAAGCCGTACGAAGAAGGAAATATGGCTCACCGTCCAGGTTTGAAAGGCGGTTACTTCCCTGTCCCTCCGGTTGATTCTTTGCATGACTTACGTGCGGCGATGTGTCAGTCGTCTGAAGCCATGGGTTGCCCAACTGAAGTGCATCACCATGAAGTGGCAACAGGTGGTCAATGTGAAATCGGTACGATTTTTAACACCTTGGTTCGTAAGGCCGATGAAGTCCAAATCTTTAAATACGCGGTTCACAATACGGCTCATATGTACGGCAAAACCGCCACCTTTATGCCTAAGCCAATCGTGGGTGATAATGGCTCTGGTATGCACGTGCATCAGTCGATTTTCAAAGACGGTCAAAACACATTTGCAGGCGATGGATATGGTGGGCTGAGTGAAACTGCCTTGTACTACATTGGCGGTATCTTCAAGCATGCAAAAGCCATTAATGCTTTTGCCAATGCCTCTACTAACTCTTATAAGCGTTTAGTGCCTGGTTTTGAAGCGCCTATTTTGTTGGCTTACTCAGCACGAAATCGCTCGGCATCTTGTCGTATTCCTTACGTGATGAATCCCAAAGGTCGTCGTATTGAAATTCGTTTCCCAGACTCGACTGCTAACCCTTATTTGGCGTTTACAGCGATGTTGATGGCTGGTCTTGACGGCATTAAGAACAAGATCCATCCTGGCGATGCGGCTGACGAGGATTTGTACGAGTTACCGGCTTCAGAACAAGCGAAAATACCTCAGGTCGCAGCTGGTCTTGATTACGCTCTTGATGCGCTTGATAAAGATCGCGAGTTCTTACTTGCTGGTGGCGTTTTCACCGACAGTGCGATTGATGGGTACCTTGAGCTTAAGCAAGAAGAAGTTGATGCGTTGCGTATTAATACGCACCCAATCGAGTTCTTGCACTCTTACAGCTGCTAGTCCTTTCTTTATAGAATGTAACGTGCTTCGCAAAGTGCGAAGCACGTTACTCTTTAGCAGGAAGCTAAATTTAACGGGCATAGGACGCTTAACTAGTTTTACCCTCATATACCGACCATAGACGTTGGATAGCTGGGTCGATTAACGCACCAATTTGGTGCAATGTAGGCATAGGGCTATTTGTGAACAGCGATCTAATACTTGAAAGCTTGGAATGTGCAGTCATATTGATTGATCAAAATGATTGCGTTGAGCAAGTAAATATTGCTGCTGAAACACTTCTTTGTCAGAGTCGCCGCTATCTATTAGGCAAGCCAGTTCGGGAACTAATCAGTGATCGAACGGTACACAAATCTTTGAGTGAGTGTCGGCTTCACAACGCGAAATTTACTTTGCGAGAGGTGGAACTCGAAGAGCTAGATCAAAGTTCTTTGGTGGACATGACGCTTTCTGCCGTCACAACGCAGCGTGGCGTTGAGCCATCTATTCTGATTGAAATAAACTCGATAAATCGTATCTCACGATTTATGAAAGAGAAGAATCAACTTGAGAGGCAGCAATCCTTTAGGTTGATGATGAGAGGCTTAGCTCACGAAATTAAAAATCCTTTGGGTGGGATCCGCGGAGCAGCCCAACTTCTAGACCGAGAAATCAAGGACCCTTCACGCAAAGAGCTGACCGATATTTTGATTAAGGAAGCCGATCGGCTAACTCGACTGGTTGATCGAGTAATGGGATCCAGAGAGCAGTTGAAACCCAAGCTTCTGAATATTCATGAAGTTCTTGAGCATGTTGTTCACTTAGTAAGCGTTAATGATGGGATTTCTCTGAATATCAGTCGTTTTTACGACCCGGCTTTGCCTGAAATCGAAGTTGATAAAGAACAGATGATTCAGGCACTTTTGAACATTGTTGGAAACGCGATTGAAGCTCAAGAAAACAGCGATATTGTAAAAATTGGTTTGGTCACTAAGTTTGAGCGCTTCGTTACCATCAATCAGGTTTTACATCGTCAAGCACTCAAGGTGCGAGTGTGGGATGAAGGCCCTGGTGTACCGGTGGATATGAAAGATGTGATTTTCGACCCATTGATCACTGGGAGGCCGGAGGGCACTGGTCTAGGGTTATCAATTACCCAAGAGATTATTCAACGGCATCATGGTGCCGTTCAATTAGAAGATTTTCATGGAAAAACATGTTTTTCCATCTATTTACCCTACAACCCGCAGGAATCCGTAACGAGGGAAGCAAAAAATGCATAAAGTTTGGATAGTGGATGACGACTCATCGATACGTTGGGTATTAGCTAGAGCGCTAAGAGCAGAACAATTTGATGTCAGAGATTTTGAAGATGCGGAACATGCATTGACGGCGTTAAAGTCAGACACGCCGGATGTGTTGATGACGGACATCCGAATGCCAGGAATGAGCGGGTTGGAGCTTGCCAAGATGCTTAACGAAGATAATCCTGATATGCCGGTCATTATCATGACTGCTCATACTGATTTGGACAGTGCGTTGGCCTCTTATGAAAGCGGTGCTTTCGAATACCTTCCCAAGCCCTTTGATCTTGATGAAGCAGTCAGATTGGTGCAACGAGCCGTTGAACCTAAGGAAGGGGCTGAGCCCGGAGAGGAAGAGGATCGTGATGATGTGACGATCATTGGTGAAGCGCCCGCGATGCAAGAGGTGTTTAGGGCGATAGGGAGATTGGCAAAATCGAACATTAATGTCATGGTTTGTGGCTTATCGGGTACTGGTAAAGAGCTAGTCGCCAACGCTTTACACCACCATAGCCCTAGGGCAAATAAGCCATTTGTCGCGATCAATATCGCGGCCATACCGGCAGAATTACTTGAATCGGAACTCTTTGGTCATGAAAAAGGCGCGTTTACGGGTGCGCAGGCTCAACGTAAAGGGCGGTTTGAGCAAGCTGACGGCGGGACGTTGTTTCTTGATGAGATAGGTGAAATGAGTGCCGAGTTACAAACTCGCTTACTGCGAGTTCTTTCGGACAAGCGCTTTTATCGAGTGGGAGGACGAGATCTTGTCTCGGTTGACGTTAGAGTGCTTGCAGCAACAAACCGGGATTTAGAGAAGCAGGTTTCCGAAGGCCATTTCCGAGAAGATTTGTATCATCGATTGAACGTGATTCGCATAGACATACCGTCATTAAAAGAGAGAGCCGAAGATGTGCCTTTGCTGGCTAAGCGCTTTTTAAGAATGAGCGCGGATGACCTGGAAGTTGAAATGAAAGTGCTCAGCGAAGAGGCGATGGTAAAGATGGTTATGTATGACTGGCCAGGTAACGTTCGTCAGTTAGAAAACATGTGTCGATGGATAACTGTGATGGCGCCCGCTAAATCGGTGGGTGTTGAAGATCTACCTAAGGAATTACTTGAAGAATCTATCGAGGAGCAAACTCAAGATTGGGAAACTGCCTTGGCAAGGGCGGTGAGACAGAAATTGAACATGGGGCAACAAGACGTACTTAGCGATTTGGGTAAACGCTTCGAAAGCACGCTACTTACTGTGGCACTGGAGCACACCAGCGGGCATCGTCAACAAGCGGCTAAATTGCTAGGATGGGGCCGAAATACACTGACCCGAAAATTAAAGGAGCTTGAGTTAGATTAACAAATCGTGACGAGATTCATCTAACGGCTTATGCTTGAATGGGATGCGCTGTATACTTCGCCGATTAAAGAGTTGGTAAAATTTGGCCCCATCGCACATGAAACACATCGTTCTCACCGCCATAGTGTTTGGCGTTACCATATATAGTTCAATATCTTCAGCTCAGTCTGGATACATTACCGACACACTTGAGGTAATGATGCGATCTGGGCCCAGCAATAAGAATAAGATTATTAAGATTTTAGAGAGCGGTGATCGCATGGACATTATTCAGGCGGATGTCGGTAATAATCACAGTGAGGTGAGAATTGCCGATGGAACGACAGGGTATGTATTAAAGCGATATATAACGGACACTCCCTCCGCTAAATCTAGAGTTGCAAGCTTGGAATCGAAACTCGCACAATTACGGGCGAAACCTGGTGAGTTACAAGCTCTTCTGGCAACAGCGCAAAAAGATAATCAATCACTTATTGAGCAGAACACGGGCCTTACCGCTAAGCTCCGAACGACCACAGAAGAGTTAGATAACATTAAGCGTGTGTCCTCAGACGCGGTTAATATTGCCAACAGGAATACAAAATTAGAAGACGAAGTACAGCAGCTATTGTTGCAGTTGGATGATATTCGGATTCAAAACAAAGGACTTAAAGATCAAAGCGCTCAAAGATGGTTCCTACTTGGTGGTGGGGCGATCTTATTTGGCTTGTTTTTAGGGTGGTTGTTGTCGATATCCAAACGAACTCGACGCCAGTCATGGGGAGCATAGGCGAGTCTAAGAGTGTCTAACCCTTCGCCAAATGGCGGTTTCTTTACGTTAGCGTTGAGCGCTAGGGTTGTATTGCCTTCGCTTAAGATAGCTGCCGTGGTTGGAACGATACTGGCTGCAATTAACCACGGCGGGACAATCATGCGAATGGATATGAACGCAGTTAGCGCGCTTCAATTGGTATTGACCTACATCGTCCCCTATTGTGTTTCTACCTATTCAGCAGTCAGGGCCATACAATCTCATGAGACTTAGAAGCAAAAACTCTCAACGTCTAATACTGTCCGCGCCTGATGAGGCTTGCCTTAGGCATTGAATTGTTTGACTAATCAAGTTGTTCAATTTTAAAGCCTTCATTGGCGAGCATGGTTAAAACACTGTCTTTTCCTGCTAGGTGGAGCGCACCGACAAGTACAAATTCTACTTCAGGGCTGTCAAGCATCCGCTTGATTTCCGGAACCCAGTTTTTATTTCGATCAGCGAGTAGAAATTGGTAAAGTTCTGGTGACTCATTAATCATCTCATTAATCGCTAGGCTCTCTAGCCTATCCATGTCTCCTTCTCGCCAAGCGGAAAGGAGTTTTGGCCATTCGTCTTTTAGTTTTTTGATGTCTCGCAGTGTGGAGTTCGTGACTAAGTCTGCATCGAGGTCGTTAATTCGACCTATAAATGACACTTGTTCATCAATGGTTTCTAACCACATGACGTCTTTTTCCTGAGCTTTCGACTGAGAATTAAAATAGGCTTCTACGCCACTCTCACCGGTAATGCCTAGACCTTGTAACTCTAGTACCACTAAAGTCATGTTAATCCCAGCGGGGGTAAATCGAGTAAACATCGACACAGGTAAATTACGGTCTTCGAGAAATGCAACAAGTGCATCGTAGGTTTCTGGCTTTAAATCATCCTCAATTGTTTTGCCGTCCTGGTACATCAATACCTGTAAAAATTTCGCCTGTGTGGTAAGCGATTGTGCACTTTCTATGTCAGTTTCAAAAATTATGTCTTCAGAAGCATTAAAGGCCAGGTTAAATGAGGAGGGTAGAGGGTAGTCGTCCTTAGAGAGTAAATGGATTGTGCCGCCAATGAACAAAAGCTTGTCTCCTTTTGTTACTTTCCATACGGGTGATTTTGCGTATAGGGGCGAGTAATAAAAGACAGAAAACAAGGCTGTTAGAAAGATAAATTTAATTTTTGACATTCTTGTGCTTCCTTAAGTTGCGCGTGAGTTAATCATAGTGAAGAAGTGCTACTTCAGATAGTCGAATTGAGCTTGCGAAGTACTTTTTTTGCATCAAAAATTAAAGTTGGTGTGAAATTCACCGATGTCATGGCACACTTGGCGAATGGAGTACTTGAATATTACGTTTCGTCTACTGGCAATCTCACAGGTAATACTGTTTACGCTTTTTATTGCTTTCTCAGATAATCCAAAGCGAGTTAAAGTGGTCGGCATTGGGCTTATGTTTGGGATTATGTCTTACGTAGGCATGCCTTTAGTCGATCGCTATACACCGCATTATGAAAACTTGCGATTTATGTGGTTTTTCGGAGCAACGGTACCCAGTATGCTGCTGCTTTTCGTATTCTTTATATTTGAAGAGAGCTGCCAGGTGCCCAAATGGATGCTCGCACTGATCTCTGTGTCAATGGGGGCCTCGGCCTGGTTTCACATTATTGACTTGGGGTTGCCGGGTTCCCCGCTTTGGCTGCAGATTCTTAAATGCATTATCACACTGACCGCCATCTCGGTCGTGTGGCGAGGCCGTGACAACGATTTAGTAGAACTTAGAGCGAAGGCCCGGAATATATTTATTTTCGTTTTTTCTATTGAGACATTAGTCATTATATTTGTTGAGGTGGTGACTCACTTCGAGCCTCCTATCCTGATTGATACGATGACCCAATTTTGTATATTGGTATTCACTTTAGCGATGAACTACGTGTTTTCTAGGTTAAATCCAGATGCTAAATTAATGTTGCAGCCGATCATTACGGCACCCATTGAGCCTAAGGAAGCAAATGACCCGGTCATAGCTCAATTATTGGAGAGGATGCGTGAGGAGCGCTTGTACGCTGATCACGATTTACGAGTTGGGACGCTCGCGCAATCATTAAAAATTCCCGAGTATAAACTCAGGCAAAAAATCAATCAGGAGCTGGGTTATCGCAATTTCAATCAGTTTGTTAACCACTATCGGATTGAAGAAGCCGGAATCAAACTCAGAGAGGACACACGAACACCGGTATTAACAATTGCGCTAGACGTCGGCTTTAGGTCAATCTCCTCATTTAATAGTGCGTTTCAGGCGCGTTTCGGGTTGAGCCCAACCAAATATCGTACCGAAACACTGACGGATACTTAAAAAGACGACCGGATTTCAAAATTCGGTCTGTTTTGCCACCATTTCGGCAGAATTAAGTCGTCGAAAGAAGTGAAATACGCTCAAGCCATGAAACACGGCGAACAAATTTAATTTCCTTATCCTGGAGCGTAATCATGAAAACTTTGATCAAATCAGCATTAGTAGTTGCCGGCCTTTCTTTTACATTCGGTGCAAATGCAGCGAAAACCGATGCAAACTATTTGGCTGAGTGTAAATCAACCATCAATGCACAGTTTGATTCTGTGAGCAAAATAGACGTAGCGAGCATCAATTCACGCCGTAACGTATTCAAAGCGAAACTGAGAGTGAAAGCAGCGGGTGAACGCTCAATGGTTCTTTGCGAGATTCGTGGTGAACAACCAGTGGCGTTGGAATGCTTAAAAGGTAAAGCCTGCGAAGCGAGTTCTATAGCTGCAAATTAAGGTAAAACTTGACCTCATTTACTACTTGGTGTCCTCACACCATTTTTGGCCAGAGTTTTTATTAAACTCTGGCCTTTTTCTATTTCGCAAACATAGATCATCAATACAGGATTGAGGGTGGATCTATCGATAAAGCTCAGCTGACTAAGCGATTGACGGCTAAACCATCAAGGCTATCGTCAGTCGGTAGCATCAATGAATCACTATGATGATAAATAGCTATTTACCAGCTCAAGTTGGCTCCAGTTTGGTACTCGGTTACACGAGTTTCAAAGAAATTTTTCTCCTTTCTTAAGCTCGCTTGTTCATTTAACCAAGGTAAGGCATTGTTTGCGCCGGCGAATGGTTGGTCGAGTTTTAGCTGCTTTGCTCGTCGGTTAGCTAGGTAGCGAAACTGTTCTATGTGGTCTTTCGCGTTGTAACCCATGATCGGCTCAGGCAAAAGAAACTCAGCATAAGATCGTTCAGCTGCTTCGCATTCTATCCACATGTCCGTAACCGCAATGGGGTTCAATGTTAAGCCTTCTTCTTTGATGATTTGATTTACGACTTTCATCCCGAACCCATAATGCATAATTTCATCGCGCATGATGTACTGAAATTGCTCGGCCGTGCCTTTCATTAAGCCTCGGCGCTGTAGGGCGAATATTGGGCTAAAGCCATTGTAAAACCAACAGCCCTCGAATACTGCCGCAAAGAATAGGTACGACATGACAAACTGTTCTAGGTCGTCTTTGTTTCTAAGGTTTAAATTATTGGATAGGGTCGCTTCCAATCGTTTGTTCGCCAATTGAATTTTGTTGTGAATCTCGGGAACGACTCGGTAGCGGTTGTAAATCTCGCTCTGTTCTAGGCCTATTGTTTCGATGCAATGCTGGTATGTCCATGTGTGCATTGACTCCTCAAAAACCTGTCTGGCTTGGTATATTTGAAGTTCAGGCGCGGTCATTTTTTCCATCACGGCTAGTCCTATGTTTCTCATGGCCAATATGTCTGACGTGGTTAAATAGGCGAGTACATTCTCAAAGACATGGCGTTCTGCGTCGTTAAGTTTATGGTGGTAGTCGTGGACGTCTTGGGTCATGTTTACATCTAAAGGAGTCCAATGATTTTTATTGGCGTTAAGGAAGTATTCCCATGCCCAAGGATATTTAAAAGGTGCCAGTTGATTGACATCTGTCGCTCCGTTCACTACTCGCTTATCTTCCGGATTTATTGGGGCGGTGCTTTTGGAGTCTGCGTGATCCTGTGATCTAGACATGCCGATTCTATCCTCGTTCGAGTTATTCTGAGTGCTGCGTGGAGCGATGGCATTTTTTAAGGGATTGCTCCAGTCTAATATCTTCATTTTTGGAATTCCTAGAGAGAGGTTATTGGCATGCTTCACAATCAGGTTCTAAGATCGAACAGATTGAGGGAGGGCTTGGTTTGTCAATCACGCTGGGTTGCGGCGTGTCATTGGATTGGGGTGAAGGCTGATCAAGGTTTTTTTCCATGTGTGTGGCCCCCAGTGAGCGTAGGTAGTAGGTCGTCTTAAGGCCACGAGACCATGCTGTTTTGTACAGGCTATCGAGCTGTTTGCCGGAGGGAGTCGCCATGTAGAGATTCAGACTCTGAGCTTGATCAATCCATTTCTGGCGACGAGCCGCCGCCTCAATAAGCCAATGAGAATCTATTTCGAAGGCCTGCGCAAACAAAGTCTTTAGTTTTTCCGGGACGCCTTCGAAGGAACGAATGCTGCCGTCAGAACGTTTGAGTTCATTGACTAAAGTGCTCGACCATAGCCCAAGTTTCTTGAGTTCATCGACCAAAAAAGTGTTCACTACAGTAAATTCGCCTGATAAGTTCGACTTTACGTATAGGTTTTGATACGTCGGCTCGATCGATTGACTCACTCCGACTATGTTGGAAATCGTGGCGGTAGGAGCGATGGCCATCACATTTGAGTTACGCATGCCGTGGGTGCTTATCTGTGATTTCAGTAGCTCCCAATCCAATGACCTTTCGCAATTGAAAGTGCAGTACTCTGCCCCGCGCGCGGTTCGCAGTAATTCGACAGAGTCAATCGGAAGTATTTGTTGTGACCAAAGAGACCCTTGAAAGCTGCTGTAACTGCCACGCTCTTTCGCTAGCTCACTGGACGCTTGGATGGCGTAGTAAGACAGTTGCTCCATGCTGGTGTCAGCGAAGTAGACAGCCTCCTCGCTTGCGTATGGAATCTCAAGCTTGTATAGCGCGTCTTGAAACCCCATCATTCCTAGGCCAATGGGGCGGTGTCTTAAATTTGATTTTTTGGACTGTGGGCAGGCGTAGTAATTAATGTCGATTACGTTATCCAATGCCCGAATCGCCGTTGAGACGGATCGTTTTAAGCGTTTGAGGTCGAGTGTTCCATTGGTAATGTGTTGCGCAATATTTATCGAGCCTAAGTTACAGACAGCGATTTCATCATCACTGGTGTTTAAAGTAATCTCAGTACACAGATTTGAAGAGTGGACAACGCCGGAATGTTGTTGTGGAGAGCGAAGGTTGCATGCGTCTTTGAATGTAATCCAAGGGTGGCCTGTTTCAAATAGCATGGACAACATTTTGCGCCAAAGGTCAGAGGCTGGTACTCGCTTAAAAAGGGAGATTTCGTTTCGTTCAACTAACGATTCGTAGTATTGGTATTTTTCTACGAACGCTTTGCCACTTAGTTCATGAAGATCTGGAACATCATCAGGCGAGAACAGTGTCCACTGTGCGTCTTCAAATACTCGTTGCATAAACAGGTCAGGCACCCAATTGGAGGTGTTCATATCGTGAGTTCGACGTCGTTCGTCACCAGTGTTCTTTCGAAGGTCTAAGAAATCCTCTATGTCTAAATGCCAAGTTTCGAGGTAAGCGCACACTGCGCCTTTGCGCTTGCCACCTTGATTAACGGCCACAGCGGTATCGTTCACCACCTTTAAAAAAGGGACCACACCTTGTGATTGGCCGTTGGTACCATTAATTCTAGCGCCTAAAGCACGAACGGGTGTCCAATCGTTACCTAGGCCGCCAGCCCACTTACTTAGCAGAGCGTTGTCTTTAATGGATCCATAGATGCCACCGAGATCATCGGGGACGGTGGTTAAATAACAAGACGAAAGCTGAGGCTTGATGGTGCCTGAATTAAACAATGTAGGAGTGGACGCCATGTAGTCAAAGCTAGCAAGTAGTCTGTAGAACTCTATTGCGCGTTCATTTGGTTGTTCTTCATTTAAGGCTAAACCCATGGCGACTCGCATAAAAAATACTTGCGGCAACTCGAGTCGCTGTTGCTGCCAATGCAGTAAATATCGATCGTATAGAGTTTGTAAGCCTAGAAATTGGAATTGAAGGTCGTATTGCTCATCAAGCGCTTCGGTTAATGTATCTAGATCGAAGCGTGTAAACCTCGAATCTAATAGCTGGCAATTGAGGCCATGATTGATGGCTTCACGAAAAGCCTGCGAATAGAAGTTGGGCGTTGACAGGTCAATGTTCAATGATTCTGAGACTTCTTGCTTTAGAGCGTGTAAGAGAACCCGCGCTGCGACAAAGCTGTAGTTTGGTTCATTTTCGATCATTGGGCGGAGTGTCATCACCAACGTAGTAGCAATGTCTTTGCTGTTGATGCCTTGATAGAAATTTTTTCGTGCTAGTTCATACACTGTTTCGGGGGATACATCCGAGAGGTTACGGCAACAAAACGCCAGTAGTGACTTAGTGTTCGCGAACTCGTCTCCTTCGCTTTTATGCGTCTCTTGCTCTTTAGCTCGGCGGTCTGACCTTTGTTGGCGATAGAGTACGTAGGCTCGAGCAACTTTTTGTAGCCCTTGTCGCATTAATCCAAGTTCTACCTGGTCCTGAATATCTTCTATGTTGATTTTGTCTCGATCGAGCAACGTTTCTAATAAGCGCTGACTTATAGCAGAGCTGATTTGCTCTGCAATGACGCTGGTGGATGAGGGGGTATGATCGGTGTCGGAGGCGCAAATTGCTTTAGATATCGCAAGTGTTATTTTTTCTTCTGAATACGGCACCAAATTGCCGTCACGTTTAATGACAAAAATGAGGGGTTTGGACGTCGGGGCAGAGGATGAAGTGTAAAGATGAGAGCTCGACAGAGGTTCTGAGTCTGGCGTCAAGTCCGGGGCCAAGTCTGGAGATGTAGTTGCACGTAACTGTGTGTCGTGTTGCATTCGGTTAACCTTAATGTTCGCGTGAATTTGTTATCCTTCACGACCACGCTGAACATCAGGCAGATAAAGAGCACCAAGCAATCTTTGACTCGTCATTAAACAAGCCAATCGGATTGTGGGAGCACACACTGTCCCATTGCCCAACCTATGACGCGAAGGCTGCAATAAACGTGTAAAACACGTACGCTCTGGCAGGTATTCGGACTTAGGGGCATGTCTATCTAGTAGCTAAGTAGACACCTACGGTGGTAGCTTCCCGTTGTGTTATCAACAACAGTGCTTTTGTCGGATTTTATCACTCAATATGGAGTGCTTTTCCGTCATCACCACCTTCGTTCCCCATTACCGCTGCGCGTCAGTTCTGGATTTTCACCAGATTCCCTCTTAGCACGGCTGGTAAACAGCGTGAACCAGTGCAAAGCACAATATATAGTCATTTGTTGCATTAGTAAACACTAGATGTGCTGGGCTTATTCTGTGTCAACCGTCGCCTATTGCGCTTTCGTTAATGTAAAGTCCCACTCAAAGTCGAGTACTGTAGTACTCTTAATGGCAAAAACTGCTAGGGCTGTTTCCAATATGAAAAATCTTGCAATTGTTAGCGGTGCCAGTCGTGGTATTGGTCGTGCTGTTGCTATTAAATTAGCAACGAATGGATACGCTGTTGCGATTAACTACCTGCATGACAGGGCGTCGGCAGTTGAGGTAGTTGCTGAAATTGAGGCCGTTGGCGGTGTGGCTAAAGCCATACAAGCCGATGTCGCCAATGAAACTGATGTGATTCGACTCTTTGATCGTTCGCTTGAACTCGGAGAATTAAAAGTATTGGTAAATAATGCGGGAATTTTAAGGCCTCAGCTTCGATTGGAAGAAATGAGCTTAGAAAGAGTTAAGGCGGTATTTGAAACCAACGTCTATGGTGTGTTTTTGATGTGTAAGCAAGCCGCTAGGGTAATGTCGGATCACTGCGGAGCCAATATTGTTAATGTATCATCGATTGCGTCCAAAACTGGGTCAGCAAATGAATACGTAGATTACGCTGCCTCAAAAGGCGCCGTAGACAGTCTCACTATTGGCCTCGCTAAAGAGTTGGCTTCACGCGGAATCCGAGTAAATGCGGTCAGGCCTGGGATGATACATACCGAAATTCACGCTGCTGGAGGTGAGCCGAATAGAGTAGATCGGTTGGCTTCAAAAATACCTCTAAACAGAGGTGGCAAAGTGAATGAAGTAGCCGAATCGATCGTCTGGCTTAGCTCTGGTCAAGCCTCATATTGTACTGGGGCGCTGTTGGATGTGGCCGGTGGACTATAAGGTTGTTTCTCGCCATTTTTCCGTTAACGGAAAAGCCAGGCGCGGCGCTAGATGAACGGTTCTAAGCCTAATCGGTAAATTTTAGTTATGCAGGGCCTGAGTATTAAGCAATCAGGCCGCGTGTAACAGAGCTTGATTAACCGCGTTGGCATTGTTGCAACAAGGATTGGTTGAGTTGCTCTGTGTAATTAGTGGTTTTTACCAGCTGAATACGTATGCATTTGATTTTTAATGGTTTTGAATACGTATGTATTGTCTTTTGCGCGACTTTTATAAGCCTATATCATACCTGTCATAACAATAAATTATGACTGATGAGTGGAGAACGGCTTGTGGAGAACATGAAGTTTGGACAGGTAATTCAATTAGCATTCGGTTTTGTCGTAGGTGCCGTTGAATCAAAGTTGAGAATAAACGTAGCGCTGAGTGGAGGTGGGGGCCGAGCCATCTTGACGGCGGCCTTGTACCTGGCAATTGCAGTAGTTGGTCCACTGAATGCACAAACGGTGGCTGAGTCGTCAGTGTGTTATGACAACCCTCAAAACTTCGCTAACCCAACGGTGTACTATTGGAATCCTCAGCCTGACACAGCCAATATCGCTGACGTTACCTGGCCGGGGATTGAACTTCAGGTAGAGGGACAGTACTACTGTCATGATCTTCAAGAACTATCTGAATCCATCAATGTGATTTTTAGTAATAATGGCTCCCAGCAATCTGGCGATTTATTGATGGCCGGTGATAATCGTTGTTGGACCAATGGACAATGGCAATCGTTAACGGCTTGCGGGCTTTCAATTGATGGAAATCCACCTCCACCTGACGGAGAGTCAGTGACGGTCTATTTCAAGAACGACGAGAATTTCGCGAACCCACACATACATTATTTTGATCTACAGCCGGCCTCACCAAATTCGCAGTGGCCCGGTGCCCAGATGGAAGCATTAGGGGATGGGTGGTTCAGTTTTGAATTTTCGACACCCCTTAGTCAAGGTGGAATTGTGTTTAATGATAACGGTGCTGCTCAGACGACGGATCAACTGTTGACCTCGAGCCAGCCCTGTTTTCAAAATGGAGCATTCGTTGGCTTAGACTCATGCCAATACGACCCAAACCCTACATTGAATTACCCCGCTACTACAGCGGTGTATTTTGTGAATAACCCAGGCTTTGAGGCTCCGACTGCCTATTTTTGGAACGTATTGCCTGCTGAAGCCATGACGAACGTGAACTGGCCCGGTCCCATCATGGAAGAGGTAGGAGCCAATGATCTATTCTTCGTGGAAGTTGGCGATGCAATTGAACAAGGAAAGATAATTTTCAACGATCAAGGGTCTAATCAAACAGCGGACTTAGACTTTTCTTCTTCGAACCTGTGTTTTAACAATGGCGTCTGGATGACACCAGAACAATGCGGGGTGCCGAGCCAATCACAACTTGATGTGGGTAATGATCGAAAAGCTAATCGAGGAACCAGGCTGGCGTTAACACTTCCTGAAGAGAATATTAGTGGTTCCGTAGTTTGGCAAAGCAGCGCGTGGGCGGGAGATCTAACCGGAGCATCTGTCGTCACGCCTGAGTTACAAAGCGTAGGGGATTTTGTCGTGACCGTTACCGTTGGGCAGCAGAGTAATGAGTTTAATCTTGAGGTTGTCAGTGCTGTGTCTGCGTTACCAGAGCGGCCAATATTAGCAAAACCATTGAATTTCCCAGTCAATGGCAGTGTGTCGACTGGGAACTACGAATTTGAAATCGCTTTCCCTAATATCGCTGATAATTTTATTGCACCCGTTCAGGTGCTCAATGATGGACTGAATAATCTAATTTACGTGGTTGATAAACCTGGAATTGTTTGGGTCTTTCCGAACGATGAAAGTGTCGATGAATCGCAATTAGTTCAGGTTTTGGATATCCGTGATGAGGTGCGTGATAATCATGAGCAAGGCTTTATTTCGATGGCGTTTCACCCTCAGTTCGCGCAAAACGGGTTTGCCTACATTTACTATATTGAAGGTGAGAATGATGAGCCTTCGAGTGGAGGCGCTTTTGATGACGGAGTACTACAGCGCATAACCATGAACAGCACGACCACACCAACCGCTGTGGTGGCCGGGTCGCGGGTCGACGTGTTGCGAGTGCCTCAAGTTGGCAATGACCACAAAGGGGGAAAAATGGAATTTCACCCCGGAGATGGATTGTTCTATATGAGCTTTGGTGATGGCGCGTACGCGGCAACCGCAGGTGACCCAGTGGATCCTACCGATCCAAGGAAAAATAACGCAGCCCAGGAAACCGATAATTTGCTCGGTACTTTCATACGAATTGAGATGTTAGACGTGGCTGAAAATGGCCTGTTTTATCGAATTCCCGGCGACAACCCATTTGTAAATAATACAGACTTCCGCGGCGAAATTTGGAGCTATGGGCACCGAAACCCATGGCGTTGGTCATTTCAACAAACCGCACCATACACGCTTTGGGAGACAGAGGTAGGTCAAGCTGGATTCGAAGAAGTAAACATCATTGAGCGCGGGAAAAATTACGGTTGGCCTATATGCGAAGGCGAAACTCACAGAGGCCAGGCAGGAGGTGATCCTCAGTTGAATAGAAGCTGCGTGGGCGACCTAGAGGGGCCTGTCGAAGGCTACTTTCATAGTACGGGTTCGGTGTCAATTATTGGTGGCGTTGTCTATAACGGGAATGCGCTACCAGCATTGCGAGGTAAATTTCTATTTGGTGATTACATAAGTAAAAATATTTGGACGATCGAAGAAGGGCAAAGTAAACAATTGCTGAGCGATGGATTTCCGTCAAACATAGTCTCCTTTGGTACGGACTTAAGTGGCGATCAAGTTTTAGTCTCTGCCTATGGGTTGGAGTTTGGTGTGTCGGGTATCTATCGTATTGTGGATCGCGATGCGGCCGCCGCGGTAATTCCTAGTAAACTCTCTCAAACCGGACTTTTTGCTGAGTTGAGTACTCAATTTCCAGTTTCTGGCTTGATTGAATATGACGTCAATTCGAAACCTTGGTTTGATCACGCTCAGGTCCGGTACTTTGTGTCGATACCAAATGAGAACACGATTGATTTCGAACAACAGAGTCTTTGGTCATTGCCCGTGGGGTCGGTGGTGGTGAAGCATTCAGATGTACAGAGCTCAGCAACAGATAAAATTCCTTTTGAGACCTCAGTGCTGTTTAGGCAAGAGACCGGTTGGGAAGCCGCAAACTATCGCTGGAATGATGAAGGTTCTGACGCTGACTTAGTGACATCAACTCGGTCTGAGTCGCTGCTCGAATACATTGAGGGAGCCACACAGCTAGTGAGCAGGACTGTTCGAGCGGGAGGCGATTGCGGGTCTTGTCATACTGGACTTGGAGGGAAAGATCCAAGGGGACTAAAAACACAACAATTTAACAGACCTTTTGCACAGCAGGGCATTGTTGAAAACCAGCTGGACTCTTTTAATCAAGTCGGCCTTTTTAGTGCGCCTATATCGGCGTCCATCAATTATCAATCGTATGTTGACCCTGCCGATCTCAATGCGGATCTCAATGAACGAGCGAGGGTCTATCTCGATACCAACTGTTCGTCCTGTCACAGCGGAAGTCTGATGAACTTAAAGTACGGTGTTCCACTTAGCGACATGGATATGATGAACAGAAGGCTTGCCGGAAGTCAGTATCGGATGTTGCCTTTTGATCACACGCGCAGCGTAATTCATTCTTTTCAGGTCTCAGATTCGAATCGAATGCCCAGAGGAACCAACCTTACTAACCCTGTTGCAGCAACCCTGTTTGAACAATGGATCGACGCTGATGACGCATTGGTTGAACAACAGGAAATCAAACTCACCGTTAATGAACAAGATTTGCGAGTTGGGGAGCCACTGGAACTTCAGGTGGTTCAACGTTATGACAACGATTTTGAGCGGATAGTGTATGACACAAACACCTCCATTTTGTGGGCGAGTAATGACTCAGATGTTATGGATTTGTCTGGCCAAACCACGGGAGTCATTACAATCACGCCAACCGCCGCGGGGCAGGTGACGGTGACCGTGATTGTTAATGGAGTCAGCTCAATAAAAACGCTCACGGTTCTTGGGGGCGCGTTGCCGCCTCAAAGCTTTATGGCGACGGCACTCTCCTCAAGTTCAATCAGTTTGAGCTGGGTGCCGAATGACCAAAATGAACCGTCATCGATCGATTATGTTTTGCAGAGGTCAACAAACGCGAGTGGACCATTTGTCGATATAGCTAATTTGACTGGAGCGCAAACGAGTTATGTGGATTCGGGGCTGAGTGTGAGTACGCGTTACTATTATCAACTACGAGCAATCAACTCAGAGGGTAGTTCACCATCTGTTTCCGCATTCGCAGACACGCTTGCGTCATCGTCGGTAGATTCTCTTACCATTGAGTCAGGGAGTAATTTTCAGCTCATTCAAGGAGAGAGCCGTCAGTTGGTTGCCTTGGCTGATCGTAGTGGCGTGGTCGAGGGAGTAACGCCATCGGCGAGTTGGTCTTCAAGCAATCCCAGCGTTGTCAGCGTTTCCGTTGCCGGTCTGGTGACGGGCGGGTCGGACGTTGGTACTGCCACAATTACCGCCACCTTTGGCGGTGAATCTGGCAGCATTCAAATAAACAATCAAGGTTCGGGAACCTACTTGTATTTTAATAACCAAGCGGCCAATTGGACTGAAGTTCGTGCTTACGTGTTTTCCACCACGAACGGTGCGGAGAGCGCGCAAAGCGGCGATTGGCCAGGAACCTTGATGCAACCATCAATTGAGTATGGTGGTAAGTGGCTTAGGTTGGCGGTGACACAAAGTCAGTTTGGGCAACAACAAACCGAGGTTGTTTTCAACTGTGGTAGTGCAGACTGTAAATCGGAGGACTTGATCATCAATACCGGTTCTCAGCAGCAGTGGTATGAAGGTAATCAATGGTTGAATGCCGAGCCCAATGGAGGTGGAGCCGCTTCCGCGGGGACTCAATTGATCATCAATAATGGCGATATTCGGTGGGCAAACAATGACAGCAACCTTACCGGTAGATTATTCACACCAGGTGCTCTGGTTGATTTAAATGCCGATCAAGTTGGCGTCGGTCAAGCTTTTAAACAATGGGAGGGCTCAGCGGCTCCGTACATTCTAAATGTATCTAGCCCAACGACGAAAATGCTCGTGCCGTCTGCTTTATCCCTAACCTTGAATGGAGTATTCGACACGATTACTGATGAGTTTAGTGGCGGGAG
The DNA here is from genome assembly GCF_040366405.1 of Arenicella sp. 4NH20-0111. Lineage (NCBI taxonomy): Bacteria > Pseudomonadati > Pseudomonadota > Gammaproteobacteria > Arenicellales > Arenicellaceae > Arenicella > Arenicella sp. 4NH20-0111. Next base: position 169,574 of record NZ_BAABWF010000003.1, read on the forward strand.
AGATTTCTATCGGTCCGCTCAAGCGGGTTGCGTCGGTTGTCATGCTATCGATGGGCAAGGTTCGCCGCCACTGACTAACCTCGCCAGTAAATACACCTTGGCTGAACTGACAAGTTACATCAGCGCTAATATGCCCTTAGGTAACACCGCTGGCTGTGAGGGTGAATGTGCATCAAGCATCGCTGAGATGCTACTCGCTGACGCATTTTCGCCACCGGCCGGTGTGTGTGATTTTACTAGCTTGAATGACATGGTGCCGGCAGATCGCAGCAATCGGCTTCTAACGCTGTACGAGTACAATAATTCTGTGCGGGATATTTTGGGTTTGTCTAGCGATGTTGATGTGACCTCGGCAAACTTGCCTGCGACAATTCCAATAAACGGTTTTAAGACCGCTGCCGATACGGTGTTCACCGATGAGTACGCTCAGGGCTATGTAAATGCCGCTGCCGCCGTGGCCGACATTATTAATGATGACCTGTTCTCTTTGGCACCAGACTGTTCTGACAACCTAGCTTGCGCGATTGCAGACGCCGGAAAGCAGGTTTTTAGACGACCTCTTTCTGCGGCTGAGGTAAGTGAGTTGCAAGGTGTTCATGGCGTTGGCGGTGAGCGCGCGGTAATCATCAGTTTGTTCTCTTCACCCGCGATGTTGTATCGATCGGAAGTTGGTCAAGAAATCACTTCTGGGGCTGAGCAAGGGTATTATCGGCTTACCAACTATGAGGTCGCGTCGATGCTGTCTTATACCTACTGGGGAACCACCCCAGATGACTGGTTGATGGGGTTGGCTGATGCGGGACAATTGACGTCGACTCAACAAATACGTTTGGCAACAGAAACAATGCTTCAAGACCCCAGGGCTGAGGTGGCGTTCGAGCGTTTTGTTGAAGGTTGGATGGAGTTAGAGAAAGAGATAGGTACCCGTCAACTTAGCGATCAATTGAAAGCTGACATGAAAGAAGAGACCATGCGTTTTGTTAAAAGTACTTTTTTTAACAATGGCAGCTATGAAGACTTAATGACGGCAAATTACAGTTTTATGACTCAACGGTTGGCCGATCACTACGGTTTGCCATGGCCTGGTGGCAATGGCTGGCAACAAGTGTTCTATTCGGGTGATAACTCCGAGCGACGCGGAGTACTTGGGCACGCTAGCGTACTGACTATTCAATCTGCTCAGGAAAAGACACATCCGGTGAAGCGCGGGCTGTTTGTACGCAAAAATTTGATGTGCCAAGAGTTTCCACCGCCACCGTTGGGAGCCGCATTAGACCCCGAATCCGATCCAAGTAAGGGTGTCAGGCATCGCTTCGAGGTGGCTCATGCGCAGCCTGGGTGCGATACCTGTCATCAATTTATTGATGGTATTGGGTTTGGTCTTGAGTCCTACAACTCATTCGGTCAATTTGTTCGAGATGAATTGACTGAAGACGGATCCGTTCTTCCGATTAATGCCAATGGGTATATTGGAAGCTTGGAGTCAGCAGAAACCTTTCTCTCTAGTAGTGATCCTGTTTTCGACTATCACGGTTTGGATCAACTGGTTGGGCTAATAGCGGCGAGTTCGCATGGCAAGTCTTGTTTTGCCCGTCAATGGTTCCGGTATGCGAATGGACGCAGAGAGGGCACTGAGGACAGCTGTTCGCTGCAGGGTTTTTCTAGTGACTTTAAGGCGCAAACTGACGTCTCACTTAAAGACCTGATCATCGACTTCACACAAACACGCAATTACACATTACGTAAATAGGCTTAAAGGAGAATATCTTATGAATGTACTCAAGTTGAAAATGCAGCGTCGCTCCTTTCTGAAAAACCTGGCGTATGCTGGTTTGACGACGTCTTTTGCGGGAAAGGTTATGTCCACCAAAGCATTTGCACAAACGGTTCAAGCTCGTCGATTTGTCTTTGTCTATTATCCAAATGGCGTCAGCCGAGGAGATACTCGTTGGCATCAATTTAATCTTGGCCAGCTCAATGGGGCTAGTTTTGGAACCAGTCCATTGTCTGAGCTTTCATCGAACTTTGACAAAATTGTGGCATTTAAAAACCTTAACTTTACGGGTGCTGGAGGTAATTCAGGCCACCCTGAAGCCTGCGAAACCTTGTTTAGTGGCGGCCAGCCTGGTCAAACGTTTGATACGTATTTAGGCAGTTCCATATCCGGACGGCTTAGAGACAATATTCATCTTGGCGTGTGGTCTAGCCGAGCACGTAGCAAGAACCACATGCCGTTTTCCGATGCGAACGGTCAAAAGGTAGAAGTGCCAGATGACCCTCAAATTTTCTATAACAATAATCTATCAGCGTTCGAAAGTAACGGAAACTCAGATTCAGATCCAGACGTCGCCTTGCGTCAACGAGTGGTAGAGTCCTTGCATGAAAATTTGGATGTCATGCAAGCTCAAACGCTCAATGTGACACAGCAGGGTAAGCTGTTGACTCATGAACAGGCGTTGGATTTTTACCAAACCGTATTAGGAAGTAACGCCTCAATTGATGGAATTAGTAGCCCAGGAATATCAATGACGGGCGAGGATGAAATCGGTCATGATTTGGCGATGGCACAAACAAGAAACATAGCGATGTCATTTCAGGCAGACGTTAGTAGTGTTGCCACGTTGCAGTTGATGAGTGCTCAGGACGAGTCTCTTAAAATCAATTATCCAAGTATTCGACAATATATGGGAGAGTTTGGCAGCGGTGACAAATTATTTTATAACGAAACTCGTAGTCATGTTGCCTCACACGATGAGAAGCCTACGTTTACCGCACACGCGCATTGGTACTGTCAAGTGGTTAACAATTTAGTCGATGAACTCTCGCAACGAGATGACCCTAAATGGGGCGGTAAATTGATGGATCACACGGTCGTTCTGGTTATGTCTGAGATGGGTGGCGGAAATCATCAGCAGGAAAATAGCGGCACCTTTGTGGTCGCTGGAAATAATACGGGTGTACAGACCGGACAGGGGCTTGATGCGGGAGGAAAGACATCGGCAAGCCTAATGTTAGAGGTAGCAAACACGTTTGGTCTTGGTATTAACAGCTATGGAAATAGCGATGGCGGCATTCCGGGCTTTTCGGCCTAATGCATTTTCTTTGAAATTGGATCATGCAATGGGTAAATTTCATGTTGCAATGGGCGCGGGCCATCGCATAGAGTGCTCCTTATGTGAGGCGTGACACGTTGAGATATCCGCCGGAATGATTGGAGCCTCAGATCAGCATGGCCTTTTACACCCAATATGATGTCAGTGAGCAAAGCCAGCGTTACTTTAAAAAAGTGTGGTGCTTGGATAATTCGAGCAACAAAGCGAAAATTTTAGAAAAATCCTCGTTGCCCAATGGGTGTCAAAATATTGCCATTATTCATGGTCAGGGAGTTACGCTAACAACTCGAAAGAAATCCTTCGCATTGGCTTCAGGAAGCTTTTTGACTGGGCAAATGACGGCTAGAGTTGAGGTTGAAATAGACGCGTTCACTCGGATTATTCTGATTCAACTACATCCTTGGGCAGCGTCGAGCCTATTTGACTTGCTTGGGTTTACCGATGAAGTACGCGAAGTCGATGACGCTATTTTTCAGGGAGGGGTTTCTCTTAATCCTGCTACTACTTGCTGTCCTAAAGAACTGGCGAATTCGCTAAATAGGTATTGCGATAAGACGGCGGCGACGCAGAAAGTTTCTTTAGTTGAAAGGGTATGTCGTCAGATAGGCGATGTTAGTTTTGATAATAATGTGACCAACTTAATGGCCAGTCAGCCTTATTCTAAGCGAACGCTTCAAACTGCTTTCAAGAAAGCAACTGGACTAACCATAAAGCAATACGCCGACATTATTCGATTGCGATCTGCTGTAGATTCAGTCTACAAAAATCAAAATGTGTCAGGCGCCGGTGTTCTGGCCGCTGTTGATCATCAGTTTTACGATCAATCCCATCTGGCAAAGTCATTTAAACGAGTTGTGAAGGTAAGCCCTTCCAAGTTCGATCGGACTAAATTTATTATGCCGACGGATGATGAATAATTGCGCATTTATCCTATTTCTTAGATAGTTGAGTCGCTAGAATTTTCTGTCTGAAAACAATTCTCAGAAAAGGTGTCGATCTTGAAAGTATTAGGAATGCTATTTGTTGTAGTTTGTGCCGTTTCACTTTGGGTTCTGGAGCCAATCTCGCTTAACCCGTTTTCAACACAGAGTTATCTCATTTCGTCGGACAGTTCTTTATACAATTGCTCACCGTCGCAAACCAACGACGTCGACATATTGATCACTGAGACTGTTTCTTCCAAAAAATTACTCGGAGTGAGTACTGGATTTTTTAGTAAGAAATGTGGAAGCTATTTAGCCAGTGTAGGGTTTAGCAATAAGTCAGATCGTCTGACCCTAGATTATCGAACCCCAGTACGTATAGCATCCATTGCTAAGCCGATGACCGCGGTCGCGATAATGCAGCTAGTTGAGCAAGGGGCGGTCGATTTAGATCAGGCTGTTAGTCAATATTTGCCACAAGTTAAAGGAACTCCGCTAGAGCAGGCGACGATTAGGCAGTTGCTAAACCATTCGTCAGGCATCGCACATTACGCTTCACCCTTGGCGTCAATGTCGTTCACAAATTATCCAACACTGATCGATGCAACCAAGACATTCATCAATAAGCCGTTGGCACACGCTCCTGGTACAGCCTTCAAATATTCTTCTTATGGGTATACTGTTTTGGGTGCTCTGATTGAGGAAGTTTCAAAGTTGAGCTATGAGCAATACATGCGAGAAAATATTTGGAGTAAGGCGGGAATGGTTGATACTAGCGTTGAGCGTTTCGGTCGCCAGGTGGATTCATCAAAACTCTATATAAAAGTCAGCTCAAAGTTTATTAGAAGTCCGGTGACTGACTTGAGCATTATTGCTTCGGCAGGCGGTATTCAGTCAACGGCAAATGACTTGCTCATGTTTGGGCGGGCGATCATAGATAATAGGTTGATCAGTCGCGACTCTTTAGAACAAATGATCGACGTCAATGAAGCGCTGTCTGAACGTATCGGCGATGACCCGTATGGTCTTGGTTGGGCCGTATTAAAAGATAGAAACCAAAACCGACTTATCGCGCACAGCGGGAATCAGTTTGGTGCCAGTTCATTTTTGTCTATTGATCTGGAGCGTGCATTTGTCTCGGCGGTGATTTCAAATGCCGCCAACTCGAAGGGCTCAGTTTACAAGCTTAATAGAAACATCATCAAGCGGATGGTCGTCGGCCAGAACTATTTATAGTCAATACTTGGACTAAAGCTGCTTAAGAATAATGTCTTTAATAATGCCAACGTGTTGATCTGAATCGTTTAAGCAAGGTATGTAGCTATAAGCTTCCCCGCCGGCGTCCATGAAATAGTCCTTATTTTCGCCTTCAATTTCTTCTAAGGTTTCCAGGCAGTCGGCACTGAATCCTGGGCACACGATATCCACAGATTTGATGCCTTCTCCGGGCAGGGCTGTAAGCGTTTTATCGCAGTAGGGTTGAAGCCATTCTTCGGCGCCTAGCCGTGATTGAAAGACCAGTATCCATTCATCCGATGTGAGTTCTAAATAGTCAGCAATACGTTGTGCTGATTCTCTACACTGCCATTCGTATGGGTCACCACGTTCAGTAAATTTTTTTGGTACGCCATGGAACGACATCACCAGCTTTTGTTTTTTACCGTGTATTTTCCAGTGGGTTTTGATTGAGTCCCCTACACCCGCAATGTAGCTTTTCTGTTGATAATAATCACTGACAAATTTAAGGTTGGGAACCCATCTTTGCTTTATCAAGGCGGCCGAAAGTGCATCGAATGTTGACCCATTGGTACTGCCTGAATACTGTGGGTACATTGGAATTACAATTACGGTTCTAACCCCAGACTGATGTAACTTTTTGACTTTGCTTTCAATACTTGGGTTCCCATAACGCATAGCAACTTCAACTTGAAACTTATCCCCAAGCGATAGACCTACTTTATCTGATAAGCGTTGACTGTTTAACAGTAACGGAGAGCCGTCCTCAGTCCAAATCTCCCTGTAAGTCGCGGCGCTTTTGTGTGAGCGGAAGTTGACGATAATGCCTCTCACCAAGATTGTTCTAAGCAATTTAGGCAGTTCAATAACGCGGGGGTCCATCAAGAATTCAGCTAGGTATTTTCTCAAACTTGGGCACACCGGGCGATCAGGTGTGCCTAGATTGCATAACAGCACCCCAACTCGTTGTGAACTGTTCGAGAAGTCACTTTCTTGGCCTAAGTATTTCATGTTGATGCGCAGTAAATTTGGATGCTGAGATGTTAACGGAACGTCGGTAAAAATTAGGTTAGATGAGGGAATAAACGTTTGCCCCCCGTTCAAACGCCCTTCAATGGTCTTGATGAGGCGGCGTCTCGCTTGCTGCCGCAATCTGCACAACTAGGGGGCTATAAGCTAGCGAGACAGCCGGAGTGCTAACGCTAGGCGTTGCCCGTGACTTTCAAGCCGGGTCTGATGTGATCGTTTGCGAAATCGACCATGCGTCGCAGAGATCGCTCCGCCTTGGCGCGAACCTCTTCTTCGATCACAATCTCGTTATCACCGGTCTCAAGAACTTTGGCCAATCTTTGTAAATCATTCATCTTCATCCACGGGCATTGTGCGCAGCTTTTGCAGGTTGCGCCATTGCCTGCAGTCGGGGCAGCAATGAATTCCTTGTCGGGAGAATATTGTTTCATTTTATGAAAAATACCGTCTTCCGTAGCGACAATGAATTTTTTGTTTGGCATTTCCCGTGTGGCGTTTAGGATTTTGCTGGTTGATCCGACTACGTCGGCCAGATCAACCACGCTCATTGGTGATTCTGGATGAACCAACACAGCTGCATCAGGGTGCTCCTTTTTCATGGACAAAAGCGATTCGGCTTTAAACTCTTCATGCACAATGCAAGAGCCTTGCCACATAATCATGTCTGCACCGGTTTCCTTTTGAATATAACCGCCGAGAAAACGATCCGGGCCCCATATTATTTTTTCACCCTTATCTCTGAGGTAAGTGCATATCTCTAGCGCTATTGAGGAGGTGACAACCCAGTCGGCGCGGGCCTTAACTTCAGCGCTTGTATTAGCGTAAACCACGACTGTTCGATCTGGGTGCTGGTCGCAAAAAGCGGAAAATTCATCGATAGGGCAGCCTATGTCTAGTGAGCATTCTGCTTCACTATCGAGCAGTAAAACTCGTTTTTCCGGGCTAAGAATCTTTGACGTTTCGGCCATGAATTTGACACCGGCAACCACAATTGTGCTGGCGTCATGTTCATACGCATAACGGGCCATTTCTAAGGAATCAGAGACCGTGCCGCCACTGGCTTCCGCTAAGTCCTGTAAATCATCGTCTACGTAATAATGTGATACCAAGATCGCATCTTGCGCTTTCAGTTTGGCTAGGATGTCCGCTTTCAGGTTTTCTTCGGCTACGTTACCTAAGGCGCTGTGCGTAATGGAGCGCGCTTGCGCGGCGGTCAGATCAATTTCATTTTCTAACTGTTGAGGTACATCGAAGGCTTTTGACATGGTTTACTCACACGGTCAACGTCGTAATCTAGAGCATAATCCTATCACAGCTCGTACAAAAGTATGAGTGGTTACGCCGTTTGTATATTCCTTTACGATAAGGTGTCTTAGAATAATGTCATGATGCCATTGTGTTGACGGTCCTTTGTTAGTCAATCGTGGCATATTTATAGAAATTTAACGTTCCGTTTAGTATGGTGAGAGACGTATTGCGTAACATGGCTTGAATTGGACATATGACTGAAAAAATTAAATTCGTAAGCACGGCATTTTGTGCGTGTTGGTTAGCGGCAGGCTGTGTTAGTGCAACTGAGCCAACAGTAACGTCTTTTGAAGATGCTGCTGAGCGCGCTGTAAAGAGTGAAAACAATGAAGTTGGGCGAACGGCGTACATTGATCCTGACACTGGCGAGTTGATTTCAAAGCCTTCGCAAGAGGCTGATAAGGGGCTTCAGTCAGAACGCGCTATAGAGGTTGCTCCTGCGGCACCCAAAGTGATAGAACATGATGACGGAATGGTGGAGGTTGTGCTGGATGGGCATATGCACAGCAGTCTGACTGCTGAAATAGATTGTGATGGTACCGTAGACACGAAACACGCTGATTCCTCGCACAATGAAGAATCGCAGATCGATTGTGAAAAATAGGGTTAAGATTTGATGCGTTCTTTAAGGTTATTGCCGGTATTACTGGCTTTTTTTGGGTTGGTGTCAACGGCAAGCGCGTTCGATATCGTTTTAAATGTGACGGATGGGGTTGGTGAAGGGTTTAATGACAACTCAGCGCCTTTTGCCGCGCAAACGGGTAACACGGGTACTACGTTGGGCGAACAGCGTTTGGAAGTGTTTCAAGCCGCCGCCGATTACTGGGAGCAACACTTATTCCTTACGGTTGATGTGGCGGTGGACATTAGCTTTGATCCATTGGACTGCCAAGCTAATTCTGCTGTGCTGGGATCGGCGGGTGCTACAACGCTTTTTCGGGATTTTGACAACGCGCCGCGAGCGGATACTTTATACGTTTCTGCGGTAGCAAATAATCTTGCCGGTCGACGTTTGGGCTCTAACTCATCGGATATTTCCGCTAGGTTCAACAGTAGTATTGATAACAATAATAACTGTCTAAACGGTACCAATTGGTGGTTAGGCATAGGTAGCTCAGCTCCCGCAGGAACAATTGGCTTATACGATACCGTTTTGCATGAGATAGGCCATGGGCTAGGCGTTTCGTCTGGCGTTCGACAAGATGGCGAGTTGTTGGCAGGGTCAATCGATGCTTATGCCTTGTACTTGTATGACGAATCTCTGGGTATGTATTGGCCAGACATGACGATTTCACAACGCATAACATCGGCAACGAATTCCGGCAATGTCACGTTTCGCGGACCTAATGCTGAATCGAAATCTGACCATATTACAAGTGGTAAGACCAATGGTCATATGCGCGTTTTCGCCCCGAATCCATATCAAACTGGTTCTTCAGTTTCTCACTGGGATACAGCATTGATCCCGGATGAATTGATGGAGCCGTCGGCGACGCCTACATCCGATGACCGTTCTACCGTGCAAATGTTAAAAGACCTGGGTTGGCAGTTGAAAGCTGATCAGCCTAACGCGTTAGCTGGATCGATTGCATTTAGCTCGGCGCTTATCAGTGTGACTGAAGGGGATGGTTCCGTATTGGTTTCTCTGAGTAGAACGGGTGGCACTGATGGCGATGTTTCTGTGTTAGTCGATTCGACGGACGGCACCGCATTCGCTGGTTCGGATTATTCGCCCTTAGAGAACCAGTTGGTATCTTGGAGTGATGGTGAGACCGGCACGAAAACAGCGCTGTTAACGATCGTTGATGACGCGTTTTTAGAATCTGATGAAACATTGAGTTTAGCCTTAAGTAACGTTTCTGGTGGTGCCGCTCTTGGTACCGCTTCAGCCATCGTTACCATCAATAATGATGATGTGATGGCGGCGCCAGTTCCTGGAACAATCGGGCTTGTAGCGGCCACGTTGTCGGCAGACGAAGATCAAGGCGTGGTTGCGATTGAGTTAGAGCGCAGCTCTGGTTCTGACGGAATGGTTAGTGTCTTATTAAACACGGCGAACTCGAGCGCTCTGGCTGGTTCCGATTACACAGCCATCTCTAATCAAGAGGTATCTTGGGCAGATGGAGAGAGTGGTGTTAAGAGTATTAATTTGTCTTTACTCGATGACGATGACGTCGAGGAGAATGAAAGCCTGGTGGTGTCTATTGGTACCGCTACTGGGGGAGCGTCCTTAGGTAATTCTTCAACCGTTATTACAATCGTCAGTGAAGACGTCGCGCCAATGCCTGAGCCTGGATTTGTCGGGTTTGTTAGCAGTGGCTTATCTGTTGATGAAGATCAAGGGATTGTTGCTATTCAAATTCAACGATTCTCTGGTTCTGATGGTGCAGTTACCGTGACGCTGAATAGCTCAGACGACAGTGCCATAGCGGGCATGGATTATATGGCCATCACCAATCAAATGGTGTCCTGGGCTGATGGAGAGTCCGGTGTAAGGTCGCTCAATTTACGTTTGATAGATGATGACGCCGCTGAGCCTGATGAGACCTTCACATTGACCCTCAGCGGGATTACTGGTGGCGCTTCGCTGAGCGGTTCTGTTACCACTGTGACCATTGATAGCGAAGATGTTTCGCCCGTTCCCGTGCCAGGAACAATCGGTTTTGTCTCCGCAGCCCAGTCGGTAAATGAAGATCAGAATAGCCCCAGCATACAACTTCAGCGCACACTTGGGTTTGATGGGTCTGTCACCGTAACGCTTAATACCGTTGATGGCACCGCATCGGCCGGAGTGGATTACTCTCCTATTTCCAATCAGGTTGTGTCATGGGCGGATGGTGATCAGAGCATTAAAACGGTAGACCTCTCTTTAGTTAATGATGAAGAGGTTGAGCTTGATGAAACTTTCACCGCAACACTCAGCAACGTGACCGGTGGTGGTGCTTTAGGTCAGTCAAGTTCGTTAATCACTATCGTTAATGATGATCTGGATCCTGGGTCAATTGGGTTCGTTGTTACTCAAAAAGCAGTATCGGAGTCAACGGCTTCAGTCTCTTTAGAAGTGAGTCGAGTGGGCGGCAGCGACGGCGCGGTTTCCGTCAGAGTTAGATCGTTTGATGTGACCGCCTCCGCGTCTGATGATTACGATGGCCCCATTAACGTGGTTTTGAATTGGAGCGATGGGGAGTCTGGTGTCAAAACTGTTTCAGTGATCATCTTTGAAGATGAAATCGAAGAAGAGGGTGAGCTGGTTGATTTTACTCTTAGCGATGTTGTCGGTGGTGCAAGCCTTACCAGTGATAGTTTCTCCTTGACGATAGAAGACTCGGCCCCATCAAATTCTGACGACGAGATTATTCTGAATACGATTATTCCAATAATAGCGGCTTCGGCTCGTCGCGCTAAAGAGAAAGCAGCTCGAGAAGAAGAGGCAGATTAGTTCGAGACGTCTTTCCACGGCAAGTAAGGTTATAGGATGGTCAACGGTCATATGGCGCACTGCGGTCAAATAAAAAGCCTCCAATATTGGAGGCTTTTTATTTTTCTGTTGGTTAAGCCACTAAATAGTCATGCTTCGTCTATAACAGCTTACCTTTAGAATGGCCTTGGAATACTCAATCCGGCCTTTCGGGCACGCTTTTTAGCTACTTTTTTGGTTGTTCTCTTAGCAACCTTTTTTGAAGCCTTTTTAGCGGCTGTTTTTTTAGCTACTTTTTTGGTTGTTTTCTTAGCGACCTTTTTTGAAGCCTTTTTGGCGGCTGTTTTCTTAGCGACCTTTTTTGAAGCCTTTTTAGCGGCTGTTTTTTTAGCTACTTTTTTGGTTGTTTTCTTAGCGACCTTTTTTGAAGCCTTTTTGGCTGCTGTTTTTTTAGCTACTTTTTTGGTTGTTTTCTTGGCGACCTTTTTTGAAGCCTTTTTGGCTGCTGTTTTTTTAGCTACTTTTTTGGTTGTTTTCTTGGCGACCTTTTTTGAAGCCTTTTTAGCGGCTGTTTTTTTAGCCACTTTTTTAGATGTTTTCTTGGCTACCTCCTTGGCGGCCTTTTTGGTCGTGACCTTATTGGCTGTTTTTTTAGAATCAGCCTCAGTTGTTTTGTTCTCTGCAGCCTTCTTCGTTTTCTTTTTAGTGCTTTTTGTAGCCATGAGTTCCTCGCTAAGGGTGATGTTAGGTAGCGTTACTAGCACACAATAATTTCAAGAAATATTTCAAGATTAGTACTAACGAAAAGTGCTTTGAACGTGCAATACACTTGAAGAATATGTTTGACCTTCGCCTAATGTCAAGTAAACCTATAATTCGCATGTTACAAAAACCGCTGAGCTGTATAATGCCGAGCTTTAAAAGTGTAAATATATACGTGCAGAATGTCTGAATTTTTCTTTTCTTACGGCTTGTTTATTGCCAAAGTTATTACCGGTCTCATCGCTCTAGTTTTTGCCGTTGCCATTGTGGGTAGCAGCAGAAAGAAAGAGGACGGATCTAAATTGAAAGTGACCAACCTAAACGAAAAGTTATCCGAGCTCACCGATGCTGTAAAGGTGGCGCTCATGGATAAAAAAGAGCTCAAGAAGGAACTCAAGTTAGAGCAGAAAGAAGCCGCTAAGCTCGCAAAGCAAAGTAAAAAAACCGGTGCCAAAGAAAAGCGTAAGCCTAAACTTTTCGTGTTGAATTTCGATGGTGATGTAAGGGCTAGTGAAGTTGAAACTCTTCGCGAAGAGATTACGGCGTTGTTAAGCGTTGCTCAACCGCAGGACGAGGTTTTGTTGCGGCTCGATAACTCAGGCGGAATGGTTCATGAACATGGCCTAGCAGCATCTCAACTTCAGCGTATTAAGGATGCGAATCTTACTTTTACGGTTGTCATTGATAGAGTGGCCGCCAGCGGTGGGTATATGATGGCCTGTGTGGCGGATAAAATTATCGCGGCGCCTTTTGCGATAATCGGTTCAATTGGCGTGGTAGCACAACTACCAAATTTCCACAGACTTCTTGATAAGGCTGGGATTGATTTTGAACAGCATACTGCTGGTGAGTTCAAGCGCACTGTCACCATGTTTGGTAAAAATGGTGAGAAAGAGCGTGAAAAACTAAGGACTGAATTACAGGAAACGCATAACCTATTTCAAGATTTTGTTTCTGAGAATCGTTCAAAGTTAGATGTCGATAAAGTTTCTACCGGAGAGCACTGGTATGGTAAGCAGGCTCTGGCTCTTAACCTTGTTGATGAGTTAAAAACCAGCGATGAATTTTTGACGAGTAGCGTAGATGTCTATGACATATATGAGCTGACGATGGAAGTTAAACAAAGTCTTCAGGATAAATTTCTTGGAGGTCTTTTTTCTAGTATCGATCGTATTAAAAATCGACTGAACGATGAGCAAAGCGCTGCACGTTATTGATTAGAGGAGCGTTTTTTCCCAAACGTTATGCGTTTAAATTGAGGAAAAACGCAATTTACTGCTCTGTGTAGTCAGGTAGTATTTACATTGTAGATACTTGGATTCACCAGTGTGCTCGCTGAGTACCGAGGTTGATATGACTGACATAATGAATAAGAGTAGTAAGCAACGTAGTATACAAACTGTCCTAGAACGTGGTGCAGAAGAAGCGAAATGTTCTAGGCGAGCTAAGAGATTGGCGCAGCATCAGCATTGGATGCGGGTGATGATGGAAGGACAGGCGACGCCAGACCTTACCTATCAAAAGCCTAAAGTGTAAAAAAAAGCCGGCATTTAAAAGTGCTGGCTTTTTTGTTTTTATCCTTAGGTCTTATTTGAGTAGATTTTAGGATTTAGCATCGGATCGTTGTACATTTTGAATTGACGATACAATTTGTTTTGCTTTTTTCCGTCGACGATTTCATTCATGAAGTGTTGCATCGACGTTCCTAAGTCTTGTTGCTGGACGGTTAGTCTGGCTAGCTTAGCTTTGCATTCAGTAACATGATCTGCCGTGACGTCTTTGCGTTCTGTTTGTTCTAACATATGGAAAACTTTCAAGCTAGCAATCGAGAGCCTATCAATAATGCTACCAATGGTCTCCGAGTTCCAAGGTAGTGCTTCGTTTTGAAACTCTGCCAATTGATGTTCGGCTAGCCAGATATCGATTTCAGTAATCAAGTCATTTCTGCATTGATTGTGCGCATCGATGTTGCGTTTTACTTGAGCAATTGTGGCATTGGAAGCGAGGGGGTCTCTTGCTTTATCTTCCTCGTGCCATAGGTCAAAGTTTTGCTCATGCTGACTGGCAATTAGTTTCGGAAGCCCATCGGCGGGCAAAATTCTAGGTGTTTCTGTATGCCATTCGTTGGTGTAAAAAGTTTGCAGTTCTATTGTTTTTTCAGCGAAAGATGATAATGAAATCATGTTTTTTTCTTTTTTGTTACCGATGTGACTATCGGGTTAACCCCGAGTCTCTTTAGTTTATTTTTAACAGTTTTAGCTTTTCTTTTATCTGGGAAGGGCCCAAGTCTTACTCGATAATAGGTACCTCGTTCTTCTGAGGTTCGAGATTGTGTCATGGACTTAAATCCTTTTAATGCGAGTCGGGCTCGCAACTTTTCTGCATCGGCATTTTTGCGAAAAGAAGCAGCCTGAACATAATAGTCAATGTCGGCTCGTGGTCGTGCTGGTTCGGCATCCGGCAAATCATCCGGCATGACCTTTTCGATTTCCGGTAGCACTTCATAAAAGTCGAATTCTTTTTCAGTGCTTTTTGCGACTAGATCTTGAATTGCTTGTGTGTCTTCATCGTCATTGACGGATTTTTGTTCGAATAAGGTTTTCAGGCCTGCCCCAAAACTTGACTCACCATTTTGAGACCCGTGGATCAGTTTTCCTAAGACTACGCCCGTGACTAATACCACAAGTAGAAGCCCCCACGGTACATCGCGTTTTTTAGTGTTTCTTTTCTTGGGTTTCGGTTTAGCTTTGATGCGCTTGGCTTGAGGCATGGTCTCTGTATCCGTTTCGGTTGCGTTACATAGACTCGGGTGCGCCGACGCCGATTATGCCTAATCCATTCTTGATCACCTGTTGAGTGGCTTTGCACAAAGCAAGCATGGCATGACGCTTTGTTTCTGGCGCATCTAACACTTTATGCGAGTTGTAATATGAGTGGTAGGCGGTGGCAACGTCTTTCAAATAGTATGTGATCTGGTGTGGTTCGAAGTTTTTCGCCGCTTTTTCTACCACTTCAGGGAAGCGTTGTAATGCGGTAATGAGTGTGACCTCTTGATCGAAGTTTAACTCTCCAAAGTCCGCTGTTTCTAAGTCTAGGATGTCAACCTTTTGATCGACTGCGGTTTCGAACAGGCGACAAATTCGCGCGTGCGCATATTGTACATAGTACATTGGGTTTTCATTGTTTTGCGCCTTAGCTAGATCTAAGTCGAAATCCATGTGTTGTTCAGATTTTCGCTGTGCATAGAAAAAGCGTGCTGCGTCAGAACCAATATCGTCTCTGAGCTCACGCAGTGTTACAAACTCTCCGCTGCGAGTAGACATGCCTACTTTCTCCCCACCTCGATACAACACAGCAAACTGAACCAGCAAAACCTTTAGCTTGTCTTGGTTCAGACCTAGAGCTTGTAGAGAGGCTTTTACCCTAGGGATGTATCCATGGTGATCTGATCCCCAGACATTGATCGAAAGGTCAAACCCGCGGTCAAGTTTGTCCTGGTGATAGGCTATATCTGAGGCGAAGTATGTGGGTTGGCCATTATCCCTGACCACGACACGGTCCTTTTCATCGCCGTACTTAGTTGTCTGGAACCACCAAGCGCCTCCTTTTTCGTAAACGTCTCCCGAGGACTTTAGCTTGTCAATCGCACGTTCAATTTTGCCGCTGTCAAACAATGAGCGCTCTGAATACCAAGTATCATAATCCACCCCAAACTCACTTAAATCTTGTTTAATGTCATCAAGTATCGAACTTAAAGCGAGTTTGAAAAACACGTCGAACCCTTCTTGATTTAGATGGTTCTTGGCAAATTCAATACGGTTGTCGAGATATTCCTCTTTGAATTTTTTCTCAAAAGAAGATTCAAATTCATCTTCGCTCTGGTTTAGCTTTGTTCGTTGAGCTTCCTTTTCGCTGGCCGATAGGTTTTTCAGTGTTGTCAATGCGGTCGAGTCATCTCGGCTAAGTTCTGAGGCAAGGTAGTCCTCGAGCGGGATCGAGAATCTATCACCATGCGTGCTTAGGATCTGCGTGGCGAAGTCCTTAACGTAATCCCCTTTGTAACAGTTGCTGGGAAACTCTATATCGACTTGGTTGGCTTGAAGGTATCTAAACCAAACGCTCACAGCCAGTATGTCCATTTGCCGGCCAGCATCATTAACGTAATACTCACGCTCTACCTTGTTACCAGCAGCGCTTAAAACGCGAGCAAGAGCATCACCGTAGGCAGCCCCACGCCCGTGACCGACGTGAAGGGGGCCTGTGGGGTTTGCTGATACAAACTCCACCATGATTTTTTGCTTGGAGTCTGGTTTCGCCAGACCATAGCGATCACCTTGGTCAAAAATGCTTGTCAATGTAGAGGTTTGGGCATCGCTAGCAAGAAAGACGTTAATGAAACCCGGTCCGGCTATTTCCACCTTAGTAACCAGTGGATCGTTGGGCAGTGCATCAACAATTAAGGAGGCCAGTTCTCTTGGGTTTTTGCGTGCAGGCTTAGCAAGCATCATTGCCACGTTACAAGCAAAATCGCCATGCTCTTTTTGCCGAGTGCGTTCAAATACCAATTTTACCTCGTGATCCTCAGGGATTACGCTGCTTTCTTTAAGGGTGATAATTGCCTGGCTGAACAGGCTGTCTAATTGGTCTTTCAAGGAATACTCTCTTAAGCAATGCTAAAATTGGCCAGATAGCCGAAGCGCGTAATTTTAACGGTTTCTATCGCTAGAAAATAGCTCAGCTCTCATTTTTATTGAGGTTTTAAGCTGCGTGTTTTCGTTGCCACCAGAAAGCCAAGCCTTGAGCGTTTAAATTCGCATCTAAGCCTATCCATTTATCAATCACAGTTTTATCGACAGTGGGTAGTTCATTACTGCAACGCCGAACGAGGTATTCCGTGATTGAGCTGGCAAGACGAGTTTCAAATGAAGCTTCGTCCCCTTCGGCTGCTTGCTGAGTGAGCATGACAAAATCATCTATTTGCTCATGCAAACCGGAAATCATTCTTTGATTGGGTGTTAATGCACTGTAGTGAGTTAAATACAACGTGTCAGGATTGTACTCCATCACTTTGTCGATCGAGTGGTGTAGTGCCTCTGGGTTGAATTGTACAGGCGTGGTCGTTGGCATGACAAAAGCGTGACCCTCGCTACGCAACGCTCGATACCCTATCCCTAGTGTGTCACCAGTGAATATGGCGTTACTCTCATGCTCAATAATACAATGATGGTGATTGGCATGTCCGGGTGTATCGATAAAGGTAAGGGGACGAGTTTTCCACGGCAAGGTTTCCCCATCTTGGGGTTGAATGACCCGGCTTGGATCAATTTTTCCGATTGTGCCGTACAAGCGATTGAATTCGGTATCTCCGTAAACGGCCATGGCCCCCGCGACCAGCTTGCTTGGGTCTATCATGTGTCGAGCTCCCTTGGGATGAACGACAAGCTCCGCATTAGAACACAAGGCCATTAACGAACTGGCGCCGCCCGCGTGGTCAAGATGAATGTGAGTGAGAATGATGTAGTCAACGTTATCGAAGCTCAGCCCGAGTGCGTCTATCGCCGTTTTAAGTTGAGGAACCGAAAATTGCGTTCCTGTGTCTATGATACTGAGTCTGTCTCCGTCTCTGATGATGTGAATAGAAGCAAGCTGCTCTTGATAATACAGAGCGTCTACGGTGTAAATGTTAGAGTCAGGGATATATTCACGCATGGTTCGGTCTTTAGATGATCAGAACGTAAGCATTGCTTACGTTGGATTAGGATATTAACGCCATTGATTGGTGTCACCAATGGAATGTGAAACTTTGATAAGTAAGCGAGATATTTGCAAGCATTTTGCAGTCCCACGGTTCTTATTAGTCAGTGTAACCTGAAAAACTTTAAAACTGAGGTCTAGAAAATAATGAAAACTGTTAAAACCACTGAGAAATCCACAAAAACACTGAGTGCCGCATTGGCGACATCAGTATTGGCAACCGCGTTAATGAGTGTGTCGCCAGTTGCGTCTGCAGCGTCTAGTGAGCGTTGTGCTGACATTGTTAAAGGTGGCAAAAATACCTGTGCATCTAAGTCGTTGGGTATTTCATGTCAAGGCAACGCGAAGGAAGATAATATGGTCGGCGCCTGGATTAAAGTTCCGGCAGGAACGTGCGGCAATATTGTTTCAATTTGCGCTGGCACAGCAGAGGCACCTGAAGGCACAAAGGAAAAGAAGCTAGCAAAAGCGTGTAAAAAGATCGCCGAACAAACTGACCCCGCTGTCGTCGGTGGGCGCTTGGTGGATAAATTCGGAGAGTCAATTTAAAGACTTGACCTGAAGATCAACAAACTATGATCTAATAAAACGGCTTCGACGATGTATCGCGAAGCCGTTTTGCATTTTGTGCAACCCTTTAAACTACCAAGAGGAATTTATAATGAGTATACAATCTAAAGCCCCTATCGCCGCCGCTTCTATCCTAGCCGTTGCCCTTGTTGCTGCCCCCGCTATGTCTCATGCGGGCAAAGAGGGTTATGAAAAGTGCCAAGGGGTTGCCAAGGCCGGCATGAATGACTGTGGCGCGAATGGACACGCGTGTGCAGGGCAGGCCGCGGTTGATGGTGATCCAAATGAGTGGGTCTACATGCCTGAAGGAACGTGTGAAAAGATCGTTGGTGGAACGGTAAAAACTAAGAAGAAAAAAGCGGAAGAAGCGTCTTAGCGACGACCGTTGGGGCTAGCTAAATAGACCGGCCAAGCGGAATACGCTTGACCGGTCTTAGTATAGGGATACGTGATGAATTGTGGGTTAGGCATTAGGCCAGAGTTATTTGAGAAGGTATTTGCAGAAAGGCCAGAGTTGGGCTTTCTGGAGGCACATTCTGAAAACTACTTCGGAGACTCTTTGGTTAAGGAAACGCTACTTGAGTTGCGTGATCATTACCCGATCAGTCTCCATGGCGTTGGTTTATCGTTGGGAAGAGCTGATGAGCTAGACAAACAACACTTAGCGTCGCTGTCTAGTTTAGTAGCAGAGGTGCGTCCATTCATTGTTTCTGAGCATTTGGCTTGGAGTGCCTACTCACATCGCCATGTGCCAGACCTGCTGCCATTGCCATTAACCAGCCAAGCACTTTCTATCATGTGCGACCACATCGATCAGATGCAACAAGCTTTAGGGCGGCAAATTCTGATAGAAAATCCATCAAATTATTTGGTCTTTGATGCCTTGCAAATTCCTGAGCCTGATTTTTTGAACCAATTAGCGGATAAAACTGGGTGTGGATTATTGGTGGACATAAACAATATTCACGTTAGTGCTGTGAACGTTGGTAGGGATCCCGTTGCTTATTTATCAGCGCTGAGTACGGACGCGATAAAGCAGTACCACTTGGCTGGATACACCGAAGTTACCCGCGACCTTGAAGGTGTCTCCGAAACCTTGTTAATTGATACCCATGATCACCCTGTGCACGAGCCTGTGTGGCGGTTATTCGAAAAAGCGATGGCTATCCATGGTGCGGTGCCCACGTTGTTTGAGTGGGATTCAGATTTTCCTGAGTTTGATGTTCTAATTGGCGAGTGTGAAAAGGCCGATAACAGAATTCGCGCCGCTCGACCTATAAACATAAAGTCAGTCGCAAAATTAGATGATGATTCTGGGCGCTCTGACAAACACTCGCTAGGGCCTTTTCAGGATCGTTTTTTGAATGATGTTTTTTCTCTATCGGACAATCATGATCAGGTAATCGCTGGGCAAAAACACAGAATCGGCGTCTATCAAAACAATCTTTTTGGTGCGATTCAGGATTATTTGGCTGAGGTCTATCCCGCAACTCGGGGTGTGGTGGGTCAGGATTTCTTTAAGCAAATGGTGCAGGTTTCGGTGCAAAAGTATCCTCCGAGCATCGGGGACCTGCATCGCTACGGTAAAGAACTCCGTTTTGTCATAGAGTATTTTGAGTCGTTGGCTGATTTACCCTACTTGCAAGATCTGATGCGGTTCGAGTGGGCACTGCATTTCGCTTATTACAGCAAAGTGATTCTACCTCTCGATCCCCGCTCAGTGCCTCAAGAAGATTTGTTGTCGTTGCCCGTTGAGTTGGATTTGAGTGTGACCGTTTGTGAGTCTGAATATCCAATATGGGAAATACACAGACAGTCTCTCCCGAGTTACTCAGGTCAAGTCGAAGTTACTCTAGATCAAAGTAGTGACACCATACTCATTTTTAAGCGTGATAGCGTCGTACAGGCCGAGATAATTTCTGATGAGCTAGCTAACACGCTGGCTCAGATTCGAAAAAGTGAAAATTTGATGCAAGCGATTGATGCGTTGGCAGGGTCTATAGATTCGAATGATGTGTCTGCGAACTTAGGGTTTGTTTTTGAAAATACATTGTTATGCAGAACAGTCGAATAGTTGGTATTCGGCCCAAGCAGTTTTGCATTTATGAATGCGGGCTAAACTAGCTCGATGTCTTAACCAAAACACCAGACTATTAAAAATGAAAAATATGTATCTTGGCTTTTGCGGGCTGTGTTCCGCGGTTGTTGCTCCAATAGCAAACCTTTGGGCTCGAATTTATCTTGGTTATTACGTGTTCTTTGTTTCAGGGTTGGCTAAGTTAGACGACTTTGAGGAAACCGTTGAGCTTTTCGAAGATGATTTCGCGTTGCCATTTTTGCCTGCTGAACCCGCAGCGTATTTAGCGACAGCCGGAGAGCTGGTGTTACCAGTATTGTTGATATTGGGTCTGCTTACCCGTTTTAGTGCATTGGGCCTTTTGATAATGAGTGCCGTGATTCAGATTTTTGTTCTGCAGGATCATCAGCATTATTTTTGGATGATTATTCTGGCGATGCTAGTTGGTCATGGAGGCAACAAGCTATCCCTCGACTATTGGCTATTGAAAGATAAATAGCCGATATGTTGGTTTAGCAGTAACGCCTTACCCATCATCCCCCTTTTTAGGGTTACTGCATTCTCGCCCTCAGCTTGAATTGAGCTGAGGGTTTTTTTTGCCCGTATTAGATAACTTTGTGATTGAGCGAAGCTTAACGGTGGTTCCTAAAGCCGTGCCTGCTTGGTATGCTTTTGCTATGAGAGAAGAACGTCATGTTATCGGGCGGTACGCACCCAGTCCCACAGGGCCGCAACATCTTGGGAATTTGCGTACTGCTTTGCTTGCTTGGTTGCATGCAAGGTTGCATCAAGGTGAGTTTTTAATTCGCATGGAGGACGTTGATACACCGAGGGTGGTAGACGGGTGCGACTCCCAAATTTTACGTGATCTGGAATGGTTGGGGTTAGACTGGGATGGTCCAGTTATGTATCAATCAACACGCGCGAATCGTTATCAGGAAATTCTCAATGACTTAGCTGAACGTGAACTTAGCTATCCTTGCTTTTGCTCTCGGAAAGACATTCGCTTGGCGAGCAGTGCGCCCCATGGAGCCATGGGGGGTTATCCCGGTACCTGTGCAAACATTAATACCAACGATTCCGAACGATTAATACATCATAAACAGTCAGCTATCCGAGTGAGAACGAAAGGTAGGTTAGTGGATGATTGCGGCGATTTTGTGCTTCATCGCGCTGACGGATTGTACGCCTATCAATTGGCCGTTGTGGTAGACGACGTTGATCAAGAGATCACTCATGTGGTTCGAGGTGATGATTTAGCCAGCAGTACTGCTCGGCAACTCTATTTGGCAAACCTAATTCGTCCTTCTCAGAATAGTATTGAATATCATCATGTGCCGCTAATGATGGATCCCAGTGGATACAAAATGTCAAAGCGTGATGGTTCCTTTTCTGTTCAACAGTGGCGAGATTCAAACCGTTCAGCGGAGGAGTTGGTCGGTTATTTGACTCACTCCATTGGGCTGTCGCAATGCTCTTCAGCTATCAGTGTGACGGATTTACGAAATGACTCGAGTTTGTCATCGCTAAATGCGGTATTAAACAATGAAGTCTGAAGTTCAAGACTTCGCGGCGATTGAGCTAAATCAGAATGCGACCAATGTGACTCTTGAGCCGGTGTTTGGAGGTGATATAAATGATTGCTTTGCGGCCTCCGGAGCAAATGGAGAACGTGTTTTTATTAAGGCTAATGAGAATAAACAGGTACTGCAAAGTGAATATCAAGCTCTATCAAGGTTGAGCCAATTGGGAGTCCAGTGTTTCCCTAGCTTTGGGGCTTACAAGGTCGGCCCGTCTGTAGCAATGCTATCGTTGGAATATCATGAGTTTATACCAGTTGATGAAACTAACGCGACTCAATTAGCTGAGACGTTAGCGGTTTTGCATCAAGTCAGCTCGAGTGAGTTCGGATGGCCAGATCATGGACATATTGGGATGTCTGTTCAATCCAATCACTGGTGTAACGACTGGTGTGATTTTTTTGTTTCTCAACGTTTGGCTCCGCAACTTGTGCGAGCGGCTGAGCAAGGTTTGTCAGCAACAGCGACTTTCGGGGTAGAGCGCGTCATGAGTAACTTTTCTGAATTAGTCGATGTAAGTAATATTAAACCGCGGCTTCTTCATGGGGATTTATGGACTGGAAATGTCGCCTACTCGTTAACCCGACAAGAGGCGCTTGTGTACGATCCTGCTCCGTACTATGGAGACTCGGAGGTAGATATAGCGATGTCGGTCTTATTTGGCAGACTGCCGTCAACATTTTATACAGCGTATCGTGCGTTGATTCCGGCGCCCCAAGACGTCAATGAAAGAGAGTCAATTTATAATATTTATCATGCATTAAATCACGTGAATCTATTTGGTTGCTCTTACGAACCCCTGGTTAATTCTCTACTTCTAAAGCTAAAAATTTAGTAATGTCTACCATGTGACAAAAAAACGATTTTTTTTATTTATTGGTATTGACGACTGGATCGTGTAGGCGTAACTTAGTTAGTCCAAGGACAAGTGTAAACAACTTTAAATTGGATTCCGAAAGGAAATTTGAGTCGTTATGGAACAAGCTCTGGGGGGAGCAATACTCAAAAGTTTTAAGTCTATCAATGAACGGATACAGAATTTCTCACTCTATGAGAGTCTTAGGTCATTAGTTAAAAGAGTAACCCCCAGTCTATTGCCGCATTATGCGCATCGTGTTCGATAATTTCTCGACAAACAGTTTCTACTCGTTCAAGTAATTCCAACCCGTATTTGGATGAGTATATTGGGGGGGCAGATGCCCTTCATTCATAAGCTTGTCGAAGGTTCCCAACCCCCCTTCGACAAGCTTTTTTTTATGTTTGTTTTGAAGAACCTTCTTCTTGCCTCATTTGTGATTAATTATTCATCAGCTGACCGGAGGTCAACACCGACAAATCCTAGAATTGTTGTCGGATGTTTGTCTGTGATTAGTAAAAAACCTGCATTGTCTAGCCGCGCAATGCCTTCCCAGTTTCTACCTTCGTCTTGTTCCATTATTAGCTGAATTGGCTCGCGGTTTGTTTTAACTATTCTGTTGTCGATCAATTCGTATTCAATGAGTCTCTCTGTATTAAAATAATGCTGGTGAGTCTTGCCTTGCCCGTATTCACGCGCGATAAAGTCATTTGATTTCTTTGCAAATTCATCGCCGCTGTATTGATAATTAATCACCCAAAATGTATTGGTGTCGCTGATGGCGCTGGCATCGGTGATGCGAAATGGTAAGTGTTCGAATTCAATTAGGTCTTGTTCACCAGTCAGTAGATTGACTCTATTTGCCTTTGGGAGTTTCACTTTGCGTTCATCGTTTACTTCATGCAATGTGATTAGATGTGTTTTTGTTAGGGTAATCGCCTCATCCGCCATGTTTATCATGCCGCTTTGAGATTTCACGTAGCGAATCTTGTCCGTTCTTACACTGAGAGTGGTTTTATTAAGGTCAAATTCAGCTGGCACGACGTAGGTTTGAAATATTCCCGCGTGATCTTTTGCTTCGATGCTTAGCCAGGCTGTATCTTGATTGCATGCAATCGCCTCATAACCATCGAATGAAGCCATTCTTGATCGTATTGCATTCTCGTGTAGCTCTATTCTAAGAGCTTCCAAGGGAGCCGGCTTAGGGGTAGATAGATACTCAATAATGCGTTTTTTAGGAATGGAATACAGGCTTTTCTTGCCGTGTTCATTAAATCGTTCAGGGTATTGAGGCAGCAATATTAAATGATCGTCACACCAGGTTAGCCCTGATACCTCAATCATCTTATTGTCCAACGGGTAGGCGAGCTCAATGGTGTGCACAGGGTATTCAACCGGCGAGGCGGAATGCGTCACTGAAGAAACCGTTAAGGTAATCAATGCAGCTAAAGTTAGGCGATGTTTCATGAGGTAGTTGTTTGGTTTAATCAAATAAAAAGGGCCAGCATGCGCTGACCCTTTCTTACTTATTGGCTTGTGCCTGATGGCTTAGAATTTAATTTCTAAACCAACACGAGCTTCCCATACTGAAGAATCAACACGAAGCTCGCTGGTGCCAGTCGGGTCGAACTCGTCGAACACCAATTGACCGCTAGCGTTTACTGAAGACTCAACAACCTGAGCGTTGATAAAACGCGCGTCGTATTGCTCGCCCCAGCTGTCGTTCAGCATATTCAGAACGTTGTTGATTTTGGCGTAGACACGAGGTCGGAAACCGCCGATTTCAGGCAGCTCTTGATCGACACGGAAGTCGATTCGTGCGCTTCTCCTTGAACCCGCGTCGTTGCGACCAACAAATTTGCCGCGAGACAAACCATTCTGATCGACAAACGCCTCGAATCCTGCTCGATCGAAATTGTCGCCGTAAACCACAGCGCCGTCATTGGACGTGGGTACGTACAACAATTGACGCGTACCGCGACTGTTGTCCTCAAGGCCATTGTTGCTCATGGTGAAGCTGGTACCTTGACCGTCTTTAACCACGCCATAAATAGCAAACCGAGTTGCTAAGTCACCGAACCAGTTCTTTTGGAACTTGTAACGGAATGTAGCTCGGTTCTCAACTTCGTATTCAGAGGTGCCAGCTTCAACCGAGTTCGGGTTGTTGGTTGCCACATTATTGAAGTTCGAAAACGCGACTGAAGAGTTCATGCCTGACACATCTTCAACGTCACTGTAAGCATAGCCTACCGTCAATTCGGCACCAGATTCGAAATACTTTGTGGCGCCTACGGACAATACTAATCCACTTGCGTCGCGATCAGAATTGGTGAGTACGTAGTTTTCAGATCCGATGACGGCTTCGTAGATAGGAGAGCCAGCCAAAGTCTGGCCTACGATGCGTTGTGCTGCGTCGATGTACACGGCAGAATCGCGTTGCTTTGTGTAAAGCAAATCCGTGTCGATTCTAAGGTCGTCGCTGACGTTAAACGTTGCGCCTAAGGCAACTTTTAGCTCATTTGGTTGTTTGTAGTTTGGATCAACCAATGCCAATCGACTGTTTGCTGCATCATCGGCGGTTACACTAGCCACACCATCAACTAGAGCTTGAGGAACGTCAAAGCCAGGTCGCCCTTGACCACTCAACGGTAAGTTGAAAATCGACTCGTCAAACGATTGCCTTAACTGAACGTTTGTGATGCCATCGTTACTGTATGAGTTAGAAATCCATACGTTTGGATTTCCGCCAGAGAACAGGCCAACACCGCCACGTAGTGTGGTTAAATCGCTCTTATTCCAAGTGAAACCTACGCGTGGCATCCACAGATCAACGCCGTCAATAGTGGCATTGTTCGGGAAGCCATTGTCTTGAGCAAAACGCTGGTTGAACGCTGGAGAGTCCGAAGTTTCAAACTTTTCATAGCGCAGACCACCTACAACGGTTAGATCCAAGTCACTGAAATAGTATTCATCTTGGATGTAGAATGTTTTGCGAGTGTTGCTGAAATTAGCCGCCGCGTCATTCACATTGTTGGTGCCGCCACCGCTACCGTAGTAGATACGGTTTGGAAGGCCAAGTTCAAATTTGTCGATGCCACTTAAACCGCCGTCAAAGCTATCGTCGAAAAAGTCATACTCGCCGCCGCGTGAGTGTTGAACGAACAGGTTAAATACTTCTAATTCGTCTTGCTCATACCCAAACGTAATAACGTGATCACCGGTCAGATACTGAAAGTTCAATTTGAACAAGTCTGACGTGTAATCTAAATCGTTGCCTTGACGCGAATCGTCTGCGCCTAGGTAAACCGTATTACGGTCGATGCTGATTTGAAAATCACCAAAATCCGGGTCGCCAACGGAAACTTGAGAATCATCTAATTCACTGCGGCTGATAAAAATCTCGGAAGAAAATTGGTCAGTCCAGTTTGAATTCAATTTGAAGATGGTTGTCTCATTATCGCTACCTTTGTTGTAAAAATGGTTTGAAAACTCAAACTCATCAAGGTCGCCGTCAGACGCACGTAACTCCACACCTTCGAACTTGTTATAGATCAGTGAAGCACGATGATTATCATTGATGTCCCAGTCTAAACGAGCCAATAGTTTTTCTACGTCGTTATTACCGTTGCCGGGCTGGCCACCTGGGTTATAACCGTAGTTAGATTGAGCGATGTTTAATATACGCTCATAGTCGGCTTGGCTTAGCCAGTCGCGTTCAACGCCTGCCCCTGAGCCCGCAAAACCTTGGGAAGTAAAGCGAGGAGATTCTTCTTCTTCGTAAGACACAAAGAAGAAAAGGTTATCTTTAATGATTGGCCCACCTAGAGTGAAACCATAGTAAGTTTCATCATAGCTCTCACTGTCGGCCTTGAAATCTTGACCGTCTACGCGAATCGTGTCGCCACGAAATCCGTCTCCAGAAATTTCATAAAACGCGTTACCGAAAAATTCATTCTCGCCCGACTTAGTTACCGCGTTGATCGAACACGCTGAGAAGTCACCGTAAGTCACGTCGAAAGGCGCCAACTCAACTGAAACTTGAGAAATTGCGTCGAATGGGAACGGTTGGCCGTTAGCCGTCGCGTAGCCATTGTTGTTTAGGCCAAAACGGTCATTTTGTGAAACACCATCGATAGACGTTCCGTTGAAACGTGGGTTTTTACCACCGCAGTTAACGCCGCTACCACGAGTAGAGTCATCGATGTTAATACGTGGGTCGTTTCCAAATACGTCCTTAATGTCGCGTTCGAATGCAACCGCGTCTTCGAGGTCAGTTAGGGAAAAGACGGCTGACGGGCCTGAAGAAATATCAGCCAGTGACGATGCCTTGCCAGTTACCACAACCTCTTCGATTTCCTGTGCTTGCGCAGCAAGAGCCACACCATCGATGGTCAGGTTATAAATATCACCCAGTGAGATATTGTCGACTTTGACGGTCTTACCATTAACGGAAACGATGAATGGTCCGCCAACTACTAGATTTGAAGCGAAGAAAGTACCTTGTGAATTAGAGTTCACACGTCGAGTTGAACCAGTACGTTGGTCAACCACAACTACTTCAGCATCGGAAATTGGGTTTCCTGCTGAGTCTAGTACTTTACCTCGTATCGATGATGTCGTGGTTTGGGCAAAACTGGCTGCAGCGAATAGGGTAATCGCGATGCCAGATACTGCCTTAGCCACACTTCTTCGTTTGGAGTGTTGCATTTGAAAATTCCTCTTCCGGGCTTACGCCCATTTTGTTTAAGTCTGTCCAAGCCCATGGGATCGCCCAAGGTTTAGAGCACTGTCTAGGAGTGAGACAGCCTGGTATCGTATAAACCGCATGTGATAGAAATATTACAAGATGTTTATACGAGGCGAATTGTCTTATAAAAGTGTGTTGTTGCCTACCCAAATAAAGGCTAAAGTGGCGGCTAATTCATTATTTTAGAAAATTTTGGTATGGATTTTTTCCTAAATTTGCAGAGCGCTCTCGGTCTTATAGCGTTTCCTTTAATCGCACTGTTGTTCTGTAAGGGTAAAAAGAAACTCAATATCAGGCTGCTATTGGCCGCAATCGGACTGCAATTTGCCTTGGCAATCTTGTTTTTGAAAGTTCCTCTGTTTCAAAGCATGTTTGCGGTGATGAACCAGGCTGTTCTCGCTTTGCAAGCGGCAACGAACGCAGGCACGGCGTTTGTGTTTGGTTTTTTAGGTGGCGGTGAAGCCCCCTTTGATGTCACCAAGCCACAAAACAGCTACGTCTTAGCGTTTCAAGCCTTTCCACTTATCATCGTGATCGGTGCATTAACCGCCTTGTTGTCGCACTGGCGGATTCTGCCAATCATCATTGAAGGGTTGGCGAAGATATTTTCAAAGAGCTTAAATATCGGCGGCGCTGTTGCGTTATCTGGTGCGGCCAATATTTTTATCGGTATGGTTGAAGCGCCGCTATTTATTCGAAACAGCATTAGAAAGCTCAGTAATTCTGAACTGTTTATGGTCATGACGCTTGGTATGTCAACCGTGGCGGGTACGGTGTTGGTGCTTTACTCAACGTTTTTGAATCAAGTGATTAGCGATGCCGTAGGTCATATTCTGACCGCATCGATAATGAGCGTACCGGCGGCGGTGGTGATCTCTTTGACAATGATCCCTCAAGAGGGTGAGCCGACCCCATCAGACGCGGAAGTCGCTTTTGACTTTAGTGGGCCTATGGACGCCATTTCACAGGGTGCGGTGAGTGCCATGCAAATGATGTTGGGTATTTTGGCCTTAATAATTACCTTCATCGCGTTAGTAACGTTAACCAACTCGGCATTGGGACTATTGCCTGAACTATATGGGCAGCCGATTTCTTTGGAGAGAGTGTTGGGATGGGTAATGGCGCCGGTTTGTTGGTTAATGGGAATTCCATGGCAAGAGGCGACATCCGCTGGAACTTTGATGGGCGTTAAAACTATTTTTAATGAATTCTTAGCCTTTATTCAACAGAGTCAATTGCCTGAAGACGCGTTAAGCCCCAGAAGTGACCTGATCATCAGCTATGCATTGTGTGGTTTTGCTAACTTTGGAAGTTTGGGTATATTGATTGGTGGTTTGTCCGCGATGGCGCCTGAACGTCGTGGAGAGATAACTCGAATGGGGCTATTGAGCATGGTTAGCGGTACATTGGCGACCTGCATGACAGCCAGTGTTATTGGCGTGCTCACGCTGGTTTAACCACACTCACTGCCTCATCCGTCGATCCGAAAGAATGGCCTCTGGTTATCTTTCAATGTTGACTGGAGGCATTATGAGGTGGCTCAGTGACGCTATCGACATCGCGCAACATATCAATTAATGGCTTCGGATCGTCGGTGATGATGCCATCGACATTCATGTTTATGAGGCGAAGCCATTCGCTTTCCTTATTTGCAGTCCATGGAATGACCGTGAGCCCCGCAGCATGAATCTTGTTTACCTCTTCGGCACTCAGGTAATGATGCATTGGCGAGACGATGTCAGCTTTTGCAGCCAGTGTCGGTGTAACCCAGTCGCTCAGGTCACTGTCAAAGAGAGCCGCCAACTTTATGTCTGGGTTTAATGATTTAGCGGCTAACAGTGTGCGGTGATCGAAGGATTGGAGTGTAACGCGATCACTTAATTCATATTCATCGATTAGGTTTAAAATGAGGGACGCGAATATTCTAGGATTTGGCTGTGCGTCAGGAAACTTCGGATCACTTTTAGTCTCAATATTAAATTTTACAACGTCGGCTTGAGAAGCCGTTGAATTGTTAACCAGTTCAAACAGTTCCCTGAGCGTGGGGATTTCGGTCAACGGTCTGAGTGTTTGCTCGGTGAATCTCGGATTGACCAAACTGCCACAATCCAACATTTTGAGTTCCTTGAGCGTTAGCTTGTTGATCAAACGTGCTTCCTGAATGGGAGATCCGTCTTTGTTTTGACAAATGGTGGTGTTTACTTTTTGATCATGCACGATAACAACATGCCCGTCTTTAGTGACACCGGTGTCGAGCTCTAAGGTATCTACGCCGACTTCAAGCGCGTATTGAAAACCGGCTAGGCTGTTTTCTGGAAGTACAGAACGTGCACCCCTATGACCTTGTACCTCTATGGCATGTATGCAATTGCACGTGAATAAGCCAATAACAAATAACGTTGTTGTGATTTTCATGATGATACCTATTTAAATGCGCATTCTTGTTTAGACTCAATGCTTGATGCTAGTCGATCAATTTAACAATACGATGACGCGATCGAGTTAGTTTGAGGACGCTTGATCCCAGATCCCTGGTTTGACCGTACCTTGTACCTTGCACTCGTCGATGACGAAGGACGGGTCTTCGTTGCGTTTGCGCTTGTTCATATAGTGTTGGCTAACCGCCACAATGGTAGGGGTTAGCAAAATGAGCGCGATGACATTAACGACAGTCATCAGCCCGAGAGCCATATCCGCCGCCGCAAGAACCTGCTTTAAGGTGGCGCTAGACCCCCAGAAAACCATGCCTAAGTAGGCGGCTGTGTAGCCCCAGTTGCCGGCCTTATTATCTAGTTTGAAAATTCTCAGGTTGCTTTGCGCATAAGCATAATTTGCGACCACGGAGGTAAAGGCGAATAACGTGATCGCGGTGGCAACGAAATGGCTGCCATAGTCGCCGATATGGGTTTGCATGGCATCTTGAGTAATTCGAATGCCGCCCAATTCACCCGTTCCATCAATACCCGCCAAGAGAATTATTACTGCGGTGCAAGTACAAAGTACAATGGTGTCAAAAAACACGCCCAGCATCTGGATATAGCCCTGAGTCGCCGGATGGTTTGGCATGGGGGCTGCACTAGCTGCGGCGTGAGGAGCGCTGCCTGACCCTGCTTCGTTTGAAAAAAGTCCGCGCTGTATGCCGTTTTTGATCGCCGCACCGATAGCCCCTGCACCCGCTTCCTGTAAACCAAAGGCTGAAAGCATAATGTCTGCCAGCATCGCTGGAACTAGGTCGATGTTGTAAATCGTAATGCCCACTGCAGTCAGTACGTATGCAGCGCCCATGAAGGGAACAACCAGCTCAGCAAACCGAGCGATGGCACGAAGTCCCCCTATAACAATGATGCCGGCTAACACCGTAATGACGATGCCAATGGATTGAGTAGAAAAGCCGTAGCTGTGGCTTATGGCATCAGCGATGGTGTTGGCTTGCATGGCACTGAAAAACAAACCGTAGCCCATAAAAATACAAATGGAGAACAGAATGGCCATCCATTTAAGCCCAAGTCCTTGTTGTATATAGTAAGCGGGTCCGCCGCGGAATTCTCCTTTGGGGTTTTTAACTTTGTAGACTTGGGCGAGCAAGCTCTCAGCATACCCTGTTGCCATGCCTAGTATGGCGATTACCCACATCCAGAAAATTGCGCCAGCACCGCCTAACGAAATTGCAAATGCCACGCCGGCTAGATTGCCGGTACCAACCCGCGCGGATAAGCTTGTGCACAAGGCTTGGAATGAACTGATGCCGTTTTTGTCAGATTGAGTGCTGTTTCGAATCAAACTAAACATGTGTCCGAAGTGCTTAATTTGAATCGCGCCAAGCTTAAATGTAAACCACAAACCAGCCATAACAAGCAAGTAAATTAAGACCTGCCATTTACCCCAAAGTACGTCGTTAATTAAAGCAATGGCCTGATTTATCATGGACTGTTCCGGTGTTTTTTATTCTGCGAATATCATACAGGCAAACACCGTGAATGGAATAACCGTGGATGAGCGATTTCAAGTTCGGCCGCTCATCCACGATACTCAATCAGCCACTTAACAACTCAAGTGACTTTGCACAAGCATGAGCCACTTCTTTTCCTTTTAGAGTAAAGTGTTCGGTAAAAAACGATTGATGTTCCTCATTTGAGTGGAAATGATGAGGGGTCAATACGGCCGAAAATATCGGCATTCCGGTGTCAAGTTGAACGCGCATTAGCGCATCGATCACCGTAGATGCGACAAAGTCGTGGCGGTATATTCCCCCGTCAACGACCAAGCCCGCAGCAACGACGGCGGCGTACTTTTCGCTTTCGGCCAGCGCTTTGCATTGCAGCGGAATCTCGTACGCTCCAGGCACCTCAATGAAATCAATATGTTTTTTACTGAGGATGCTGAATTCAGATTCGAAAGAGTTTCTTAGCTGGTTCACGATGTCTCGATGCCAGCCGGCTTGAATAAACGCGACTTTTTCGCGTGCTACGATAGATGAAATTGGAGTGTTCATGGTTTAATCTCAATTAAGTGAAAATCGTTTAATTGAGGGCAAATAAGGCATGCGCGCAGGTTTATATTGGCTGCAATAGCCAATCAATACGCAAACATTCACTCGAATTGCTCGAGCTTTAATACCTCATTCTCATAACCAGACTGTCACTGTCGGCCTTGGGATCTCACCAAAGTCTGCTTGTCCTCTCAAAGAAGTTTAAACCCGTCTAACCAGAACAACCAAACTGGTATTGTGCTGATAGAGTGTGCAATAAAAACCTCGCGCTGTTTTCCAAGAAAGTCATTGGAAAAAGCGTTGAGAGCGCCCGCGGGCTAAATGGGCCAAGCCATCATTACCGCCGGTGGGGACTTTCACCCCGCCCTGAGAACTCCACTGATGCCAGTGGAGACGCAATTATAGAGCAAAATGGTGAGTTAACTAGGTCGATTGTGTTGTAACACGTTAAAATACCGGTTGTTGCGATAATTGATATTAAAAATGATGACCGAAAACGATAATTTTTTTCGACCAATTCGAAGTTTCGTCAAGCGAGAAGGGAAGCTAACTAAGGGCCAGCAAAATGCCATAGATCAAGCGTGGCCCAAATTCGGAGTTGATCTGGATGAATCGCCCTTGGATTTGTCAGCCTTGTTTGGCAGGGATGCGCCAGTTGTGCTTGAAATCGGGTTTGGTAACGGTGTGTCATTGGCTGAAATGGCAGCCGACAGCAAAGAATACAATTTTTTTGGTATTGAGGTGCATAAGCCCGGTGTTGGTAGCTTGTTGGTGCAAGTCAGGCAACAAGAATTACAAAATGTTCGGGTGTCGGGAGACGATGCCGTGCAGGTATTGGAAAAACAGATACCAGACGAGAGTCTTGATCGAGTGCAAATATTTTTCCCAGACCCATGGCATAAAAAGAGACATCATAAGCGCCGTTTAATTCAGGCTCCTTTTGTTGAAACCTTAGTCAGAAAACTAAAGAACAACGGAAAAATCCATGTGGCAACCGACTGGGAGAATTACGCCGAGCATATTTTAGAGGTATTAAGTGATTGCCAGTCTCTTCGTAATACGGCCAACGGTTATGCGCCCAAACCCGATTATAGGCCGGGCACTAAATACGAAGCCAGAGGGGTTCGATTGGGGCATGGGGTTTGGGATTTGGTGTTTCAAAAGAGCGAATCTTAAAAAAAAGGCACACCAAATTGGGTGTGCCTTATAAACAATGATTGTTCTAACTTGAGTTTGCTAGCGGACTTTAATGGTTCCGCTCATGGTTTCTAAATCTACCGTTCCGCTGCCATTGCCGGTGGTGAATCTAATTTCTTCTCCCCAGCGACTGTCATCCTTTGCTCGGTCGTCACTGAGGCGGTTACTAATATCACCTCCAGGACCGGTGTTCAGCTCGAAGTCAGCGTTTACTTTGTTATCAAAGCTGAGGTCTAAATTGCCACTCACTGTTTGACCGTCCACTCTGCCGTCGTCAGCCAGTGCCAGTTCTACCTTGACGTCGCCAGAGACCGACAATAG
Organism: Arenicella sp. 4NH20-0111; assembly: GCF_040366405.1. Classification (NCBI taxonomy): domain Bacteria; kingdom Pseudomonadati; phylum Pseudomonadota; class Gammaproteobacteria; order Arenicellales; family Arenicellaceae; genus Arenicella; species Arenicella sp. 4NH20-0111. The sequence continues at coordinate 202,954 of NZ_BAABWF010000003.1, forward strand.
GTTGGCCGATTCGACGTTGCCGATTTGCCCATCAATGTCTCCGGACACTGTTTTTGCATCAAATGTATAGGCGCTAACGTCAGCTCCTATATCACCACTGACTGTGCGTAATCTAATCTTGCCACCGGCATCTTCAACATCAATATCGCCACTTACTGTCTCCACATCCAAACGCTTTGACTGACCGCTATATTTAATGCGACCGCTTATTGAGTTGATTTCGATATCGCCGTTAATTTTACTGATTTCGATGCTTAGAGATGTTCCGTCAATATCGATGTCGCTTTCAAACGGTGCGAATAGCGTAAAATCAACGTTGCCTCCGGAATTATTGCCCCACCATCCTCGACTTTCGTCTTCTAGGTCAAGCTTGATATTTTTTCCGGACCTCTTAAAAGTCAATCGGTCATCGTCGCCGCTGAAGTCGCCGCTGAGTTTAACTTCGTTTTTATTCCAGCCCCGGATTTCGACTTGTCCAGCGGTGATACTAATGTCAATATCCCCTCCCTCGGTCCAAGGCAGTGTTTTGTCTACATCACCTGCAAAGGCGCTGAATGGCGATAGTAGCGCTATGGCCAGCGGTAGTAGTGCATTTTGTTTTAACATAATCATTGTGGTTGCCCTCAATTTCGGCATGTCCCTATATGGAACGGGTGGCTGTCGCCTTTATTTTATTTAGAAGCTCAGCTTCTTGATGGTACGTCTCCGCTAATGTGGTGGCGTACCTAGTATTGGTCGGCTGTGCGATAAGCGCTTCTTTCAATTGCATTGACGCTTTATCAAAAGTGGCCAGTGTAGCGCGCAGTTCTTGGGCTGTGGCCGGGTGCAACGGTGAGTTTTGATTCTCAATAAAGCTGACAAATTGTGACCTGACAGCCTTATGTTGTTGTTCCATTAGAGCAATATGGCTTTGTTGATACTCAACCATTTTTGCTTGTAATTCATATGTTTGATTTGCACGTTGTAATGACATACCAGACATCACGACCGAGACAACCGCCAGAACACTGCACGCCGCGATGGCGATAGGTGCCCAGGGCCTGCGTTTGGCTGGCTGCTTTGTAACGGCGATTGAATCGTCTGTTTCGCGTTTCGGCTTACCGCTAAAGCGAATATTGCTATCAATATCGGCCCAGAGGTCTCGATCAGGTTGTATGTCCCAATCTAAGTCTTTTAGCGTATTTTTAGGTCTATCGTTCATAAGTTTCTCGGTGTCTAGGCCGCCTCAGCTTGCGCTTTAAGCTGTGCCTTCGCTCGGTGCAAGTGAGTTTTTGATGTCCCAATTGCCATGCCTGTTATGTCGGAGATCTCAGTGTGTTTAAATCCCAAATAGTCATGCATTATTAAAACCACTCTTGCTTTGTCAGACAGGGTCAGAAGTGCTTTTTCGATATCGCCACAATGGGCTTTGATTGAATCTGAACTGCTTACTTTCTCTAACGTTTTTTCATGAATTGCTTCGTCGTACTGCTCGAGTTGCCATTTTGATGAACTGCGTAAATGGCCTATTACCACATTGCTGGTTAATCGATATAGCCAACTGCTGAACTTACTGTCACCTCGAAAGCTGTCTAATTTTTGCCATGCGCGAATGAATGATTCTTGTGCTAAGTCTTCAGCCAGCTCTTTTTGCCCACACATACGCAAGCACAATGCGTATACTTTCCCCACATTTGCCCTGTATAGTTTTTCGTAGGCAGTTCGATCCCCGTTTAAACTACGGATAACGAGCTGGTTCTCATCGTCGTGCAAGTACTTATTCCTGCTTGCTTTGTGCCTTGGTTTTGGCGCAAGCGCTATTTTTTGTTGGTTATGTCTATTTGATGCAGACTATAGTAAAAAGGTTTACTAAACTTGTGAAAATAATTGTGAAAAGAATACTCTATAGCAGAACAATGGCTGTAAAAACTCCGTTGTACAGGTTTGTTTTGCCTTCTTTAGCCGTTTTTTTTCTCTTTTCAAGCCCACTTTGGTCGCAAAGTGATGTTCGTACTGTGGGCGGCTTTTTAACCCTAGACACGGTTATTGAACAACCATTGGCGATCGAAGTTTCGATTAGGAATCATGGGTTTATTGTTGTACCGCCATCTTTCACCGTTTCCAGGCCTATTCTCAGCGCTCAGTCGATCGTGTTGAATCTGGAGCAGGGTCAACAAACAATTAGTTTTTCGGTGCCTAATGTGTCAACCAATGCCGTGGATTATTCTATTCGCATGCGTTGTCTTGGTTGTGAAAACACACTGCCAGAGCAATATTTTACAACCAACGGTCCTAGGCGGGGGCTTGGTGGTGGTGCTTACCTGGCGCCCGAAGCTCTGTCTGAGCAAATGCGACTATTTGTGGAGACACTGGGCGTCGTTTCTGGGGTCATAGAAAGCACAGAGGGTTCGTTTAGTAGAAGCAGCAAACTGACCGTAAGCGTACTAGATGCCCAATCAGGATTAGAGATTAGCTCGCAAAGGGTTGCGCTGATTCAAGGTGCTCAGAGCGCAAGTTTTTCGATCCGAGCCTTAGAGCGAAAACAGTCTAGTGGGTACTTGCTAACAGTAGCCTGCGTTCAATGTACCAAAAGGGAGCAGAGTCTGGTGAGGGTATTGGATCCCTTGGTCGACCATAATGAGTTGGCGTTTTCTGTTAGGTTGCGCCGCTTCGTAGGTTTAACCGCCATTGAGCGACTTCTTTTAGACGAGTTGTAATCGCGCTGTGAATAATGTCACGGCTTAAATCTACTTCGTCGGCTCAGCGCTCAAACTCTATCGTGTAGTTGCCACGCATTGCCGACGTTTCGAAAATTACCATCCATTGACTGGTGTCAACGGATGCGCGCAGTGTCCCTTGCCTATGGTAGAGGCTTTAATTGACGCCTCTCTTTGTCCAACGATTGAATTGTCTCGTAAATTTGTTACAGATGTATGACCAATCTATGCATGAATTATTCATTTCAATCGGTCTTTCAGAGGATCGTCAATTCGATTTATCCTGTTCAAACGTTCACATAATCGGCATGTTGTTCAGGCATAGTTCGATCATCGTTATTAGTTTTATTTGAACCAGCTTTTACGAGTTTTCCATGAATGTTCACGCCATTTTTCCATTTGATGTCAAACCTCAACACGAACCTGATGAGAATGAGTTTGGGGAGACCCCTTTACCTTATGCGCCAGTGGTTGAGGTTGAAGGGGGGGCTGGAGTCGTGCCTCAGCAATATTTGGAAGTTAGGCGCAGCCTATCTAATGTCGAAGCTATTTTGTCTAAGATTACTACGCCAGAGGGGTTTCTACTCTTTGCAGCGAAGGAAAATGACTTACTCTATCTTGTGACTGGCATTATCGGGCACGAAAATTATGGCAAGAAAAAAGAGACGGCAAAGCTCGTTTATGGACGTCGGTGGCTTATCGAGCCAAGTGCTCCGACATCTGAGGTTGTTCAAACGGCGATACTGGCGATAAAAAAAGCGCGTGAGCATGAGTTGCGTGAGCGCTTCGTCTATTATTCTGAGGTCACGTTGACAGAAGTTCCCAAAGTAGGGAGAGCCACGCCATTCAATTGTCATTTGGATCTTCCTCTCATGGTAGCGGAGTGTGAGGGCATTATCGCCTCGCCAGATGATGATTGGAACATTGATGACGTCTTGTCTAGGGTGCGCATTGATAACATGATTGCGACCTTGGAGGCCACTGCTGCAATCACAGGAGGGCGGGCGTTGTACGATATTAATATAAAGAGTGACGGCATTAAATCGACCTCTTTCAATGATCTTGATGGTGCGAGGCTAACGTTTTTGTGTCAAAAAGGAACACGTGCTGAGTTTCTTCATGAATTCTTCTGTGCATTGTTAAAACACAGCGATGAGTCCGTTGATGAGAGCACTCGTTTTGAAGGGTTCGCCAGATTTAGTAGATCTTTATGTCCTGAGAAGATAGGAAATTTTTCACGAAGAACGAGAAACATAACACCGGATAATGATCTTTTTGACGACTATTTCGAAGACATGAGTTACCGCGTGGATGCTGCAAAAGCACCGCCGTTAAACTCTGGGGCGCTGGGCGTTAAGCAGCGATTTACACTTGATGCGGCTAGACTATCTACCGCGGGGTTGGCAGGGTACCTACCAAAAGGATACCGGGGAGAATAAAAAATGGTACGAGGCTTCTATTGCGAAGCCTCGTACCCAAGGTGGAGCTTATGTTACTGAGTTGAAACGCCTAGTGCTTTAACAGTTTGTATGTTTAAGTATTGGTCGACTGGCAGATCATTATCCTGTTGGAAAGCATTGACTGCTTTTATCGTACTTGCCCCGATCACGCCGTCAGCTCCCAATTCTCCAATGTCGTAGCCTTTGTTTATTAGTGCTTTCTGGATATCGGCTACTCGTTGACGCGTCATGTTGGTGTCACACAATATTGAACGCCAAGCCATATACCCATCCGTAACCAATTCACGACGAGATATAGTCTTGTACTCGGCAGGTATTTCTGTCACAGATTCGCTTGCCGCGCTGACTAACTTAGTTACCTTAACTTCTTTGTATTCAGCGGGTATTTCGACCGTTTGAGACACAGCCGGTTGGGTCACGATGGTGCGGGCGACCGTCTTGTATTCAGGTTGCGTCTCAGTAAGGCAGATTTTGTTGCCGGTTCGAGTGTTTGCTGGGTGTTCAGTATTATGAACTTCATGCCATACAAAACCGGCTTCCTGCTTTAAGACCTGCTTTTGATAGGTGCTATAAACGGCTGGTACCGGGGTGCGCTCTTCACTTGCTGCGCTGACCACTTCGCGTACCGAAACAGTGGCGTATTCCGCTGGAATTTCAACTGTTTCAGTTCTTGCTGGCGATTTTAATACCGTGCGTTTGATGGTTTTGTAAGTCGCTGGTACTTCAACTAGACACATGATTTCGCCCGTGGCCTCATCGATTTTTTGGATCGGACCTTTACCTTTCTTCCATATCGTATGGGCTGGCTTATCAATGACTTGTTCTTCTACCGTTGCGTATTCAGCGGGTATTTGAACTAACTTGGTTGAAGCTTCTTTAACCAAGACGCTCTTTTCTACCATCTGGTATTGCGCTGGAACGATTGAAACATTTTCAGTCGCCGCTTTTACAAGTACTTCTTCAGAGACAGTTTCGTAAGAGGCCGGTTCATAATGTTCATGAAAGCACATGCCGACGGTGGCAGTTTGTAAATTGACTTGAGTGGCTGCAGCCGCGAGCAAAGCATCACTGGCTGGTGCGTCATCTTTGCTGAGACCAACTCGCCAAAGTTGTTCGCCATCGCGAACTTTTATTTGCTCTTCTTCTGTTCCGTATACGGCTGGAGTGGTCTCTATACGACTTGACGCAGCCTTTACCAGAACGGTTTCACTGACTGTTTCGTAGCTGGCCGGAATGACGTCTATTTTTTGGCTGGCTTCTCGCGATAACACTTCTTCTTCTACGTCTCTGTATTGAGCGTCAACCCACACTCTTGCGTAACATTCGCCAGGTGCCGCATTGGGTGGTAAGAGATCACCGTTGACCGCTAGCTCGTTGGAATAACCTTCCCCTGATGTCGATCCAGAGCTTCTATTGTTAAGTTCTGCCTCTCTTGCGTCCAGTTCGGCAGAACGCCGATCCAATTCAGCTAGGCGATCAGCTTCAAGTGCGTTAGTTGAAGTGTGTGAGTTTCCGCTTGAGGCGCAGCCGGACAGAAAAGTAACCGAAGCGAATGCGCAGGCTAGCGCTGATTTACGTAATGTCAATTTCATCTATATCCCCCAGATGTTGATACGTTGAGTTAAATGCAAAGTAGGATTACGAGTACGGCTTAAGAAAACATCGCAATCAGTGGAAATACTTCGCACTGCAAGGTATTACGGTTCGGCCTGTATGTATACGCAGTAACTGTTAACTAGTGTGAGAACTCTGAAGCAGTGTCAGTTATCAGTGAATTTGATGGTCGTACGAGGAAGAATAGGCTGTAAGCGAGCACTAAGGCGTCCCTGCCTTAGTGTGTTTTATCAAGTTTAGCGCTCCGCTATTTATAGGCTTTTACGCTAAATTCAATGCCTAAGGCTTAGTGAAAGCGGCGGTACAAGTGATGTAAAAACACACGTATCACGGCTTTCCAATAGATTTTACGAGCTTCGTTTCGTGTTAATAGGCCTTGTGAGTAGGCTGAAACTACTTGGCGTAGTACGCATCGCTTATAAAGATACGGATTGTCTTGAAATACTGGTTCGCAGTTAAGGTCGACTAATTGTTGGCCACCGCAACCCTCCTGGTTAACTTCCGTACCCAATGGCGTTCCCAAGCAGAGGTCATCTTCACGATCGTCGATCAAGTCACCATCATCGTCGACAAACTCAGGCGTCAGCGATAGGCCAACGATGACAGGATCGTGGTCTGATGATCTAAAGGAGTTGTCAAAATAATATGCCTCTGGGTTGAACTCCGTATTGTAGTCAAACACCGTGGACTCATCGGTATTGATGTGCCATGCAGTAACCCCAACCACTTGCTTCACGATATCGTTGGAGGCAAGAGCGTGATCGAGAGATCCCGCCTGTCCATCAAATGTATAGGTATAACCCAGATCCGCCGTAAAAGTTTGAATCAGATCGGTGTAGCCGTGGGCATCGAAGGCTAATAGCGGGTCCTCTTCTGCATAGGCGTTGAGATCACCCAAAACAAGTACGTCAGGGTCTTCTATCCCTGTAGGCGCGCTTTGTAGCCAAGCAATCAAGTCATTAGCCGCTTCCGTGCGTCTTAGGTTAAATGACCCTTGGCCGTCGCCTTGGTCGTCATTTTGATCACCCAATGGCGAGCTTGGTGCGCGTTTTGATTTGAAATGGTTGATTACTGCGGTGAACGTGGCGTTACGCTTTAGGTCGCGAAAGCTCGTAGCCAGTGGTTGACGAGAACGCCCGTTTGCCAGTGTTTGGTCGAACGCGCCGGTGTTCAACGTTGCCGGCACGCCAACGATTTCAACTGAACTCGGTTTGTAGATGAACCCAACAGCAATGGCATCGGTGCCAAGGTTTGTGATTCCGGGGGGCGTCACATACTGGTAAACATCGTCGCCCAGTTCCGCATTGATTGCCTTCGTTAGCAATGCGATGGCGCTGTTTTCACTATAACCATTGTTTTCAATTTCGATCAACCCTACTACGTCGGCGTTGATCGCGCTTATCGCTGAAACGAGCTTGCCGGTCTGACGTGCCAGTTCCACTTCGGTATCTGCGCCTCGACAATCTTGGGTTCCAATACCGCAAATGTCTGGCCCATTATCAATGCCTGTGAAGTAGTTTAGTACGTTAAAACTGGCTATGTTCAACTCGCCGCCCGTGGCGGTAGGCGTATTGGTTCGAGGGTTGCTGGCAACAAAAACTGGAGCTTGAGTAGGTTGTAAAATATAGTCGCTGGTTGCAGGGCTGTTAGAATCAATACGGCCATAGTCAATAACACCAACCAGATTCTTTACCTGATCGCCGCCTCGCACGGGTGTCATCGGGCTTGTGAAAAATGGGACTGTTTCAGGGTTTTGTAAACGACTGCCATCATCAAGAACCAATTTACGGCGCGCATTGCTGTCTTTAATCAAGAGCGCTTGTGGGGAGTTTGCTGGGAATAAGTTAGTCGGTTGATATAGTCTCCCGCTCTCTCCTTGATCATTAGGAGACGCTAAGGTGAGTTGTCCAAAGCGGCCTAAGAAAAAGGTTTGAGATACGGTCATGGTTGACTCAGTTTTCACCAGCATACCTTCAACGTTTTCCAGGTCGCCCTCTGTTGCCTCTGGCAGCACTAACGTGGTAGGTTCGATGATACCGGTTCCTAACTTAGTTAATGTTGAAACATTTTTAAGTTCGGTGAGCCCAAAAAACTCATCGATTTCAGCAATCAACTCGATTCTATCGCCTACGACGACGTCTAGCTCTGGTGTTAAGCTGGGCGTAAATACAAAAATTCCGTCTGAGGTAGATGTATTGTCATCCCCGTTTTCATCCTGGAGGTAAAATCCCCTTAATTGCTCGTTCGCTTGGAAGTCTGCGGTGACTACGCCGGTTGTTTTTACTAATTCACCTTCGTACGGGCTTGCAGGCTGATCGGATTGAATTTCAGGGATTGTGCGTTCCGCAATCACCGGATCGGTAGGGTCAGTTGTGCCGTCGTCTTGGCAGGTATTGTTCATTCCCGGCGTGTCGTTGCTCTCCGCGGGAACGAATTCACCAATTTGCCAACCATCTGGGCAGTTGAATACGTGCCCTGGGACAAAGCTCCCGTCAGGACCAATAGTGGTGGTTCCGTAAAACGCATCGCCCGTTGTAGGGGTTTCAACCAAAGCGATGGAATCTATGATTTGAGCTGCTATGCCTGGATCTAGGACTCCGTCATCATCTGCATCCAAATCGTCGCCGGAGGATACTGTGAGGTTGTTAATCAAGGCGTGTGTAACATTATCGCTATTTTCGAACGAAAAGCTCCTAACTAGCTCTGGGGTGGCCAACGTCAACGTGCTTTTTGCTATGAGTAGTAGCCCTTCTGAATTTAACCTTAGACCATCAAGGCTCACAGCTGTGTCCAAGGTACCATCGCCAGTGCTGCCGTCACCGATCACAATATAACTAAGACCATCTAACGATTCGTTGGGACTGCCTTTAAGTTCAAAGTATTCATCGACATCTGAACTGGGCTGGTCGATGCGAATTTCATTTATTTGTACGGCGTGTGAGCTGACCATGGTCATAGCCAGCGTCATCGCCGTGAGCGCTTTAAATTTCATGAGATGCCTCAATGTTGGGTGGGTTAAGATCGAATGCGTCGAAATTCAGCCTGCGTTGTTATTGATTGAGAACCTGAATCCTCCATTTCTGGTTGTTTCGGTGCTCGTAGGGTAGGGCTGGCTGATCAAGGACAAACGACTTGTCATTTTACGTAAGATGCGTATGTTTGATACCTTAGAAAAATAACGTTGCAATTTTATGACAAAAATTAGACAAGATGTAATAAAACTTTTTTCGACGTTAGCCGCAGTTGCAATGAGCTTGATGATTACAGCGTGCGTGAGTTTCGACGATTTAAATCAAGCAACCAAAACAGCAGCCTACGCCATGCCAGATAAGTATTCCGCACAAGCCGTGGTCGATGTGCTTGAGAGCGGGGGCAATGTGATTGACGCGTCAGTCGCTGCAGCGTTTGTACTTGCCGTCACGTTTCCAGAAGCCGGAAACATTGGTGGTGGTGGGTTTATGCTTGCTCGCATGAATGATCAGAATTTGTTTTTAGACTATCGAGAAGTGGCTCCCGCGGCTGCCAGTGCGGATATGTACTTAAATGCCAAGGGCGAAGTTCGCGACAAAGAAAGCTTGATTGGCGCTCGTGCGGCGGGTGTGCCCGGCACCGTTGCTGGCCTTTGGGCGGCGCACCAACGATTTGGCAGCAAGCCTTGGGCTGAATTAGTCGGACCGGCGATTGCCTATGCTAAGAATGGCTTTCAAGTTCACCCTAAAAAAGCGCAAGCGATCCCCGAAAATATGGAATGGTTTGGCGATCGCACTAATTTTTCTGAGTATTTTGGGGGTATGGCTGACGGCGGGTTGTTTAAACAGCCTGAGTTAGCAAAAGTATTGGAGCGCATTTCGACTAAGGGTAAAGATGGGTTTTATTTTGGTGAAACAGCCACATTAATCACCGAGCAATCGGACCGTAACGGTGGGCTGCTAAGTAAGACAGATTTGGCCGATTACAAACCGATCTGGCGTTCGCCTCTTAAAGCTAATTGGCGTGGTTATGACGTGGTGTCGGCTCCGCCTCCCAGTTCTGGCGGTTTTGCTGTTATTCAGTTACTTAAAATGAAGGAGATGTTGGATGCGGAGTTTGCATCTTTGCAGCCAAATTCGGCCCAATATATACATTTGATAGCCGAAATGGAAAAGCGAGTATTTTCAGACCGAGCAGAATATTTCGGTGATCCGGACTTTGTTAATGTGCCTGTGATCAAACTGATCAGTGAAGAGTATATCCAACAACGAGTATCGGAGGTCGCCTTTGATAGCATTAGCCAGCCTGATTCGGTACGGCCTGGGTTGGAGTCACCCAATACGACCCATTTTTCAATCGTAGATAAATGGGGAAACGCGGTTTCCAATACCTACACTTTAAATTGGAACTATGGGAGTGGGGTTGTTGTAGAGGGCGGTGGGTTTTTACTGAATAATCAAATGGATGATTTCAGCATCAAGCCAGGCGTTGCCAATATTTACGGCGTGGTTGGAGGTGCTGCAAATTCGATACAGCCAGGGAAGAGGATGCTGTCTTCGATGTCGCCCACCATTTTATTGAGAGGCGGTGAGGTCGAAATGGTTGTTGGAACGCCTGGTGGGTCCACCATATTCACCTCGGTGTTTCAGGCGATTGTTAATGTCGTTGATAATGGTATGTCGGCCAATGAAGCCGTGTCCGCAAGTCGGTTTCATCACCAATTGTTGCCTCATGACTTGATTACGATGAGCGTCAGTATTCCCTTGTCGGAGAAAGCTATTACGGATCTGGAGAAAAGAGGGTATCGGGTGAAACCTCATGGTTGGGAGTTTGGAGACGTGCAGCTGATTGATTATCGAAATGGTGAGTTAGATGCTGCCTCTGATCCCAGAGGGATTGGTGTTTCAGGAAAAATCCACTAAGCGTGGTGCATTTTTGTCGTGAAATGAGAGATTGATAGGCTCTACTTTAACCAGAAATACAGTACACTTTGTGAAATTTACTGTTAGATCTACTCGCACACAGGCGAGCCTTGAGGATTTGTGTTGAAAAGACCTGTAATTGCTATTGCTGGAGCATCGGCTTCTGGCAAAACTTTGTTTACCAGGACCGTGGTAGAGGAGTTGTGCGCTGAGTTTTCGCAAGACTCCTTGGCGGTGTTGGAGGAGGATGGCTATTACCGTGATCAAAGTCATTTGCCGATAAAGATTCGAGAGCAAACCAATTACGATCACCCGCGTGCCTTTGATCATGAGTTGCTCAATGAACATTTAAAGCAGTTAAAGCAAGGTCACTCAGTAGAGGTGCCTACCTATGATTACGAAGAGCACACGCGATCGAGTGTCGTTCGACAGGTTAATACGGCGAATGTGATCTTAGTAGAAGGGATTTTGTTGTTGGCCGACCCAGATTTATGCGACAGCTTTGATATTAAGGTTTTCATTGATACGCCGCTCGATATTTGTTTGTTGCGAAGAATTGAACGAGATGTCAATGAGCGAGGGCGCAGTTTGCAGTCGGTTGCAAAGCAATACGAAGCAACTGTAAGACCGATGTATCACGAATTTATTGAACCAAGTAAGCAGCAAGCTGACGTTGTCGTAACGGGTGGCGGTAAAAACCGAGTTGCTATCGAAATGGTCAAACAAAGCATTCGCTCTTCGTTGCGCGACTTAACGTAAATCCGTTACCTTTTGAAAAGGAAAATATAATGACAACTCTCATCACCATCATTGGAATGGCGGTTTTTTTCTTAATTGCAGTGCTTATTTCAACATCAAGAACCACCATTAGTATTAGGACTGTGGGGGCAGCCTTTGGGTTACAGTTCCTAATTGCCGGGTTTGCTTTGTATGCGCCGTTTGGTCGAGCCGTATTGGAAACGGTGTCAGGCGCTGTATCGGGAGTTCTTCAATATGGACAGTCAGGGATTGCATTTCTATTTGGTGATGTTGGAGCAGGAAAGGTGGGGTTTATCTTTGCGTTTCAAGTGCTGCCCATCATTATCTTTTTCTCCGCCTTGATCTCCGCTTTGTATTACTTGGGGATCATGGGGTGGGTTATTCGCATCATCGGTGGCGCTCTGCAAAAACTGTTGGGAACGAGCCGCGCAGAGTCGTTGTCGGCGACGGCAAATATTTTTGTCAGTCAGACCGAAGCCCCAATGGTTATTAAGCCCTACGTGGCAGGGATGACTCGTTCAGAGCTTTTTGCCGTTATGGTAGGTGGAATGGCCACCGTCGCGGGGTCAGTTCTGGCGGGCTACGTGGCGCTCGGCGTGGAAATGAAATACTTAATTACAGCGAGTTTCATGGCGGCGCCAGGCGGTTTTTTAATGGCCAAATTGATCATGCCTGAACGAGAGCAGGTCGTTGTGAACGATCAAGAGGTGATGCAAGCTGAGCACGACCAATACGTGAACGTGATAGATGCAGCCGCAGGCGGGGCGACCAATGGGTTAAATTTGGCCGTAAATATAGGCGCAATGCTCATTGCGTTTGTTGCTTTAATAGCGATGATCAATGGCCTGCTTGGTTGGTTTGGTGGGCTGATAGACTGCCCGGATTTGACGCTTCAAGCGATTTTCGGTTGGGTGTTTAAGCCCGTTGCGTTTTTGCTCGGAGTGCCGTGGGCCGAAAGTGGTGTGGCAGGAAGCTTGATTGGACAGAAGCTGGTGTTGAATGAATTTATTGCGTTCATTGATTTTGGGCAGCAAAAGGAATTGTTAGGAGCGCATTCTCAAGCAGTCGTCAGTTTCGCGCTTTGTGGTTTTGCGAATTTTTCATCGATAGCCATTATTTTAGGGGGCTTAGCCACCATTGCACCTGATCGGCGCAGTGATGTTGCTCAAATGGGGCTTAGGGCCGTTGCCGCTGGGTTTATGGCTAACCTAATGAGCGCGGCGATAGCCGGATTTTATATTTCGATAATGTGAGGCAAGTCAAGGGCTGAAGTGCGATAGCCACCCATCTAGTCTCCACGATTTGCTTTTTACTTTAAACCGTTTTCGGATAGCCGTTGATTTAAAAATTGGTCGGCGGTGATTGCTTTACTGTCGTTCGAACCACCAAATTCGGCCAGTCTGCCCAAGCTAGCATCGCTGTGTGGGTGTAAAAAAAATGGCATTGAATAACGCGCGGATTGGCTGTTATCAGGGTTTATGACTCGGTGTACCGTAGACGGTAAGGCGTTGCCGGTGATTAATGCCATCATGTCACCCGTGTCGACGACGATTTCATTGGGGTTGGTTTCGATGTCGACCCATTTGCCTTCTTTGTTCAGAAGCTGCAGGCCTGAGTCTGTGGCTCCCACTAGCAAAGTCATCAAATTGATGTCAGCGTGGGCGGCTGCCCTCATCCTCGTTGCTGTATCCATACCATTCACGGCTGGGTAATGAATTAACCTCAGCACTGAGTTGCCGTCCTCTATCAGAGATGGGAAGTATTCTTTAGGGATAGAGAAGCCTTCTCCAATCGCGTTTAGTAAGTTTAGAGCCAGCTCCTCTAGAGCAGCGAAAAGTTGACAAAACAGGGGCCGAAATTGAGGGATTTCTGAAGGCCAGAGATTCTTTGGGTAGCGTAAAAAGTAAGGGCTGTCTTGGTTAAGGTCTTTGCCGATATGCCAAAATTCCTTCAGATCTCCAGTGGTCTGACCTTTTGCTCGCTCTTTGCCAAAGCCTGTGTACCCTCGTAATCCGAGTTGTTTTAACGTATAGGTATTCTTCGATTCAAGAGGTAAATCAAACAGTTCTTTTGTTAGAGCATAGGCTTGATTTAGAACGTCTGAATCCAACCCATGATCTGTGAGGCGCACAAATCCGGTTTCACTCAATGATTCTTGCAAGTGATCCACAAACTTAATTTTGGTGGAACGATTAAGGTAATCTTGAAAAGAAAGAGTTTGAACAGCCATTTTTGAGTCGCTAAAATATTGTCATAGGTGAAATTAAACACGACACTGTCGTCAAGCTGTCATGCAATTGAAGCAGTATAAACAAATTTGATTTGGAAGAATAAATACAATGAATGATCAAGGTGATAATCGGATTACCAATAGAACCGCGGTAGCGAGCTTTTTTGATGTGTGTGAGCGTCGTTTCTCGCGTAGGGGCTTTGTAAAAGCGAGCCTAGCGGTTGGTGGCAGCGCGGCGGCTTTAACGCAACTCTCTGGTTGTGGCTCAGATGAAACCGAGATCATCGCGGAACGGGATAATCAATGGCGTGAAAACAATCCTTATAAATCTCGTTATGATTTTAAAGAGATTGAGCATGGGGCAGATCAACATCACCATGTAGCTCCTGATCATGATGCGCAAATCTTGATTCGGTGGGGCGATCCATTGTTTAAAGATTCTCCAGAATTTGACCCGCTTAATCAGACGGCGGAGTCGCAATCCAAGCAGTTTGGGTACAACAACGATTATGTTGGCTATTTGTCATTGGAACCGCTGTCAGGGCAACAAGCAAGGGCATTGTTGTGTGTGAATCATGAGTACCCTATTGCGGGATTGATGTTTCCCGACTTCCCGGCTGACGGTTATGAAAATATTACGGAAGAACAGGTTAAAGTCACTCAGGCCGCCGTTGGCAACTCCATCGTTGAGGTGGGGCTTAAGGATGGTAGTTGGACGGTAAATACGAAGTCCAAATACAATCGCAGAATATCGGCGTTAGATACTGAAATAGCCATTAGTGGCCCTGCCGCTGGACATCATAGGATGAAAACCTCGGTAGATAAAAGAGGTAAAACGGTAATCGGCACTATGAATAACTGTGCTGGAGGAATGACGCCCTGGGGGACCTACTTAACCTGTGAGGAGAATTTTAACGGCCATTTTTCTGGAGAAATTCCTGGTAACCATCCTGAGGCAGAGAATCATAAGCGTTACAATGTACCCACAGATTACACTCATTGGGGTGGGCATGATCGACGTTTTGATATTGGAATTGAACCAAATGAGCCGAATCGTTTTGGTTGGGTCGTGGAAATTGACCCTCTTGACCCGAACTCGAAACCGAAAAAAAGAACCGCTTTGGGACGATTTAAGCATGAAGGTGGTGAGTGTATCGTCGCGCCTTCTGGGCAATTGGTCGTTTACATGGGCGACGATCAACAGTTCGAGTACGTTTATAAATTCGTGAGTCGCGATGCGGTGGATATGGAAAGCCCTAGAGCAAATCGTGACTTGTTAGATGAAGGTACTTTATACGTCGCAAAGTTCTATTCTGAAGGGTATTTGGAGTGGATGCCATTAACGCATGATAATGGCCCGTTGCAAGCCGCGTTTGAGTCTCAAGCCGATGTGTTAATCGATGCGCGTAAAGCGGCCGACCTGCTTGGTGCCACGCCGATGGATCGTCCTGAAGATGTTGTGCCCAACAAAGAGACCGGCAAAGTTTACGTTATGTTGACCAATAACAGTAAACGAAGTGAAGGAAATCATGCCAACCCTAGAGCAGAAAATTACTTTGGTCACATTATCGAGATCACCGAATTGGACAACGATTACGCAAACGAGCGAGGGTATTGGGATATTGTGGTTAAGTGCGGTAACCCTGATATTCCAAGCCACCAGTCTGACTGGAGCCCTGAAACGACTAAAAACGGATGGTTTGCCAGCCCCGATAATGGGGTTGTGGACCCGCAAGGTCGATTGTGGGTGTCATCAGATCAAGGTAGTAAGACATTTATGACGGGCACAAACGACGGTCTGTGGGCGCTTGAAACTGAAGGAGCACTGCGCGGTACTGGCAAGATGTTTTTCCGAGTGCCAGACGGTGCTGAAATGTGCGGGCCGGCGTTTTCAGATGATGGAGAAAGTCTTTTTGTCGCTGTTCAGCACCCTGGAGACAAAGGTCGAGCAGGTGAGGTGAGGGTAGAGACGGCGGCGACGCGCTGGCCTGACTTTAATGAGAAGATGCCTCCAAGGCCGTCGATCGTAGCAATCCGCAAAAAGACCGGTGGAAAAATCGCTTGACGATTGATGCGTGCCTAGAAAAAAGCTTATTAAGGGCCTCTCTGTAGACGGCCCTTAAGATCAAGTTCGAACAGTGCAATAAGCATCGTGCAAAGCCTTGATATGGGGCTTGGGGTCGCTTACAGTAGCCGGCCGAGCAGTTTAAATAATTAGAGTGGACATGAAAAACCATTTGGGTCTGATTTACGCAATGTCTGCCTATTTATGGTGGGGTATTATTCCAATTTTTTGGAAGCAATTAGACCATATACCCAGTATGGAGATTGTTGCGCACCGTATGGTATGGGCTGCGTTAATCGTCGTTGCTCTGATCGTGTCGATGAAGGAGTGGAAAGCATTCGTTGCTGTATTCAAAGATAAAGTAACACTGCTTAGGTTGTGTGCAGCTTCTTTGTTGGTGATGACTAATTGGGCTATTTTTATTTGGGCTGTTAATAACGACCACATTGTAGAAACTTCTTTGGGGTATTTTATTAATCCGCTTATCAGCGTGTTTTTCGGACTGATATTTTTTGGGGAGACCCTCAGAAAGGGGCAGTCATTGGCCTTGCTGCTGGCTGCATTTGGGGTTCTCGTGATGATTGTTGCAACGGGTGGGGTGCCGATTGTGTCCCTGTCTTTAGCGATCACCTTTGCTTTATACAGTGTAATGAAGAAGAAAGTGTCATTGCCTGCGACGCATGGCTTGGCAATTGAAACTCTGTTTACTCTTTTACCTGCAGCCGCATATCTGTTGTTTTTAGACGTGCAAGGGACAGGGAGCTTTGCCCATGATGCTCAGTCCAGCATCATGTTGATACTGGGTGGATTGTTTACCCTGATACCGCTTTTGTTGTTCGCCGCTGCCGCAAAGCGAGTGAGTATGACGGCATTAGGAATGACTCAATACTTAGGACCAACATGCCAGTTATTGATAGGGGTTCTCATCTACAATGAACCTTTTGGATCCACTGAACTGTTGGCTTTCGGTTTTATTTGGTTTGCGCTGGCCATCTACTCAGTGGATCAATTGAAAGCGCAAAGTGAACGTCGAAAAGCCAGAAAACTGGCTTCGGCTTAAACTGCCTTTGGTTGTTCGTGTAGTCTAGGAAAGCGAATCTATTCCATTGGGGTTGCCCCAAAAGGAGGACGATCTCGCTTTCCGTACCTTGGTCCTTTACTTACTCAAATACGCCATCGCTTCTTCCATGCCTTTTAGGCTCAATGGGAACATATTGTCGTCCATTAAATCTTGGATGATTCGGGTCGAGTGCGTGTGTTGCCAGTACTCTTTTGGCGTTGGGTTTAGCCACACCATTTTATCGTAGTGTTCATTGAATCGCTTTAACCAATTGGCGCCTGGTTCTTTGTTCATGAAATCAATGCTGCCACCAGAATGCGTGATTTCATAGGTTGCCATCGCCGCGTCACCGACAAAAATTACTTTGTAATCGCTGCCGTATTTTCGAAATATATCGTGGGTTGGGGTGACTTCGTCGTAGCGCATTTCACTGTTTTGCCACAGCCCATCATAAATAAAATTGTGGAAGTAGAAATACTCCATGTGTTTGAACTCAATCCGAGCGGCGCTGAACAGTTCTTCGCAGGTTTTAACGTAGGGGTCCATGGAGCCTCCTACGTCAAATAAAAGCAGTACTTTAACCGAATTGTGGCGCTCTGGAACCATCTTGATATCAAGAAGTCCTGCGTTGTGGGCAGTGGATTTTATTGTGTCATCTAAATCCAACTCTTCTTCAGCTCCGGTTCTAGCAAACTTTCGTAAACGCCGTAGTGCCATCTTAATATTGCGAGTTCCAAGTTCAATGCTGTCGTCAAGGTCCTTAAAGTCTCGTCTGTCCCACACTTTGACTGCGCTTTTACCTCCTCCTTCGCCCCCCACTCTGATGCCTTCGGGGTTATAGCCGCTGTTACCAAATGGCGATGTTCCTCCTGTTCCAATCCATTTACTGCCACCCTCATGCCGTTCTTTTTGTTCTTCCAAACGCTTTTTAAAGGTTTCAATCAATTTCTCCAGACCGCCAAGGCTTTCTATCTGCGCTTTCTCTTCCTCTGTCAGGGTTTTTAGGAACTCGTTACGTAACCAGTCTTCTGGAATAAGCGCCTCAACAAAGTCTTCAAGTTTTTCTAATTCCGTGAAGTGAGCCTTAAACGCGCGGTCAAACTTGTCAAAGTTTTTTTCGTCCTTAACCATGCACGTTCGAGCAAGGTAATAAAATTGCTCTATATCTGCGAACACGATTTTGTGTTCTAAAGCGGTAATAAGATCAGAGAGCTCCCGGAATGTTACCGGAAGCCCTTGATGCCGAAGTGAATCGAAAAAATTAAGCAGCATAATTAAGCTATCGTTTATTGGTTTCGAGTTTCACGGCGATGCATGAACGCTAGGCGCTCTAACAACTGCACATCTTGTTCGTTTTTAAGCAGGGCCCCGTAAAGCGGAGGTATGGCTTTGTGGTTATCTCTGTCTTTTAATATGTCGTCTGGAATATCGTCAGCCATCAACAGCTTTAACCAATCTATCAGCTCTGATGTTGAAGGTTTCTTCTTCATGCCCGGAATTGATCTAACTTCAAAAAACACATCCAAGGCCTCCTTTACTAACGTTTTCTTTGCGTCTGGGTGGTGTACGTCGACAATTTGTTCCATCGTGGTTCGGTCTGGAAAATTGATGAAGTGAAAAAAGCAGCGACGTAAGAATGCGTCTGGCAATTCTTTCTCATTATTGCTTGTTATAATAATGATAGGCCGATGTTTGGCTCTAATTGTCTCGCCAGTTTCGTAAACAAAGAATTCCATCTTGTCGATTTCAACTAACAAATCATTCGGAAATTCGATGTCTGCCTTGTCGATTTCATCTATCAGCAACACGACTTGTTCATCGGCTTCAAATGCCTCCCAAAGTTTCCCTTTTTTGATGTAATTCGAAATGTCGCTTACATCGCCATCACCAAGTTGGGAATCACGTAGGCGTGACACGGCGTCGTATTCGTATAAACCCTGTTGAGCCTTGGTGCTGGATTTGATGTGCCATTGAATCAACCGTTTGCCTAGTGTTTCGGCTACTTCTTCTGCCAGCATTGTTTTACCGGTACCCGGTTCACCTTTTATTAACAGTGGTCGTTGAAGAATGATGGATGAATTCACGGCCAAACTTAAGTCTGCCGTTGAAATGTAATTATCACTGCCGTTAAATTGCATGCTTTACTCTTTAATTCTATTGTCGATATAGTAATGAGATTATAGGCTAGACACCTAAAAAATAACTCACATTTTGTATGCTTACTCCAACTCACCAAGACGATTTGTTTTCTCTTGACGGTGTTCATCAGGCGGTCACCCTTGATGGTGATGGTCTGGAGGCTTTCTACCAGCCAAGATTCGTTGCTAGTAATGTTGCCAACACGTGGTTTGAAGAGCTTCTCCAGACCACCCATTGGCAACAGGACACAGTCACAGTCTATGGCAAGCGCCACCTCACTCCCAGGTTGAGCTGCTGGATGGGAGAGTCGTGGATGTCATATTCCTATTCTGGGCAGACTATGCGGCCGCACCCTTGGCAAGCTTTGCCATTAGAAATCAAACTGAAAATCGAAGCTGCAACAGGCGAGACATTTAATAGCGTTTTAATTAATTATTATCGAGATGGGCGAGATTCTAACGGGTGGCATTCGGATGACGAGCAAGAACTGGGCGCAAAACCTGTTATCGCTTCATTGAGTTTAGGGGCTGCTCGCGACTTCCACCTGCGTTCTAAATCCAATCATGCGCTACAACATCGTCTTAAATTGGCTTCTGGTAGCCTGTTGATGATGTCCGGGTCGACCCAAGATTTTTGGCAGCACCAAGTGCCCAAAAGGGCTCATGCTGATGCTCGGCTTAATCTAACGTTCCGAAAAATTGTGCGGACTTAATTGCTCAAAGATTGCTTTAAATCGGACCCTCACCGCGCGTTTTAAGTGCACAGTTAAGGCTCGTGAAGTTTGGATTTTGAGAAATAGCTGTCGTGTTAGCGCGCGAGTTTTCTTTTGTCTTGGTGGCGATGTTCATTGATCGTACGGTCCGATTAAGGAAGAAAGAGAAACACAATTATTGTAATTTTATTTCACAATTAGTCGTACGTTAGTCTATTTACGATCAATTTTGGTGAAATAGGACCTGTTTTTTGACATATTTTTACATAAATTGCGAAACAGCCAAAAAAGACAGCTCTAGTCTAAATGATGTAAGTGGCTGAATTAAATGCACATTCATTATCTTGTTGTGATTTATAGGCGTGGACGATGAAATATATTTACAAAAAAATAGGTGACACGATTAAAATATTGTCATAAGGTTGTGTTAAGTAGCTAAAAAGTTACTAAGCGTGATGCAAAAGAACCTCGCGCAACTGGATGGAGAATAAAATCAGCCAAAAAGAGCTGAAGAAGTAATTCCAAAATCATTACTCGGGTCGATAATGGCAGTTGAGATTATCTTTACTCGTGTCAAATGGTAAACGGTTGCCATAAAGTAAGAAGGCCAAACTGCGTCAATAAAAAAAACCGTTTAAGAAGGAGATTAGATAATGACTAAGTGCATATCTATGACTAATAGTGGACGCTCCTCTATGAAGCACCCACTCAAAAAAACCTTGCTCGCCATGTGTGTTGGCGCAGCCATTCAACCCGCGTCCTGGGCTCAAACCGAATCTAATGAACCTGCTACTGACGGTGACGTGTTAGAAGAAGTAACCGTCTATGGTGTTAGATCCAGTCTGAAAACCGCTCAGGATATCAAGAAAAATGCTGATACCCATGTTGATGCCATTTCGGCCTCTGATTTAGGGGCTTTACCAGATGTTTCGGTTTTAGAAGCATTGCAACGAGTTCCAGGTGTCTCAATTGAGCGCTTCGCAGCACCAACTGACCCTGATCACTTTTCCACTGAAGGTTCTGGTGTAACGTTACGTGGCCTGCCTAATACTCGGTCTGAATTCAATGGCCGCGATACTTTTTCTGCAGACTCAGGAAGGGGATTGTCCTTTCAAGATGTGTCGCCTGAACTGCTTGGCAGTGTTGAAATTTTCAAAAATCACACCGCCGACATGGTTGAAGGTGGTATTTCCGGCACAATTAACCTGAACACACGTAAGCCGTTTGATTCTGAAGAGCGAATTCTTAATTTTTCAGCGCAAGCAAATTATGGCGATCTAGAAGGTGAAGTAACGCCGTCTATCTCGGGTCTTTACAGCGACCGTTTTGAGGTCTCAAGCGGGGAAGTCGGCGTTCTTTTAAGCTACGCGAATTCCGATTTGGATTTTCGCTCTGATGGTGCTCAATTTGGCTTTCACACGCAAGATGATCAAGGGCGTTTCGCGCCGATCAATGCTGGGATTCGAACGACGTCAACTAATCGTAAGCGCGAAGGTATCTCGGCGGCATTGCAGTACGAGAATACCGATAAAACGTTTTCGGTATTGGCAGAATACATAAGCTCTGATTCTGATAATAACTGGCTAGAGTATGCGTTTTTCTCAGACGATGCTGGTGGATCTGTTGGGTCAGACGCCGTGTTCAGCGGTAACCGTTTTGTTGGTGGCACAATCGAAGGTGTTGCCGGCGGCCTAGGTCCACAAACGAGAGCTCAAACAGGTAACAAGCAAACCGAAGAATTTTCTCTGAATTTTGGCTTTCAACCAACTGAAAGACTGGCCTTAAAGGCTGATTTTCAGTACGTGGATTCAACAACAGACGTGTTAGATCTTTCCGTTTTCGGCGGCGTCGTCGGTGGTGGAACTCGAATTTTGCTCTCTGAAGCAGATGCTCCGACGGTGAGGTTTTTAGCGCCACAGGGTTCGGGTCAATCTGATGCGGAATTTTTCTCTGACCCCAATAACTACTTCTGGCGTGCGGCGATGGATCACATCGAAGAGTCAGAAGGAGATGAAGTTGCGGTAAGACTTGATGCTGAGTATGACCTTGAAATGGACTTCTTCAAGTCTGTGGAAGTGGGCGCGAGATATTCAGAGCGTGACCAAACAACACGCTGGTCGAACTACAACTGGGGTAACCTCTCTGAGACTTGGCGTGGTGGTGTTTCTACCTTTGCTGGCAGTACAAATGCAAACGGCTTTCAAAACGATCAGACGGGCGCGTTCTCATTTGGTGATTTCCATAACGGAAACGTGGGCGGTCTTCCTGGCGGAACCGGCATTTTCGCGGATCCGAGTTTAGTGACGAGCTTTGATAACTTTTTGGCGGCATTTGGTGGGCAACGCCATGTTGCAGACTTGGCTGATCGAGGCCAAGATGGCGGTTTCTACACAGACGCAGAAATCAATTCTACGGTTGAAGAAAATACCGCCTTTTACGCTCGCTTGAACTTTGGTATTGACGGTGAAAGACGATTAGATGGTAATGTGGGCCTGCGCTACGTGAACCTGGATACAACGGTCACGGGTGGTCAAACCTTCCCTAGCATTACTGGGCTGGCTGCTGCTTTGCTGCCAGCTGACGTTGTCGCTTTTGGTAACGGATTTCGAGATACACGTGCAGCCGAAAGTTCATACGATACGGTGTTGCCGAGTTTAAACATCAAGTATGAGCTTAATGAAGACTTGATTGTTCGTTTTGCTGCATCGAAAGCCATTTCGTTTCCAGGCTTGGGCAACTTGAGGTATAACTACAATATTTCCTCAAATATCCAGACTGATGCAGACAATAACACCGCAACGTTGCGTTCGTTCTCTCAGAGCTCTGGAAATCCCTTCCTCAAGCCTCTCGAATCAACCAACATCGACTTGTCGCTAGAGTACTATTTTGACGATTCTGACTACGTGTCTTTAGGTGTTTTCCACAAAGACATGAAGAACTTTTTCTCAAACAATACCGTTGAGACTTTGGTAACAAACCCAAGTAATGGGGTGACTCAGTTAGTAAATATAAATCAGCCGATTAATATTGATGACGCCAGCCTTTCCGGTTTAGAGTTCTCTTATCAGCAATTTTTTGATGAGTTGCCTGGTATTTGGAGTGGATTGGGAATGCAATTTAACTTCACTTATCTTGATCCAAGCAATGTGCCTCAACAGAACTTAAGACCAGAGCAATCGGGCTCTCAGAGTGATGCAGATCGTGCGGCAGTACCGGACTTTGATTTACCATTGCAGGGCTTATCTGAAACGCAGTACAACATCGTTGGCCTTTTTCAGAACGAAAAATGGGAAGGTCGCTTAGCCTATAACTGGCGTGATGACTACCTACTAACCATTCGTGAAGTAAACAGCCCAGGTAGTGGTCCTGGTGTGCCTACTTTCGCCGATGGTCGTGGGCAATTAGACGGCTCGGTATTCTACACTGTTAACGATTCTTGGCAGGTTGGATTGCAGGGCAGTAACTTGCTTCAAGACGAAGTGGTGACATCAAGTTTGGCTGAAGATGGCCAGACGCGAGTTTTGCGCCATTCGTTTATTTATGATCGACGATTTACTTTTGTAGTACGCGGTCAGTTCTAAGTTAGCTGGACTTTAAGTCTGGGAAGCCACTTCAAGCACTCTTGGAGTGGCTTTTCTTATTGGGCATTAGATTTTATGTTTGTAGTGCTAGTGTAGACTCGTTGGGTCTCTGCCTATTGTTGTTCTTTTTAAGTATTGTTAATGTCATTGTGACTATTGCTTGTTTGTCACGGTATTGTTAAAACGTTCATATGCAAATAGATACAGATTCAGTTAAGAGAATTGTCATTGTTGGCGGCGGCACGGCCGGTTGGATGACCGCGGCGGCATTGATTAAGGTGTTGGAAAAGTCGGCGTGCACGGTGACTCTTATTGAATCCGAGCAAATAGGAACGGTCGGTGTGGGTGAAGCCACCCTACCGCATCTTAGATTTTTTAATCAAAGGCTTGGTATCGATGAGCCTGATTTTATGCAACGCGTAAACGCCACCTATAAACTTGGGATTGATTTCGTAAACTGGGGCAGAATTGGCGACTCGTATGTCCACCCTTTTGGGGATTTTGGCAGCCCAATTAATGGAATTCCGTTTCATCATTACTGGCAACATGCGGCAAACAGTGGTTTGGCCAGCGATGTCGGTAATTACTCTTTGCCGGTTGCGATGTGTCTTGCAAATAAGTTTGCGTTCCCTGCTCAAGACTCGTCGCTAGAATCCACATTTTCATTTGCCTACCACATTGATGCTGGTTTGTACGCAAAGTATCTCAGAGACTATAGTGAACCACGAGGATTGGTTCGTCAGGAAGGCAAAGTCGTCCAAGTAAAGCAAGATGGTGAGTCAGGCTTTATCACCTCGGTCGAGCTTGATTCTGGCTTAGAAATAGCCGGAGATCTGTTTATTGATTGTTCGGGGTTTCGAGGGTTGTTGATCGAGCAGACGCTGGAGACAGGGTATGAGCATTGGAAAAAATGGCTTCCGTGTGATCGAGCGATAGCTATCCCATGTTCCTCGATTGAGCCGCCAATACCGTACACGCGAGCAACAGCGGATAAGGGCGGTTGGCGATGGCGAATACCCTTGCAACACCGTGTGGGTAATGGGCATGTCTATAGTAGCGACTTCATTAGTGATGATGAGGCTGAAAACGCGTTAAGGATCGGTTTGGATGGCACGCCAGAGGCGGAGCCAAACTACTTAAAATTTAATACCGGTCGACGTAAGAAAATGTGGAATAAAAATGTCGTTGCCATCGGGTTATCTGGTGGCTTTCTCGAGCCACTAGAGTCGACAGGCATTCACTTAATACAGCTTGGGATCATGAAATTGATTGAGTATTTTCCTAATCTAGGAATGGACTCGTTGTATGAGAATGAATTTAATCGCGTGATGCAGATGGAGATAGAGCGCGTAAAAGACTTTCTGATTTTGCATTACAACGCCACTGAAAGAAATGATACTGATTTTTGGAATCACGTCAGAACGATGGAGCTACCTGATTCGCTCTATGAAAGGATGGATCTGTTTAAGAGCACCGGACAGGTGGTTAAGTATCAGGAAGGCTTGTTCTTAGAACCGTCTTGGATTGCCGTGTACTTGGGGCAACGAGTTCGCCCGCAAGCAATAGATCCGAGAGTGCAACGTTTGCCAGCCTCGCAGATAGCAACCAAGCTTCAAGAGCTTAAAAGTCACATTGACGGTGTCGTTGACGGCATGCCACTGCACGTAGAAGCATTGCAAACACTCGGTGATCCTGGCCAAGATGGGTGGAAAAATGCATCGATGAATCTCTATGGCCATTAAGGGACTGCGTTATGAATAATGTAATCGAACGCATTGCGGTAATCGGAGGCGACGAGCACGCTTGGTCAGTCGCTGCGCGCTTGCTGGTTGGTCTGCGTGGACAGGGCATTAGCATTGTTGTTGTCGATGAAGAGCCTGAGGATCCACGAGGCGTTATTCCAATGGGTCTGTCGGCTCATTCTTTTCACCGTAAGATAGGAATAGATGAACCAACCGTGATTCGACAAATGGACGGCGCATACAGTTATGGTGTGGCGTTGAAGAAAGAAAATCAAGATGAGGATTTCTTTTCGTTCTCGCCCAGCGGTGATTTGATTGATCGGGTCCAATTTCATCATTACGTTGCTAAATATAGAAATGGCGGCGGTTTGGTTTCGCTAAGTGACTATAATCTTGCCGCCCTGGCAACCAAGGAAAATAGATTTGCACACCCGAAGCCTAATTCTCCTCTGGAGAAACTGGACTACGCGTTTAACGTAAGTCGGAAGAAATACATCGATTTATTGCGAACCGCGGTTCTTGCTCGTGATGTTTCTCACGTTTGTTCCAAGGTGCGAAGTATTAGCCGAAATGACCTCTCCCTAGTGACAGCATTGTCATTAGCCAATAACCAATCGTTGGAGGTGGATTTTGTATTCGATTGTACTGGGCTAACCGGAGATACAGGCTGGGAAAGCTGGGGTGACTATTATTCATATGACCGGCAACTACGGTGGATTGAGGGTGTGGATGGAAGCGCTCCTGATTCTAGATTGTCGCTCGAGCAATTAGAGTTGGCGTCGCATAACTATTGCTCTTCGGCAAAGCATGTTGATCATTGTGTGTCTTTCAGTAGTCGCTCTTTGACTGACGCTGGGGCTTCTGAGTTAGCGGCTAAGCTCAGCCCCAATTTTGATGAGCAGAGAGTTAATTTTTTGGATCGGCCGCCTCGGATTAGAGCCGAGTTTTGGCATGGCAATGTCTTGAACATTGGCGCAAATGCTGGCTACGCTGGGAATCAACTCTTCTCTGATTTATATCACACCCATAGCGCGATTGAGCGCTGGTTAGAATTGTATCCGAGTAAAGGTGAAAACGCGTTGCTTGCTAAGCAATACAACACTGTATGCAGGCAAGAATATGGGCATGTTCGCGATGCGCATGCGATGGTAATTAGTGCTAGCCAACATTGCAGCCGAGCTATCTCGCTTTCAAAGTCGTTAAGTCATCGTCTATCCTTATTTGAAGGAATTGGGAGTGTTGCATTCTACGAAAACGATGTTCTTGAGCCCCATCAATGGGTAAACCTCTTGTGTGCATTAGGCTGCTTGCCGAAGCGCAGCGACGCGTTGATCGATCACTTAGAGCAAGATGACTTGCACAATCTATTGGTCAGAGTTAGAACGCAGCTCCAGGCGCATGTCTCGGAGCTTCCAGATTATGATCAACTATTAAATGCCATTCGGCAGGCTTCTTAAACCAGTCTATGCAAAAATTTTTAGAGAATAGAATTCAAGATGTTGTCATTGTCGGAGGAGGTACCGCCGGTTGGATGACGGCGGCTGCTTTGTCTCAAGTATTGCCCAGTGACTATTGTCGTATTCGTTTGGTCGAGTCTGAAATGATCGGGACGGTCGGCGTTGGTGAAGCGACTATTCCCCAAATAGCTAAGTTTAACGAGCTAATTGGAATAGATGAAAATGAGTTTATGAAACAAACTCAGGCTACGTTTAAACTGGGAATCGAGTTTAATGATTGGGGGAAAATTGGCGATTCATACATTCACCCATTTGGCGTATTCGGAGCGCCAATAGGTCAATTGCCGTTTCATCATTATTGGTTGAAAATGCACCAAAAAGGGCACTATGCAAAGCTTGATGACTTCGCTTTGGCGTGTGTAGCCGCTCCAAATGGGAAGTTTACTCGGCCCCTAAATATTCAAAAATCACCGTTGGCCCAAATCGTCTATGCTTTTCAGTTTGATGCCGGACTATACGCGCGCTTTTTGCGTGGAGAGTCTGAACGCAGAGGCGTAGTACGTATTGAAGGGAAAGTGTTAAATGTGAATAAGCGCCAGGCTGATGGTTTTATTGAGTCAGTTGAGTTAGAGGACGGGCAGTGCTTATCGGCGGATTTGTTTATTGATTGTTCTGGGTTTAGAGGCCTACTCATCGAACAAGCGTTGGAAGTAGGTTACGAAGATTGGTCACACTGGCTGCCGTGCGATCGAGCAGTCGCAGTTCCGTGTGCGGCCACATCAGCCCCGCAGGCTTTCACGCGTTCAACCGCTCGCAGTGCCGGATGGCAATGGCGTATTCCTTTGCAACATCGAGTGGGTAATGGCCTTGTGTATTCTAGTGGCTTCATGTCACAGGAAGACGCTGAAAAAAGCTTGCTCGCTGATTTAGAAGGGGAATTGTTAGGAGAACCTAATAAGTTGCGATTTACCACTGGCCGACGAAATAAGTTTTGGCATAAAAACGTGGTTGCGATCGGCCTATCCAGTGGCTTTATTGAGCCATTAGAGTCAACCAGCATTCACCTAATTCAATCTAGTATCTCGAAACTCGTCGGGTTGTTCCCTGATCGAAACTTTAATCAAACGAACATTGATAAGTTCAACCAACAATCTGTTCAAGAAATTGAATCCATTCGAGACTTTATCATTGCCCATTACAAGGCGACTCAACGTGACGACAGTGAGTTTTGGAACTATTGCCGAAATATGTCTGTGCCAGACAGCTTACAAGAAAAGTTAGATCTCTTTAAGCACACGGGTCGGTTGTATAGAGAAGGTGATGAGTTATTTAGTGAGGTTAGTTGGCTGGCTGTTTTGTTTGGACAGAATGTTGTGCCCGATGGCTATCACCCTCTGGTTGACACCTTAGATGAAACCGCTCTTTTGAATTATATGAACAGCATTCAAGACGTGATCAAACGTTCTGTGGAATCAATGCCTAATCATGTCGACTATATCAACCAGCATTGCAAAGCAACATCCCTATAAAAATCGCCGGTTAACGTTAGGGGCACGCCTCAGTGCGTTACCGTGAAAACGCCAACACCTTAACCTCGGTCCCCAAAGAGAAATGACTATGAGTTTTCGTTCAATTGTTTTTGTGTTGTTACTTTTAAACTTAACAGGGTGTCAAACCCTGATGACGCCAGAATGGCGTTGGGAGACCGTTCAAGCGACAGGAACGCCCACAGCGAGGCATGAAGCTTCCTTTGTTGAGCATTTAGGAAAGTTATATTTAATCGGTGGTCGGAGAATCAATCCGGTTGATGTATTTGATCCGGCAACCAATACCTGGGAGCAAAAGTCACCAACTCCGATTGAATTACATCATTTTCAAGCGGTGTCGTTGGGTGATGCAATCTACCTAATTGGTGCCATGACGAGTGGTTGGCCGAAGGAAGAGCCATTGGCGAATGTCATGGCTTATTATCCCGAAACGGATACATTTAAAACTCTCCACGCGATTCCCAAACACCGACGCAGAGGCGGCGCGGCAGCGGTGGTTCACAACGAGAAAATCTACTTGGTTGGAGGAATTACGAATGGTCATTTGGATGGTTATCAATCTTGGCTTGATGAGTATGACCCTAAGACTGGACGTTGGAGGGTCTTACCGAGTGCTAAGTTTGCGCGTGATCACGTGCAAGCCGCCACGATCGATAACAAACTTTATGTCTTTGGCGGGCGCACAAGTCGCCATCGAACTGAGGAGGTATTCTCGTTGCCTGTGCAACATGGTGAGATTTTTAATTTTGATGACGAAGCCTGGGAACCCGCTAGCGAAGACTTAATATTGCCGACCCTTAGGGCTGGGAATAGTCTGTTTGCGTGGGATGACGAGATTGTCGTTGGAGGTGGTGAAAGTCATACTCAAGAAGTATCTCACGCTGAAAACGATGCGTTCAACGTAAGCTCACGTCAATGGAGGCGCTGGCCAAATTCTTTAGTTGGTCGGCACGGCACTGGGTATGCGGTGACAGGAGGCTACGTTTACGTTGCGTCAGGTTCGGCAAAACGTGGCGGCGGGCCCGAATTAACATCGGTGGAAAGGCTACGCTTACCGAGTAGGGTAACAACAAAGACAAGTAAGAATGACAAGAGCGTGCTTGTTCATCAACAACACCATCGTGTGACACTCTCGTTTACAGGACCACATACCTCTGAGCAGGCTTCGCCAAACCCGTTTACTGATTATTTGCTGGAAGTGGAATTTACGCTTGGAGACAAGCTTAAGAAGGTGCGTGGATTCTATGCGGCTGATGGCAACGCAGCGCACACGAGTGCAAGCGCCGGAAACGTCTGGCAAGTAAATTTCTCACCCAGTGAACTCGGACTGTGGAAGTACAAAGCCAGCTTGAAGCAGGCTGATGGTATTGCTTTGGGTGAAAATTTGAGACAGGCGCAGTTAATAGATATCTCTAATTCGGAAGGTCAATTCAGAGTCGTTCGTTCGGATAAAGAAGCCCCCGACTTTCGAGCACAGGGTAGGTTAGTTACAAAGAATGGCTACTTTTATCATCCTGCGTCTGACCAATATTGGCTAAAAAGTGGTGTCAACAGCCCGGAAAACCTCCTAGGCTATTATGAAATTGACGGCACGTATCGAACCAAAGTCGAGGCTCGAGAAGGCGAAGCGGTAGCCACGACTGAGCTGCATCGTTTTCCAAACCATGCTAAAGATTGGCGCATGGGGGATCCGACATGGGCGAACGGTAAGGGTAAAAATATCGTCGGTGCACTCAATTATTTGGTGTCTAAGGGAATGAATGCCAATTATTTTTTGACCATGAACATCGGTGGCGACGGAAAAGATGTGTGGCCATTCATTAGTCATGACGACTTTACTCGTTTTGACGTCAGCAAATTAGCACAATGGGATCTTATCTTTGACCACATGCAGGCAAACGGTATTCTCTTGCATGTGGTTTTACAGGAGACTGAAAATGAAACCTTGTTTGATCAAGGTGACACGGGTCCCCAGCGAAAGTTGTATCTAAATGAACTGGTATCTCGGTTTTCTCACCACCCTGCCTTGATATGGAATCTAGGAGAGGAAAACGGCCCGCAATCGTGGTCTCCAGTAGCTCAGAATGACGGCCAGCGCCGGGCGATGTCCAATTATCTCAAGAAGATAGACCCTTATAACAATCCGGTATTCCTGCACACTCATTCAGAGCCGCACGCAAAAGATGATATTGTGGGTCCAATGCTTGGCCATCAAGCCATAGATGGCCTTTCTTTTCAGGTAAACCTTCGTGAACAAGCGCACGATGAAGTCATTAAGTGGCGGGCTAGGGCAAAGAGCGCAGGCAAAGAATGGTTGATCACGATGGATGAAATTGGAGAGTGGCATACCGCGGCACTGCCAGACAGTTTGGATCCAAACCACGACACACTTCGCAGATATGCTCTTTGGGGAACATTAATGGCGGGATCCGCAGGCGTTGAATGGTATTTTGGTGCTAAATATCCGCATAATGATTTAACATCGGAGGACTGGCGCGAGCGGGATCGACTTTGGGACTTAAGCCGGTATGCGCACGACTTTTTCATGACCTATTTACCCTTTTGGGAAATGCGCCCTATGGATCATTTAATTGAAGGGAATGAGCACTATATTCTGGCGAAGGAAGGGCGTATTTACGCAGTGTATATGACTGAGCCTGAGGTCACTAATTTGGACCTAACCCGAGCTGAGGGCGAATTTTCAGTCGATTGGTATGACCCTAATTATGGTGGCGAATTGAAGGTCGGAAGCGTCAAGGCCGTTGCTGGCGGCGGAGAAGTCTCTGTTGGTATGCCTCCATTAAAGAAAGAGGCATTACTTGGCAACGACTGGGTCGTACTTCTTCGCAAGGTAAGTGACTGACTGAATATCGTTCTCTCAGAGCCCATTTAAGCAACGCAAAGAGCTCTGAGAGATAGGGCGTCTATTGGCTAAATTTGTACACTAAGCTAAACGATGTGATCGTATCAGTTTCATCAGCTCCAGGCGCTGGGTCTGTGTTGTGGCGTACGATAAACCCCGCTTTAAGTGAAAAGCGATCATTCATCGCGACAAATAATGCTGCATCGTTTTCTATGAACGAATTGTCTGAGCCAAGCTCGGCTTTAAATTTGTCAACGAACTCGGTGTTGTCGGTTAATTTGTGGTGAAAATCCGAGCGCAGTACTAGCGTGGCCCCGCTCACGTCTTCGCCTTTTAGCTCGCTTCCATCATCGAGTCTGATGGCTGTATTGGTATCTCTGTAACCCACGCCTAACCCTGTTTCCCACTGAGTCGGTTCAGAATCAATGATTTTGTATCCATACCCAATCGCCAAACTTGATTGCTCCGTGAAGCCATCAAAATCATCGTCTAAGTAGCCCAGAGTCAAGAAGAGATTGCTGCGCTCGCTTAAAGCCCGCTTTAACGTATAGTCTGCAGAAAGATTGTTGGCCGTATCGGTACTGTCGTTTGAGGTTTTGTAAGTTGCGAACTTTATGTCATGGCTCCATAGCGGGCCTTGCTTATTAAAGTTCAAGCCCACGTTTAGGTTTTCACTGTCTGTATTGCCACTGGCTTTCACATACCCAGCCTCTCCTTGTCCGCTCCATTTGGGGGACGCGTCTTGTGCTGATGAGTGACCAAAGACCATGCTGGATGTGAGTGCTGCAAAAAACAGCGTTAATGATTTATTCATCGATTCCTCTAAATGTCATTTTAAGGTCGTCTTACCAACCCATACTTAGCTAATTATTGGGGTATGATGGAGCTCGACTACACCGACTTCAAGGTGCTCGATCTGACATTTATAACTTGTTGACATATTGCTCTAAACACGTCTGATTATGCTTTTTTCACTGTTTCTAATTTTTGTAGGTGCCGCGCTCTTTGCGACGTTGGCCTTGGCTGCGCGGCAATCTTTGATTATCGGTTATATTGTGCTCGGGGTGGTGCTTGGCCCATGGGGGGTAGCGTGGGTCACTGATACTCAGCTAATTCAAGATATCTCGAATATAGGGATAATTTTTCTACTTTTTTTGCTTGGCCTACATTTAAGCCCCAATAAGCTCTTTGATTTATTAAAACAAACCATGTTTGTCACACTATTGACCTCGGGCAGTTTTGCGCTGATTGGTTGGGGCGTGGCAATGTTAAGTGGCTTTACGTTAAGCAATGCGATTGTGGTTGGCGTGGCATGCATGTTTTCCAGCACCATCATCGGGCTAAAGTTGTTACCCACCACCGTGTTACACCATAAACACACTGGAGAGGTCATTATCAGTGTTCTGTTACTACAGGACCTTATAGCCATTGTCGTTCTATTGGCCTTTCAAGCCGTCTCCAGTGAACAGAATGCCATGCTTGAATTGGCGAAATTGGTCGTTCTTTTACCCGCGTTGATTGGCGTTGCTTGGGGATTGAAGAAATTTGTTTTGATGAAGCTTTTCTTCAAGTTTGACCGTATTCAGGAATACGTCTTTCTTTTGACTATCGCGTGGTGTTTAGGCATTGCCGAATTGGCTTACGCAATCGGCTTTTCGCATGAAACTGGCGCATTTATCGCTGGGATCACGGTCGCGACCAGTCCAATAGCGATGTTTATTTCTGAAAGCCTGAAGCCTCTGAGAGATTTTTTTCTAGTATTGTTCTTTTTTGCATTAGGGGCTGGGCTCAATATCACGGCCTTAGGCGATATTTGGGTGCCTGCGGTGGGGCTGGGATTGGCCATGCTCGTTGCTAAGCCCGTGATTTTTAGATTTGCCCTTCGAAAGGTTTCCGAGACCAATCGTCTTGGTTGGGAAACCGGGTTTCGTCTAGGGCAAATGAGTGAATTTTCATTATTAATAGTTTTTGTGGCATTGCAGAGTGCATTAGTTGACAATACAACCGTTTATTTTGTGCAACTTGCTACTTTAGTTACGTTTATCGGGTCGAGTTATTCTGTGGTATTACGATACCCAACACCCGTGGCTGTTTCCGATAAGCTTAGGAGAGATTAATGGCGATAATATTTGGTTGTGGCGATGTCGGTCGACGTATCGCGAATCACTTAATGGAAAACGGGTTACCCGCCGATCACATCAATGCTTACGTTAATACCGTCGATAGTGCTGAGCTTTGCGCGAAGATAAAAGTGTTGGCCCTGCGCGTTGATCTCGATGATTTGCAGCGTGATTTAAGTTTGTGTAACGAGCAGGATTTGTTTTATACCGTGGCACCGCAAAAATATGGAGAACATGACGAACGAAGTCGAACTCTGTTAGAAATGTGGGAGGCAACAGGCGTGAGTCCGCGTAAAGTCGTGTTGATAAGCACCACGGGCGTCTACGGTGATTGCAATGGCGAGTGGGTGACAGAATCCTCAGCAACCACTCCCCAAACGGATCGAGCTAGGCGACGGTTGGACTCTGAGACGGTTTGGTTTGATTGGGGGCAGCGTACTCGTGTCCCAGTGGTGGTTTTGAGAGTGCCAGGAATTTACTCATACAGTCGTTTGCCCAAAGATCGATTAATGAAGCGCACACCGGTGGTCAGACCAGAGGAATGTGGGTTCACCAATCGAGTTCATGCCAACGATTTAGCACGTATAGCCGTCCGAGCAATGGAGGTGGGTGAAGCGGGAGAAGTTTTTAATGCGACGGATGGCGTGCCAGGCAAAATATCGGAGTTTTTACAGGAGGCCGCCACTGTGCTTGGTATGGAGCCGTTGCCTCAAATTTCGATGGAAGAAGCTAAATCTGAACTTTCCGAGGGTATGTTGTCGTACTTAAACGAGTCTCGTAAAATCAGTAATCAAAAAATGATTGCGCAATTGGGAGTGGAACTTTTATACCCCAACTTTAAGCAGGGCATTAGATATTAAAGCTCAAAGATAAGACACAGCACCGTGGGCCGATGCTGTGTCTTAATAGCGGTCAAGCCGTAACCAGCGTCTTGACCTTGGGCCTACCCAGCCCTTTCCCAACCAACAGGGATCTGTCTTACTGTTCTCGCTGCGCGGTTAGCTGCAATGGAAGTGATCTTTGTGTCGAGTACAGCGTAAGTTATCGTCATAGTATGGTGAATATCCGTTTATTGGGCATACTTCCACACGTCGATTGTTGTAATTCCGGTTAGACCTGCCACCGTAGTAATAGTCGTTGTTGTAACCATTGTTATAGCGGTAGTTATAACGGTCGTTGTATCGATTGTTATAACCTCGGTTGTAGTAGTACCGATTACTGCGTCTGCGCTCGTATCTGCGAGGCTTATAATCATCGTAATAATGGTCATGGCGATAGCTACGATGTCTCGATCGATGGCCTCGATTGTTTCTATAGACCCGACGATAGCGCTTTTTCTTGTATTGGTGATCATGTACACCAATGCTGATACCCGGCAGATCAAGGTGCAGACTGCCGCCAGCCTGCGCTGTGACGGGCGTCAGAGCGATTCCCAGTAGACCAAATGCAGACGCTAGCACGGTGATTAAGCGTGATTTATTGGCGCTTTTTACAGCATTAAACTTCATGGAAGCCTCCTATTTCTCGTCTAGAGCAGTTACGATACATGAACTATACACAGTCGGAACTGAACCAAACCTGAACCAATGCCAATCGGAATTATATGAAAGACGTTAAATCTATTGTGGTGCTTACTGGTGCTGGTATTTCAGCTGAATCAGGTATAAAAACGTTTAGAGCGTCAGATGGGCTGTGGGAAGAACATCGAATTGAAGATGTCGCTGCGCCTGAGGGCTTTGTTGCTAACCCAGATTTGGTGCATCGTTTCTACAACCAACGTCGTCAGCCTTTGCTCGGCAATGAGGTTGTTCCGAATGGGGCGCATCATGCCTTGTCGCTATTAGAAGCGGGTTTTACCGGGCGATTTTTACTTGTTACTCAAAACATCGACAATCTGCATGAGCAAGCTGGCTCACAACGCGTGTTGCATATGCACGGGGAGATCTTGAAAATGCGTTGCAGCAACACTGGCCGTATTTTTGAGTGTAAAGATGATATTTCGACTCAAGATCTCTGCCCTTGTTGTGCCGACACCGGTCAGCTGAGGCCACATATTGTGTGGTTTGGTGAAATGCCTCTGTATATGGATGAGATACATAGAGAGCTGGAAAACTGTGATCTATTTATTTCAATAGGCACGTCAGGGAACGTTTACCCAGCAGCGGGTTTTGTCGAATTTGCTAATCGAGTGGGTGCGCGAACATTGGAAGTTAATTTAGAGGAGTCAAAGACAGCATCAGCATTTGATGAGGGGATATACGGAAAAGCGGGCGAGGTGTTGCCAGTATGGGTTGAGGATTTTTTGGCGGATCAGTGAAAATTCACCCAATCGGGTGAAGTGCAAGAATATTGTTTGTCATAAATTAAGCATCGACCCACGGATCGGGTCACACGCAGTAAGCGTGTTCTAAACAATATAATATTATTAGGATGTAATAATGAAAAATAAAACTATTCGTAATTCAATTTTAATGGCGTCCATATTTGGGGCAATTTCTTTCAGTGGCCAAGCGTCAGCTGGAGACTGCAAAGGACTGGAAAACGCCGCCTGTAGTGCCGAGTCTGCTTGTAGTTGGGTGGAAGGCTATGAACGTAAGGATGGTCGCTTGGTTAAATCATTTTGCCGCGCTAAACCCAGTGTAAAAAACAAGCTGGCGGTCCAGAAAAAGGGCGGCGATAAAAAGCAGCTAAAATAAGGGGCTCTGGCGTCCGGTCCTCGAATGAGGGCCGCGCCTTGGTAGCCATACAATGTTGTTCAGCAAAAAAGGGTTCGTTTATCGAACCCTTTTTTGCTGAAGCCTTTTGTCGATACCAAAGCCCGTGGGAATAGCGATGGGCTCTGGTACTCATTGCGGTAGAACCGTTTTTATCGAACCGTGATCATAGGTTTTGATTGATCGGATTTTTGATCTGCTGGCACCGCAATGACGCCGTTCTCATCTACGTAGAATGAAATCAACGCTTCACGGTGTAGCCGGTCTCCAATTTTTGCCACCACTCGAGCAACGTAAACACCGGGTCGCTCGACCTTGATCAGTGAGGAATGGATCAAGTCGCCGGCTTTCAAATCGCCGTCGCTTCCGAAGTCATTGAGTTCCACACTAAATTGATCAGAGACGAGTCTCTTGTTACCAATTGACGCTTTGGCTTCCTTCTCAGGGTTTGCCTCAGAGCCCCGTTTGTCTTCATTTTCGCTGTTGGTTTTCTCCGTTGCTGGCATCTTCAATTCAGCGTACAACCGTACTTTTTCGACCGGGTTTACCCCATTAAAGATTTTGCCTACAAGTAGCGGGCGTCCGTCGAGGCTTTTCACATCAGCCATCAATCGGAGGTCAGACTTTCCGAAAACGATGATGTCATTGAGTTCATTGGCATTCGACACGTTCATTGACTCTATACGCCAGACTCCTTCTTTGTCTAGAGAATCCTTACACTGAAACGGCAGTGCTATACGGGCTAGAGTGTGAGTCTTCCCAGCCCTAACATCGACCCCCTTCATGGACTTTTCTAATTCCATTTTACAACCGCTGGGGCTCGTCACGGTGGTCACTATGGGCTTATGACCATCGTGAACCCAAATTGAGGCGACGTCTAATTTTCGATCGCCGACGTTAGCTATAAAGTTAACAATATTGGACTCTCCAGGCTTTAGATCTTTGCGCGGGTCGACTAGCATCGTATCATCAGCCGCTGACGCTGCAATCGATAGAAAGTGTTTGCTCAGTTCAAGAGGGCTGAGACTGGGGTCTTCGGCATGCGAGCCACCACTGGCTAAAGCCACATCCGCCAATACCGCGCTGGATAGGTCAGTTCCAAAACCAATCGAATGTAACCTGATATCGTTGCTAACGATGGGGGCAGAGATATCATTTAGGTCTGAGCCAAAGGGAGTATTATGCCGCCCGTCTGAAAACAACAGGAGCATTTGTCGAGGGTTTGGCGTTGCCAGCCCCGTTAGTTGAGCAACACCTTGTTGCACTCCATCAATGATATTTGTGCCACCGCCAGCACTTAGGTTTTGGATGGCGTTGTGAGCGGTGCCAATTGAGGCTGCATCTAAGTTCTGAATCCCGAACGCAGGCGTTGTGTCATTGGCTGTATTTGAGAATTCGATCATGCCTACTCGGCTGCCGCCGGCCAAATCAAGAAAATCGACAAAAGCCGTCGCAGCGTTTTTAAGCGCTGTGATTTTACTTTCACCAGGTTCTCCTGAAGCCCAGTTCATTGAGCCACTGACATCAAAAACCATGGATATATCGGTTTGTTGACTGCCTGTGACGAAATCAATGTTTGGTACGGCGCTACCAGATCCAACTGTGATGGGTTGAATTAGGTCAACTTCATCAAAGTCAGGCGCAGTACCGCCGGTAGCGTAATCCGGAAAACACTCCGTTGCCCAGCCAGCCGTGGAGTCATGGTTTGCTCCGTTGACTGTAGAGAGAGTGTAGCGAGCTGGATCATCAGGGCCTACTGACGGAACGGCGTTTGACCACGGAATGATGCAGGCAAAGTAATCACCAGGTAGGGCAGCCTCCAACCGGTATTCACCCGCAGACAGCTGGGAATCAAACTGAGTTGCCGTAAACGTTTCATACACCGGTTGACTGGTGTCTCCGACATCGTAAAACCAGACACGTGCTCCTTGAACTGCATCTCCGTTGGGCATGGTAACTTGGCCAGTGATTGTGCCTGTGGTAAATGGAGCAGTCCCGTTTGGGTGTGCGCCAGTACCGGCGTAATCTTTTGTGGCTGACCGAAAGTCATCTTCCTCTAAAGTCGCTTGCTGATTTTGAGCGGCAACATCGGTATCGGTGACGAAGGGGAACATGGTGACTCGGTCATTGCCGGTAAAGGCCATGCTGACGTGTGAGAGGCCAAACAGATGTCCGATCTCGTGCGCACTAACCGCCAGCACATCAACCACATTATTGGTTGTGTTAGGAGTTAAAACATAGTCAAAATTGAGTGAATTCCAAACCATATCCATGTCTAAGATTGTGCCCGGCTGAAGGCTCATTCCATTGGGGTAGTCAGCAACCGGCAGAGATACGTTTGTGCTTGCTGACCCATCGGAACATGGTACGGTTCTATTGCCTGCATTTAATGTGATTGCGGGTCCTACGTAGACCGTTGTGATACCGCGAGCAATGGTGGAAGCGGAAAACACCTGAGTGGTATCTGACCACGTAACGATGTTCTCTAAATCGCATCCAACGTCGGCCGTTGCGGTATCGGCAACATTATTGAAGGTTAGGTTTGACGAACCGACGGATTGCCATGAGTTAAACGCTGAAAGTAACTCATTACGTAAGCTATTGATCGGAATATTTGCCGTGCCTGCACCTTGAGAATTGTTGTTCACGGCTCCGGCATTATTTAACGACCAATCAATCGGCATTGCGCTGTTTGCCCAAGTGCGGTTGCGGATGACCGTTCCAGAGTCGGTAACCGCCTCTAGGTTTTCTCCGGCTTGAACGGGTTTTATAAGAGGGCCGTTCGAAAATGATATCGCACAGGCGGCTGCTAAAAGTTTGTGTTGTAGTTTCATGATCATTCTCCTTATGTCATTTCACGGCCGCACGAATGCGGTTCAGATGGCGTGTTAATCGGACGTTTTCCTCAAGGCGTGACTCATCCTGTTCCGGCGCTAAAATAGCCACTTTACTTTTCTCTGTCGAGAATTCGAAACTGTCCATTTTTTTCAGAGCCTCGCTTTGGGGTTCGCTGATAAATAGCACAGCCACCTCATCAACATTAAGCGCAGGGGTGTGTGTCACGTATTGAGCGATCGGGCCAATGACGCCACCTGGGTAGCTCACTTGAACTTGGCGGTTGGTTTTGCCCTTCATCGTTTCTAATACATCTATGGTGGCAGTCGTGACAATCACCTTCCCGATCCAAGTGGATTTTTTACTTAATACTCGGCCCATTACTACAGCGTCTGATTTGGCCGCCGACTGTTGTATTTGACCGATTTCAGAGTCGGGGTCAATGTCACCATTGGGTTGGTCAATCAGTGGTTGAGTTGGTAGTTTGATTGAGTGAGATTGTTGGTGGGTGTCTAAGCCCGACAGCTCGGATGCAAATGCAACTGGGGAGCATGCGCTTGATGCCAGAAGGGTGGCACCAAACAATAGGTTGATGAAAAGTTTGTTCATGTTTTTCTCCTTGGTAAATAAACAAAAGTGGTGTTCCAAGAAGACGTAACCCAGCCTTCTTCACTGAAAGCAATAAAATCCTCTCCTTGGTAATACTTTGACGACGCAAAGTTGTTTAATACGACAGGCGGGCGGTAATTAGGTTGATCTTAAGTAACCCTCGTGCTGCGTTAGGGTGGTTCAGTGCAGCAAATATTGTCGTTCTATTTGTCAACCATGACCATTCTTCGGTAAGATTAATGCGTATACTTATTGGTTAAGACATTCTAATAATCGAGTCGTTCAATGTTAAAAGCGCTATTAAAACTGATCGTCGATAAAGACGGTTCTGATCTGTATTTATCATCTGGTGTCCAACCGTCCATGAAAGTGAATGGCAAACTGATGAAAATTGGTAAGCAATCATTGACCGGCGCAGACGTTGAG
This sequence comes from Arenicella sp. 4NH20-0111, assembly GCF_040366405.1. Taxonomy (NCBI): domain Bacteria; kingdom Pseudomonadati; phylum Pseudomonadota; class Gammaproteobacteria; order Arenicellales; family Arenicellaceae; genus Arenicella; species Arenicella sp. 4NH20-0111. The sequence goes on from NZ_BAABWF010000003.1 coordinate 242,475, forward strand.
AAAATTGGTTTAGAAATCATGAACCCTGAGCAGGCTAAAGCGTTTGAACTTAAGCCTGAGATGAACCTCGCGATTGATGAGCCATCTATAGGTCGATTTAGGGTGAATATCTTTCGTCAACGCAATGACATGGCGCTTGTCATTCGAGTGATTAAAACCGAGTTGCCTAACTACAAAAAATTAGGCTTGCCAGAAAACCTCACCGAATTGATTATGGAGAAACGCGGTCTGGTTATCTTTGTGGGAGGAACTGGCTCGGGTAAATCGACCTCGTTGGCGGCATTGATAGACTTTCGGAATCAAACCCACGCAGGCCACATCATAACGATTGAAGACCCGATTGAGTTTGTTCATCCTCATAAAAAAAGTATTGTGAATCAACGAGAAGTTGGGGTTGATACTGACAGTTATGAGGATGCGCTTGAAAACACGTTGCGCCAAGCTCCAGACGTTATTCTGATTGGCGAAATTCGCAGTCGAGAGACGATGGAGCATGCTTTGGCGTTTGCCGAAACAGGTCATTTATGTTTGTCCACGCTGCATGCGAATAATGCCGACCAAGCTCTAGATCGCATCATTAATTTTTTCCCAGAGGATCGTCACAAACAGTTGTATTTGGATTTGTCTTTGAATATGAAAGGGTTAATTTCACAGCGTTTGATCCCAACGAAGGAAGGGGGGCGCGCTGCCGCAATTGAAATCTTAACGGGTTCACCAAGAGTTAAAGATCTAATTAAAGATGGGAAAATCCATGAAATTAAAGAGGCCATGGAAGGGTCTGAGCAATACGGCATGCAGACTTTTGATATGGCCTTACTTGCGCTGTTCAAAGCCGATCGAATTACGGAAGAAGAAGCAATGAAAAATGCAGACTCGCCAAATAATTTACGCTTAAAGCTCAAACAAGGTGAAGGTTTTTCTGCAAAAGCAGAGTTCTCTCTCATGACCGAAAAGTCGGCTGAGGATGAGGATGAAGAGGAAGAAGTTGAAGAAGATCCTGGTCAGATGTTTTAGACCTAAAGTGTCATAGAATTGTGGGCAATGGATGACGAAGGTCTAAATTAACTTTTATACACATGCCGAAGGATTGGTGAGCGGAAAACGTTCTACATAGGAAGTAGCGCAGTTTCCGTTCAACTGAGTACTCGTTTACTGGGCCGACGTTGGCCTCATCTAACCAGGACTCCACAGTCATGAGGTATTAAATGATGATACATTCTATAAAAACGTTTCGGCTAATGGTCTTCGTTCCCTTGCTATTGATTACTTCTGGGTGCGCATCCACCGCGATTGAGAAAAACATTTCAAATAAAATAAGCGTGGCACCGGCTATTGATGTTCCTTATGGTGAGGTTATAAAAAGTACACCCGATCATATTGGCGTTAATGTTCGATGGGGCGGTCAGGTAATAGGTGTCGAAGATGTGGATGGTCGGGCTCAGTTAATGGTATTGGCCTATCCACTTAACCGCAGGGGCCAGCCAGAGCAAGAGCCTGTGGACGGGTTTGTCGGAGGACGATTTATTGTCGAAACGGACAATTATGAAACTAAAGGCAGCAGCCGTTTTTTAACGGTATATGGCCCAATCTCTCGTACCGAGATTTTGACCAATGGAAGGCTTAAAAAAGCCATACCGGTGGTGACCGCATTGGAAACCAAGGAGTGGAGCGATCACGAGCAGCGCTATGCGCGTAATAGAAAATATCACCTTCCGTACAATGGTCTTGGTGTTGGGATAAGGCTTGGCCATGTTCGCGTTGGTTACGGAGGTTATGGTTACTTTCGAACACACCCCTTTTTCTATCCCTATACGTATTTTGGTTCACGCAGTTATCGCAGTCGTCGATTTAGGTGAGCAGGGGTGTTGTCGGCTTAACGGCATTGTTGATTATATTTGTTGTGCTCAGTTCGCGCGTTGATTAGCACTAAGAGAATCAGCGGCTAAGAAAACGGCTTCTCCTGGATGACTGATGGGCGTCATTATTACAATTGAACAGTATCGCGGTGTTCTGGACTTATCTGAAATAAATCGATGACTCACATTTTGATAGTGGCTATGATTGATCAGAATAATTTCTTAAAGATCAATCATAGAGTCCAGTCATGTCCTTAGTGCGGTATCAAAATTTTGTCGATGGGCAGTATGTAAAAAACCAAACCAATGCGTTTTTTGATGTCACAAACCCCGCCACAGGAAACATTGTATATCAAGTTGAGATTGCTGATGACAAGGTAAAGGAACTTGCAATAAGCAGTGCCAAGAAGGGTTTTAATGCTTGGGCTCAGTTATCGGGTATTGAACGCAGTCGAATACTTATGAAGGCCGTCACTTTGTTGCGAGAACGCAATGATGAGCTGGCGAAAATCGAAGTGGAAGATACCGGAAAACCGTTGTCTGAAGCCGTGGCAGTCGACGTGACAAGTGGAGCAGACGCTATTGAGTTTTTTGCGGGAATTGCTCCGGCAATAGAAGGCAATCAGCAATCCTTAGGCAACGATTTTTACTATACTCGGCGTGAGCCACTTGGTGTGTGTGCTGGTATCGGAGCTTGGAACTATCCCCTACAAATTGCCTGTTGGAAGGCTGCGCCAGCACTTGCCGCTGGTAATTCAATGATATTTAAACCGTCTGAAGAGACACCCTTAGGAGCATTGAAGCTCGCTGAAATTTTCGTTGAAGCCGGTGTGCCCGCAGGCGTGTTTAATGTGCTCCAAGGCGATGGCGCTGTCGGCGCCTGGTTGAGTGAATGCCCTGAGATAGCTAAAGTGTCTTTTACCGGTGAAGTGTCTACCGGCAAAAAGGTAATGACCAGTGCGGCAGGTTCATTGAAAGAAGTGACGATGGAGCTAGGGGGTAAGTCTCCCATGATTATTTTCGAGGATGCAGACATTAATAATGCGGTGTCTGCCGCGATGCTGGGCAACTTTTATACTCAAGGAGAGGTCTGTACTAACGGTACTCGAGTCTATCTGCACGACGCTATCTATGACGAGTTTGTGGATGCATTGTTAACGCGCACGAAAGAAAATATTGTTGTTGGAGACCCGTTAGATCAACGCACAAACTTTGGGGCAATGATTTCAAAAGCCCATCAAGAAAAAGTATTGGATTGCATCAACAAAGGTGTTGCCGAAGGAGCAACATTGCTATGCGGCGGTTCAAATGTCATTCCAGAGAACGCCCCCAATGGCTATTTTGTTGCGCCTACAATCTTTGCTGATTGCCACGAAAATATGAGCATTGTTAGAGATGAAATTTTTGGGCCGGTCATGTGTTTAATGCGCTTCAGTGGAGAAAAAGAAGCAGTCCAAAAAGCCAATGCGACCGACTTTGGCCTTGCCGCCGGTGTGTTTACGCGAGATATTAATCGTGCACATCGTGTCGTGCACCAGTTGGAGGCGGGAATTTGTTGGATCAATAGTTACGGATTGTCGCCCGTGGAAATGCCAGTAGGTGGGTACAAACAGTCTGGGGTAGGGCGCGAAAATGGCGTCGAAACAATCAAACATTACACACAGATAAAGAGTGTTTACGTGGGCATGCAAGCATTAGAGTGCCCTTTTTAATAAGTTCGTTCTGGAGAGCGAACAAATAGATTACGCGGAGAGAACGACTATCAAAAACGACCAACAGTTTGATTACATCATCGTAGGGGCGGGTTCAGCCGGGTGCGTTTTGGCCAATAGGCTTACTGAAGACCCGACGGTACAAGTTTTGCTGTTGGAGTCCGGTGGTAATGACGGCAGCCTATTTATCCGCATGCCCACGGCGTTGTCATACCCGCTAAACACCGCTAAGTACAATTGGTCGTATCTGACAGAACCTGAACCGTTTATCAACAATCGAAGGTTAGATTGTCATCGAGGAAAAGTGCTAGGTGGTTCTTCTTCGATTAATGGCATGGTCTACGTGAGGGGACATGCAAAGGATTTCGATGAATGGGAGAGCTTGGGGGCGAAAAACTGGAGTTTTGCTGATTGTCTCCCCTACTTTAAAAAGTCCGAAGATTGGCTAGAAGGTCAAGATGAGTATCGAGGCACTGGTGGACCTATTTCGGTGAATCTTGGGAACAAAATGCAAAACCCGTTGTACAGAGCGTTTGTCGAAGCCGGGGTCGAAGCCGGCTATACCGCTACCGATGATTACAACGGCCACACGCAAGAGGGCTTCGGGGCAATGCAAATGTCGGTGAAAAACGGCGTACGGTGTTCTACTTCGTTAGGGTATTTGAGAGCAGCCAAAAAAAGATCAAATCTGACGGTCAAGACGAAGGTGTTGGTGGAAAAAGTTTTGCTGGAAGGGAAACGAGCTGTCGGCATTCGTTGTCAATCCGGCAAAAAGACAATCAGTTACAGAGCGCGAGGAGAAGTCATCGTGTCAGCCGGCGCTATCGGTTCGCCTCACTTGTTGCAATTATCAGGCATTGGTCCTAAGGACGTGCTTGATCAGGCTGGGATAGAGGTTAAGCACGCTTTGCCAGGAGTTGGTCAAAACTTACAGGACCATTTGGAGTTCTATTTTCAGTATCGTTGTAAGCAACCTATTACCTTGAATGGTAAGTTAGGGCCGCTAAGCAAGCTTCTAATTGGCGCTCGTTGGTTTTTCTTCAAAACAGGTTTGGGTGCCAGTAATCATTTTGAGTCGTGTGCATTTATTCGTTCAAAAGCCGGTGTCGAATGGCCAGATTTACAGTACCATTTTCTACCGGCTGCCATGCGTTATGACGGCCGCGTTGCCTTTGATGGGCATGGATTTCAAGTGCATATCGGACACAATAAACCTAAGAGCAAGGGATGGATAAAAGCGCTCTCCGCCGACCCTAAACACAAGCCCAGCATTCAGTTCAATTATTTGCAAGAACAAGAAGACATCGAGGGGTTCAGGGCGTGCGTCCGTCTTACTCGCGAAATACTCAATCAACCAGCATTTGATCAATACCGTGATGGTGAGATTCAGCCGGGTGAACAAGTGGCCTCTGACGAGCAAATTGATGAGTTCGTTCGATCGAATGTCGAAAGCGCTTATCACCCTTCTTGTGCTTGTAAAATGGGGGAGGATGAGATGGCTGTCGTCGATTCTGAAACCAAGGTGCACGGGATAGCGGGTTTACGAGTAGTGGACTCAAGCATTTTTCCTAGTATCACTAACGGTAATCTGAATGCTCCCACGATTATGTTAGCTGAGCGTGCGGCTGATTTAATAAAAGGCGTGACACCGCTTGTCGCTGAGCGGGTGGATGTAGGTTTGATTGACGGTTGGGAAACTGCCCAGCGGACCGGCACACCCAAACGTTCACTACGAGAAGGGTAAGCGACATGACTAACTGGTTAAGCATTGGAGTGCTATTTATCCTAGCGCTGATTTTTTTCGTACTGTTTAAGTGGGGAGCCGTACGATGCGTTGGCGTCACTCCCGTAAAATCAATCAGCTTTATAGCGATTCTTTTTACGTCCGGACTGGACGTTGGCTTAATCATGTTTCCTCTCACAGAATTCCCTGTGTACGCAGATTTGGTTAACAATCCCGAGTACGCATTTTCAAACCCGTTAGCTATTGAGTTTGGTTTCTGGGGTTTTCTGGTTTGGGGTATGTACTTTTTGACCTGTTTCTATTTTTGTGTGCTTGAGCCGCACGTTAAGTTTTTCGAAATTCCCTTGGTCAAGCTGTTGAACAACATAATAATCGTGGGTACCTGCGCTTTCACTGCCAGTTTGTTTTTGAATAACTTACCTTGGTATTTGCCCCAATTGGGCGACGGTAAGTCTGTCGGTGTCGGGTTTTATGTCCTAGTATTTTTGGTGATTGCCGCGGCCGTTCATTCGAGTTCCAACCTGAGGTACGTGCGCTGGCTTAGCCTTGGCTCAACCGTGCTATTTCTGGCGTTGATTGTATTTATGGGGAGCGATTTTGCCGTAAATACCGATAATGGCATGGCCATCATGTTTCAAAACTTCCTGCTAGTCTCAGACTACTTTAAGCAGTTGGATAAGTTTGTTTTGCCAATAAATAGCTATCACGAATTCTACCTTTATTGGTGGTTCGCGTGGAGCATCATGATTGGTCAGTTTACCGCGCGTTTTGTGGGTGGTTTTAAAACTTGGCAATTGCTGTTAGCGATGATGATAGTGCCGTCCGTATTGATCGCTATTTGGTTTACGGTTCTGTATTCGCTGTTTTCTCAGGGCAGCCAACTCGGAAGCATTATTCCGATCTTGATGGTGTGTGTGGGCGTTGTTTTTGTGATTAACTCTCTGGATTCTCTGATAAGGCTATACACTGATAACCTTTCATTGAAACTGCATAGGTTCGGTTATGCGCGTTACTTCTTTGGAAATTTACTCGCTTTGGTGGTTCTTACCATGTTGTTTCAGCTCAACTTTTTGAAAATTGAATGGGTGGGTGCCTTGGTCATCGCGTTGCTTTTTGGGTGCTTTTTCTACATCTTAGTTAGCCGACGAGCGAGAGTTTGGCAGATTAAAGGTTCGCCTGAACAGAACAGGTTAGATTTCGAAAAATTAGCAAGAACCGTTTAGTTTTGTCAGGGTAAGATTTAGTAGTGGCTGTCGAGTAACGTAAATGATTTACAAAAAAATACGGTATCGCTTTAGGACAAGGCTTGTATGATTATTCGTGAAGCAAAGCATGACGATTGGAATTTGATATGGCCGATATTTCGGGAAATAGTCTTGGAAGGTCAAACCTACGCGTATGATCCCGAAATCACAAAGGGCGACGCTGAGAAAATTTGGTTGGCCGACCCGCGCGCCACCTTTGTGGCCGAAGACGGAGGACGCATTCTCGGAACGTACTATCTAAAGTCAAACCAGGCAGGCCCGGGGGGGCATGTATGTAATTGTGGGTATATGGTTTCTCCCAAAGCAAGAGGCAAAGGTGTGGCAAGTAAGCTGTGCGAGCATTCTCAGAGCGTGGCATTAAATCTTGGCTACGACGCCATGCAATTCAATTTTGTGGTTGCCAGTAATACCGGTGCCGTCAGGCTTTGGAAAAAGCTAGGCTTTGAAATAGTAGGAACATTGCCCAAGGCGTTCAAACATCCTGGACAAGCTTATGGAGATGCGTTTGTAATGTATAAGTGGCTGAAAAGCTGACACTGCATTACAAACGGCGTCGTCGTATTTTCTCTCTGAGATCGCTAATTGGATTTTAGAGACCTTAAAAATAGCCCAATACCACCGACGGTGAGCACTAAGATGACGGCTAAATCAAATGCACTCATCGATCGCATTTGAAACTGTATTGAAGAAATGACCCCAAAAACCAATGCGGTTAATGAACCAGCAGCGAGGAGCCAGCCAAATATATTTTTCGCATTGTAGAAAATCATCCCGACGCCAAACATGAATGGAATCATGATCATGCCGCTGGTGATGTTAAAGCTGCCGAAACTATAAACCCGCGACCCAAAGCCGTGGTGGGCGTAAAAAGTGATCGAATTTAGTAGCATGTAAACGCCACCACAAAACATAAAAAAGCCAATAAAAAACTGACCTAGGCCACCCGAACTGCCGCCTGCTCCACGCATGTAAATCTCCTGAAATAAATTAACTGGATGATTGTCCTTTGCTGGAGGATAATTATCAAGTAATTCATCGAGCCATACTAGTAGGACGGCCAATTTTGAAATCAGCTAGCTCTTGGAAGTCTCCCACCACATTGTTGTTGTTAATGGCGTTTATTATGCCGCTGGCATTTTCAACTTGGGCGGCCTTGATTAACAATTTCAGTAAAGAAGCCGCCGATTTCACAGGACGAGAGATTGGTATCTTACAGAGTTTGAGAGAGGTGCCAGGCTTTTTGGCATTCACCGCAGTCTTCTTATTGGCCTTTATCAAAGAGCAGCGTTTGGCCATGATCTCTCTACTCTTGCTTGGAATAGGGGTGTTGTTGACTGGCTTCTTCCCGTCAGTGCTCGGTTTGTATATCACCACCGTCATCATGTCGATTGGTTTCCACTACTTCGAAACGGTGAACCAGTCATTGACCCTACAGTGGGTCGAAAAGGACAATGCCGCGCACTTTATGGGTAAAGCACTTTCAGCGAAAGCAGCGGCCTCCATTCTGGTTTTTGCAAGCACCTGGGTCTTGTTTGAGTACTTTGATGTTTCGTACAAAACGGTTTACCTTATTTTTGGTGGCATGAGTCTGCTGATATTGTTTTACGTTTGGATCGCGTTTGCCGAGTTCGAAGCCAAAGTTGAGCAAACCACGAGTTTGGTTTTTCGAAAATCCTATTGGTTGTATTACGTACTGGTATTTTTGAGCGGAGCGAGGCGCCAAATCTTTATGGTGTTCGCCGGTTTTTTACTGGTAGAGAAATTTGAGTATTCCGCGGCGACTATCTCACTTTTGTTTTTAGCCAACTATATTTTCAATTTATTCTTCGCGGCAAAACTGGGAAATATTATCGGCAGGGTGGGCGAACGAGCGGCATTAAGCTTCGAGTATGTCGGATTAGTTCTTGTCTTCGTTGCTTATGCCTTCGTTGAAGACGCCACCGTGGCAGGCGCTCTTTATATTATAGACCACTTCTTTTTCGCCTTCGCCATTGCAATGAAGACCTACATTCAAAAAATAGCTCACCCAGAAGACATCGCTTCCACCGCGGCTGTTAGCTTTACCATAAACCACATTGCGGCTGTTGTATTGCCAGCAATATTGGGAGTTTTGTGGCTTTACAGCAATGCGTTAGTCTTTATGTTTGGTGCGCTGCTGGCGTTCGCGTCGCTTTGTTTTTCGCAATTGATACCACGAAGGCCGCAAGTGGGGGAAGAAACTAGGTTGGTTAAAGTTACAAGATCACCTATCACATAGAACCAAGCCTGATTCGGTGCAATTGAGCTAGTATTACGAATTACTTGTGTTGAATTTGATCTGGGAAATTCGCTTTGTCGTACGTATATCACTCTTTTCTATTTAGATTCTGTGATGGCCAAGCGCGAGTCAGTTGCGCTTGGCCGTACCTTATTCGTTTCGCTAAGATCTTACAACTCGGTCCAAGCGTGTTCCCATGCCCAGCCACTGCCTGGTGCATAGTACACTTCACTCGGGCTGTTGCACCAGCCAGGTATTTTGCAGCCGTAAAGATTGCCATCGGCATCTTGAACCACGGTATTAAGCTGATATTGGCCCCGGCCTTGAGGATAAACTGGCTCGTCGCCGCCTGTGCTTGCCTCAGTCACAGTGAGGGTAAACGTCTGTTGTGTCGAGGCCTGTGTCGCCGTGTTTCTGGCTACGATGATTAGGTCATGGGTGCCGATAGAAGGCGAGTCTACTGTTAAATTGAAATTCTCGTACGAGATCACAGTTTGCTGTTGGAAAGCCACTGACGCGCCAGCAAAGTATAGTTGTGCCGTTACTTCTAGCGTTTGGTTGGTCGATACATCAAAGCCTAGATTAAGTGGTTGATCGTTCGCGAACTCAGTTTGAGCAAGCGTGACATTGAAGACCGGCTGAGTGTCTCCAGCGGGTTTGACTTCAATTTCAGCGCGCACAATGTTGGAGTCTGTCGCGACAAAAATATCATTTTTCCCGAATGCCGTGATTAACTCTCCTTCGTTGTTTAAGATGCCTGCTGACATCGCAGAGCCTTGGCCGTTAAGGTAGTCAGCTGTTAATTTTGGCCAGGTGTTGGTTTCGCCGTCCGCATCCGTGGGAATAACGAACTCAACCACTTGATTAGTTAACTCGCCATTGACATCAAATGGACGAACACGAACCGTGTCGTTGGCAGAGAGTTGTTGAGTGGGAGATATATCGCCGATGTCTCGTAGTGTATTGTCGGGCTGGCCCCCAGGAAATTGAGCATCTATCACGCTGTAAAAGCTTGCGGTGGTGTCAGCGACATCCCATACCCCGAGAATGATCTGGTACCCTGACCGTTGCGGAACGGTGCAGTTATGAGACAAGTTAAAGGGAGGTTGTGTGTCATTACCCTCGTAAACACAAAAAGGCGTTAAATCAAACGAATTTCGGCCTAGTGGTTGAGACGGATTCCAATTTGGTTTGGTGATGAAATAGCGCCAATCTCGGCTACTGTGATTGGCCGTAAAAACCCAGTTAAATGTGTTCGACCCTGCTTGCATGGGCACCTTGTTCCACCGGGTAGGGGACTGTTCATTCAGCGGAGTCCAGGAAGCAGATCCTGCGGCGGCAATGGTGCCGTCTTGCGGACCTGTCTCAGGAAACCGGTCCGGTCCTTCGACACTTTGCGGTTCATATTGAACGCCACCACAGTTTTGATTAGTGCCATCCGCGCATTGTTTGGAGCGCGAGGTTTCGATATAGCCGTGTGCGTGTGCCTGTGAATTTAACGCCGCAGTCAGGCTGATGGTAACGGCGTAGAGTAGGGTTTTATGGGTGAGTCTTAAATACATTTTGTTCTCCTGTGATGATTGCAACAGCTAATCTGCGACGGAATAGGGTGTCGCTGAAAGTGAATTGCATCTGAATTGTTTTTATACTTCTGTCCAGAAAAATCAAAATACAAGATAAAAGACAACGTTGTCAAGCTTAATTCTGCTCTGTTTGAAGATTCGACGCTGCTGTGAGTTAGAGGTGCTTGAGAGCGAGATGGCTAATCGAGGATGTGAACTAAATCAATAACCGCTGAATGAGTGTCATGATTTTTTGGAAACTTGTCTGAGGTTTCAGAGAGCACAACAACTTGCCGTGGCCTTGCTCGATAACGAGATTAGGTGACTCGAAAAATGCCCACGGAATTAAAGTCCGAGGACTCCCCAAGGTCGGGCACTGTACTGCTTGATAGTCTGTCAATCTCTGATAAGCCGCGGAGCTCTGAAGGTTTGACTCTGGAGTCGGCCACAATCACATCGGCGTAATCCTGAATAAACCCTGAGAGCATGGGTATGTTATCTCGGTCGTAGAAAACATCCGCAATCAGTAACAAAGACGAGGACAGGTTTATCTCCTTATTATGAAGTCGTTGCCTTGTTTCAATCGTGATTCCGTTCAGCGATGCGTTCAGTTTGCTGGCCATGAGTGCCGCTGGGTCGATATCTAATGCAATGGCCCTCTTGGCGCCCGCTTTCGCCGCCGCGATGGCCACCACCCCAGAACCGCTGCCAAAATCCACGACCGTTCGGCCTTCAACGAGAGAAGGATTGTCTAATAAAAACCTAGCCATTACCTGACCGCTAGCCCAACAAAATGCCCAGTAGGGAGGGGAATCCATAAGATTGTCAATTTGTGATTGGTTCAGTTCAGCTTGAGGGTAGCAGTCTTCGATGAGTGCCAGAGTAATTTCAGGAACTTGAAACAAAGCTTGTTCAACGAGTTGGGCGTTAGGCACCTTAAGTTGTAAGGTCGACTGTAACTGGTGAAAAAGGAGTTCGTTATCGGTCGAGATGGAAGTGTGATTGCTTGTCATTACGAAATTTGAGAGCGTGCTATTATCGGCGGTTCGAATCTTACCAAGGCGCTTGTTTTCTATGCGCGTTGTTCACTAGTTTATCTGCTTATGTACTCACTTGTATCATCAATTAATAATGTACTTTGGGGCCATATATTGGTCTATTTGTTATTGGTTGCAGGGGTTTGGTTTTCCGTCCGACTAAAGTTTGTTCAGGTCGGAGGGTTTAAACATATGTTTACCTTACTCAAGCAAAGTAGGCAGAGTGACTCTCTGGGAATTTCGTCTTTTCAAGCCCTTTGCACTAGTTTGTCCGCGCGAGTCGGAACCGGAAACTTGGCTGGAGTCGCCATCGCAATATCGGTGGGTGGGCCTGGTGCGGTGTTTTGGATGTGGGTAATCGCGTTTCTTGGTATGGCGACGGCGTTTGCTGAAAGTCTGTTAGCGCAAGTTTATAAAGTTAAGAATTCGGCGGGTGAGTATCGAGGTGGCCCAGCTTATTACATCAAGCAGGGCCTAAATAGTAAGTTACTAGCGGTTCTTTTTTCGATATCGCTGATGTTTGGCTATACCTTAGTATTTAACGCGACCCAGGCAAATACCATTGTCGATGCGTTAAATCACAGTTATGGCTTTTCGCAATTAATGAGCGGTGTCGTAGTCACTGTCGTTGCCGGGTTTATTGTGATTGGCGGATTACGCTCAATTGCACGCTTCTCGGAACTGGTGGTTCCGATTATGGCCTTGATTTTTGTGGCCACTGTGTTGGTGATCACACTGTTAAATGCGGCTCAGGTTCCCGCCTTGATTATTGAGATAGTTCGGTCTGCTTTTGGCCTGCAAGAAGTTGCAGGGGCCACGTTTGCTGCGGCGGTGCAAAACGGCATTAAGCGAGGTTTGTACTCTAATGAAGCGGGTGCAGGAAGTGTTCCACAGGCCGCAGCCGCAGCTTCTCCTAAGCCAAATCACCCAGCTACGCAAGGGTACATCCAAATGCTTGGTGTGTTCATTGACACGATGGTGATTTGTACCTGTACCGCGGTAGTGATTATGCTGGCCGGCGGGTACGCTGGAGTCGAAATGACTGGAATTCGTTTGACTCAAGATGCGATGACCAGCCATATGGGCAGTGTGGGCGGACACTTTGTCGCCATAGCAATCACGTTGTTCGCGTTTACCTCTATTATTGGGAACTACGCCTACGCTGAAAGTAATCTGCACTTCTTTAAATTAGATAATCGTGTCGGGCGTAGTATTTTTACGGCGATATTTTTAGGAATGACCTTGTTGGGTACGCAATTGGAACTTAAGTTGGTGTGGGCTATGGCTGATATGGCTTTTGGTTTGATGGCGGTGATTAACGTGGTCGCCATCATGTTATTGACCCCAACGATTTATGCCGTAGCCATGCACTATCAGGCGCAGCGTCGACAAAATAAAGAGCCTCGCTTTAAGCAAGGCTCGGTAAGAGTTCAGGGCCGATTAGAGGAAAAAATTTGGACTGACTAGTTGGAATAGTGTGGAAAACTGTTCTCGGTGTGGTTATTTTGATTTACGCGCTCAATGCTTTCCAGTGCCTTAAGTTCGGTTTGAAGGCGGCTTGTCGATAGCAAGTCTCTTAATGCGCCTTTAAGCTCGTCATACACCCATTTAATTTCTTGGCTATTCGAATTATTGGCGTGACTCACAATGTCTGAGAGGCATGAATCGCTGCTGACCATGATGATCGTTTCGTCTGTTTCATGCGCTAACTTAGCGTATTTTGCCATTACATTTAAACATCGAGCGTTCAGCCACTGAACCTTAATGTCCTTTATATTTACCCGTTTGTGCATTCTTTTCTCCTAAAGTGATGCGAAATCGACCTATTTTTTGACCGCAGTTAGGTTACCGTATAGTGATGGAATGTCTGTATTACAGATCATTACAAGTTAACGAACCCGACCCAATGGAGGAGTAATGCCCAAGAAAGTCACATTAAAGACGAGTCAGAATGACGTGTCTCCGCAGATTTACATTGAGAGCATTGAATCAGAAAAAACTAAGAAACAGGCAGTTGAGCTAGACCTATTATTCCGTGAGGCAACTGGGATGGAACCCAAAATGTGGGGGGGCAGTATTGTTGGTTATGGGCAATATACCTACTACAGAGCAAATGGTGATGAAGGCGAAATGCTAGCAACAGGATTTGCCATGCGAAAGTCAGGGCCGGTGCTCTATATTATTCCCGGATACAAAAAAGCGGCGCCATTGCTGGAAAAATTAGGGCCGCATAAGTTAGGTAAGTCGTGTTTGTATCTTAAACGATTGGACGATGTTGACCCTTCGGTTCTTAAAAACTTGATCATTGAAGGGTTGGCTGACTTGAAGGCACGCTATTCAGTCAAGACTGATAACTGAATAGCGTTAGACCTTGATGGTACTTCCTTCGCGAGCTGATAGGTGTTATCTAGCCCAGTTCGGTTTAGTCTCAATTTTGTTTTCGAACAAATATTCCATTTGGCATGGTTTGCCATCACACGTTGCTGGATCAAATTCAGTGTTGGTAATGATATAGCTGAGCATCGTGGCAATGTTTGGAGTTGGGGCTTTATACACCGTCACATTTTCAACTTTACCGGTTGGACTGATCATCGCAATAGCGAGCACGTCACCCTCTTTTTTAAGTTCCAAGTTGGCTTTGTAGAGCGGGCGATAAATAACTTCAGTGCCTTCCACTGGAAACGGAGGGTGTTCACTGTCTTTTAAGCCACCATACGGGGTTTTTACTCGTTCTTTTAGTGTTGGCGTTAATTCTGAATAGCTTTTGTCAAAAGGTACATCCGAACGAAAAAGCTTTTGCTTGAATTTTGACCCCGGTCGTGGATCCCCAAGTAAGAAATACGCTTTTCTGTCTTTAGCCTGTTTTGCCTGTGCTGAACTCACGACGCCCGTTAAACTCACCGCCAAAAGGGTAGTCGCCAATAACAATTTAATAGAATTTCGCATCAAGTTCTCCTTAGCTCGTTACCGAGCTATCTGTGCCTCACTAATTGGTTAAATCAATAATTTCGGCTGTTTTTGAGCCGTTCATACTGATTTAGATGCGCGAAGTTCTAATTTGGATTCACTTTGATGCGATTTTTATTATTTCTTTTACAATTAGTGGTTTATTCAGGCGGTCGATGTAGTGCCCCATTCCTTCTATTAAGAGTAAGCGGCTGTCAGAGATTAGCTCGGCGGTGTGCTCTCCATGCTGATAGGGTAACAAATTATCGGCTTTACCATGAATCACCAACGCTGGCTGCTTAATGGATTTTAGTAGCTCCACGCGATCGCCCGAATCTAATATGGCCCAAAACTGCCTACCAAACCCTTCTGGATAGTGTGATCGATCATAGCTGCGAGCCGTTAACGCTATCCATTGTGACTCGTTTAGTTCAGCAACGGTTCCGTCAATTTGTTGTCCTATCGTAGCGGAGGCTAAAATAGCTTGCTCCCGAGTTTGGTCACTTCGGTCTGATAAGTTTAAATCTACGGTTCCGGCAGGTAGATGTTCTGCGCTGCTTGAGGACATGATTGACGTTAGTGATTGGATTTTGTCTGGGTCTTTAGCGGCCATTATTTGCGCTATCATCCCACCCATTGACATACCAACCACGTGGGCAGTTTTCACGTTTAAATGCGCCAACAGCCCGAGCGCATCGTCTGCCATGTCGTCGAGCTTATAGGGAGAGCCTAGTGACATACCTAGTTTGTACCGTAAGCCCGTCAAAATTCCAGGTGTGCTCTCGTGGTAGAGTTTTGATGACCAGCCGGCATCTCGGTTATCGAATCGAATGACGTGAAATCCGGCATCGGTTAATTGCCATACAAGATCATCGTCCCAATGAATAAGCTGGCCTCCTAAGCCCATCACCAACATGATGGTTTCGTGCTCTGGATCGCCAAACTCTTGATAAGCAATGGTCAGACCATTGACGTTTGCATAGTAGGTCGGGTATTCGACTTGATCGGGCCGTTCTGACCGTGCGGCGTCATTAATCGTAAACAGTATCAGAGAAAGGAGTATAAGAGCTGATCGCATATCGCAATTTATTGATTGTTGAAATTTTGTATCAAGTATAGAGTGTTTGAGAATAAACGGCGTTATTGAACAGATAGAATAAATAAAATAGTTAATGGCTCACTTAAGTCTATTCTGCCAGGGGTTAAGACAATGAAAGCGATGAAAAAGATAGTACAGGTCAGCGTGGCTGCGTCGTTGATGTTGCTTGCAGCGACGGCTGTCTGGTTATGGAAGCCAATGCCAGAGGCTCCAAGCTTTCAAGAACTTAGCGAGGGAAGCCAACACTTTAGGGCTGAAATTCTACGAGATGTATGGGGTGTTCCTCATATTGTCGGGTTGCGTAACTCGGACACCTCATTTGGCTTGGCGTATGCTCACGCTGAAGATGATTTTGAAACAATACAAGAAACCGTCGCTGCTACGCGAGGCGTGTTGGCCAGATACCGAGGGCGAGTTGCCGCGCCAACGGACTACATGGTTCAATTAATGGATGTGTGGGGTACGGTATCTCGCCATTACGAAGGAGTTCCGGCTGACATTAAAGAAATTGCAGAAGCCTATGCCGCAGGGATCAATCTATACGCCGCCGAAAACCCTGAAAGCACATGGCTTGGTTTACCGCCCTTTACAGCCGAAGATGTTGTCGCCGGGTTTGTTTTCAAAACACCGTTTTTCTATGGTCTCGATAAGCCTCTACTGAATTTGTTTGATGAGTCGACTCAATTGGAACTCGCTCTGGCGCCGACTTCTACAACCTCAGCGTGGACAGTTAGCAATCAAGCCAGCCCTGAGCTTGGTTCGAATGCCTTGGCCGTTTCGGCGAAAAGATCTACTGATAATTCGACACGCTTGTTGATAAACTCACATCAGCCAATGACGGGGCCAGTGGCATGGTATGAGGCTCATTTACATGCCCAAACAGGTTGGAAAATTCAAGGAGGGGTATTCCCTGGAACACCGGTAATATTGCATGGGTTCACGGAAAATTTGGGGTGGGCGAATACCGTAAACCACATCGATCTTACTGACGAATATCTATTAACTCTCAATCCAGAGAATTCGAACCAATACCTGCTTGATGGTAAATGGTATGACTTCGAATCCAAAGAAGTCACTCTGTTAGTTAAACTGTGGAGTAATTTTCGGTTTCCCGCCAAACGAACCGTGTTGAGGAGTCAACACGGGCCGGTAATTAAAGTGAATGGTAAAGCATATGCGTTGCGCTACGCCGGCATGGATGAAATCGGCCAGTTAGAGCAATACGCAAGACTAAATCAAGCGACCAATTTGGCAGAATTCATGCAAGCCATGTCGCTGCAGCAATTGCCGAGCATTAATTATGTTTACGCTGACAAAGAAAGCAATATTGGTTTCATACACAATGCTCAATACCCAGATCGATTGGAGGGGTGGGATTGGTCTAAGGGGCTTCCTGGTGACCGTAGTGATCTAATTTGGCAAGGGTATCGATCGTTTAGTCAGGTTCCCAAACTAATGAATCCAAGTTCCGGTCTGGTGTTCAATGCTAACAATACACCATTCAGTGCGACCGATGGAGATGACAACTTACGCCCAGAGAACTTCCCGCAATCAATGGGGTTGGCTCGAAACCAAACAAACCGGTCCTGGCGTTTTATTGAACTCAATGACGGAGTGACACCTTTGAGCGAAGCCGAAATACTTAAACAGAAATTCGATGTTGAGTATTCTGAACGATCCGATTATCTGCTTACTCTCAATAAAGTGATGGTGCAAAATTGGTCGGACTCTGACCTTCTGCTCGAAGCACAGTCATTGATTAAAGCGTGGAATCGTCAGGCTAACATCGAAAACCGTCATACTGCCATAGCAATTTCTGTTCTTCGTGAGCTTCATGCAAACAAAGATAAAGACGATCGTTCGCCTCAAGTTTTGAGAGCGGCTACCGAGAGGGCTG
Source organism: Arenicella sp. 4NH20-0111 (assembly GCF_040366405.1). NCBI lineage: Bacteria > Pseudomonadati > Pseudomonadota > Gammaproteobacteria > Arenicellales > Arenicellaceae > Arenicella > Arenicella sp. 4NH20-0111. The sequence continues at coordinate 259,850 of NZ_BAABWF010000003.1, forward strand.
CAGCCTATTTGACTCAAAACTATGGTCGTTTAGATCCTTTGTGGGGGGAAGTAAATCGGCTGCAGCGAGGTGATTTCAATCAGCCAGTCAGCGGAGGGCCTGATGCGCTAAGGGCCATCTACTCTCTGGGCTACAAACCAGATGAAAAGGCCTATGCGACGGCAGGAGATACTTGGATGGCGCTCATTGCATGGGATCAGAATGGAAAGCAAGACGCAAAAGTGTTGCATCAGTTTGGCAGTGCCACATTAGACATGGAGTCTCCACATTATTCCGACCAGGCTGAATTGTTCGTGACGGAGCAGTGGCGTAATGCGTCATTTGATATCGATCAAATTAGGAGTTCAGCTAGCCGAAATTACGTGATCGGTAATCCTAAGCTAGTGGATTAACCCGCAATATCTGTATGCTGTTACTCAATTTTCTAAGCTAGACCGCGCTATGCGATAACTGCATTCTTAGCGTTTAAATCAATTCAAACATCGGCTCCTTTACTATGTCCAAACCCGTACTTTACATATTTACCATCTCTCACTACTGCGAAAAAGCAAGGTGGGCTCTAACGCATCTTGGGATCGACGCAGAGGTGCGAATATTGGCCCCGGGTACGCATTTACAGGTAGCACAAGGTTTGGGTTTAAAACGTGGTTCTGTCCCTTTTTTACAAGATGGTGATCGCGTTATTCAAGGTTCTGATGAAATCATCAGTTGGGCTGAGAAACAGGCAAAGGGCGAACAATCGCTGGGCTCGCACAATCAAGACGTACTTGCGATTGAAAAGCGCTTAGACGACAAGCTTGGTGTACATATTCGGCGTTGGTTTTATTCTGAGGCCATTATAGAGTGCCCGCATACGGTTAAACCTATTTTCATGGAAGGGCTGTCTATTTGGGAGAAGGTTAAGCTGACCATAAAGTGGCCCGTCATTTGCAAGTTGATGATCAAACGGATGGATCTCGGCTACCAGCAAGGGCTTGAGTCCTTAGCGATCGTTGAAGAAGAGATAACGTGGTTGGAGTCCTTGATCGACCACGAAGATTCATTTCTGGTGGGCGATTCGTTGACGCGCGCCGATATCGCTGCAGCCAGTCTGCTTGCTCCGTTAGTTGGGCCGATGGAGTACAGCTGCAGTAAATTAATGACGCTTCCTCCACGAGCTATTGAGCAGTCTGTGGGTATGGACGAGCGCGTATTTTGGCGGTGGGTTAATCAGGTTTATCACACGCACAGAGAGCGATAATACTGACGTTTGATTTCCGCGCGCTGTCGAGAGACTAAGCCGGAACCGGTCTAGCCGCACGCGGCGGTTGCTACGCGCACCGGATTTATGCAATTGTACTAGCTAGGTAGCAACGTTTTAGTTCGTTGGCGATATTTAAGGCTGCGAGGTAGCAGCATCAGAGAGCTGATTACGCTTAACACGCCTATTCCGATAAACAGAGGGAGATTGCTATCCAGAAGTAACCAGCCAGCTACCCAAGTGCCAAGGCTGCCTCCCAACGCATGAGCCATTCCAAACAAACCGATCGTGCGGCCTCGGCTGCCCACGCCTTTAGCCGCCTCGCTTTGATATATTGGTGCCAACGTTGCGGCAGCACTGGAAATCATGATCACTGCAATTAAAAGTGTGACCAAGGAGTTTACAAACAACAGAGCGCACCCCGTAATTAGGCTTAAACATGCTAAAGGAACGGCGTTAACCCAAGGTTCATTTAACTTGCTGGTAATACATACTTGTAGGGATAATATAAACAGCGTGCAGAAGATTAATACGAGTGCCGTTGTTATCCCAGCCTCTTTGCTCGAAGTAAGATACTCACTCAGTAAAAAACCCAGACTGTATTGCAATGCTCCCAAGATCATTGTTAGCGTGATGCCAGCCAACAGCAGCAGCCAAATCGTGGTCGTGGCCTCCCTCTTGGGCGGCACACGAAAGTGCGTTACTGCATTTGGGATCGCCGTCACAAGAACGGCGAGAAATGTCGCGAACAGCGATAAAGCCAACAATACCCATACTGGGCCAAATATCAGTAAGGGTGCTGCGATTACTGGCCCTGCCAGTCGGCCAGCGTTAACAGCCGCAGCCAGTTGAGTTAAGGTTTTGGTTGCCAGCACCTCATCCTGAGGCGTTGTATTTTTACTCAGGCTATCCAGCGCCCATGCTTGTATTGTGGGGTAAATGGATGATGCGGTTAAGCCATAGATCAATCGCGCGGCTAGGAGCAAGTAAAAAGTGTGTTTAGTCTGCGATTCTGGCGTTTGGTGTAGAGCGAGAGCGATGACCAGAAAGCTAATGGCATACCCGGCTACGCCTACCAGCAACGCGCCTCTGCGCGACCAACGATCGGATAGATAGCCCCATACTGGATTACCGATTAGAAACATGCCACTACCAAGTGCAACAACGCTGGCCATTTGAGCGGTATTTAACTTCGTTATACTCGATAGAGAAGGAAGACACACGAGTAGAGCTGTCTGTCCGCAGCCTAGCAGTGCAGCGAAGATCATTAACTTAGTGAGTGTTTTTCTTTCGGACATTCCGTCGTTCTGTCTAAGGTATACATGGGTGTCGCGCAAGAGGTTAGCGATTAACTCAATCAAATGCAAATATAAATGATAATCATTTGCATTTGCATAAATGTCCCATTATGCTTCAGCTCGAGATTACATAGTTATAGGACTGAATATGAAACCTTCCCTTGGCGACTTCAGCGAGCAGGACGGCGAAGCGATGATGGGCTTTGCGTATGCAGCGTCAAGCTTTGCCAATGCAATGCTGAAAGAATCCAGTAACTGGACTTGGCTAGAATCCCATCATGAGTGGTGGCGAGCAATGCCTGAAGACACTGACCCCTTGGTTAAGTATCCATTGACGGGTAATCGCTGCCTACTAATTCCCATAGCATCCGCAGGCCAAGCGTCGGTTTACCGATGTTATCAATCTTGGTGGTATGCAAGTAAAACGTCATTAAAGCCCATAGGGTTAGTTCAAGCAGCGCAATTACTGTGTCAAGAAGGCTTGGATAGAGAGGAAGAGCAGCAAGCGGCCGTGCTGCCGTCGCGGGTGCAGCAAAGTGTTTCGGAAGTTCAAAAGTTAATGGAAAGACGGCGACTCAACGACGTCTTTTCGGTGACCAGTAATTTTATTGACAGTGATCAGGCCCTATTGGGTGGGCATCCTAGTCACCCATGTCCACGAGCGAAGGGTGGATTTAGTGACCAAGACAGTGTGACCTATTCTCCTGAACATCAAGGGAAATTTGCATTGCGGTGGTTAGCCGTTGCGCCTAGTGTGGTTTTTTCAGAGTGCCGAGGAGAAAGTCTGGAGAGACGGTTGTGGAGTATTGTGGAAAGTGATGCGGAGCTAACAGGACTTTCTAAGCGTGATTTCGGAGCTGATCTTCCATGGCCATTGCACCCCTGGCAGGCTGAAAAACTCCTACAAGAGCCGCGAGTTAAGCAATTGATTAGTGACGGTTTGATTCGAGATTTCGGTGAACGAGGAGATGTGTGGACGGCCACTTCATCACTTCGTTGTATTTATCGAAGAAATTCGCCCTACATGTTGAAGTATTCCTTGAGTGTTCAGTTGACCAATTCTGTACGTCACTTGTTACCGCATGAGGTAGAGCGCGGATTGCAGGTGGTTGATGTTTGGGACAGTGAACTCGGGAGAGCGTTTTCCGAGCGGTACCCTAGCTTTAGTGTCATTCGTGAGCCGGCCTGGTTGGCGTTGAAAGATGAAAACGGCCAGCCCATGATTAATACTATCACTGTCTTGCGAGACAATCTTTTTACTGAAGGTCATGATCAACAAGTGTTTATGTTGGGATCACTATGTCAGTTACCGCCAGCAGGTAAAACTAGCCAGTTGGCGAACATTATTAAAGCAAAGGCGACTTTGGAGAAGACCAGCGTAGATGTCGCTGCTCGAGACTGGTATCAGCGGTTTCTGATGGTTGCTCTGGAACCTTTGTTGATGGCTCAAGCCGAAGAGGGGCTACTCTTTGGAGCTCATCAACAAAATACCTTACTGAAATTGAGAGACTTTAATCCTGATCATTTTTATTACAGAGATTGTCAAGGGACTGGATTTTCGGCCTTAGGAGTACAGAGGCATCAAACCGTAGTCGCCGCGTTTGCAGATAATCGTAATCAACTGAATGAGACGATGGCTAATAATTTGTTTTCGTATTATTTAGTCGTCAATACGTTGTTTGCCACTGTCGCGGCTATCTCTCAAGACGGATTGCTGAATGAGTCAGAATTATTGACCTCCACACACCAGTTTATAGACGAGTTACGAAGGCGTAACCCGAAAGACACTTCGTGTCTCGATATGCTGTTAGAGAGTGATTTCTTGCACGTGAAAGGGAATTTGTTATGCAGCCTACGAGATACCAATGAAAACACGATGACAAACCCCTTAGAGCTGTATTTGCCATTAAACAACCCGTTGAAATTATCTAGATCAGCCTAATTCGCCACACCGACAACCGCCATTACGGAGACAGTACGAGCATGTCCATAACCGATTCGCTTCAACCCTACAGTGAAGAGAGTGAACAACTTAATCAGAGTTACACCACTACCCTAAGGCCGAAAAAATATTTGCAACCGGGTCATTCTGCTGCAGTAAGACACCCTACACGACCCATCAAACCAGAAGGTTGGGTTTATGATCGCGTAGATACCGAGTTTGATCGAAAAATCAGCTTTAAAGCAATAGACCCAGAACAGGACTTGGCAACGTTTCATCGTTGGCAAAATGACCCTTTGGTGTCGCGTTTTTGGGAAATGGCCGAATCGGAAGATACATTGGCCAAATACCTGCTTGATCAATTACATGATCCCCACACGCTTGGGTTAATCGGATATCTCAACGATCAACCTTTTGGTTACTTTGAGGCGTACTGGTGCAAGGAAGATCGTCTTGGCGCGTATTACGATAGCGATGAGTTTGATCGTGGTTGGCATGGACTAACAGGGTCCAGGCAACATCTTGGGCGGAAAAACACGCTGACCTGGATAAAAGGGCTTTGTGACTACTTGTTTTCAGACCACTCAGCGACTGAGCGCCTAATGGGAGAACCCAGAGCTGATAACTTAATGTTGTTGCGTTATGCCGAACAAATACCGTATCAAAAGATGTGTGAATTTGATTTCCCTCACAAGCGGTCCGCCTTAATGCAGCTGACTCGAAACGACTTTTATGAAACGGTGAAATTATGAATAAGTTTTATCGTGAAGCAGCAAGAATGCTGCTGGAGAAAAATCTTTCTGAATTGCTATACGAAGAAGCAATATTGTGTGAGAGTCATGGAAATCGCCAAGAAATTTTGTTGCACAGCGGCCATGTGTACGCCTTCATCGGTGACCTTTCTATATGGGGACATTGGCTGATCAAGCCTAAGTCTATCCAGCGCAATAATAGTTTAGCGACATGTCCGTTGCAGTTACTGATCGACGCTAAAAGTGAATTGCAACTGACCGATATTGTTTTGGCCAATTTAATTGAGGAAACAAGTAATGGACTTGTCTCTGACGCAGAGCTGCGTAAAAATCGGAGCACGTGGTCTGCAGAGCGTATCGCGCTTCTGAATTTCAATGAACAGCAAGCGTATTTTGAAGGCCATCCGAAGGCGATTGCAAATAAAGGCCGCATGGGGTGGGGAGTATCAGAACATAAATCCTATGCGCCTGAACACAGCCCTAGCATACAGTTACGTTGGCTGGCAACGCAGAGTGACCTGTTGCAGAGTGGCTATCAAAAAGACTGGAGTCCGATCAAGTTGTTAGCGAACAGCGTTTCAACAGCCCAGTTGCAGGCCGTGTCTGAACTGCTAGCCGAGCCGGTTGATTCTTGGTCGTTTATTCCCGTGCACCCGTGGCAATGGGAACATAAAATTAAGACGTTGTTTGCCAAAGAATTGGCCAATGGAGCGCTGGTGGATTTAGGTTACTTAGGCGATAACTTTCTGCCCCAGCAATCTCTCCGTACGTTGGCGAACAGGCGAGCTGAAGAGAATTTGGATATTAAGTTACCGTTAACGGTGTTAAATACGTCGTGTTTTCGAGGTATTCCAGCGAGATATATTCGCATCGGCGCTGAGCTGTCGGCGTGGCTAAAGGGTATTTGCGTTAATGATTCGGAGCTTTCAAATACCTATGTCTTGCAGGAGGTAGCAGGCGTTCATCTTCCCCAGAACCTCTATCGTCAACTAGGCGAAGCCCCGTATCGCTACAATGAACTCCTAGGTGCAATTTGGCGTGAACCGGTCGCTAAGTATCTTGAGCACGGACAGCAGGCCGTCATGCTTGGAGCACTCTGGCAAACTGATAACGCAGGCACACCACTTCTTAATACGTGGTTGGAGCAGTCTGGACTCGGTCTGGACGACTGGCTTGGAGAGCTGTTTAGGGCTATGGTCGTTCCGCTGTACCACCTTCTTTGTCACCATGGAATTGGTTTGGTAGCTCACGGGCAAAATATAACCTTAGTGCTGGAGCAAGGGCGTGTTGTGGCTATGGCGTTGAAGGATTTTCAAGGTGATTTAAGGTTGGATGAAAAGCACTATAAATCGAGAGATGGCTTGTCGTCTAATGCGCTTGAGGCCATTGATACCTTGCCGCCTGAATATTTGATTCATGATTTACAGACAGGGAATTTTGTCACCGCACTGCGCTTTTTGTCAGGCCTTTGTTTTACTCGGTTTAAGTTTTCAGAGGTTGAATTCTACTCGTTATTAGCCAAAGAGCTGCGCGCCTATCAATGCAGGGAATCCAGTTCGCAGGAGCAGCATCAACGGTTTAATTTGTTTTCGAATGACATCGCTAAGTTGTGTATAAATCGGGTTCGTTTACAACAAGGTTACGAAGATTCGGCAGAGCGCCCAATACCAATTAGAGGGAGTGATATTAAGAACCCTTTGTTTCTCGCAGAACAAATTAACGTTGATAAAGCGGTGCAGGAGAATGTCGCATGATGTACGACCTAGTTGGAATTGGAGCGGGGCCTTTTAATCTAAGCCTAGCGGCTCTGTTAGAACCTACGGGTTTGAAAACGTGCTTTTTGGAAAGGCAGAAACAATATCAATGGCATCCAGGAATGATGTTGCCTGGCGCTAAGCTACAGAATAGTTACTTGAGAGATTTGGTCACTGGAGTGGATCCCACAAATCGCCATTCTTTCTTAAACTACTTGGTGGAATCGGGGCGGTTCTACCGGTTTCTGCACGCTGATCAATCGGCGGTGAGCCGGCAGGAATTTGACCTGTATCTAAAATGGGCGTCGAGCCGAATGGAGCATGTTCGTTCTGGCGGCGAAGTGCGCGAAGTAGATTACTGTGAACAAAGCGCCTGTTTTCAGGTGCGGCTTGCCGATAATTCTGAGCTAACGAGTAAGCATTTAAGCTTAGGGACGGGAAAGAAAGCAAAAATACCACCAGAGGCGTCATCGTTTATGGGGAATGATTGTTTTCATGCCAGTGAGATTGCTTTGAGAAAGCTTAACCTGGCTGGAAAGCGAATTGCTGTCGTGGGTGGCGGTCAGTCTGGTGCCGAAATCTTTCTTAATTTGATCAACGATAATTGGGGAAAGCCGGCCGCAGTTACGTGGATTAGTCGGCGTAACAACCTCGCGCCGCTGGACGAGACGCCGTTTACCAACGAATTTTTCGCACCTGGCTATCAAGAAGCGTTTATTTCAATGCCACCCGCAAAGAAAGATCAGCTTTTATCAGAGCAAAAACTGGCGTCAGATGGCATCTCAGGTGAAACTTTGCGCGATATTTATCAGTCACTTTATCAGCGCGAAGTCTCTCTTGGATTGAATTCCGAAATACAGATAAAACCGAGTCGCGAGTTAACGAATGTAAGCAAGATAGCATCTGGCTTTGATGTGGCGTATGTAAATAAAATTGATGAACAATGGGAATCAACACAGGTTGATGTCGTACTTTTGTGTACAGGGTATCAGTATCACGTACCCACTTATTTATATCCGTTGGCTGAGAAGTTTGATTGTGATGCCAGTTATGGAATGGCTCTGGACCCTCAATATCGTGTGCGTTGGGAAGGCAATCCTAATAATCGTATTTACGCGTTGAATATGGGCTTGATGAGCCATGGAATTGTTGACCCACAAATGAGTCTGAATGCCGTTAGAGCGGCCACAATAGTTAACGATTTATCGTCCGAGGCCGTGTATCAGCTTAGCAGTGATGGCTACCTCCAATGGCAGTCCCTGACGAGCGAGAGCCAAACATTCGCCGCCTAGATCTTTGTCTATGAGTCTATCTCTATGCCCGCGTTTTGCGCCTTTTGTACGAGACCTGAGAGTTGTGTCTCGTAGTTTAACCAGCGATTAATGCCGCGCGTAAAGATAGGTTCACGAACCTGCGAGCTGCTCAGAGTTTTAACGGATCGTTTGGTCTTGTGAAAATCATAACAAGCTTGCTCAGTGTTTAGGCCGCAAAACCTCAATAGTCCGTCGATGGCTGTTTTGGGTTCGGTAACGAGCTGTTCATAACGTACCCTATAGATGAGTCCATTTGTATTCTCATCCCAGTAGTTGATCAAGTTGTAATAGCTTTTGTAAAGGCCAACAAGTTCATCGTAGTCGTAGCTGAATGGCGCGCCATCGCCGCCAAATAGTTGTCGGTAGCAACCAAATAGCACGTCCATTGGTTGTCTATCGACAACAATGATTTTGGCATTAGGAAGAGCTGCCTTGATGACGCCTACGGAGCGGTGGTTAAATTGATTTTTATCGGTGAATACCCTTTTGTTACCGCGTATGAAACGCATGTTTTGTTCGTAGGCTTTACCAACGTTAATCCAGTCTGAGGTGTTTCTAGTAGAAAGCCAATCATCAATACCACCTGTATGCTCAGTGGATCTTTGAACCCGCATAACGGCATTTGCTAAGGCTGTGTATTCGTCGCCGCCCGCCACCTCACTATGACTGGCAATGATTTGTTCGACCAGTGTCGTGCCGCTGCGCGGCATTCCCATAATAAATATCGGGGTTAGGTCACTAGACTGTTCTCTATCGAGTGAGTTGAGTTTTATGGGCGTAAAGATTTCAGTGGCCTTACGGTCAATGCCCACTTCTGACTGTAAATCATAATGCAATGTTTTTCGCTTAAGGCCGTTGCCAAAGCACAAATGCTCGTAGGCAGTTTGAAAGTCACCGAGCCGTTCCGCGTGTTTATAAGCTGCGAACTGTAAATAGTGGGCTCTACTTTCATGTACCAGTGAATTTGATATCTGTCGAGTTACTTGGTTTAAGGATTCCGCGTGCTCTGAGCAAAGTTCTGCTCGATGCCAATATGGTGGAGCGTAGTTGGGGTTTACCGTGATGGCCTGGTTAAAGCTGGACAGGGCTTTATCGAAATCGCCTTCATCTTTATAGAAGGTGCCTAACATCGTTACGATATTATGGTCGTTGGGGTCTCTTAGGTAGGCGCTACGCAGCATTTCAATGGCTTCATCCTGTCGAAACATATGCCTTAAAGCATCGAGTTTCCATGAAAACGCCACCGCGCAATTGGGTGTATTTACTAAACGTTTGTTAGTAAGCTCGAGGAGCTCCTCAAACATATACATGGACAATAATTTCTCATAGAAACTCCAAAGTAACTCGGTGGCATCTGGGTTGTTTTGAGTGAGTTTTAGAGAGTGAACTAAAGCGCGTTGCATGTCCGTTGCGGCAATTTGATCGAGCATTTGAATCGCTTGCTTTTGAGAAATGCGTTTCTCAACGCCATTTTGCGTGTATACGACCTCAGTATTGTTCATTAATTGGGTGCAGCTTGTTGTTCTTATGATTGAAGCAGGAAAACTAACTCAATGGCAAGCTCTGTGCAATTGAATCGACCTTGAAACCTGTTAATATTTGGCGGCGTTTAATCCATTACATTTGCTGCTATGACGTTCGTATTTTTGACTAACCAAGCTTCTTATCATCAGATGCATTTTGCGAGGGCAATGGCGTCTGAATTGGGAGCAGATAAATTTCGCATTATCTTGCACAAAGGAACAAGCTCGGCTCGGGCAGAAATGGGGTGGAAGGACGATTACGAAGATGAATTTATTATTCGTTACGCTGAATCAGAAAGCGCTAAGAAAGAAAGCATGAAATGGATTGATTCAGCGGACGTTGTTATTCAGGGGCGGTTTCCTATAAAACACGTCAGAGCTAGAATTAACGCAGGAAAACTGACTTTCACTTGCCAAGAGCGTTTGTGGAAAAAGCCTCCGTCATTGAAACGAAAAATTTCTAGGATGGTTCACCTCTATAAAAACTATTTTTCTGTTGATAAGCCCAACTACCACTTCTTAGCGATCGGCAGCAATGCAGCTAAAGACCTGAACGACATGGGGCTGTTTAAGGGGCGCAGCTGGCGTTATGGCTACTTTATCGATTGCCCTCCGTTGGTGAAAAAAAAACGGCATGATGAATTGGCACTTCTGTGGTGTGCCCGATTTAGTCAAGTGAAACAACCATCGAAAGCGCTGGAGATATTGAAAGGCTTGATTGACGGGGGCATTAAGGCCAAATTAACCATGATTGGTGATGGTGAGCTAAGAGAACAGACCGAACAATCAGCAAAGCAATTTAGTGTGTCAGACAAGGTGGAGTTTACCGGCTGGAGGTCGCAGAGCGAGGTATTTCAAGCGATGCAGGACGCCGATTTGTTTTTAATGACAAGCGATCAGGGTGAAGGATGGGGGTTGGTGGTAAACGAAGCCTTGAGTCAGGGCTGTGGCGTGATTGCCAATGCGGACCTCGGTTCTGCGAAATGGTTGGTTCAACATGGCCGTAATGGGTTGTTGTATCGTGATGCCGATTTGACCTCTCTTATTGATGAATTGGTGTCGATGGAGCCACACGTTATTCGCGACTTAGGCCGAGCGGCACATCCTATCATGGAGAATGAGTGGTCTGCTCCAATTGCCGCTAAGAGAACCATAGCGTTGTCAAAAGCTCTTCTGACAGGTTCTGCCGAGTCCGCGGTAGAGCTATATCGAGCAGGGGTGTGTTCGTTTATCGAAGATGACAGTTAGGATTTAAGACCCGTTAAGTCTTATCACTACGTCGACAGTTTAATTGACTGGTTTGTTTGACGTATCCTGAATCAGCCTTAGTAAATGCGCGGTAGCTCTGGCATCATCTAATGCGCGGTGATGATTGTTTAGTTCAATATCGAGCGCCTCAGTTAGCTTTCCTAAGCTGTAGGACCTTAGACCAGGGAAGGCTCGTCTGGCATTTTTGACCGTACAATATTTAGGCATACGGAATGATTGTCCTAAAGCATCGTAGGCTGCCTTTATGAATCCATAATCGAACCCAACGTTGTGCGCCACGAAAATTGAATTGTCTAATAGCCGTTTCAAGGTATTGGCAATTTCGGAAAAAATAGGTGCATCGCGAACCATGCTGTTATCAATGCCGGTCAGGTGTGTGATGTGCCTAGGAATGGATTGTTGGGGGTTTACTAAGGTAGACCATTGATCAACAATTTCTCCGCCTTTCACCTTAACTACGGCAATTTCAGTGATCGCATTGCCTGATTTTTGGCCCCCTGTGGTTTCAATATCAACGACTGAGTACACCTGCTCAGGGTTAACGGCCCATTCAACTTGGGTCAGTTCAACCTGAAATCCCGACTCTCTCAATCGTTGAATACTAACCAGCTGATTTGGCCTCAATACATCGCCCGGCGCTTTGATTTCCTCGAAGCGCAGGTGATTGTTTTCTATTACCAATATGTCAGGATACCCGTCTTTGGCGTGTTCGAAATTCTGTGCGATTCGCCGCAGCGTATTTGCAATTGCACCATCAGGTGAATACTGTAAGCACTTTATCAATGGCTCTAACAGTTCTTTGCGCCAACGGAATAACCCAGTAGGGTAATTGTAGTGCTTAACCGCGATATGGGTGAATCGTCGAATGCTCTTGTTCTTGTCTTTGAGTGAAGACAATATCTCTTCGATGGACCGTTCGTTGTCTTGATAGAAATGTTTGGACCTTAATGGGGCAGGCAGTCGGTCAAATTCACTGTGATTTTTTTGGTTATACAGAAGTTCCCAAAAGGTAAATGCGAACAGCGCTTTCCAAAGATCATTTTCCGTAAAAGTTGCGTATGAATCAGTCTGTTGATAATGGTTTATAACACCTTCTTCAACGCTATTTATGAACGCTTCATCAATCAGCAGTGTTCTGTTGGACTCCCGCAGCATATCGGTGTAAATGCTGGTGCGCTTGCCCTGATATTTTCGGCAATAGAAATCTTCAATGAACAGTCGACTCAACGCAGGAAGGTCCGCGCGACTTCTTAACAAGGTCAGCGGCGCCTCAAAAGCGTGTTTGCCCAGATTACGAAAGCTTAAGCGCACCCAATGCTCGATGGCCTTGGGATGCGTTGAGAGTTGCCATAGGGTAAGGGCCCGTTGGGGGTCTTCATCCGCCACGTAGTCGCCCAGTGCTAACAGTAGTCTGTCATTCGAAGAGCTATTGGATGAGGTGCTAGATGAGACAGTATCAGAAGGTTGGGTAGCGACGGAGTGAGCGAACAATGCGGCCTCATTGAAGATACCGTCAGGATTTATAGTCAATTCGCGAAGGTAATACTGGATCCTAAATGCAATTTTGGCTTCGTGTTTATCGTTATGCCTTGCGCTTGGTGGCCGTTTACTTTTCCTGACTCTTAATACTCCTAAGTCACGCATGGCAAATTTCTGGAAGCGATTGCGTAAGTCACCGAAAAACAGAAAAAACAAATAATCAGTGATCGATTGTTTCCGCCTGGCAATGTACTTGATTATAACGTCTGACTTAATGGCAGTATTACTGTCTAAGTTCGTTAAGGCGTGTTCCAGTAATACGCTTTTTCTATTGGAGGCCTTTAACGTGTGGCCTGACTCAAGTAGTAGTTCAATCAGCTCTGGCTTGGTCAGCAGGGGCATTAACGTTTTCCAATCAGCATTGAGTGCGGGACTTATTAGTCCTGACTGTTCCAGCGTAGTGAGCGCAGCGGAAATATCCTCTATTTCAGGGTAGTTTAAGCTCGATCGCTTTACGAGCGTGTGTTTACGAGTGAGGAGCCTGATTAATAAGCATTGCGCATCTTCATTTAGTTGTGAGAATACTGAAAGGTATTGAGCATGTTCTGTATCTAATAAGTGGCTGCAGTGTTCACTGACGTAGTCGAACACTTCATTTGCGTGCGCTAGATAGTATTTCGCGGGTAGCTGTTTATGCATCATGAATACTATAATTACATACAGTATTGAGCATTTTCAAGCGATATATTTGTTGCTTGTGTTCGCTTGCAGGTATGCCATACCATGCACGGATGACTTCACCACAATCTTCTCAAAAGAGGGCCACTTTATTCGGCTTGGCGACGGTACTATGTTGGTCGACGGTTGCGACTGCATTTAAAATGAGTCTCGTTTATTTGACGCCATCACAACTCATTTTCATTGCCACTATTGTTTCGGCGTTGTTTCTCTGTTTGGTGTTGAGTATGCAGGGGCGGTTATCGGAGCTTTGGTCACAAAAGGCTCAAGTTTATCGGCAGTCATTTTTCTTTGGGTTACTCAATCCAACCTTGTATTACTTGCTGTTATTTTGGGCGTACGATTTGTTGCCGGCTCAAGAGGCGCAAGCGATCAATTTCAGTTGGGCGATTGTGATGACGTTTATGGCCGTGCCGCTTTTGAAACAACGATTACATTGGTATGACTTTCTTGCGGCGATTTTCTGTTATTTGGGCGTATGTTTGATTGCAACTAGAGGTGATTTGTTAAGTTTCGAGTTCGACAGTTCATTTGGTGTTTTCTTGGCTCTTATGAGTACCTTGGTATGGTCTCTTTATTGGATTTTGAATCGAAACGATAAAAGAGAGCCTGTGTTAGGCTTATGCTTAAATTTTTTATGCGCATTGCCGGTCATCGTTATATTTAATCTAATCAATGGAACGCTTACATTCAATGGAGTTCCGCTACAGGGACTATTGGGTGGTGTGTACGTCGGACTTTTTGAGATGGGGTTGGCCTTTCTTCTATGGCTGTCAGCAATGAAAAAGGCCGAGAATACCGCAAGGCTGGCAAACTTAGTCTTTATCACGCCGTTTTTGTCTCTGTTTTTTATCTCCACGTTTTTAGGAGAGACAATACTCCCCAGCACTTTTCTAGGTTTGAGTTGTATTATTCTTGGCTTAGTCGCACAACAGTGGTTCTCACCTAAGTCAACATGAAAAAAGACACCAAGCTAAACACCACGCTGGACACCAAGCTAGTCAATGCAGGCCGGCATAAGAAATTCACTGGGTCAGCCGTAAACCCTAGCCTTGTTAGGGCTTCGACCATTGTCTTTGACTCGGTGGCTGAAATGTCGGAAGCCGCTCGTGGTAGAGATGATGGCGTTGCGTATTACGGACGTCGAGGTACAAGTACAACGTTTGCTTTGTCTCAAGCCATGATCGATTTAGAGAATGCCGCTGGGTGCTACGTTTACTCCTGTGGAACCGCCGCGATTACTTCTTGCTTATTGTCTTTTCTATCCGCCGGTGATCACCTATTAATGGTTGATTCTGTCTATGAACCAACTCGAGAATTTGTGGATGAAACGCTTACTAGATTGCAAATTGAGACGGATTATTACAATCCATTGCTCGGTGCTGATATAGAACACCTGATTAAGTCGAACACCAAGGTGATCTTTATGGAGTCACCCGGTAGCCTCACGATGGAAGTACAAGACGTGCCGGCCATCTCACGTGTGGCTAGCGCGCACGGACTGGTCACCATGATAGATAACACTTACGCCACGCCGTTCAATTTTCGCCCTCTCGATTCGGGAGTGGATATTTCAATTCATTCTGCTACAAAGTACCTGAGTGGACATTCTGATGTCATGCTTGGCGTGGCGAGTGCGAATGAGCGGACTTGGCGCCAGCTTCAGAAAAACAGTTATCAACTGGGGCAATGTGCCTCGGTCGATGACTGCTATACCACTTTACGGGGCTTGAGGACGTTACCCGTCCGTATGAGGCAGCATAGCGAAAATGCGCTGAAACTTGCTAGCTGGCTGTCCAGTCATTCGTTGGTTGATCATGTTCGGCATCCTGCATTGCCCACCTGCCCAGGTCATGAATCATATAGCGCTGATTTTTCCGGTGGCAATGGATTGTTTTCATTTGTTCTCAAGGAATTCAACACCGATGCGTTGACTAAAATGCTAGACAGTTTTTCTTATTTCAAATTGGGGTTTTCTTGGGGCGGGTATGAGAGTTTAGTGCTGTCGGCCACTCACTTCTCCAAGCGCAGGACAGCAACTGACTGGCATGCCACAGGCCACCTAGTTCGATTGCACGTAGGGTTGGAAGACTTTGAAGATTTACAAGCTGATCTGGCAACAGGTTTGAACACGTTTCAGGACAATCTATGATCATGTACGCCTATAGACTCCATAAAAGAGAGGCATTTAAGTATGACTGAATTTCCACAATGGCTTTCTTTATTGCCTCCATTAACTGCGCTGCTGTTCGTTTTATGGAGAAAAGAAGTCGTATCTGCGTTGCTAGTGGGTTTATTTGTCTCAGAAGTCTTACTCAGTTTCCAAGCCGGAAGTTTTAGCTTGTTGGGCAGTTTCATTGCCACTGTCGAGCGCGCTGTGGCTAAGTTAAGCGAACCAGGCAATGCGCGCCTGCTGCTGTTTAGTTTGCTCATTGGTGCTTTGTTAGCCTACATGCGCTTTTCTGGCGGTGTGAGTGCGACCGTCAATAAGATGATCAACGCGGGCGTGGCCAGTAATGCTCGCCGCACAGGTATGATGACCTTCGGTACGGGTGTGGTTGTTTTCTTGGAGTCAAATTTAAGCGTGCTGACGGCGGGAATCGTATCCAGAGGTTTGTTTGATAAATTTCAAATGAGTCGGGAGCGCCTCGCTTATATTATTGACAGCACATCAGCACCAGTTTGCATCTTGATATTCCTTAATGGCTGGGGAGCGTTCGTGATGGGGTTGGTCGCGCCGTACGATATCGGAAAGACGCCAGCGGCGTTAATGCTCGGTGCGGTGCCCTTTAACGTTTATGCGATCTCAACCTTATTAGTTGTTTTGTATACGGTTTGGAGTGGACGTGTTTTTGGTCCACTAGCTCGAGTCGAGTTGTTGAACAAACAACGTCAGTTTGAGCGCGATGATGATAGGCAGGATGGAGTGAGTGAGGATAACGGAGCGCAAGGTCGAGCAAGAGACATGCTCGTACCGTTGTTGGTATTGGTGTTCAGTATGATTGGGTTTATGTACCTGACTGGGAGCGCCTCATTGGGTTCATCAAATGACGGTTTTACGGTTTCGCAAGCCGTGCTTGCCGGAAGCGGATCAAAGTCGGTTTTATACGCTACTATCCTGGCGACGCTTGTTTCCTTTTTCATGCTGATCAGTCAACCTCGATTTACCCATCAACAGCTGATGAACGAAGGCTTTAAGGGGATTTCTGAATTACTCCCGTTGGTCGCCATCTTGTTTATGTCCATTTGCTTAGGCGCGAGTGTGAGAGAACTGGGTACGGGCGAGTTTATTGCTGGCTTGGTTGCTGACTACTTGCCGCTGTGGAGTGTTCCAGCGATTGTGTTTATCGCAGGGGCTTTCGCCGCCTTTACCACTGGCACGTCGTGGGGGACTTTTGCCCTGATGGTTCCCATTGCCATGCCTATTGCGTTAAATCTGGGGGTGTCTCCCGAGCTGATGCTGGCAGCGGTGTTGGGCGGTGGTGTGTTTGGCGATCACTGTTCACCCGTTTCAGATACCACTGCGGTATCTTCTTTGGCGGCTGGTTGCGATTTGTTGGATCACGTTAAAACACAGTTGCCTTACGCTTTAGTCTGCGGTGGTTTTACCGTAATTGCGTATCTGCTGATCGGCGTTATGAGTGTTTGAGTGTTTGAGTGTTTGAGTGAACGTGCAAATGCAGCAAAGCCTCAGCGGACAATCACTCTGAGGCTTTAGATAAAAGTGCTATTGTTAACTCAGGCTAGCTTTCTAGCGATGAGAAAACCTTTGCTTTAATGTCTTCAACGGCTCCGATGCCATCGATTTTTGCGTAGCTAGGCGCGTTGCCTTCGCCGCTAGAAGCAAAAGACTGATAATACTCAATCAGTGGTTCAGTCTGTTCATGATAGACATCTAATCGCTTTTTAACGGTTTCTTCTTTATCGTCGTCTCGCTGAACTAACGGTTCCCCCGTTACGTCATCAATGTCTTCAACCTTAGGCGGGTTGTAAATAACGTGATAGGTTCGGCCCGAGGAAAGGTGGGCTCTGCGACCGCTCATTCTTTTAATGATTTCATTGTCGTCTACACTGATCTCTACGACGAAATCTATATCGATGCCGAGCTCTCTCATTGCGTCAGCCTGAGGGATTGTTCTAGGAAAACCGTCGAGTAGATATCCATTTTTACAATCGGCTTCAGCGACTCGATCCTTAACCATGCCGGTGATAATTTCATCAGAAATCAAACCACCTTGATCCATTATCTTCTTGGCTTCTAAACCCAGAGGGGTGCCGGCTTTGACGGCAGCTCGAAGCATGTCACCCGTTGAAATCTGCGGGATGCCATATTTTTCTGTAATAAAGGTTGCCTGAGTGCCTTTACCAGCACCTGGCCCGCCTAGAAGAATGAGTCTCATATATCTATCCGGAGTTGAATACTCTCTGCTCGACTTGCGCCTTACATTGAATGAAAGTGGTTTCAGGGAGAAATGCGCTGAATTGGCGCACTTTTCAAAGAGCCGCGTAATTTAGCACAAATATTGGGCAATTCCCAAGCTGTGATAGTAAGCATTCGTGCAGATAATACTAAAGTAGCACATGGGTATCACTTCAATAATGAGACTAATGGATGATGACCTGAGGTCATGGAAAAGCTAAACTACACTTTTGGTCACACGACAGATGCAGAGATCGCTGTTTTTATGTGACCACACAAACAATTTAAAACACAAATCTGGCGTACTCTGAACGTTTAGCCAGATCATTGGTCTAGCACTGTGCACTCAAATTCGAATAATAAAACGGCTACTAATTATCCTCAGGATGCGCTTTTGAATACAGAAGGCGTTGACATGATTAATGGTCAGGACGTACACACCCTTGACGAGTTGTTTCGTGAACGCGTTCGGAGAAGTAACAACGCAATCGCATACTCGCAATGCCCGCCAAGATCGAAGGAGTGGCAAAACATCACTTGGGCTGAACTTGCTGGCGAAGTCGAGCGATGGCAATTAGCGTTTAAAGACAGTGGTCTGCAGAAGGGTGATCGCGTGGCCATTTGTTACAGAAACAGTATTGAGTGGGTGATTTTTGATCAAGCTGCACTAAGGTTGGGGTTGGTGGTTGTGCCACTTTATACGGCGGACCGAGCGGACAACGTCGGTTATGTCATTGCTGATTCGCAAGCCAAATTAGTATTGTTTGCGAATGTCGCGGCTTGGAAGAAAGTCGAAGAGTGCGAAGAGTGTACAGAATGCGTCGAAACTGTGTTGATCATAGAGGGCGAGAGTTCGAATGAAATCAAGACTATTCACGATTGGCTCCCAGCAACGGGCGCTCACCTAGAGCGAGGAATGGCACAGCCTGACGACTTAGCCTCTATAGTTTATACCTCTGGAACAACGGGTCGACCCAAAGGGGTAATGCTGTCGCACAAAAACATGTTGTCCAATGCTTATTGTGGCATGCGTAGCGTGGCGTTGACTCCGAGAGATCGACTGTTGAGCTTTTTGCCTCTGTCGCATACGTTTGAACGAACCGTTGGGTACTACGCGGCAATGATGTCGGGCGCTCATGTTACGTTTAATCGTTCTATTCCAGAGCTGGCGTCGGATCTAAAGATTGTCAAACCAACCGTAATGATTTCCGTGCCACGCATTTTTGAGCGGGTACACAATCAAATTTACACGGGTCTTAAGAAAGAAACGGCTTTCAAGCAAAAGTTGTTTCATCTGGCTGTAAAGGCCGGCTGGGCGAGATTTTGTTACCAACAGAAAATCTCGAAATGGCGACCTTTAGTACTTCTGGCCGGCGTCTTAGATCGCTTGGTAGGCGCCAAGGTTCGAGATAAATTGGGTGGCGAGATGAATTATGTGGTTATTGGTGGAGCGCCAATGCCCGTCGACGTCGCCAAGACATTTATAGCGCTCGGTATTCCTTTGTTGCAAGGGTTTGGGTTGACTGAATCAAGTCCTGTTGTAAGCGTGAACACGCCGGAAGCTTGCCGGCCGGACTCAATTGGTCTGCCGCTTCGAGGTGTGACCGTTAAACTTGAGGAAAATGACGAGCTCTGGGTTCAAGGTGACAACATTATGTTGGGGTATTGGAGGAATCAGGAGGCGACCGATAATACGATTGTGGAAGACGCGAGTGGTCGCTGGTTAAAAACTGGCGATAGAGCCTCAATCGATGATGATGGCTTTATTAGGATTATCGGGCGTATTAAAGACATACTGGTAATGGCTAATGGAGAAAATGTGCCGCCAACGGATATTGAAGCCGCGATTATGCGTAACCCTTTATTTGAGCAGGTCATGGTGTTAGGCGAGGGGAAGTCATTTCTGTCGGCTTTAGTTGTGTTAGAGAAAGAAAACTTCGCGGAACTTTGCGTTCAGCATGGTTTTGATCCATCTGACACCGATAACTCTAAGTTGAACGCCGTGTTAGTTCGATTGGTCACCAACCAAATGAGTAAGTTTCCTGGATACGCTCGAATTCGTAAGGTCTATGTTTGCCCGCATGAATGGACGGTAGAGTCTGGATTAATCACGCCGACATTGAAGATTAAGCGGGCGTCGTTAATGGCCGAATATAAGGAACAGATCGATGCGATCTATCAAGGCCATGGTGTTGTGACGTCTAAATGAAAGCAGCTGGTTGTTTGATTCTTCTTTGTCTTACGTTGCTTACTGCGTGCGATCAATCTCAGCCGCTCGCTACTGACAAAACGGGTATTCAAGGGAGCCCTCTTAAAGATTATGAGGCCGCAAGAAAGGTATTTTGGCGTGATGTGTACTCCGGCGAAGTAACTTCGCTCTATTGTGGAGAACGGTTTTCAAGTCGGAAACGTCGTGGTTACAATGTAGAACACGTATTTCCTATGTCTTGGGCTGCCAAGAGCCTCAAATGTGGTAAACGTAAGCAGTGTCGTAAACGGTCAGCTCAGTTTAATTTGATTGAAGCGGACATGCATAATCTCTATCCTGCGAGATCGGATGTGAATCATGAGCGGTCCAGCTATCGATTTGGATTAGTCGGGGGAGAAAGGCGCCAGTTTGGCCAGTGCGATTTTGAAGTTGACTACCGATCTAGGGTTGCCGAGCCCGCCATGAGTGTCAGAGGCGACGTGGCCAGAGCCATGTTTTACATGGCGCTTAGATACAAAGATCAGGGTTTGAAACTATTCGACAAGCAAGCACGACTTTTGCTCACTTGGCATGAGTCTGACCCTCCAAATCAAGAAGAACGACGTCGCAATAAAGCCATTTTTAAGATACAAAACAATCGCAATCCCTTTATTGATGATCCTGAGTTACTCAGTGATTTGTATAAAAAAGGAGCATTTAGGTAGGCTCCAACCGTTATCCCTAATAATTGGTCATTAAAGGCCAGTACGGTCTCGCGAAATGCTAGGCTATCAGGGTAATCGTTATGGGTGGATTTGATATGAGTAAGTTGCAATTTTTAATGATCGGGCTGGTTTTGTTGTTAAGCGCATGCACTAATGATGGCGTGTTAATAACAACTAAATTCGCCAACACACAGGATATCAAGGAAGGAACATCGGTGTATTTGGGGAGTGATGTGGTTGGTGTTGTCGACGACATTTCATTGACTGAGCACGGCTCGGTAGTTCAGCTAGAGCTTGATCAAGAATTGGCGGTGGGTGTTGATAGTAAGGCGGCGGTGGTCGTCAACCGGCTTCGAGAGGGGGCTCCGTTGGAGCTTCATAATCCGCCCGGTTCGGTCAAGATACCAGTTCAGGACGGACAAAATATCGAAGGCTTGGACTCGATGATCCAGCTAGTCGGATGGGGCATTGGCAGTTCAATCGACGCTGGCTCGCAAGGATTGGCTGCGATTAGCGAATACCTCAAAAGTGATGACTTTGAGCACGATAAAGCTCAAGCAGGCATTGCTTTAGATCGCGGCTTAAAGGCAGCCAAAACGGGACTTCAAGACGCGGAAAAAGAGCTGGTAAAAACGATGGCCGACATTAACCTCACGGAAGAAGAGCTTGCCGAAGTTATCACGGAGCTCGGTGAGGAAATGGGGCCAATGGTGAAGGAGCTGGCCGCCAGTGGTACAGAGTTGCTCCTTGAGTTAGAACGTTTTGCGGAAAACCTAGAACATTCAAGCCCCGCCGAGCAGCGTTCTGGAGAATTGTTTTTCAACAGTCTTACTAAAGCCTTAGAGGACTTGAATCACAGTTTTGAAGAAGGGGTTGAACAAGGCAGTAATTCGGCAGATTTGGAATTTGATCCCAACAATTAGCTTTCTGTATGGATTTGCACTAGGAGAGAATGCACTTTCTGTGCTTTTGGCGCCTTAGTCATTCTATGCCCCGAATCAAACGTTAGATTGATAGGGTTTCTCCTTTTCTTGAGAAATATCGTTCGGTTGAACCTTTCCGGATTGTTACAGGTAGTTTATTATTT
Source organism: Arenicella sp. 4NH20-0111 (assembly GCF_040366405.1). Classification (NCBI taxonomy): domain Bacteria; kingdom Pseudomonadati; phylum Pseudomonadota; class Gammaproteobacteria; order Arenicellales; family Arenicellaceae; genus Arenicella; species Arenicella sp. 4NH20-0111. Next base: position 281,578 of record NZ_BAABWF010000003.1, read on the forward strand.
ATTCATCGCACGTACAGAGACATTTTGACCAATAACAGTTGTGGCGCTTACTTAAAGTCCGCGCTCCCTGTGTTCTTAGGTGCAGCGAAATCCACGAAGCTGACAAAAGTGCTGAGCTAAATGCCAGCAAGATAACCGATAAATTCAATTGAATTTTTAGTGTTGGCTGTTTTGAAATAATAATAAAGAGTGATAACCCTATGAAAACAAAAAGGTTCGCGCGGACAAAAATGTCCAGCGTTATATCTGTTTTACTAGCTTCCTCAACTACCTTGTCTGTGGCTGCTTTTGCCCAAGAGACGGAAGCTGATACTCAAACCCAACCAACAGACGCCGTCGAGCAAGTGACGGAAAACCAAGCACAACAAGTAACCTCAGAAGCGGAAGAATCTGCTCAAGAAATTGAACAGATAGTTGTAACAGGCTCTAGAATTAAACGTGATGCGTTTAGTTCAAACGCGCCTGTCACGGTAATAACTAGCGAGCGTTCAGCACTTGCTGGGCTGCTAGATACGGCCGACATTCTACAAGGGTCAACCGTAGCGTCTGGGCAGCAAATTGACGATTCTTTCTCTGGGTTTGTCACTGATGGTGGGCCAGGTGCCAATTCTGTGTCGCTACGTGGCTTAGGAGCGCAGCGTACCCTTGTGTTAGTTAATGGTAAACGCTGGGGGCCTTCTGGTATCCGCGGTTCGGTCAATTCTGTTGACCTTTCGGCCATTCCATCGTCAATGATTTCTCGGATTGAGATCTTGAAGGATGGCGCCTCTTCTATATACGGTGCCGATGCGGTAGCCGGTGTTGTCAACGTCATCACCAAAGAACGCCAAGATGGCTTTCAAATGAACGCGGCTTCATCGCTCCCATTTGATGGTGATGCCGAGGAATTTGGTCTTAACTTGGCATGGGGCAAAGTGGGTGACGATTGGTCTGTAAGCTTTGCAGCTGATTTTAACAAAGTAGAACGCTTAGTCAGAGCTGATCGGGACTTCTCTAGTTGTGATCGTCGACCACGTATCACGGATCAAGATGGCGATGGTACGATTGATAACCGTGATCCTGCGACGGGCGAAGAACTGTGTTTTGGCGCTATCTACGGTCTTGTGTCTGGGCCATTTGGGTTTAGTCGCTTTGATCCCAGTTTAACCCCAGGTACGGGGCCAGAAAATCCAAACTTTGACCCTACCATTAATGGTGCTTTTGGCATTCCATTTTTTACCGGCGTAGATGAAGGCCCGTTGGATAATCAAGGTGCGTTCTATAGAGATAATGACATTGAGTATCAAGCTGCGCAAATTGTGCCTGACTCTGAAGCAATTTCGTTGACGTCGTTTGGTGAGAAAGATTTGGACTTATTTGGTCGAACGTCGACAGCGTATTATGAGTTTTTCTACAATAAGCGTGAAACGCAGGCCAACGGAGGGTATCAGCAACTGTTTCCTAGTGTTCCTGCAAGTAACCCAACCAATCCATTCGGTACCAGCGGACCTCTTGCGGGTTTTGGAGGTTTCTCAGCGATACCGGTCATGATGAGTTGGAATGTGCTTGATCCGGTGCAAGACATCGAAGTGGAGAGAACACAAACTTTTGTTGGACTCAAAGGCGACATCAGTGAAACATGGTCATACGACGTCACACTAGGATACAGTCAATCTTCTGGTGAGTATCGATCACAACGAATTCTAGATGACCGTTTGACCGCGTCGCTCGATGCGGTGTTCGACGGCAGTGGTAACCTAGTTTGTCGCGATCCTTCGGCTTTTGGAGGGTGTGTGGCAGCGAATTGGTTTACTGCTGAGAACCTGCTTAATGGTAATTTCTCGCAAGAGTATTTAAACTTTATTCGTAAGGATACCGTTGGTTCAACAGACTACGAAAGCGTTCAACTTTCTGCTTACGCGACTGGCGATTTGTTCGAAGTCTGGGGCGGAACGGTGAAGGCGGTGTTTGGTGTGGATACTCGTCGTGAAGAAATTGATGATCAACCGGATCCTGAAGCACAGCGTGATAATATTTTTAGCACGACCGCAGCGGGGCGTACGAAAGGCGACGATACAGTTCGTGAAGCGTTCTTTGAACTTGATATTCCTTTGATTTCTAAGGCTAAGTTTGTTGAAGAGTTGAACGTGAATTTTGCTGCCCGTTACACCGATTATGATTCTTATGGGTCGGATGTAACTGAGCGTGCTCAAATTAATTGGCAAGTTAACCCATCTGTTCGATTAAGAGCAACGTCCGGAACTTCATTCAGAGCACCGGATTTGTTTGAGCAATTTTTAGGTAATCAAACCGGGTTTCTACCTGTGGGCTTAATTGATCCGTGCATCAACTATGGTGCAGAGCGTCGGCCTGGCGATCCGGTGTATGACAATTGCGCAAGCTTAGGCATTGCTGAGGATTTTGGCACGGGTGGTGGTATACCTTCAGTACGAACAATAACCGGTGGAAATACAGAGTTAGAGGCTGAAACGTCAGATTCAACGACATTCGGAATTGTGCTAACGCCAGAAGGCACTAACTTTTCTCTCGCGGTTAACTACTTTGATATCGAAATTGAAAATTCAGTATCTCGTCCGACTGTTGGATTTGTATTAGGTGACTGTTACACCAGTGTGGGTTTTTCAAGCCCATTTTGTTCTCGTATCGCAAATCGAAGTCCAGAAGGCTTTCTGACGGATATTGATGCTTCTCTACTAAATGTGGGTATTGAGCGTTCGAAGGGTTACGACCTGGATATGACATACCGTAAAGAGTTTGACTCCTTTGAAATAACGGCCGACTTAACGGCAACTAAGCTGGATGAGCAATACACTGAGCTTCTCGGTGAAGAGTTCGAGCTAGAAGGTCGTTGGGGCTTTCCTGAGTATACTGGTCGTTTAGATTTGTATGCGGACTGGAAAGATTGGAGATTCTTGTGGGGCATGAACTATATTGGTTCATCTGAAGAGGAAGCTGTATTCGATCCGGGTACGACTAATCGTGATCGCTTTAATGCGACGGATAGTTACCTCTATCACACTTTATCAGCTCGTTATACTAGCCCAAGTGAATGGCAGTTTATCGCGACAGTAAGGAACTTGACTGAAGAAGAGCCGCCGATCGTTTCTGATGGTCAGCAGTCTGATTCAGCGACTAGAGTATTTAATACGCTGCCAGGTGTTGGTTACGACTTAATTGGTCGTACACTAGTATTGCAATTCAGCAAAAAATTCTAGATTTGCTTTGCATCACTTCACCACCTTTGTAGTGGTGTGAGCTAACAAAATGGCGCGGGCGTGAAGCTTCGCGCCATTTTGCGTTTTGATTAATGCGCCTCTTTAGAGGTAAGTAGGATTATAACTATGCATAAACTATTTCAATATTTTACCGGTAAAGGTATGGCGGCATTTATTGTCGCTTTGCTTGGTATGTCTGGTGCAGCTAATGCTGAGAAAATACCCCTGCAAGCCTGGATTCATGACCCTGTTATTTCCAGTATAGAAACCAATCCAAGTGGTACTAAATTGGTTGGTTTAACGTTGACGGATGTTAATAAAGCGCCCGAAATTACAGTTTGGGATCTTGCTGACTTGTCTAAGCCACCAATTCGATTTGGCCCCAAAGATATCAAGCCTTTGTTCGTCAGTTGGCTAAATGACGAACAGCTGTATGTCTATGGAAGGCAAAAATATGATATTCGAGCCTCAGGTCGATTTATAAAATGGTTTCGCGATAAAGTCTATATTGTTGATGCCAAGGGCAAGAAAACACGTGAAATTCTAGCAAATCGTGAAAAAGTAGGCGCTCGACTCATCGATACCTTGCCGTTGGATAAGGACAAGATTTTGGTGAGCGCAACTAATTTAGAATTTGCTGAAGACTTCTTTGAAATTAATCTCAAGAACTTTGCCGCCAAGCGAATTTATCGAGGGTCGCCAGAGAACTCAGTGATTCTCGATCCCAATGGCACTGTGATGGGCAAGACTTACTTTGAGGGAGGAAAGCCAGGAGCTCGAATCGAATTCTCTTATAGAAATCCTGAGACTGGGGAGTGGGATGTTCACCACACCTTAATGGCTAAGGAGCGCGAGGGAATGCAACCGGTTACGGTTGATCTAGATGGAAGAACTGTCTACATGGCGGACAATACCGGTACCGATAGAACGGTGCTTAAGAAGTACGATATCGTGACTAGAGAGCTCAGTGAGCCGATTTTTTCGGGTGACTTTGAAGCAGCTGACGTTATTCAAAGCCGCCTTCCTGAAAATTACGGCAAGGTCATTGCGTATGTTGGTCAAGGTGCTAAGACGGTGGTTAATTATGTTGATGAGGATGCAAAGAATCTACAAGCCATGCTTGATTCAGTGCTTCCTGAAGACCAAGATCACCGCATAGTTTCTCGTTCAAACGATTCCAGCGTAATAGTGATTCGATCGTCGGGCCCTAAAGAGCCTGGCAGTTATGCTCTGTTGCTCAATAAAAAGGAGTTGTTACCTTTGGGGCGTTCATACCCGCAAATTGACTCGAGCAAAATGAGCGACATGAAGTACGTTGAATATAAAGCCAGAGATGGTTTGGTGATACCAGCGTATTTGACGAAACCCAAATATGGCGAAGCACCGTACCCAACGGTGATCATGCCTCATGGAGGACCGTGGGCACGAGATCGCTATGGCTGGGATATGTGGGTCCAGTTTCTTGCCAATCGGGGTTACGCCGTGTTGCAGCCGCAATATCGTGGTTCCGAGGGTTGGGGACAAAAGCTTTGGCGGGCAGGTGATAGAGAATGGGGACAAAAAATGCAGGACGACAAAGACGACGGTGCTGCATGGTTGGTCAAAGAAGGCGTTGCCGCAGAAGATAGAATCGCCATGTATGGCTACTCTTACGGTGGATACTCCGCCATGGCTGCGGTGGTTCGACCCAATTCGCCTTATCAATGCGCCATTTCTGGAGCGGGTCTTTCTGAACTGAGGACGTTTGACAAAATCACGTTTGAAGGGGCGTTTGGTCGGGAGTTTCAAAACCCATCGATCGCCGGACTATCTCCGTTTGACCATGTAGAGGATGCGAATATTCCTTTGTATATCTTTCACGGTGATCGTGATCAGAGGGTCCCAGTGGACCAGTCTCGTAAATACTACAAAGCACTCAAGAAGGCTGGGAAAACGGTTGAGTACAATGAAATTCCGGACCTCTGGCATAGTTTGCCCTGGTGGCCCACTCATCACGTGAATGTATTGTCTAATATTGAGGAGTACTTAGCCGAACGTTGTGGGCCTGGTGGGCTATAGAGTGTTGTATCTGGGCTATTCGTTTACGGGTAGCCCAGCTTTTTAGGCCTTATTAAGGAACCGTTTAATTTGAAGGTTTTATGAACGACTCAATGACATTTAGCCCCGCCGACACAACACCGTTTGCCGATCACTTTAGATTTGATCGCGGGGGTATTGAGCATTCTGTGTTTGTAAAGGGTGAAGGCCCCGGTGTTTTATTGATGCATGAGCTGCCCGGAATGATGCCAGAGTTTTGGCGTCTGGCGAATTGGTTGTCCGAACATTTTACTGTTTGGGCGCCAGATTTGTTTGGTAACGATAGTTCTCATACTCCAGCAAAACAGGGCTTATTGACGTTGAAAGCCTGCATCAGTCGAGAAATACACTTGTTTGCTGATAACGATCCAGGCCCTATCACACAATGGTTGAGAGCGCTGGCTCAAGAATTGCACCAAAGGGTTGGTGGTAATGGTGTTGGAACCATTGGCATGTGTATGACGGGTAATTTTGCTCTGACCTTAGCATTGGATCCCTGGGTTACCGCGCCGGTGGTGTCGCAACCGGGAATTCCAGGCAGTACGCCGTTTAAAAATCGCGATGGCGGGCTGCAAATGACAAGCTCTGAAAAAGGGCAATTAGCGGGTCGTGACGTCGATGTAATGGGGTTGCGATTTGACGGCGACAAATTTTGTAAAGCCGCTAGATTTGATGCGATTCGATCGGTGATCGGGGAAGACAGGTTCTTTGAGAACGTACTCCCAGACTCCGCTCGTAAACCTAACGGCCGTTTAAAGTTTCCGCATTCAGTGTTGACGACCGACTTGGTGGATGAAAAAGACAGTGTGACTAAGCAAAAATTGGCTGAAGTAATTACGTTTCTTAAAAGTCGAGTGTGATGATCTGCAAGGTGGTTTGTGTAACCACCTTGCATTGCCTCGTTAGCCCTTGGCTTTTGCCCAGGTGTCTCTCAGACTGACGGTCCTATTCATTACCAGTTGCTGCTCGGTATTATCCTTTTCATCAAAGCAAAAATAGCCTACACGCTCAAATTGGTAGCGGTCATTTTGGTCGCCCTGAGCGACACTTGGCTCGAGCTTGGCATCCGGGTACACGTGCAGAGAGTCTGGGTTTATCAATGAGACGAAGTCCTCACTTGCGCCAGGGTTTGGCTCGCTGTAAAGACGATCGTATACTCGAACTTCGGCGCTCAAAGCGTGTTTGGCGCTAACCCAATGAATAATGCCCTTGATTTTACGCCCATCCGGTGTTTTTCCTTTGGCGGTCAAAGGATCGTAAGTGCACCGTAATTCGATGACATTGCCATCGGAATCTTGAATGACCTCATTGCACGTTATTGCATAACCGTATCGCAATCTAACTTCACGTCCTGGGCCAAGACGGAAGAACTTAGCTGGCGGATCCATCATGAAGTCATCTTGGTCGATGAATATCTCTCGGCCGAAGGGAATTTCGCGAGTACCCATGCTCTCGTCTTTTGGGTGGTTTTTAACCGTGAACGTTTCTGATTCGCCTTCAGGGTAATTGGTGATGACTAGTTTTAACGGTTTGAGTACGCCAAACACACGTTTGGCTGAAGCCTCTAAGTCCTGTCGAATGGCGTTCTCCAAAACGGTCATTTCAATAACGCTGTCCTTTTTTGTAACACCGATTTCTTCACAAAAGTTTCGAATTGACGCGGGCGTATAACCTCGACGTTTTAAGCCGACTAAGGTGGTTAGTCTTGGGTCGTCCCAACCGGAGACGTGACCGTCCTTTACTAATTGAATCAGTTTTCGTTTGCTCGCAACGGTGTATTCAAGATTAGAACGCCCAAACTCAATCTGTCTGGGCATAAGCTTGTTTGTTTCACCGTTAAGGTTTTCATCAATGTCTATATTTTCAAGAACCCAATCGTAAAGCGCGCGATTATCTTGAAATTCCAACGTACAAAATGAGTGAGTAATACCTTCTAACGCGTCAGAAATACAATGTGTGAAATCATACATAGGATAGATACACCACTTGTCTCCCGCACGATAATGATGTGCGTAGCGAATGCGATAGATGATGGGGTCTCGCAAGGTGATGTTGGGAGATGCCATGTCTATTTTCGCGCGCAAGGTGTATTCGCCTTCGTCGAACTCTCCTGCGCGCATTTTCTCAAACAGCGCCAAGTTTTCCGAAACTGAGCGCGATCGACTTGGACTGTCCTTTCCTGCTTCCGTTAACGTGCCACGATACTCTCGCATTTGTTCGGCATTCAAGTCGTCAACGTACGCGAGGCCTTTTTCAATTAACTGAACGGCAAACGCGTGTAGCTGATCGTAATAATCTGAAGCATAACAAAGCTTATCCCATTCAAATCCTAGCCAAGCTACGCTGTCTCTGATGGACTCAACGTATTCAATATTTTCTTTTTCAGGATTGGTGTCATCAAAACGTAAATTGCATTTTCCACCGAGATCCTTAGCCAACCCAAAGTTTAAGCAGATGGACTTTGCGTGTCCAAGGTGTAGATATCCGTTGGGTTCAGGTGGGAAGCGGGTGTAAACGTACTCGTGCTTGCCATTTTTGATGTCGTTTTCTGCAATGCTGCGTAAAAAATGATTTTTACTCATTTGGTATCTTTTCTATATTGGGGTGTGGATGCGTCGCGCGCGTACAGCGCGGCAATAGACTGAGCATTATATAGTGTGCGAAGCCCAGTGCTAATGAAATTAGCTTGATTGTTCTGTGATTGTCACGTTGTTGGATTGTAAGTCTGGTGTCGAGAGCGAAATGCCGGATCGAATTGATTCTTCAAGGATATAAGCTCGAAAAATCTGTTTGATGGCCAGCAATCGTTTAACGTCTTTGATGTAGTAATACACAGCCCAAGTCACCGCGTAGTCAGCCGTGTCGTAGACCATGATTTCAGGTGCGAACTGCTCCTCACGAGCGCCTTCCGCTTTGTCGCATTCGATAAATGCTCGTTGAATCATGCCCTCAACATCCGACTTTGAATGTTCATACCCAATATTAAAGAGCATTAACTCTCGTAAACCTTTAGCGGACGCGAAACGTGATAAGTTTTGAATTCCAAAATCTCTCAGCTTGTTGTTTCTAATCATTAAGCGGTGATTGTTTGACAAGTCCAATAACTCGGTGTGAAAAAGTTTGGTTCGAAAAACACTGGCGATAATTTTGTCGCCATCCATATTAAATTGAACGACATCTCCTTCTTCACATAATCGGCTGTTGAGTATGATTAAGCCAGCTATGATATCGGGAGCCCACGCAGCCTGCGTCATCGCGAGTGCGATACCTGCGATTCCTAAGGCACCACCAGCCTCCAACAAAGAGTTAAAACCGAGTATGCGTAAACAAGAAATGAGCGCGATTAGAGTTACGACGGTAGCAACAATTAGACTCAGGCCGCGGCTAGAGTAGGTGTCCGAGATTGAAGTTGAGTTGTTTGTTATGCGCTTCTTGCCGAAGCGTTGTCGTACGAAAAAATTGATTATTTGGGTTGCAACAACCGCAAAGTAAAGCACCATTAAAGAACGTGTGATCTGAGACGTCACCTCGCTCTTGTGTTGCAAAAGGTACGCGTCAGTGAGAATCGCTATGATGATTAGCGCATTTAAAATGCGCATCATGCTCGCGCGCGTCGTCACTCCGTCTGAGTCATTGAGTAGTGAGCAGATTGGGCGAGCGGCAAAAAATAACAATGCGCTTACTGAAATGGTGACGAGGTCGAGTTCGCTGAGCGGGCTCAGAATTAATGGTAGGTTCATGCGCAAGGATTATACGTTAACTGTTAATGCGAGCAATTTTTAGCGACTGAATTTGAATGACGATCATCGTAATATATAGTTTGTTACTATGTTTATATTACACTGGTTTGTGATTCCAAAACGAAACCGATCTGCCGGGAGAATAAGATTGTGATTAAATTGACTTTAAATGGGAGCCAAGTTGAGCTTGATGCTGACCCTTCTATGCCATTGCTTTACGCCATTCGAGATATTGCTCAACTAACCGGAACCAAATTTGGTTGTGGGTTAGGGCTTTGTGGAGCATGCACTGTGCATCTGGATGGCCAGCCAGTGCGCTCGTGTGTAACCACCGTCGCCGCCGCCGAAGGTAAAATGATCACAACGATCGAGGGATTAGAAGTTGATGGGCAGTTACATCCTGTGCAAGCCGCGTGGATTGATCACAAGGTACCTCAATGTGGGTATTGCCAGAGTGGCCAAATGATGAGTGCGGTTGCTTTGTTAGAATCGAACCCTAATCCCAACGATAAAGAAATTGAAGAGGCAATGCAGGGAAATATTTGTCGTTGTGGTACCTACCCTAGAATTCGTAAAGCGATAAAACAAGCTGCTCAAACACAGTCTGGTGCGTCGATACTGGTGGAAAATGGTAACGAGGTGAAAGTATGAGTACTATCAAACTATTGAATCGACGGGAGTTTCTGGCTCTAACAGGGCGGACTGGAGGCGCATTTGCGTTGGCCGTAAGTGCTCCGGTGTTGGTTGCTTCTTCAACTGTTGAAGCTAAAGCATTAGAGCAAGACGGAAAACAACTTGGTGTGTTTGTTTCTATTGCTCCCGATGGTAGCGTCGAAATCATTTGTCACCGCATGGAAATGGGGCAAGGGATTCTCACAAGTACACCGCAGATTATTGCGGAGGAGCTATGCGCGGATTGGGGGAAAGTAACGGCGGTATTAGGTAATGCGGATCCGGCCTATGGGAATCAAGGGACGGGTGGTTCCGCCTCGATACGAACCCATATCGAACACACTCAGCGCATGGGCGCTGTGGCCAGAGATATGCTTGAGCAAGCGGCAGCTAAGCGCTGGGGTGTTTCTAAAGCGGAGGTGAAAGCGAAAGCGCATCATGTCGTTAATATGAAAAGCGGCGATCAAATCGGCTTTGGGGATTTGGCGCAGTCGGCAGCGGCACTTCCCGTGCCAGATCCAAAGACGGTTTCATTGAAACCAAAGAGCGAATACACCATTGTCGGCAAAGACGTCTCGTTGCAAGGTTTAGAAGATATCGTCAGAGCAAAGGCGGTTTATGCGCATGACATTCAATTACCAGGTATGTTGATTGCGAGTATTGAGCGTCCTCCAGTGGTTGGTGGAAAAGTGAAATCTTTTGACGCGGCTCAAGCGAAGAAAGTGGCTGGCGTGGTGGATGTGGTTAGGTTGAAAGATCGAAGCTATCCCGTGCAAGTGTTTCCTAAATCAGGCGTGGCGGTGTTGGCGACGAATACCTGGGCCGCGATGGAAGGCAGAAAGAAATTACAAATTGAGTGGGATCATGGGGATAACGCAACTCATGACTCAGAGGCTTATAAAAAGGAATTAGTTGCGAAGGTCAATACGAAAGCTAAACAGGTTCGAGTCGTGGGTGACGTATATGCGCATGAATTTGACCCAGCAAAGACCGTTGAAGCCACTTACACGGTGCCATATCATCATCATATGTCGATGGAAACTCCGGCGGCGACAGCGCATGTGAGGGCCGATAAAACAACGGTCTGGACGGGAACTCAGTCACCTCAGTGGGGCAAAACCTTGGTGCTTCAAGAGCTCGGAATGGACCCAACCAACGATCAAGATAAAGTGGACTTTAATACGACGCTGATGGGCGGGGCGTTCGGGCGAAAAAGTAAAAACGATTACACGTTAGAGGCTGTAGAACTCTCTAAGGCCACTGGCAAGCCTGTGAAGGTTGTTTGGAGTCGAGAAGATGATGTTAAAAATGGTTTTTATCATTCAATCGCTGCAAACTATATGAAGGCTGAGCTTACAGATGACAACCGAAGTGATCATTGGATTCAGCGAGTGTCGGCGCCGCCGATAGCCTGGATTTTTGACCACAACGCGACTTACTTGCGAGACATGGCCTTGTCCCTTGGTTTTGCCGATGTGCCGTTCGCGGCAAAAAATATGTCCTTTGAAAATCAAGAAGTGACAACACACGTTCGAACGGGCTGGGTCCGGTCAGTTGGCAACATCAATAATCATTTTGCATTGGGAAGCTTTGTCGATGAGTTAGCTGATAAAGCCGGTATACCCACTCATACCATGTGGAACAATCTATTCGGCGACGATCGTCTATTCAATCCTCGTGAGGAAGGCTTCGAAGGGTATTCTCACTATGGCCAAACAGTGGATAAAGATAACCAAGACTACGTATTGGATATTGCTCGATTTAAGGCCGTGCTCAATCGCGTCGTTACCGAGGCGAATGCAGATGAAAGTCTGCCAGAAGGGCAAGGGTGGGGCATCAGCGTTTCTTATAGTTTTAATTCTTATGCGGCGGCGGCGACTAAAGTACAAGTGAAAGACGGTGTTGTGACGCCACTAGAGATGCATACTGCAATAGATTGTGGCTTGGTGGTCACACCTGATCGGGTTAAGTCTCAAATGGAGGGCGCGATGATAATGGGGCTATCCATGACTCTTGAGAGTGAAATTACAGTTAAAGATGGGAAGATAGTTCAGAGTAATTTTTACGATTATCCTGTATCTCGTATGGATAAAGTGCCGCCAATGTTTGTGCACATTATGGAGTCCGATAATGCTCCAGGTGGGGTTGGAGAGCCAGGTTTGCCTCCGATTTTACCGAGTATTACGAATGCTATTTTTCGTGCTAGTGGAACGCGGGTGCGAGATTTGCCAGTGAATAAGGTGTTGAAAGTCTGATTTTTCTATACGCGTCTCGGGTAGGTGGTCAGTGAGCACTCATCCCGAGGCGAATACTTATGTCGTAGTCAGTGGAATTAACATATTGATTACGCGGCCTTATTTTAGTCGCTTTGGAGGGAATAATATGCGAGGTTTAATCAAAGCTTTTTGTTGTGCATTGGGTCTTATGATGTTGATAATTCCTCTGCAAGGTTACGCTCACGAGAAAGGTCAAACGCAGGTTACCTATTTGGGCAATGAGGGGCTCTTATTCGTTGATGGGAGCACGAAGGTTCTTTTTGATCCGTTTTTCCATAATGATTATGGTAGCTATCAATTGGTTCCGGATCGTGTGCGTCGCGCTATTTTCGAATCCACGCCGCCGTTTGATGGCGTGTCAGTCATTGTTGTAAGTCATGCTCATGGGGATCATTTCGAGGCTCAAGATGTTGTTAAGTATCTTAAGGAGCAAGCGCATGTAAAACTTGTTGGGCCAAGACAAGCGATTGATGAGGTGCTAAAGCTTGACTCCAGCCTTGAGAAGCAATTGATATCGATTGCTCTCGACTTTGGAGATAAGCCCATTGCGACGACGTTGCCAAACATAAAGATTGAGAGCGTGAGAATTCCTCATGCTGGTTGGCCGCAAAGAAAAGATGTTTCGAATTTGGTTCATAGAGTGACCCTTAACAAGCGTAAAACAATTATGCATATGGGAGACGCAGACCCGAACGACAGCCATTTTGAGCCTTTTGAAGCTCACTGGAGGAGTCAACCTACTGACGTCGCATTCCCTCCCTATTGGTTCTACATCACTGAGCAAGGCCCTAAGATTCTGGATACAAGAATTAACGCCAATCGATCAGTGGGAATTCACGTTCCGATGAGCGTACCAAACGCTCTGAGAAAAGCCGAAAGAGAATTTTTCCATACCCCTGAGCAAATCGTGATTGTTGAGTAAGTTGAATCGTTTGACTATTTGCCACGTCAGTGGCGTGGTGACCTGTAATCGACAATTGGTGCACGATTCATTCGCGAACACTGGATTTGCATCTCGCATTACGATTAACTTTGGTTTTCATTGACGTAGTTTAGTGCTAAACGTCAAAGAAGCTACTACCTTTGACGAAGGTTTCATAGAGACACGGGCTCGCGTGATAGCGTATGGCATTCAGGCAAGGTCTGAGCGGTTTCCTAACGAAATACACTATGACTACTTCCCGCTTCCGACTCTGATGGAGGAGTGCAAATGGGGTGCAGAGGCTAATAAAGGGGCTGCGGGATTACAATGCAATGAATCTAAGTATTTGAAGGTGGTTTTGTCGTTAAATACCGTCCACACATCCTGATGGTTTCATCCGTAAAGGATTGTGAAACAGTCTGTTGTAAACGGGGCTCCTCAGCGCAGAATTCACTTCTATGAATGAAATTTTTTCATCATTTCCCTATTTAATGCTGGGCATGAGGTCGGAGAAATGTCATCAAGGCTGGCCACGTACCGCCTTGCTCGTATACACTCAGGTCGGTTTGCCAATCTAAACAGTAGATTGCTGCCAGATTATCAACGATAACCAGATCGATTTGGAGCTGTGAAACATGATCATTAGTATTCCTAAGGAGTCATATAAAGGTGAGAAGCGCGTCGCGTTAACACCTGAGTCCGCCAAGCACATACTAAAACTTGGACACGAATTACGTATTCAAGCCGGAGCCGGCAAATTAGCCGAGTTCTCCGACGCTGAATACAAAGAAGCCGGTGTAGAGGTCGTTAAAGCCGACGCTATCTGGGCCGACACTGACATCATCATGAAAGTGCGGGCGGTCACTGAAGACGAAGCGGCTAAGGTGGCCGAGGGCACCACGCTGATCAGTTTTTTTTGGCCAGCTCAAAACGAAGACTTCTTAAACACGCTCGCTGAGAAAAAGATCAATGTGATCGCCATGGATTGCGTTCCAAGGTTATCGCGTTCGCAGAAAATGGATGCCTTGAGTTCGATGGCCAATATTGGAGGGTATCGTGCGATTGTCGAAGCATCCAATCAGTTTGGGCGCTTTTTTACCGGACAAGTCACAGCGGCTGGAAAGGTTCCGCCTGCTAAGGTAATGGTGATCGGTGCTGGTGTCGCTGGGCTTGCCGCTATTGGTGCCGCAAAAGCCATGGGCGCCGTGGTCCGAGCGTTTGATACTCGGCTTGAAGCTAAGGAGCAAGTAGAGAGTTTAGGTGCCGAATTTTTAGAGCTGGAATTCGAAGAAGATGGTTCTGGCGAAGGTGGCTATGCTAAAACGATGAGCAAAGAGTTCATCGACGCAGAAATGGCGATGTTTCGTGAGCAATGTAAAGAGATTGATATTATTGTCACCACCGCTTTGATTCCCGGACGCCCCGCGCCAGAACTGATTACTAAAGACATGGTCGAGAGTATGAAGTCCGGCAGTGTTATTGTTGATTTAGCCGCTGAGCAAGGGGGCAATTGTAAGCTATCCAAAGCTGATAAGGTGGTAACGCATAAAGGCGTTAAAATCATTGGTTATACCGACTTGCCAAGTCGCTTAGCGACCCAATCATCGCAGTTGTACTCGACTAATTTACGTCACATGTTGACCGACCTAACTCCTGAGAAAGACGGTGTGGTTAATATTAATATGGAAGACGAAGTCATTCGAGGCGCAACGGCTTCTTTCGAGGGTGAGGTCACTTGGCCAGCTCCTGCGCCTAAATTATCAGCGGCCCCTAAAGCACAGCCAAAGCCTGCGGTGGTCGCGCCTGAGCCAGTACCTGAAATGAGTAATGCCACTAAGGCTAAAATGACCTTTGGCGCTATGGCGTTAGCCTTGGTCGCTTTATTAGGTGTTGGTTCGGTAGCGCCACCTGATTTCATGAGTCATTTTACGGTGTTTGTATTGGCCTGCTTTATTGGTTATCAAGTTATTTGGAGCGTAACGGCATCGTTGCACACGCCTCTTATGAGCGTCACCAACGCAATATCAGGAATCATCGTCGTTGGCGCAATACTTCAAATATCGTCAACTTCCGGAGTTGTTCAATTTCTTGCATTTATCGCCATTCTTATTGCTTCGATCAACATCGCAGGCGGATTTTTGGTAACTCAGCGTATGCTGAAAATGTTCAGCAAATAAGAGTAGGAGAATTATTATGTCTATGGGAACTATTTCAGCGGCTTACATTGCCGCCGCGATTCTCTTTATCTTGAGCCTAGCTGGTTTGAGTAATCAAGAGTCCTCTAAACGAGGAAACTGGTACGGTATTATTGGGATGGTCATTGCGGTTGTCGCAACGATTATGAATGAAAGTGTCGACAGTTATGGGTGGTTAATCTTGGCGGCCGTGATTGGCGGTACTATTGGCGCTCGTCTTGCCGCTAAGGTTGAGATGACTCAGATGCCTGAGCTAATTGCCATTCTCCACAGTTTTGTTGGTATGGCAGCCGTACTCGTTGGTTTTGCCAGCTATTTTGATCCGGCCTCGAATCTACATGGGGCAGCTGAAACAATTCACAATGTTGAAGTGTATCTTGGTATTTTGATTGGCGCGGTGACGTTTACTGGGTCGGTAGTCGCTTTCGGCAAGCTGAACGGTAAGATCGGAAGCAAACCATTGTTGTTACCAATGCGGCATCAATTGAATATCGGAGCCGTTGTTCTTTGGTTCATCATCGGTTCTTGGTTTTTAGGTACTGATCACGGGGAAGGAACCTTTCCTCTTATATTGATGACGCTGATAGCATTTGCTTTTGGCGTGCACATGGTCATGGCCATCGGTGGTGCCGATATGCCAGTGGTCATTTCAATGCTTAATTCTTACTCAGGTTGGGCTGCCGCGGCGACTGGTTTTATGCTATCAAATGATTTATTGATTGTCGTGGGTGCTTTGGTTGGTAGTTCAGGCGCAATTTTGAGCTACATCATGTGTCGAGCGATGAATCGTAATTTTGTTAGCGTGATCATGGGCGGGTTTGGTACAGCTTCGAGCACCGATGACGACGGCGAAGAGCAGGGCGAGGCGATCGCAATTCAAGCCGAAGAAGTAGCTCAATTGATGTCCGATGCAGGCAAAGTTGTGATCGTGCCGGGTTATGGTATGGCCGTGGCCAATGCACAGCATGCAGTGTCTGATTTGACCAAACAATTGCGTGACAAAGGAGTGGATGTCCAGTTTGCCATTCATCCGGTAGCGGGGCGAATGCCTGGCCACATGAATGTGTTATTGGCTGAAGCTAATGTGCCTTACGATATCGTATTAGAAATGGATGAGATTAATGACGAGCTAAGCGACGTTGACGTCGTGGTCGTTATCGGGGCTAATGATATTGTGAATCCGGCAGCGTTGGAGAATCCAAACAGTCCCATTGCTGGAATGCCAGTGCTCGAAGTTTGGAATGCTAAAACGGTTATTGTTTCTAAGCGATCCATGGCGACAGGGTACGCTGGTGTAGAAAACCCTCTTTTCTTTAAAGACAACACTCGTATGTTATTTGGTGATGCCAAAGACAGTGTGGATGCAATTAAGTCATCATTGTAGTTACGCCAGGAAATACTCATCTTATATTTCCTCGTGAAGTACTTACTGAAATGCCGCTCTAAGAGCGGCATTTTTTTTGTCCTTGTCTGATATTAGAACGATGCAAAACGAGTGACGAAATCGTCAACTAGGTGGCCAAATCCGATGAAAATATTGGCGGGTTTTAGGCCAGACTGCTTTAATGCGGAGATGTCGTTTTGATCAAAATAGTAGCCATGTTTTATCACCGCCCGTGGCTCTGATAAATAACTTACGTCTTCGAGAGGATTGTCGTTGAGTAGAATTAGATCGGCGTCCTTTCCTACAGAGATGGCTCCCATTTTGTGCTGCAAGTTTAGAGCCTTCGCCGAATTGATCGTTGCGGCTTGTAGTACCGACAGTGGTGGAAGACCTGCTGCTTGTAACAATTGCATTTCTTTGTGGGTAGATCGACCAGCGACCATAAACATAGTTCCCTGATCCGAACCGACTAATAATGGGATGTCTTTATCGTGGGCTTGCCGGGTAATATCCATCAGTATTTTGAGAGTCGATACATTCCATTCGGCCTGTTCTTTAGACGCTTCAAGCCATCTTTGCACGCTTAATTGACCTAACAGGAAGCGAAAAAAGGGGTTGATTCGTTTTAATTCTATCTCAGCCACCACTCGTTCTTTGTGTAAACTGAGCTGCGTTAGATGGTCGTAGGTAGCGAGTGTTGGCGTTAGAAACGTGTCGCTCGCTTTAATCTTGGAAAGGTGGTTGTTTAATACTTCCTCATCGAAGGTGAAATTCATCATCGTTTGGTAGATCTCTTCTACGTGTTCGATTGATTGAAATTCATTCAGCGCGCTCGTACTAAAAGAATTTTCCGATACCCAAGCAAACGGACCATGTTTTGCAATCGGGATGTTCAGCTCTTTCGCCTTTCTAATGATAGCGAGTAATACGTCTTTTGGCAGAAAATTGTAGACTTTCAATAGGTCGTAACCTGCGTCATGGTAGGTCTGAACAGCATTCTCTGCTTCGTCAACTGTCGTTAGGCTGTGTTGAAATACGTCGCTGTTGGCATTGTCTAATACTGGCGACGCGCTGTAAATTGAGGCACCAAGCCATTCGTGAGCATTGATCTCAGCCTTCATTTGCAAATGAATCGGAAAGCCTCTCATGTTTCGCACTGAGGTAATGCCCCGAGCGAGGCTGTTTACTAAATCTTTACGATCATAGATATGCGTGTGCATGTCTATTAATCCAGGTATGACGTAATCGTTGTTCCCGTTGATTATTCTGAATCCCTTTGGTGGGGGGGAGCCTGCCTCATGAATGGCGTAAATTTGACCCTGCTGGATCGTTATCTGCTTTTGATTAGCAATTGAGCCCGTAGCAACGTCTATTATTGAAACAGGTTCAATGACTATGTCTCGGCGCGAATCAACGAGTTGTTTATTTAGGTAAAGGTCGCTAGGGTGAGAAAAGCGAGACGCGAAGAGGGCGCCTGTGGTGGTTACGATGACAATGACCAAAATGGAGATTACAGGATACAGTAGGAATGTGATTTTCCGAGGCAGCATGACGTAAAGTTCTTTGAGTTTGAATTACGCGGAACTTTGCTGCATTACTAATGAAAAAGCGTCCGAATTGATGATCTGGGACGGACCAGTTAGGGGTTGGCAGTGAAAAAGGCTCAGCCCTGGGTGCTCAGGAACTGGGTTGGCGTTAAGCCCACTTCGCTTTTGAAAGCCGCATTAAAGCTCGACTTTGAGTTAAACCCTGAGTTAATTGCGATCTCTAATAATGAGTATTTCTCTGTGCCGTGTGTTGATAAATGTTTTTTAACTTCAGTGACCCTAAGTTTATTAATGTACTCACAGAAGTTTACGCCGGAACCTTTATTAATCGCGGCGGAAACATCGCGTATATTTAAGCCCGTGTGCAGCGCGATGTCGTGCAGCGATAGCCTCGGCTTTCGAAATAGCGCCAGAGATATGATTTGATCATTAATCTGATTGAATATCGTGCGATCTAAATCATCGGGTAGAGGTTTTTTTAGCGAAGTCTCGTACTCGTGTAAGCTATCGAACAACAAGGGCTGTTTTAGCGCGTGAAAGATAAGCGTGGCGTATAAACAGAAGACCGACAGTTGATGAATTGCATACCAACTGTTCATCAGCTCATAAGGAAGCCGTGGTTGTAAGTTTAATCTGATGAGGTCTGTAAGGCCAAGCAAAGCAAACACCAGCATGATCCAGTTAAGCCAAGATATTCTCATGTCTAATGCGGCGGAACTCATTTCGGAGGCCGCCGCGTTATAGCTGAGAATACGCTGATAAGAGAGAATGCCATAAATCAGTAAGCTTAAAGACCCTGCTGCGATAACGTATTGGCTGTGTGCTGTAAAGAAAAGCCCAAAGGAGGCAGGAGCGAAATGTATGAAATCGACTTTAGACCAAGGCGTTTCGTTAAAAGTGAGGTGTTTAAC
The DNA here is from genome assembly GCF_040366405.1 of Arenicella sp. 4NH20-0111. Classification (NCBI taxonomy): domain Bacteria; kingdom Pseudomonadati; phylum Pseudomonadota; class Gammaproteobacteria; order Arenicellales; family Arenicellaceae; genus Arenicella; species Arenicella sp. 4NH20-0111. The sequence continues at coordinate 300,516 of NZ_BAABWF010000003.1, forward strand.
AAACAGATAGAATGCTGGGCCGGTGCACAATGTGAATACTGGGGTTATAAGAATTGTTTGTTTAAACAATCCAGTCTCCTCCGAGAAATTGAATACCATCAACAACGCTTCAAAGAACAAGAGCAAGCAGAGCGCTCTGATTCTGGGTTTGCTCCACAGCAGAATGATGCCGTACACACACAAAGCAAAAAAGAGAATTTCGATTACATTGACTGGCCGCAAGGGGTAGCTTGCAATCAACGGATTTAATGCGCTCATGGATGCTGACCTTAAGGTGTCGAAACGGTGATCTATGATAAGTGGAGCATACCTCGCTTTCGAGCTAACTATAAGTAGGATGCCAAATCTCCGAGCCACTCAATTGGCAGAAGAGGGCTAAAAAATAGTTCTACTTCGCAGCTCGCTAGAGTTGTTGTATAGTCTCAGACGAAACAATAAAGTCAGCTATAGAATGAATCTTTTTGGATGGGCTATTTTAGCCGTTGTTGCTACGATTATCGTCGTTTCTCGGTATTTGAGTAATCGTAAATACGCACAAGGACCCGTTATCAGTATCAGTAACTTGAGGTTTGAACCAGAGATAGGGGCCACACTGAAATCTCACGAGCCCGTGTACCTTACATTCGATTATTATTATGATAACTTTGATGAGCCCTTGTACGTATGGGCAACCGTGGACTCTGAAGAGTTGGCGTCGACTTACCAAGGCTCTAATGATGAAATGACGCCGGGGCCTGGTGAAATCAATCGATATTTTTTTCTTAAAAAGGCAGGGCACGTTGGCTCGATTCAAATTGAAGCGAAAACTAAGGAGCTGAAATCAGTCTTTCAGCAACAGGTCGATGTGGATTTTCTTTTTGAAACTAATGAGGAGATGGAAGCGAGAGCAGAGGATGGCATCGGTTCGAGAGTCGTTTCGGTATCATTCAGTCATCGAGAAGGAACTCCCATCGATGCCGGGACTCAGGTATTTATTGATATTGAGTATGACATCACGTCGAATGAAGGGCTCGATATTTGGGCGATCCCTCAGACCGATTTAACGATGACCTATGAAGGAACGCAACACAAAAGTAATGGGGTGGGGCGCATTACTAAATACTTTACGGTTGCTGAACCAGGGCGCCTTGAGTCAATTCAGATTGTGATGGCTAATATGGCGGGGGAAACCGTCTATTCGAGCCTCGTCGATGTCAATTTTGATTACGTGGCTAAGGATGTGTGAATCGATGTCAATCTGGGAAATACTGGCAATTGAGCCAACTGACGACTTAAAGAAGATAAAGCGAGCGTATTCGTCGAAACTTAAGGTCCACAGACCTGACTCCGACCCTGCAGGGTATCAAACACTAAGGGAAGCGTTTGATGAAGCTAAACGTTTGGTTAAGCAAGGACTGGTTGATCTGCCTCTATCAGGTAATAGTGAGCTTGAAATGCTCAACGAGACTGAGTCAGATTCGCCGCCAATGTTAGATGTGGTTGAGGATGTACAGCCGCGCACAGAAATTGAGTCAGAGGGAGAATCTGAGAGTGATGGCGATGATATGCTCGTCAGCGAGATCAATGAAAGAGAGGATGAAAATCCGGATGTTGCGCATTCGAAAATGAGCGATAGAGTGTTTGCGTTGGTGCAAGAAATACATGAACTGGTGCGCGATGGAAAGGAAATAGAGGGTGTTGCACTTTTTCGAGAGCATCTCAAACTTGACGAATTGGTGCCTGTGGATTACAGCAAGGGGTACGAGCTGCAAGTATTAGAGTATCTAAATTGGTGGTGCGAGAAAAGAGTCGAGGACGCTGAGTCGTGGCTTCCGCTGGGGTTTATGAGGCAGTTGATAAATCATTATCAATGGCACACTTCCAGTCTGAATGCACTGTCAAAATACCCTGCCTTGGAACAGTTGTATGACACCATACATCAAAATAGTGGCCTCGGATTGTTACAACGAGTTAGAGACAAACAAGTTGACGCTAACCAATTCGAAGTAAGCAGTAGTGATCGATTACTTGGGCCATATCGGCCAACGTTTTTTGCGTTTATCTCGGTGAGCTCTGCGCGCAAAATGGCAACGTTTAACTTACTTAATCGTATTGAAGAGATGAATGATTCTTCTTTTGATTTCGAGTTAAATACCGAAACCGTTAAATGGTGGCTGGATGCTCGGCAGCGGTTTCTCTTTGAGATATGGATGTTGTTAGTTGGGCTGTTTTTTGGTGCTGCTTTACTTGGGTTTATCACGGATGTATTGGAAGCGAAGGCAGAAGTGTCAACCGCGCTTTTGAACCCTCTGGTCACGGCGGGTTTATATGCGGTATGCGTCGCCGTCTCGAGCTATTTGGTCTTTAAACTGTTTCAGTTGATTTACTATTTGCGAGTTTTACTAACCAAAAAAATAAGCCGCTATTCGGGGGCTTTACAGGAGTTGATCGTCGGTGCTGTGTGCATGGTGATTGTCGTGGCCGCTGAAATTGTCAGAATTGACGCGCCTTACCTTGCTTCTGTCACTGGTTTTGTTTCTGTGTTTGTCCTTACATACTTCTATCGATATCGTGCATTTTGGATGTTTGCAGCTTGTTTGTTTATGTACGGAGGTTTTCAAATGGACAGGGAAGAAAACTCTACTTCGCCAGTAAATTTGGAGTTTATCGTGCCAGTGCTGTTGGCGAATACCCTGCTCTTTTGGGGGTATTTAGACTTTAAAGCCAAGCAGCGAGAGCGTAAATATCAGATAGAGGACATGAGCGCAGAGATGGTCTCGGGCGTATGCTTTTTGGTGGTTTTGACCACGTTTGCATACTCTTTAATTGCGCTGTAGTTTAAGACTCCTGAAAAGAAAATGAACACAACGAAGAGTAAAAGCATGATCGTAGGAATCGACTTGGGGACAACCAACAGCTTGGTCGCGTTTGTCGAAGAAGGTTCGCCAAAAGTAATACCTAACGCGTTAGGGAAAAATATCACACCTTCTGTGGTGGGCTTAAATGACGATGGTGAAGTAATTGTTGGTGAAGCCGCAAGGCAAAGATTAACAACCCATCCGGATAAAACCATAGCGACCTTTAAGCGCTACATGGGCACGGATCGTCGCATTGGTTTGGGGCGCAAACAGTATCGTGCCGAAGAGCTTTCGGCGTTAGTTTTAAAGTCTCTTAAAGCTGATGCTGAGAGTTACTTGGGGCAAAAGGTCGACGATGTGGTCATCAGTGTTCCGGCCTATTTTAATGACGCACAGAGAAAGGCCACCACGGCGGCTGCAAAGATAGCTGGGTTGAATTTGAAGAGATTGATCAATGAACCTACTGCCGCGGCAATTGCCTATGGGTTGCATAGTGGCATCGACGACAGCACGTTTATGGTATTTGATCTAGGAGGTGGGACGTTTGATATTTCCATTCTCGAGCTCTTTGACGAAGTTATGCAAGTCCATGCCTGTGCCGGCGACAATCACTTAGGAGGAGAAGACTTTACAAAACTGTTGCTTCATCACTTTTTAGACAAAAGCGGTCTGACGTTTAAGAAACTTGATCAAGAAAGCCAAGCTTTATTGTTGAGGTTAGCCGAAAACGCAAAAGCCGTGTTGTCTTCTGGTGAGAATGCGACCATGCAATTCGAGAAGAAAGGCAAACATCATGAGTGGGTCGTGACCATAGCGGAGTTCGAAAAAATAGTGGAACCATTGCTGGTGAAGCTTAGAGAACCTATCGTCAGGGCGTTACGAGATGCGGACCTCAAGGCGTCTGAGTTAGATTGCATTGTCATGGTCGGTGGCGCTTGCCGTATGCCGATGATTCGAAAAAACGTTGGCAAGTTGTTATCTAAACTGCCGTTGGGCAACATTGATTATGATCAAACTGTCGCACTAGGTGCGGCAGTACAAGGCGGGTTGATCGCTCAAGATCAGTCGTTAAACGAGGTGGTGTTAACCGACGTCATGCCTTATTCTCTGGGTGTTGGTGTGGTGAATCCAAATGCACGATTTGAGGGAGACTTGTTGTTTAGTCCTATTCTAGAGCGCAATTCTCCAGTGCCTGTGAGCAAGGTGGAGCCTTTTTTTCCTAGTCATGAGAAACAGAAAACCGTGAACTTGGGCATTTATCAAGGTGAGTCTCGTTATGCCACCGATAATGTGAAGATTGGCCTTGTCTCAATGCCCGTTACTCCAGGCCCAACGGATGAAAATCAGTTGGATGTACGTTTTACTTTTGACCTGAATGGAATACTGGAGGTACAGGTGCAAAAAGGTGACGACGTAAAGCGTTTGATCGTTGAAGGAAATCCAGGGGTGTTAAGTAAGCAAGAAGTGCAGGCATCCTTAGAGAAATTGTCTGAATTGAAAATGCACCCTCGCGAAAAGTTAGAAAATGTCGTGGTTTTAAATCGGGCCGTTCGGTTGTATTCGCAAAATATCGGTGAGCGTAGGGACTTTTTGGCCGATATTATCAGTTTTTTTGAAACTGAGTTGGCTACTCAGGATTTAGAGAAAATTGCGGACGCTCGCCAGAGAGTTGAAGAAGCGTTAGATGAAATTGACGATGACCCCTTAGGTTTGTAGCAGCCAACGTTGCATAGTCAAGTAGCGTCGATGTCGGTTTTGCGGGGGGACTGATGACGTTGGCACCTCGAGTTGCTACACTCCGCCACATGAATACTCACGCCTCCATTGATCGCACCTTTTGTGTGGCCCCAATGCTCGATTGCACAGATCGGCATGAACGTTTTCTCGCCCGGTTGATATCCAATAAAGCCGTTTTATATACGGAGATGATCACCACGGGGGCGCTCATACACGGAGATAGGCCGCGTTTTTTGAGTTTTAATCAGTCAGAGCACCCGGTTGCCTTGCAGCTTGGAGGCTCTAATCCCGACGCAATGACGCAATGTGCGGAATTGGTGCAGCAGTGGGGCTATGATGAAGTCAATATTAACGTCGGATGCCCCAGTGATCGAGTGCAATCTGGTAGCTTTGGTGCATGCTTGATGGAACAACCTAATTTGGTTGCTGAGAATGTTAGGAAAATGCAGGCCGCTGTCGATATCCCGGTGACCGTCAAGTGTCGAATAGGGGTGGATGATCAAGATCCACGAGACGCTCTTTGGCGCTTGGTCGAGTCGAGTGCAGAAGCGGGTTGCAATACGTTTCTGGTGCACGCGAGAAAAGCGTGGCTGAAAGGGTTAAGCCCCAAAGAAAATAGAGATGTGCCGCCACTCGATTACGCGTTAGTCTATGAGCTTAAGTCTTGTTTTCCAGAATTAGAGATTGTGCTGAATGGTGGCATTAGCACCATAGAGGATTGTAAGAAGCACTTAGAGCAAGTGGATGGTGTCATGATGGGACGTGAGGCTTACTCGAATCCTTACATCTTGTCTCGAGTAGATACAGAGCTGTATTTAGACGATACTGAGGTGGTCAGCCGAGATCAAGTTTTAGAACAATACATTGAGTATATAGAGCAGAACTTAGAGAACGGGGTACGTCTAAACCACATGAGCAAGCACGTTGTGGGTTTATATCACGGTGAGCCTAGATCCCGTTTGTTCAGAAGACACATTAGTGAAAATGCGCATAAGCCCGAATCAGGATCAGAAGTGTTGCGTCAAGCATTTGAAAAAATGGTTTCCATTTAACGGTTTTGTATTTTACTTTTGATGTGAAAAGAAAACGGGTCGTTAATTATTCGTTCATGTGACCTTCGTATACTGTGAGTTCTTGATAGTATGCTGGGGTGGCCAGTTTAATTTGCCAAACTCAGTTTGGTTTGAGTGTTAAGTTTGGTCTTTAAGTTAAGGAAATTTTTAAAATAGGGTGATGCTCATGAGAGTTTTGAAGTGGCTTCTAGGTTTTTTAGTGACACTGACGGTGTTAATCCTTGCCGCGGTGATTATCGTCCCGATGGTGTTTGACCCCAACGATTATCGCGATGATATTACTCGACTTGTGAATGAAAAGACCGGTCGAGATCTCAAACTCAACGGAGAGCTGACAGTGTCGGTTTTTCCTTGGGTGGGTATCCGTACTCAAGGTTTGACGTTTTCTCAGCCACCGCAAATCGGTGGCGAAATGATGTCGGTCAAAACCGCACAGCTCAGAGTTAAATTTACACCTTTATTGAGTCGTCAGGTTCACATAGATACGATTATCTTAGAAAGTCCCAAATTGCACCTTGTGACGTTAGAAGGCGGAATTGACAGTTTTAGCGGGCTATCGACTACGGCAGATGATGGTTCAACGGAAGACATTACCCCAGATGATGGTGCCGGAGCTGCGGTGGCACTCGTCGTGCAAGGTTTGGAGCTCACCGAAGGGGCACTATTGATCGAAGATCGAGCGGCGAATTCAACAACCCAGGTTTCAGGCCTCAATTTGATTACTGGAAATTTGTTGGGTGACACATTGGCAGAGATTTCCGCGTCAGGTCAAATTAGTATGTCAGATAGCCCTGATGCGATCGCCTTTCAACTAGAGTCGCAAATGCAGGTCGATGTTGACACTCTGTCGGTCAAGGTTCGTGAGCTAAGTGCTAAGGTGACGCAGGCGCAAATGGAGGCGGTGTTAGATATTGACTCAGTCGATGTGGTGGACAGTTCAACAATTTCGCTCAAAGGCACCCAGGTGAACCTGAGTGGGCCGATTGAGGCCGGATTGGCCATACCTGGCGCGACAGCAGATCTGGATTCACAAAAAGCCAATATTCCTGAGCTGGTGATTGAAGCTGGTGGTTTTAAAGCCATTTTGGCAGATTTGGTTGCCGCGAATTTTATCGACGCTCCAACAGCATCGGGCCGTTTAAGTATCCCAAAATTCAATGTGCAAAATTTTCTTAAAGATTTGGACGTTGATTATCAAACTACGGATCCTGCCGCTCTAAAGAGCGTCGGGCTGGAGGCTGTTTTTTCGGGTGGTTTAGAGTCGGCTCAAGTTAAGGATTTGGTGCTAACTCTGGATGATTCAACTCTTAAGGGGGCTGCGTCTGTTTCTGACTTTGAAAATCCGAGTGCTAAATTCGATCTACAGTTAACGACTTTGGATTTAGATCGTTATCTGCCACCATCAACCGATGATGCAGGCGCAGACGATGAGGCCGTCTCCGGTGCAGAGGCGTTGGCAGTACCTATGGCTATGTTTAAAGAGATCAACGCGAATGGTCAGTTCAAGGCTGAGACTTTGATAGCCAGTGGATTGACGTTAGACGATATAGACGTGCAGGTTCGGTCACAGCAAGGCAGTGTTACTATCACGCCGACCGCTTCCCTGTACGACGGAACTCTGGACGGTCAAATCGCGTATTCTGAAGAAGGTGACACTGCGAAATTAGCAGTAAAGAATGAAGTAGATTTGGTTGAGCTGGGTAAGATGCTAAATGCCGCAGAGGTTACTGATCAATTAACCGGTATTGGTTCCTTGTTGGTGGATTTGGTCGTCACAGAAGTAAACGGGGTACAAAACAATCAAGGCGTAATCAAGTTGCAAGCGAAAGATGGCTCGATTCAAGGCGTGGACGTCAAAGGGATGATTGACAGTGCCTATGCACAGTATCAATCTCTGAGTGGTAAACAGCCTGCTGATAGCCAAGAAGGACAGAGTAAAAGCAGTGATGAAACGAAATTTGCGGAGCTGTTTGGGACATTTAATGTTAACAACAATATCATTACGAACGATGACTTCACACTTCAAGCGCCCCTCTTCCGTGTTGGTGGCGAAGGCACCATCGACATTGAGAAGCAGGTCTTAAATTACCTTGTTGAAGTAAAAGTGGTTGCATCAACAGAAGGTCAAGGCGGAGAAGCCATTGATAAGTTGAGCGGAATACCAATTCCTATTCGTTTTACAGGAAGTTTGACCGAGCCAAGCTACTCGATCGACTTTAAACGATTGTATAAAGGGCTGTTTGCTAAAGAGGTTGACCGAAAAAAAGGCGAGCTCTTGAAAGAAAAGTTCGATATTGAGGGTGGGGAAGAGCTTTCTACCAAAGATGTCCTTAAGGGGATTTTGGGTAGAAAGTTAGATAAAAAGGATAAGAGAAAAGCGCAGGAGCGCCCACTGCAAGAACGAGATGCGAGTTCGGGTGAAACCGTTCAGGAAGCCCCAAAAGATACTCGAACAGAGAAGGAAAAAGCGAAAGATGATCTTAAGAAAAAGCTATTGGATAGCATTTTTGACTAGCGTGCGAGTTCCTTATTAAAGAGTTTAGAATGCCTTCTCATCGTGCTCTGCTCTTAGAGCACGATGCAGCCGATAAATACTAGGCTTTTGAGGGGGTGGAGCGCCCTTTAGAGAGGGGCGGATGAAAGATGACCTGAACAACGTTGTTTTCAGGATCATAGCAATAAAAGCTCCGTGCTCCGTCGCGGTGCGTTTTGGGTTGTGAGGCCATTTTTACCTGATTTTCTGTCAAAAATGCAAACCATTCATCTACGCCGTCAATGTCGTCGACAATAATGCCAGTGTGTGCGAGGGTTTGAGCTTTTGCGCCGGTATCGTTGACAACATGCAGGGCTAAGTTATCCACGCCGCTGCATAAATAGACGTTCTCAGGATCAGGGCGCCATTCGACTTCAAAGCCTAGAAGGTCAGCGTAAAAGGCCTCCACTAAGGATAAATCAAGTACATTTAAAGCGACGTGCCGCATTCCGGCGTGTGTTGGGCGAACTAATGTCATATTCTTTCCTAACTAAAAGAGAACCCCGTGGGGTTATTCTGTGATTTCAAAGGAGTGCGTTATTTCGGCTGTCTTACCCAGCATGATGGATGCTGAGCAGTATTTTTCAGCTGATAAATGAACCGCCTTGCCAACGGCCTTTTCCGTGAGCTTCTCTCCTGATACCTTGAAGTGTAAATGAATCTTTGTGAAAACTTTGGGTTCTGTCTCGGCGCGTTCAGCTTCGATGTCGGCGGTGCAGCCAGTAACGACAAGTCTGCGTTTACGCAATATATGGACTACATCAAAAGAGGCGCAGCCTCCCATTCCAACAAGTAAAGTCTCCATCGGCCGAGCGCCTTTGTTTTCCCCTCCAAAGTCAGGCGGACCATCCATCAAAATGTCATGGCCTGATCCAGTGGTGCCCTTAAAGTTTACGTTGTGTAATAGGTCGACTGTTACTTTCATCGGGGTCTCTCGTTTGTTTTGTCTAAAAGAATAGTTCCGCCAGTCTCTCGCCGGGGTGGTCTGCGCGCATGAACGCCTCACCGACTAAAAACGTATTGACGGAATGTTCACGCATCAGTGACACATCCTCAGAGGTGTGAATGCCACTCTCAGTGACAACGATGGTGTCGTTGGGAATGTCAGGAAGCAAATCAATGGTGTTATAAAGCGAGGTCTCGAAGTTACGTAAGTTTCGATTGTTGATGCCAATCATTTTCACACCCAATGCCAGCCCGCGTTCAAGTTCTTGCTGATTGTGGACTTCAATTAACACATCCATTCCCAGCTCCTCTGACCTTCCGGCAAGGTCTTGCATCAATCCGTCCTCTAGTGCAGCAACGATGAGTAAAATACAATCGGCGTCCATCGCTCGGGCTTCATAGACTTGATAATCGTCCAGCATAAAGTCCTTTCTGAGCATTGGCAAAGAACACGCTTCGCGTGCTTGAGCGAAGTAGGCGGCACTGCCTTTGAAGAATTCAACGTCGGTAAGAACCGACAAACAGGTAGCGCCGTGTTTCTGGTAGTCTTCTGCAATTGCTCTAGGGTCAAAGTCAGGGCGAATTATTCCCTTGCTTGGGCTGGCTTTTTTTACTTCAGCAATAACCGCAGATCGATTTTGAGTTAACTCGTTATTAATTGACTTGATAAAGCCACGCGACGGCGGGGTGTCGTCTGCGCGAGCCCGTAAGTCTTGAATAGGTTGTTTGGACTTCGCATGAGCAACCTCATTGGCTTTATGTGCCATGATTTTGTCTAAAACGTCAGAGCCTGTGGACATCACCGCGTGCATACTAAACTACCTCGTTTGTTGCTTTAACATAGCTTTCTTTAGCCAACAATGCCTTGCCTGAATCAATCGATTGAGCAGCCAACACAACGCCCTCTGCGAGTGAGTCGGCAATGCCGGATACGTAGATAGCAGCGCCTGCGTTGAGTAAGACAATGTCTCTGGCGGGCCCGGCTTTACCAGCTAAAACGTCGTTGATGAGCGCTAGCGATTCAGCCGGATTTGATACGACGATCTCGTTTATATCGGTTTTCTTTAAACCAAAATCTTCAGGCGCTATTTGGCAAGTGATAATCTTGCCGTCTTTCAATTCACTTAACGTGCTTGCGGCCCCAATACTAATTTCATCCATGCCATCATCTGAGTGCACTACCATGGTGTGGGTGCTTCCCAGTTGTTGGAACACATTCGCCAATGTTTCTGTTAATTCTCTGGCAAATACCCCAACCACTTGGCGTTTGACACCCGCGGGGTTAGTGAGAGGACCTAAGACGTTAAAGATCGTTCTCACTGCCATTTCTTTTCTTGGGCCGATGGCGTGCTTCATCGCGCTATGATGCATCGGGGCGAACATAAATCCGACGCCGGCTTGTTCAATAACTTTTGCGACCTGTTGAGAAGTCAGGTTTAGGTTAGCGCCAGCTTGCTCAAGCAGGTCGGCGCTGCCTGACTTGCTCGAAACAGACCGGTTTCCATGTTTTGCTACTTTGGCTCCTGCTCCTGCGGTGACAAATGACGAGGCTGTCGAAACGTTAAATGTGCTTGTTCCATCTCCGCCAGTGCCAACTATATCCACTAAAGGGCTAGCGTCAATCGTTACTTTCTTGGCTAGCGAGGCCATTACTTGCGCTGCCGCTGTGATTTCATTCACCGTTTCACCCTTCATTCTAAGGGCGACCAATAAGCCTCCGATTTGTGCATCAGAGCACTCACCGGTCATGATTTGACGCATGACTGCTTGCATCTCAAGTTGGCTCAAATCGTGTCGCTCTATGACCTGAGCGATGGCTTGTTGAATTTTCATGGTTACAGCCTCGCTATAGTGTGGTGTTTAAAAAATTTTGAAGGAGTGCGTGCCCGTGCTGTGTCAGGATGGATTCTGGGTGAAATTGCACCCCCTCTATTGCTAAGTCTTTGTGCCGCACGCCCATTATTTCTCCATCAGCGGTCCACGCGGTTACTTCTAAGCAATCGGGTAAAGACGTTTGCTGAATTACTAGAGAGTGGTAGCGTGTCACGGTAAACGGATTCTCAAGCCCAGAAAAGACCCCTGTGTCGGTGTGTTCAATTAATGAGGTTTTCCCGTGCATGATTTGCTGTGCACGTATCACCTTTCCTCCAAAGGCCATGCCGATGGACTGATGCCCAAGGCACACGCCCATTAATGGCACCTTACCTTTGAAATGTTCAATCACGGATAGCGAAATTCCAGCTTCGTTTGGAGTGCACGGGCCGGGCGAAATCATAATCCGGTCAGGGTTGAGCTTTTCGATTTCGTTAATGGTTATTTCGTCGTTGCGAAATGTCTTTACCTCTTCACCCAGCTCACCTAGGTATTGTACTAAGTTGTACGTAAACGAATCATAGTTGTCGATCATAATTAGCATGCTAATACCTCCTTAAAATCCGAAGCCAGTGGTTGCGAGCTCAACGGCTTTGACCATGGCGCGAGCTTTGTTGAGAGTTTCCTTCCATTCATACTTAGGAACCGAGTCTGCCACGACGCCAGCTCCAGCCTGGATGCTCAGAACGCCATCTTTGATGACAGCCGTTCTAATTGCAATGGCGGTGTCCATATTACCATTCCAGCCTAAATAACCCACCGCACCACTGTAGATGCCTCGTTTGATTGGTTCGAGTTCATGAATGATTTCCATGGCTCGAATTTTTGGGGCGCCGCTGACTGTACCCGCAGGGAAAGTTGCTTTGAGTACATCAATGGCATCGACTCCCTTTTTTACTCTTCCTTCAACGTTAGAGACAATATGCATTACATGCGAATATCGCTCGATAATCATCTGATCAGTTAGCTCGACCGAGCCAGTATCAGCAATTCGTCCAACGTCATTGCGGCCTAAATCGATTAACATTAAGTGTTCCGCAAGCTCTTTCTCGTCGTTTAGAAGCTCATCTTCGAGTGCTAAGTCTTGCTCATGGGTTAGGCCACGTTTGCGGGTTCCGGCAATTGGTCTAACAGTAACTTTCTCATCTTCCATTCGCACTAATATTTCAGGAGACGAGCCGACAATGTGGAAGTCACCTAAGTTTAGAAAGTACATATATGGAGAGGGGTTTATAGTACGGAGTGCTCGATATAGATCTATGGGTTCAGCTTCGTAGTTGGTCGATAGCCTCTGCGATAATACGACCTGCATGATGTCGCCGGCCTCGATGTACTCACGGCATGTTTGAACGGCCGCCTCGAAGTCGTGTTTGGCAAAGTGCAATTGGTAGTCGTCTTCATGCACCACCGTTCCTGATCTTAGCGCTTGTGGTGCAGAGAAACTGCTGGCCAATTTTTTGACGCATTGATCTAGTTGTGTTTGCGCGTCGGCGTAGGCATTAGGGTTGCTAAGATCGGCAACGCTGACAATAAATATTCGACCGGCTAGATTGTCAAATACCAGTACATTCAGGGACTCCATCAGTAAGATATCGGGAGCCCCAATTTCATCCGATTTATGTTCGAAAGAGAGCTTCTTTTCTATATAGGCGATGGTTTCGTAGCCAAAGTATCCAACCAGACCACCGATCATGTCCGGTAGGCCAGAATATTCGTGAACACGATACAGTGATTGCAAAGATCTTACGTCATCTAACGCATTGTCTACCTGTTGGCTCTCAATAACGATCCCGTCGACTTCGGTGGTACGTGTATTGCCGTGGTATTTGAAGACTTTGCCGCAATTGAGTCCGATGATGGAGTATCTTCCCCATTTATCTCCGCCTTGAACCGACTCGAATAGGTAGGTGAATGGTTGGTCTGCTAGTTTTAAGTATGTGCTGACGGGGGTGTCAAGATCCGCTAGAGTTTCACGAACCACAGGGATATGTGTGACTCCGTTCTGTTTTAGAGGGGCGATGTAGGAGTCAAATTCGGCTTGATTGGAAAAAGGCATGGCAATAAATCACAATGTGGGCGAGCAACTCATGAAACGTGGCTCGTAGACTAATATTCAAATAACGGGTGTCTGTGTGTTCTCTAATGAATCTATTAGACGCGCCCACAGAATGCGGCTCACTGGCTTCGCCAGCGCCACCAACAAGTCGAATTTTTTAGTCTTAAGTAATATTGCATTGTTTAAATGAGGTTGAACCCTCGGTAGGCGTATGATTGCCGAGTAAAAAGGATTGGTCAAGAGTTAATGGTTTGTTTTTGAAAGATACTGACTTATGACATTTTCGTTGTATGCTTGTTCAATAGCTAGAGAACGGCGTTCTGGTCGACTAGAATGCTTGCATTTAAGAGTTTGGTGAGCGTCAAATCCCATATGTTGCAGAAAATTTGTGCCTTTATTTACTTTCGCCTGTTAGGTTGGAGTGTCGTGGGTGAGCCACCAACTGAGAAGAAATACTTGTTTGTTGTGGTGCCTCACACGAGTAATTGGGATTTCATCTATGGATGGCTGGCGCTGACGGCGCTGGAGCTGGAAGTAAAGATCTTTGCGAAAGATATATTTTTTACATGGCCGCTGAACTACGTGTGTAACTGGTTTGGCGTACTGCCTGTGAACCGGCGACGAAGTACTAATTTCGTTGACTCTGTCGCGAGTATGTTTGAAACCAGAGAAACGTTAGCCGCCGTGATAACCCCCGAAGGTACTCGAGGCTATCAGCCTACGTTAAAGAGCGGCTATTATCATTTGGCAAAGAAGGCGAAGGTGCCTATTGTCGTAGCTGGGCCAGATTTTAAGAACAAGAAGTTTTCGATCGTCCCTCCTAGAGCTCCGTTAAAAACGTTTGAAGAAGATGAAGCGAATCTGATAGAGTTTTGTCGTGAGCAAGTTGCGAAAGAAAAAGGCCATAGCTTCCGCTAGTTCTTTCCCTAACTTCTTTGTTAGATTTTTAATGCTCTCATTTTATTTACGTACACTTAATCGGCTGAGCATTGAGCTGAGCGGTTTTGTTAATGCGTGATCTAAAAAGAGCTTATGTTTAAAAAAACTGATCTAAACCCATATTGAATGGAAATACAGATATCAAAGGCGCATCTAAATAATCATGCACGACGATCGTAAATTAGTGGTGGCGATATCCTCAAGAGCGTTGTTCGATCTCGAAGACAGCCATAAAATGTTTGAGGATGAAGGGGTTGAGGCTTATTGTCGTTATCAGATAGAGCATGAAAATGAGCCTTTAGCGCAGGGCGCAGCCTTTTCATTGGTTAAAAAGTTGCTCGAGCTCAATACTCTTGGCGAGCCACGAGAGCGTGTTGAGGTGATTTTGTTGTCACGCAATAGTGCAGACACTGGTTTACGTATTTTCAATTCCATTCAAGCACATAAATTGCCAATAACCCGAGCTGCGTTCACCAATGGTGGTAGCCCATTCAGGTACGTTGAACCCTTTGGTGCTGACGTGTTTCTGTCAAGTGATCCCGGTGATGTGGCGAGTACATTGGAAGCTGGCTTTGCAGCGGCCACTATGTTGCCTTCAGGCACGTCAAAAGAGTCGGGTAATCAGGATAAGTTGTGCATCGCTTTTGACGGAGATGCGGTCGTATTCTCCGATGAAGCTGAACAGGTGTATCAAAAAAGAGGGCTAGATGCGTTCGCCGATCATGAAGTTAAAGCTGCGAAAAAGCCTCTTCCTGGTGGTCCATTTAGAAATATGCTCGCAGCGCTACATGAAATACAATCTGAGTTTCCAGCTGACGAATCGCCAGTTAGGACCGCCATCATCACGGCGCGTTCTGCGCCAGCGCATGAGCGAGTGATTAGAACCTTAAGAGCTTGGGAGATTCGAATTGATGAAGCGGTATTTTTAGGTGGCTTGCCTAAAGGAGAGTTTTTAAGAACGTTTGGAGCGGATATCTTTTTCGATGACCAAGAAGGTCATTGTGATTCTGCGCGCAAACACGTCCCTACAGGACATGTTCCTAACGGTGTTGCGAATACAATAGGTTAATGCAGTACGTTAGGTGGCATTGGAGTATCTATAATTATCAGCGCTAAAAAGCGTAAAACCTGCCCAGTTAAACGTGGGTGGAAAAATTGAGAAGAGAAAGAGTTAGCATGAAAATCAGCCGAAAATTGCCGGTGGTGCTTGTGGTAATCATGGGCGCAGTGAACTGCGCTATCACCATGTCGGTTAAAGCCGCGTTGCCTTTAGCCGTAGGTGATGCGCCTATACCGTCGCTGGCACCGATGCTTGAGCGCGTTCAAGCATCGTTAGTGACGGTGACTGCCGAAGCAACCGTCAATGTACGCAGCGACCCATTTGAAGATCCGTTTTTTCGCCGTTTCTTTGATCAGCGTCGTGCTGGAACGCGAAAGCGCGAGTCGAAATCCGTGGGAGTGGTTGTTGACGCCGAGCTCGGCTATGTGCTGACCAATGAGCATGCCATCCGAGGCGCGAGTAAAATATTTGTTTCGCTGGCGAATGGCCGCGAATATGACGGCATTTTAGTCGGCACAGACCCAACCTTTGATTTGGCGTTAATTAAGGTGGAGCCAGTAGGGCTCTCAGCCATTGAGCTAGGGAATTCAAGCGAACTGAGGATAGGCGATTTTGTGGTATCAATTGGAGATCCGATAGGCGAGCAAAACACCATTGTTAGTGGGATCATTAGCGCGCCAGCTAAGCCTAACAGTTTTAAGCAATATCAACACTATATTCAGAGTGATGCCGCCGTCGGTTCTGGTGTTTTGGTCGATTTAAATGGGCGCTTGGTGGGGTTGAATATTGCGCAATCAACGCAAACCGCGTCCAACTCAAGAATAGGCTTCTCAACTCCCGTTAATATGGCTTTAAAAGTAAAGCGACAGCTGGTGAAATACGGCACCCCTCAACGAGGGTTTATGTCGGTGCGTGTTCAGGATTTAAATCAACAACTGGCATCGGCATTTGATGTTTCCCGAACGGGTGGGGTCGTCATAACCAGTGTTACAGAGGGGTCGGCAGCAGAGCGATCCGGATTGCAAGTCGGTGATGTGGTCTTAGAGGCAGGTGGCCAGTTGATTAATAGTAGAAAAGATCTGATGACGATCATCGGCCAGCAATTTGCTGGTGATACCTTGTCATTGAAAGTATTGCGGTCTGGAGAAACGATGGAATTGCTTACCCTACTCGAATCCTCTTCGCGAGCTGCAAAGATAGGGACTCTGATCCATCGACAGCTTGAAGGCGCTACGTTTGATAATCTCGGGCAAAATAATCCAGCCGCTGATATTGGCGATGGCGGTGTATTGGTTAGCAAGGTGACTAAAGGCAGTGTTGCGTGGGAGCATGGTGTCCGCGCGAATGACATCATTACCTCGGTCAACCGAAAGCCAGTTAAGAATTTAGACAGTTTTCGGAAAGCCATCGCAGGCCAGGAAGTTTTGATGTTGAATATTGTGCGCGGTACCGGAGCTATGTTTGTCTTATTGCAGTAGTTTTCACCACGGCAGTGTCTCTACCTAATGGTGTGCGTCGGTTAAGCAGAATTTAACCGCGCATTGACTGTTTTGTTAGGCCTTGCGCGTGTAAAATTCGAGCCACTAAATAAAACGCAACGCAAGACAACGCCGTTATGTCGGATAATACGCTCAATAAACACAGTTCCACTATCACTCAACCTAAGTCTCAAGGAGCCGGACAGGCCATGCTGTATGGCACAGGCTTGACTCGAGATGACATGAATAAGCCTCAAATTGGCATTGCCAGTGTTTGGTGGGAAGGTAATACCTGCAACATGCATTTGAATGACCTTGCTGGGCATGTAAAGCAAGGGGTGGTTGATGCTGGTCTCGTTGGAATGAGATTCAATACTATTGGTGTCAGTGATGGTACCACTAATGGAACAGCTGGCATGGCTTACTCTCTGCAGTCGAGAGATATTATTGCTGATTCAATAGAAACAGTTGTGTCGGCACAGTTTTATGATGCGCTGATCGCGATTCCGGGTTGTGACAAAAATATGCCGGGTTGTGTGATGGCGATGGCCAGAGTTAATCGGCCATCCATTATGGTTTATGGTGGATCGATAAAGCCAGGCAATCATAATGGCCGTAAGTTAGACATCATCTCAGCGTTCCAAGCCTATGGTGAATACTTGGTCGAAACGATCACCGATGATGAGCGACAGGAAATTGTAGAGAAGTCTTGCCCGGGCGCCGGTGCCTGCGGAGGTATGTACACAGCGAATACCATGGCCAGCGCCATAGAGGCGTTGGGAATGAGTCTGCCCTACAGCGCTTCGGCTCCGGCTGTGGATCCTGAAAAAGTAGAAGAATGCGTACGAACTGGTGCCGCGATTAAGAATTTGCTAGAACTTGATCTCAAGCCTCGAGATATTATGACTCGGGAAGCGTTTGAGAACGCAATGGTGGTGATCATAGCCCTTGGTGGTTCCACTAATGCCGTGCTCCATCTTATCGCCATGGCTCGAGCGGTTGACATTGATTTAACCGTTGATGATTTTCAACGTGTTAGTGATCGTGTACCTTTCTTGGCTGACCTGAAACCAAGCGGAAAATACGTAATGCATGATTTGCATACGGTGGGTGGCACGCCCGCCGTAATGAAGTTTTTGTTGGAAGAGGGCCTGCTCAATGGTGAGTGCATCACGTGCACAGGCAAAACCTTAGCGGAGAATTTGTCTGACTTGCCAGCTCTTACTCCCGGGCAGGATTTGATTATGCCTTTGTCTGAACCGCTTAAGCGAACAGGCCACATTCAGATTCTTAAGGGTAATTTGGCTCCAGGTGGATCGGTGGCTAAGGTGACGGGTAAAGAAGGCGAGCAATTTACTGGCCCTGCAAGAGTATTTGACGGTGAGCAATCGATGATCGATGCCTTGGAGCAAGGTAAGATAGAAAAAGGCAATGTCATTATTATTCGGTACGAAGGGCCCAAAGGCGGGCCTGGTATGCCCGAAATGTTGAAGCCAACTTCAGCCATTATGGGGGCTGGTTTGGGTGAGCATGTGGCTATGATTACAGACGGACGATTTTCAGGTGGCTCGCACGGCTTTTTAGTTGGCCACGTTGTGCCTGAAGCTCAGGAAGGAGGAAACATTGCGTTGGTTGAGGACGGCGATATTGTGGTGTTGGACGCGGTTAATAATCGGATTGAACTTGATGTAAGCGAGGAGGAGCTCGACAGCCGTCGGCAATCTTGGGTGGCTCCGGAGCTCAAGTTTACGCGAGGAACGTTGGGGAAGTATACACGCTATGTTAAGAACGCTTCCATGGGGTGCGTGACCGATGAGTAGAGTAACCCTCTGACGCATGACAAATATTCGATACATAATATTATTTGCGTTGGTGGTAGTGGCTGCTGTCGCGGGTGTGTTGATTCAAGAAGAAGATGATTCGCCCGCGATCACATTTACTCGTCCAGACGTGGTCGAGACGGACCTCCCTGGTGATGAGCAGAAGGTGCAAGGCGCTGAAGCTTTGATCGTACCACTGACCGAACCGTTAACTCCGGCTCCTGAACAAGTCGCCAATTCATCCGATGGGGGGATGTCACACCCTGTTGAAGAGTCGCTTACCGATGAGCAGCTTCAGCGTCAGATAGAATTGGCGCAAGCAAAGTTAGCTCAGGTAGAGTCGCTTAATGAGCGTAAACAGGCGTTGATAAAGAAGACTATTTCCCAGCAAGATGACGCAGAGCAATCACTGATAGAGGCCGAACTTGCTTATAGGATTGGTGGCTGGAAACAGGCTTGGCGTGCTGGGGATGCACATACCTATTTCGGATTCTACAGCGACAAATTCACGCCCAGTAACGGAAAAACCGTTGATGAGTGGAAACAGCAACGCGTCAAGCGTCTTAACACTGAGCAGTCAATAGATCTGATTTTGGAAGACTTCGAAGTAAAATACGACCCTCAATCTCAACGAAGTTTGGTGACTTTTCGCCAATTCTACAAGTCTGGAACATTTCAAGATTCAACAAAGAAACGATTGATTTTGGCCAATGAAGATGGTCAATGGAGAATCGTTTCGGAAACAACACAATAAGAACCGCTCATCAATACCACTATCTCACCTACTCCTTTAGCTGATCGTTTGAGACCTAAACGATTGGAAGACGTTTCAGGGCAAAAGGCACTGTTAGCGCCGAATAAACCACTTCGTTTGGCCATTGAAACAGGGAGGCTTCATTCAATGGTTTTCTGGGGGCCTCCAGGTACCGGGAAAACAACCTTGGCGAAGTTGGTCGCGCAACAAAGCGCGGCTGAGTTTGTGTCTCTTTCGGCCGTGTTAAGCGGAGTGAAAGACATAAGAGCAGCCGTGGAAGTAGCGCAGCAAAGAATGTTGGCTGGAATGGGGCAAACGGTGTTGTTTGTGGACGAGGTTCACCGGTTCAATAAATCTCAACAAGACGCATTTTTGCCTCACATAGAAGATGGAACAATCATCTTCATTGGTGCGACAACCGAAAACCCGTCGTTTGAGCTGAATAATGCATTGTTGTCACGAGTAAGGGTATACGTTCTGCAGTCTCTTCAAGTGGAAGATATTGTTGAACTGATCGATAGAGCACTTGATGATTGTGAGCGCGGGCTGGGTAACCTTGGATTAGAAATGCATGCGGATGTGCGTAAGCAGCTTGCTGAAACGGTTGATGGCGATGCCAGGAGAGCGCTCACAATGCTTGAAATTGCCGCCGACCTTTCAGCGGATGGCGTCATTTCTTCAGAGCTAATTGGTCTTATTTTGGCCGGCGGAAGCGCTCGAAGGTTTGATAACAAGGGCGAAGGTTTTTATGATCAAATGTCTGCGTTGCATAAATCTGTACGGGGTTCGAATCCAGATGCTGGCTTATATTGGCTGTGTCGGATGCTAGATGGTGGTTGTGATCCTAAAGTCATTGCTCGTCGTGTAGTTAGAATGGCTTCTGAAGATATCGGCAATGCTGATCCTCGTGCGCTGAGAATCGCTCTTGATGCTTGGGAAGCGCAAGAGCGGGTAGGCAGCCCAGAGGGTGAATTGAGTCTGGCGCAAGCCGTTATTTATCTTTGTGTGGCTGCTAAGAGCAACGCTGTGTACACCGCTTACAAGAAAGCGATGAGCCTGGTGAAGCAAACCGGTTCCTTGGAAGTGCCACTGCATTTGAGAAATGCGCCTACGTCACTTATGAAGGAATTGGATTATGGAAAAGGGTACCGCTATGCGCATGATGAAGAGCATGCCTATGCTGCCGGCGAGCAATATTTACCCGATGCTCTCCACGGTTCAGAATTTTATCATCCCGTGGAGCGTGGGCTGGAGATTAAAATTTCGGAAAAATTGAAAATGCTTAGGAAACTGGACCAAAAGTCTGGGTGAAAAGTTAAATTTCTAAAATTATCAGCTCTTTGCTAGCTAAATGACTCATAGGTTCCTGTAGTAATCATGTCCAGTAACTAGGATGTTCTTAGTGTCTTCAATGATATCAATCGCGGAGTCTATGATGATTAATACGCAATCAGCCCCAAGTGGTCAGCAACAGCACTGCTGGGTTACCCTCGTCAGCCCACTAAATAGTCGTGTCTTGTTACAAGCATGTGATAATTGTGGCGTAGTTAGATCCAACAACACGCAGTTTAAAGCGTGTAAAGCGAAGCCTCTTCAGTGTCTTATTTCCGGGGCTATCGCGGTCGCACATTCAGCGTGAAAAGGGCCTAAGTTTAGTTTTACCTTTCGCATTGGTTTTGCTACTCCTAATTGGGAGAAGAAAGGTCGTCGCTTTTAAACCAGTGACGGCTTGTGTGATTTTTTTGGGTTAAAACAGGTAAGATGTAGCTTTCAGTGCACACACATTCTTGGGATGTCAATGGTGAACGCTAAATACTCTGGTCGCTGCTTGTGTAGCAAAATTCAATTTCAAGTTTCAGGATTCAGTTCTGAAGCTGCGCATTGCCATTGCTCTATGTGTCAAAAATTCCATGGTTCTGCCTTTGCTACGCTGGTGGCGGTAAAGGACCTAGAGTGGCGGCAAGGTGTTGAGAGCTTAAAGAGCTATCAGGCTTCAAATGGAGTAAAACGTTACTTTTGTGAGGTGTGTGGTTCCAGCTTGGCTTTTCTGGCAGCTGGAGCGGAAGATCAAGATATAGAATTGGCGATTGCTTGTTTTGATCAACAGGTTCCGATCAATATTGATGCGCATATTTTTCTTTCGTCTAAAGTCTCGTGGCATGAGATAACTGACTCATTACCAAAGTTTGATCATGGTCGAGATGGCGACCTTTGGGAAGAAGGCAAAAGCTGAACAAGCTTAGGGCTTTCATTGAGCCCCATAATATTGAGCGCTGAAATCATCGATGATTTCAGCATGGCATAGGTTTTAAATTGACCTATCACTAGGTATATTCTGCCGACAGCAGTTTTATAATTCAAAGAACAATAAAGTACTATGTCTGAAAAACGAAGAAAGCTAGAGCAAGCGGCCACAGAGGCTGTACAGAAAATAGGCTTAACTAATTTGAGTTTTAGAGCGCTCGCGGATGAGGTCGGTATCAAGTCAGCTAGCGTGCACTACTATTTTCCTGGAAAAAGCGACCTTGCAGCAACGTTGATCGAAGGCTATTCAGAAAAGTTCAGTGCTCTATTATCTGAAAGTTCATCAGAATCGTCTTCACTGCAAAGCACCATGACTGCATTCATGAGTATTTTTGAACAGGTTTTGGCTGATGGAAAGTTTTGTCTTTGTGGCATGATGGCCGCTGAAGTTGAATCGTTGGACAGTAACAGTCGAGCCCTGTTGCAGAGTTACTTTGAGGTTAGTGAGGCTTGGCTTACCAAGCTGATGGATTCGCACAGAGACGAACTATCAACCAGTTTACCTTCTCAGACCTTAGCTAGGGTGATTATGTCTGGAATGGAAGGGGCCATTTTGTTGGATCGTGTCGGAGGAGGGAAGAAACGCTTGGATGCACAAAAAGAGTTGATTCATAGTTTGCTCCTTTAGCTTCATCGGGTAGTTCTTGGGTGTTTAGGACGGGCTTTGCCGTGAAGAACTAATTTAGCCAATTGTGCATATAGGTTTGACACTTAGGTATCCAATCAATTAATCTATCTATTGATAGATAGATTAATTAAACAGTGAGTAATGAAATGAGGATAAACGCTGATTTTGAGCAAAGAGTTGTCGTACACAGTGAAGAATTGGACTGGGTTGATTCGCCGATGCCTGGAGTCTCAAGAAGGCCGCTGGACCGAGTAGGAGGCGAGGTTGCACGGGCTACGACCATTGTTCGGTATGCGGCCGGAAGTAAGTTTTCATCACATGTTCACACAGGTGGCGAAGAGTTCGTCGTGTTGGATGGTGTTTTTCAGGATGAACACGGTGATTTCCCTCAAGGCTCCTATATTCGAAACCCGCCCGAGTCGAGTCACACACCTGGTTCTGAGCTTGGCTGCGTCATTTTCGTTAAGTTGTGGCAATTTGATCTAACAGACAGAACTCATGTCAGATTAGATGAGCAGTCTATGGAGCCTGTTTTGAGCAGCAATAACCCTGCTGTATCGAAAGTCTCGTTATTCAATGATTCCAATGAAGAGGTTTCAATTCAGCACTGGGCACCAAATAGTAAGATCACAATCGACCCAAGGGCCGGTTTGGAGGCGTTGGTACTTGAAGGTAGCTTTGTTTGTGAGCGCGATTGCTTAGTAAAACACAGTTGGGTTAGATTACCTGTTGGCGATGTTTTAAGTGCCGTAGCTGGTCCGCTGGGTGCGAAGGTATGGATAAAATCGAATCATTTGGACAAAGCAAATCAGCAGGCTCGTCTTGTTGAGTCAATGGGCTAGATGGTTTTCTCTATGTCTGACACAGATCGTTGATTTAAGTAGTAGTTAGTCTGATTGGCAATTTATACGTACAAGCAACCCTACTTACTGATCGCTTGTACGTGTTATTGGTCTCTTTAACCTTCAACTGGCGTCATGTGATAGAAAGCCAGTTTGTTGCCGTCTAAGTCTTTTACATACGCGCCATAGAAAAATGGAAGTCTTTGTCCAGGTTCTCCTTCGCAAGTTGCACCTAACTCAATTGCCTTGTGATACAGAGCGTCCGCTCCCTCTGGAGATCCACCAGGAATGGCGACCATTTGGCCATTACCGCAACTTTGTGCTCCGCCATCAGCGGGAGTACAAATTGCTAGCATCGCGCCTCCTTCGTCTGACCCATAAAACTTTATTCGATCTAATCCCATGAGTTGTTTTCCGCCAACCAACGAGAGTAACTCATCGTAAAAGGGCAAGGTTTTTTCTAGGTCTTTAGACCCTATAGTGGTGTATCCGATCATAGTTTTCTCACATCGATAATTTAAAAAGTAAGCTTGCAATATGTTTGCCAGCCGGGTTTATTGCTGAGATGAAGTTTATCTACCTATTGGTAGATAGTCAATTCCAAATCATTAATACCATTCTTTTTAGAGGCATTCCTTTTTTCGAAGTTGAAAGCTTGTATTTCCGTGTGTTGATCAGGGCATTCCTGGCCGCATCAGATCGCTAGCAATCTAAGGCGTTCAGTAAATCCAAAATTCCATCATTGAATGTTAGAAGTATCCAAATAATGTAAGGTCAAAGTACATCGAGATCCCGAGATATACGCTGCATATGATCAGACCTATTCCCCAGACCCACATCCACATCTGCTTTCCCATGCGGCCCAATATGAATAACACAATGCCGATTAACACACCGAGTACAGCGGTCAAAATCAACATGTCATCACTGGCGTGGACAGCTAATTGTTCTTTCGGTATTTCGCCTTCTCTGTATCTCATTATTTTGTCATTGGGTTACTATTATGGTTTGCAGAGTCTAAGAATGCTTAGGCATGCCTACTTCATATAGGCATGCCTTGGAGTTACTATATGGCTAATCTTTGGTTCGCATGGTACAAAACTCTTCCGCGGTACTTGGATGAATTCCTACGGTTGAATCAAAGTCAGCTTTGGTTGCTCCTGCTTTAATCGCGATAGCGATGCCTTGCATAATTTCGGCGGCGTCAGGACCAACCATATGTGCGCCTATCACTTTGTCTGTGTCGGCATCGACAATGAGTTTCATCATTGTGCGTTCCGTATTATCCGTTAATGTGTGTTTTAGGATTTTAAACTCAGACGTATAGGTGTCGACATTATTGAACTGTTCTTTAGCCTGCTCGGAGCTTAACCCAACGGAACCTATTGGAGGCTGTGAAAAAACCGCAGAGGGAACGTTTTCGTGGTCTGCTATTCGTTCATTGTTTCCGAAAAATGTGTCAGCGAAGGCATGGCCTTCCATCGTTGCGACCGGAGTCAATGCGATTCTATCGGTGACGTCTCCAACTGCAAAAATGGAGTCGATATTAGTGCGAGAGTATTTATCTACTACAATTTCTCCCTTAAGGCCGACCTCAACGCCAACGCGATCTAAATGTAGGGCATCGGTGGCTGGATTTCTCCCAGTGGCAAAAAGAACGCAATCTACGATTTTTACATCACCATTGGTAAAGCTTACTTTCCTTTGACCGTGCTCCGTGAGTTCGATTGAAGACACGTTGTTATTTAGTTGAAGATCGATTCCTTTTTTCGTGATTTCTCCGGCGAGGTGCTCACGTATGTCATTATCAAACCCACGTAATATTTGATCACCGCGATAGGTGAGAGTTGTATCTGTACCGATCCCATTAAATATTCCGGCAAACTCTACCGCTATGTATCCGCCACCAACGACCACAGCCGATTTCGGTTGTTGTTCTAGATGGAAAACTTCATTTGAACTGATTGCATGCTCAATTCCCGTGATGTTCGGCATAAAGGGGGTGCCACCAGTGGCTAGAAGAATTTTGTCAGAATGAAGAGTTCGATCCCCTACTTGTACTGTATTTGCATCAATCAGCTCTCCTGTGCCGTCTAGTATTTCTACGCCAGCATTCTTCAGCAGATTAATGTAAATTCCGTTCAGTCGATCGATTTCTTTGTCTTTGTTTGTAATTAACGCGGCCCAGTCAAACTCGTTGACGGTCGTTGACCAGCCATAGAAAGAACTGTCATGAAATTCCTCGGCAAAATGAGACGCATAAACCATCATTTTTTTTGGCACGCAGCCACGAATAACGCAAGTGCCCCCATAACGGTGCTCCTCGCAAATGGCGACTTTAGCACCATGTCCTGCTGCGATGCGTGCAGCTCTCACACCACCTGATCCGCCACCAATTACTACTAGGTCATAAGTACTCATGCTTGTTCCTCATTGCTCTAAAGCCGGTATGTAAATTCTACTTTTATCTTAAACAGCGGGAAAGCGCCCGCTTTCACTTTGACGTTGTTTTCATCGTAAGCAGTAAAAAGGCCCTTTCTTTCGAAAGAGCCTAATACTCAATGCTTGAAGTTAGTTACTAGACCTTACGCGACCAGTTGTCCTTTCATTTTTTCCATAGCACGCTTTTCGATCTGCCTGATACGTTCAGCAGAAACGCCATACTCTGCAGCAAGTTCATGTAAGGTGGCTTTATCTTCACTTAGCCATCTGCGTTGTAGGATGTCTTTACTGCGGTCGTCAAGTCCAGCGATTGCTTTATGTAAAGCGCTTTTATTGTTGGTGCTCGTTTGTGTTTTGCTAACCACTTCTTCGGGGTTATAGCGCATGTCTGGTAAGTACGCAGAAGGGCTAGTTGAAAACTCATCATCGTCAGAGTCTCGGCCATCGAAGGCAACGTCGGATGACGTCATTCTCAATTCCATTTCACGCACCGTTTTGACAGGTACATCAAGGTTGCTTGCTAGGTCTTGAGTTTCCTGCTCTGTCATTGCACTCAATGATTTTCGAGCTTTACGTAAGTTAAAAAATAACTTTCGTTGAGATTTGGTAGTGGCGACTTTTACGATCTTCCAATTTTTGAGAACGTATTCGTAGATTTCAGCCTTAATCCAATGAACAGCGTAGGATACAAGGCGTATGCCGCGCTCTGGGTCAAAGTTCTTTACGGCCTTCATCAAGCCGATATTACCTTCTTGAATAAGATCAGAAACGGGTAACCCGTATCCGGTAAACCCCTTTGCTACGTGGATGACGTGGCGTAATTGTGAGAGAACTAGTTCTCTGGCAGCATCAACATCATCGTTATCGCGATATTGCCTTGCTAATTGAGCCTCGTGCTCTGCTGATAACACAGGCGCGCTATTAGCCACTTTCAAAAAGCCCGATAAATTGGCGTCCTGAGGCAAGGTCAATGCGTGTACTGTATTGCTCATTTATTTTCTCCTAGGAATAGATCATTACTTGATCGGATTCTCTATTAACTGTGCAGCTAAACCATATTTAGCTGCTTACGTAGATAATATTAGCACTCTAGCTTTGGGAGTGCTAATAAATTTGTTTTCTGAGTAAATCAAAAACTTTTATAACTGTAAAACCCTGAAATATATGGCTTTATTTCAGTGCATACCTATATTTAGATACGTTTGGAGCCTGTTTGGTTTCAAACCTTACCTACGTTTAATGTTGGGTGGCTTATATTGGTCGCTTGTCGTGTTACTGGGGTCTTATTCGCCACAGATGCAGAGCAACTGACCATCTAGCGGCTAGCCAGCCTAAAAGCGTGCCGGTCAACAGTATGAAAACTGCTTCTTGAACAGTCAGTTTATGAAGCAACGATTGTTGCTGGTACATCGAGGCTAAGGTAGACAGCGGATCTTCAATCAGCCCTGAAGTTACCAATAATAGTAATAAGGTCGTACAAGCACCTAAAAATCCGAGAGCGCTTCCATAATACAAAAAAGGACGACGTACGAAGGAGTTTGTGCCGCCAACGAGTTTTGATATCTCGATCTCATCTCGTCTGTTGTGTATCAACAGTTTAATTGTGTTACCCACGATAAGCACGAGCGCCAAGCCAAGTAAAATGCTCAATAGGGTGCCTGCTCTTGTGATCACAGCTAGGATGGCGCTGAAACGTTCTGTCCAGGCTAGATCCAATCGTATTGTTTCGATGCCTTCAATTTTGCTAAGTTGGTTCTTTAATGCTTCCAATGGCGCCGACCTGGCGGCCGCTTTATTGGGCATTAACACGATCGATGGAGGGAGAGGGTTGCTGCCAAGAAAGGCGAGCTCTTGCTCATAGGTGGCACTGTTTGACAACAATCTAAACTCTTCGAGAGCTTGTTCGGGTGAGACAAATTCAGCAAGTTCGATATCTGGGTGGAGTTGAATTTCCTGGAATATTAGTTGAGCGGCAGAATCATCTACGTCTTTTTGAAGAAATACCGATATTTGTGGGCGACCCTGCCAAGTTTCACTCAAGCTCTCTGAGCTCTTCACAAACACATACAGCAAACAAGGAAGAAGCATGGAAATTGCGATTATCAAAACGGTATTGACAGTGGCAGCTGGCGATCTGGCCATGTCGCCAAGGGTGGCGAAAAATACTTGAAGGTGGCGTATGAAGTAACTAGTCATTGTCGCCTCCTTGCGAAACTGGCGACCGTTGATAATCGCCAATTAGCTCGCCTTGTTCAAGGTGAAGTGTTCGCTTGTTCAGGCGCTCAACTTGCCGCAGATCATGAGTGGCTATCATGACCGTTACTCCGACCTGATTGAAATCGGCAAAAATGTCGATTATTTCATTCGACAAGGCTTCGTCTAGATTCCCGGTTGGTTCGTCAGCTAAAAGTATGTTGGGTCGATTTATCACGGCTCGTGCTATACCTACTCGTTGCTGTTCTCCTCCGGATAGGGTGATTGGTTTTTGGCTTTCTTTGCCGCTTAAGCCTACCTTGCCGAGGGCTGCGCGGACCCTCTTTTTGATCTCATCATGAGGCATTCCGATTACGATTAGAGGTAAAGCGACATTATCGAACACCGTTCTATCCATCAACAGTTTATGATCTTGGAATATGACGCCTATCTCACGACGCAGCATGGGGGTTTTCGAGTCGCTGAGTCGTGTAATGTTTTGCTGATCTATAAATAATTGACCTGATGTGGGCCGTTCAATTCGAGTCAATAATTTGAACAGCGTGCTTTTTCCTGCCCCTGAGTGTCCTGCAAGAAACACCATTTCGCCTGCTTCAATATCAAATGTTACGTCTTTGAGGGCTTCGTGCCCGTTGGGGTAACGTTTGTTGATATGGCTGAATCTAATCATGGGGTCGATGGGCAGTTATGCTCTATTTGTTAAGATCTGGTATCAGGGCGTCAGCAAACGCATCGGCTTCGAATGGACGAAGATCATAATAGCCTTCGCCGACTCCAATATAACGTATAGGAAGTTTAAACTTTTCGGTCAGTGATACCGCGACGCCGCCTTTTGCTGACCCATCTAATTTTGTTAGACAAATACTATTAACGCCGACTGCTTTTTGAAAATGCTCTAGTTGCGACAGCGCATTTTGACCCGTGCCCGCATCCAAAATTTGCATGACTTCATGCGGCATCGATGGGTCTAAATTACCCAGTACACGATTTATCTTTTGCAATTGTTCCATCAAGTCTGATTGGGTGTGCAATCGACCTGCGGTGTCAATCATGAGAACGTGAGATCCTTTTACTATGGCGGAATTTAACGCGTCGTGTGCCACTGCCGCAGCGTCTGCGCCGTGTTTTTGAGCCACCACAGGTATGTCCATTCTACGGCCCCATTCTTGCAATTGTTCGACGGCTGCAGCGCGGAACGTATCGCCGGCGGCGAGCAGCACTGAACGGCCCTGATCCTGGAACTGTTTGGCGATTTTGGCAATAGTGGTGGTCTTTCCTACGCCATTTACCCCAACAATCAATAGCACATAGGGTCTTTGGTTAAATACGGCCCAGTCTTGCTCGGCGGGCTTGAGCATAGTGGCAATTTCCCTGCGCAAGGCCGAGATTACACCCTCTGCGTCTTGAATTTTATCTTCTTTGACACGCTGTCGTAAACTTTCAACCAATCGGATACTCGCGTCCACACTAATATCGCTCGTAATAAGGGCTTCTTCTAGGTCATCGAAAAGGTCATCATCTAGGTCAAACGAGCCCTTAAATACGTGTCCGATCTTACCCAATAAGCTAGCGCGACTTTTATCAAGGCCTTCTTCGACGGTGGCGGGTGTTGATTGAATTTCAGTGGCGGCATCTTTTTTCTGCTCGTCATCTTTGTTTCTTGAAAAGAAACGCGCTAGACCCGTTTTTTTCTTGGGGTTTTGATCGGTGTTATTTGTTTGATCTTGAGGTGGCGTATTGGTGTCACTCATTGGGTAGCTTGTGTTATGGTTTGGCCAACAAAATTGATAGGCTTTAATTAAAGTCATATTGTAGGGATTAGCTACAAAATCACAATGAACAAGCGTGCTAAATCAAACTCTATTCGCATTATTTCAGGCCAGTGGCGAGGGCGAAGGTTGGAAGTGTTGAATGCTGAAGGCTTGAGGCCAACAACTGATAGGGTGAGGGAGACTCTATTTAATTGGTTAATGTACGAAACTTCTGGGGCTCGTTGTTTGGATTTGTTTGCTGGGACTGGAGTTTTAGGTCTTGAGTCTTTGTCACGAGGGGCCGAATTTGTTGATTTTGTTGAAAAGTCAGGCCCTTCGGCGCGTGCCATTGATCGAAATTTGAGTGTGTTGGGCGCGTCTTCGGAGCAGGCTAGAGTGCAATGCATGGATGCTATTGAATTTTTAAAGTGTTCGCCTCGGGCTCCCTATGATTTGGTATTCCTTGATCCGCCTTTCGCGATGAATGTTCTGCAGAGTATTATCGTTGGTTTGTCTGAATCCGGGTGGCTAGCACCAGAGTGTTTCATCTACATTGAGCAAGATGCTACGCAGTCAGCGCCGGCAGTGCCTGATGAATGGTCCTTGCATCGTGAGGGAAGAGCGGGCCAAAGCAACTACCGTCTATACTCACTTGGTGATTGATGGGGTATACTGCGCGCATGAAAAAGATAGCGATTTATCCTGGCACATTCGATCCACTTACCAATGGACATTTGGACTTAGTGGCGCGAGCAGAGCAAATATTTGACGAAGTGATTATTGCCGTTTCGGATAATCCGCGTAAAAACCCTTTGTTTACGGCGTCAGAACGCATGGATATGGTTGATAAGGCTGTCAAAGACATACCTCACGTTCACGTAGAGAGTTTCGATGACTTGTTGGTGAACTTTGTTGCTAGAAAGAAGGCGAAATTCGTCATTCGAGGCTTGAGAGCGGTGTCAGATTTTGAATATGAGTTTCAATTGGCATCCGCAAATAGGCGGTTAGATAGCAACGTTGAGACAATATTTTTGACACCACAAGAGTCAAACTACTTCATTTCATCCTCGTTGGTTCGCGAAATCTCGTATTACGGTGGCGATATCAGTAGTTTCGTTCCTAAGCATATTGAAACCAAATTGGCGGAAAAGTATGCCGATATTAAACAAAAAAGCTAATCGATAAGAGGCTGAGTCGATGGCACTGTTTATTACAGATGAGTGTATTAATTGCGATGTTTGCGAGCCAGAGTGTCCAAACGACGCGATCTATCAAGGTGAGCTTATCTACGAAATTGAGTCCAGCAAATGCACCGAGTGCGTAGGGCATTTCAAAAAGGAGCAGTGTATCGTTGTTTGCCCAGTTGATTGTATCTTGGTTGACCCTGAACACACTGAATCGAAGCGGGAGCTTGAGCTAAAATACACTCAGCTAACCGGCGCTGAATACGCCGAAGAGAATGAGAAAGAACAAACCTTCTAGGGCCCGCTAAGCCTACATATTGTGCGGGCTTCGAGACGCTCCTTCTAAAAGAGACGGTTCTTCCAAAACTCGTCTTGAGTTAGTGGCCAATCGAGTTCACTAACCCCAAGCCAGATATTAGGTTATTGCTTTACCAACGCTGGAACCCAAGAGATCTTTTTTTGTTGTCGGTATTCCTTCAAAAAGTCTTTTGCTGCCCATGTGCGAACTTGCTCATGGTAGCCCGATTTAATCATTTTTAGGGATACGCTAGAAGCTCCGTCAAAACTGATTTTTTTGTCAAGAACAACGGGTGTGGGTCCAAGGTAAATCCAGTCAGAGTCTTCTTTGCCTTTGTACTTAACTTGCATCAACGCGTACGCCCCCAGCGGGTCAGAATGCACTTTCAGGGCGATGTTTTTTTTGCTAGACCCACATGCAACTAACAGCATTGATAGGCTGGCAATAGCGATAAAACGAACGTTTTTCATATTCAATTCCTAAAATCTAAGTTGGTCTAATCCGCCAACTTCTTTACTTTTCAGTGAGAGTTATTTCAACTAATTGAGGGTTTTCTTTCGCGGAGGATTGAGACTTGTGTCTCATGCTAAGCCAGAAGTGAGACACTTTTTCTTCAAACCCTGGTTTGCGAACTCTCAGGGCTACGTATTGTCGATTGCCGCTGGAGTCTTTCCACCACGTCGTGAGCGGCGTAACGCCGATAACTGTGCCATCATCCAAGTTGATGACTTCGGCGCCGGGTGGTTGGGACAAAATTTTGGCCGCACCATAATGAGAAGAGCATCCGCTAATAATGAAGACGCTGGTTGCGATAAGTGCAATTTTTAACAAAGCTTTTTGCATACTGATTGTGGAATAGGTTGAAAATATTTCGGCTGGTGCCATAAGCGTCCAACTATAGCATAAGCTTTGGGATCAAATTCTGACGCATAATTAAAAATTGATGAGCTGATGTTGTGCTTAGAATTTGGTGGTGTGCTCCCAATATAGTATTTCAGCGCTTTCCTTGGTTTCTTCTTCGGGCACCACATTCGCTTGTTCCGCTTCTTCGAGCAGCTCCAACAGCTTACTCTGAAGTGTCACAAATTCGTCATTTTGTCGGATCAATGTTGCGTGCTGTACTCCCAATTCAGATAAGCGCGCTTCGACAGTATCTGACGCGCGATGGATACGCTTAACGCTTTCCAAGCGTCTTCTTAGCTGCGTATGGTGTTCTCTAACGTGAGTTTCCATCGGCACCATAAGGTTATTGTTCCAAGTGTTTGAATCCTTTAATGCACGACTGAATATTTTTCTGGAGGCTGCACAAACTGAATCATAAAACTTGTTTGTGATGGACATTTGCTCTCTAAAAAACAATGTGCGAGTTTCTTTTAAGTTGCTGTGCTTTGATTCGAGCCTTTGTATGTCTTGCTTATACCGTTCAAGTCGTAAGCGTCGGACTTTAAAGTTAGCAATGCCATGGTCTGCCTCAAAATCACGGGTAATGCTCTCTGACATGACAGCAATTTCATTTGCTTGAGATATGGCGGAGTCTAAATAGTAATTAAGGCGCTCAAAATACTTAGAAATAGTCTTCTGCAATGTTATCGACGTCGCACACTTTGCCATGTTGTGTTTCGTGACAGCGATCAATTTTTCTAAACGTTCGGGGGCCAGTACGCGGGCTAGTTTGGTGGTTTCCTTTGCGTAGACCGAGCGTAAAGCCTGGTAGCGCTGCATATCAACTTCCAGCGATGACTTTTCAGCCTGGACCTTTAACATGATATGAGAAATAACGTCAGTATTCTTGCTGCTCAATTGCCGAAGTTCGGCAACGTGCTCATCCACGTCTTTTAATCGGCCATTCATGATTGATCCAGCCGACTCTAGAATGCTCTCTAGCGACCCTCGTACCTTATCAACCACTATTCTACGTTTCTCGGGAACCAGTTTTTCAGCGATCGCATTTTCCAGCGCACCAATGTTGCTTCGGCGAAAAAGATCTTGGTCGTTATTTAGCTTTGCAAGTAGGCCTTTTTGGGCTGAGACGGGAAAAATATTGTTCCGGTCTAAGTTCAAAGCTTTAGAGGTGGAGGTAACCTGCGCATTAATCTCGTTCTGGATTTCAATTTCGCTTCGAATTCCATCCCAGAGGGCATCAATTTTGTTCAGGGCTACGAGTTTACGTTGGTTTTTAGCGTTTAGGCCTTGGTCGTCGCCTTTGGATTTTTTCTTCTTTTTAGCACCATCAAGGTGCTGCTCCCACAATTCAAGATCGGTGGAGGTCACACCGGTATCATGCGACAGAATGAAGATTACTGTGTGTGCGGTTGATAATTGATTTATCGTCAGTTCTGGCTCAGCGCCGATTGCATTTAACCCTGGAGTGTCAAGGATGACCAACCCTTGTTTAAGCAAAGGGTGAGGTAAATTAATTATTGCGTGACGCCAGCTGGGGATTTCAACTTCATCATATTCATTGACGGGTAACCCAATCTCAGCATCTTCACTTTCAAGTAAATCGAATTTTAATTCTTTTGCATACGCTTTGCTGACCAGCTTGTTGTCGGTCATGCCTTTCAGAGCATCAGCGACACTGTCTACGTCGTCAGGATTAAATTCAACTTCTTGCCACAAATCGTCATCGCCTTTTAATTCAAAAAGCGGTCGTTCACTCTTACGTGATTCAATCGGCAGCAGCCGAATAGAGGCCGGGCGGTTTGGGTCGTACAGCAGTTCGGTAGGGCACATTGTGGTTCTTCCCGAACCGGAGGGAAGAATGCGGCGTTTATAGTGTCCAAAAAAGATCGTGTTGATCATTTCGGATTTGCCACGCGAAAACTCGGCGACAAACGCAACCGATAGGTTGTCATCCACTAACGACCCAAGCACAGATTCGAACTGATGATGAGTGCGCAAATCAGTGACATTATTACTTTTCAAAAAGCTACTTAGACCCTGCACAGCAGCTTTGACTCGCTCTCGCCAGTCAGAATATTGTTCTATTTCAGTGTTTAGAATTGTCGTTGTCACTGGAACGTCCTCGTCATAGTTGGCGAATGATAGCTCGCGGGGCGAATTAGTGTCAAACTAATACTAAAGCAATAATTGAGTTATGTTTATTAAGTCTTTGATTTATAATGAAATGAATTGACGAATGGTCAACTTGACAGGCTAAGTGGTTACAGGAGAGTCACCTTGCTGTGTGACTTACTGATTGTGTGGTTAAATCGCCATCAGCGATGCGATTGAGGCGCAGTGTAAACTAGAAGAAAAATGACTGACAGAAACATCAAAAAGGCGAGCAAAAAAAAGACTCGCAAAAAAGTCGTGGGCAAGAAAGTTTCCAAAAAGGTTACTAAGAAAGCGGCTAAAAGGTCATCGGCAAATAAAGGCCGCTCCTCTAAGCGGGGTTCGGTGGGCGTAGCAGCGCGCACGAAAGGGATGTTACACACTGTCGGTTCAGGTTTAAAAGGTGTTTTTTGGCGGACTATTTTGGTCTTGCTGGTTATTTTTATTGGCTACACTGCCTATTTAGATGTTCAGATAAGAGAGCAATTTGAAGGGCAGAAGTGGGCGTTGCCAGCTCACGTTTATACCCGCCCTATGGAGCTCTATGTAGGGCAGTTGTTTGATGTGAAGGTGGTTGAGTCCGAGCTTGAGGAGCTTGGTTATCTCAAGGCAAATGAGATCAATCGGGTGGGGACATATCGATTGAGTAAGCTGGAGTTAGCCATCCATCAACGAGCATTTCGCTTTTGGGATGAGGCCAGAAAGCAGCAAATAACGAAACTCTCGATTCGAGATGGCCGTGTGTCGAGTATCAATGTTATCGATAGCATAGGTAATCGTACTGAGACCGAAATTGTGAGACTGGAACCACGGCTGTTTGGCAGTGTGTCCCCAATGAAGCACGAGGATCGCACATTGGTTCATCTCGATGACGTCCCTCAAGCGTTGATTGATGCCCTAATTGCTTATGAGGATCGACAGTATTATTCACATTTTGGCGTGAATTTTAAGGGATTGGCTCGGGTAGCTTATCAAGCTCTGACCTCAGGGAGAGTGCGTGGTGGTGGCAGTTCACTCACGCAGCAGTTGGTAAAGAACTACTATCTCTCCTCTGAACGCACCGTGCGCAGGAAGGTCGTGGAAATGATCATGGCGGTGCTTTTAGAAGTTCACTATACAAAGGATGAAATACTGCAGGCTTACATTAACGAAGTCAATCTTGGTCAGGCTGGTAATCGCGCTATTCATGGTTTCGGACTGGCTAGCCGCTACTATTACGGGAGGCCTTTGGGGGAGCTTAGCTTGAGTGAAATAGCGACTTTGGTTGCTATAAATAATGCGCCAAGTCGTTATAACCCGCTGCGTCGTCCTGAGCGCGTAGTGAAAAAGCGAGATGTTGTCTTGAGCGCAATGTTGAGCGATGGCAAAGTAGATCAACATCAATTTAATGTGGCCAGTTCAACGGTGTTGGGCTTGAGCCCTAACGCGAGCAGAGCTGCAACGCTTTCCTATCCCAGTTTTCTAGGGTACGTGCGGGAAAACTTAAGGGACGGATACCAGCAAGAAGATCTTCATAGCGAGGGGCTTCGAATTCACACAACCTTGGATCCTCGAATTCAGTCAAGCCTTGAACAGTCCGTTGCGGTTGAATTATCGCAGATTGAGAAAAGTCGAAAGATGGCGACAGGCCAATTGCAAACCGCGGCGGTGGTGATTCGAACCGATAATGGTGAAGTGGTGGCAATGTTGGGCGATCGAAACCCAAGCTTTGCCGGATACAATCGGGCACTCAAAGCACAAAGGCCGGTTGGGTCGCTGTTAAAACCCTTCGTTTTTCTTACTGCGCTTGAGCAACCTGAGGTATTTTCATTGGCGAGTTACGTGCAGGACAAAGCCATCACGGTAAAACAAAAAGGCAGTGTTGACTGGAATCCTAAAAATTACGATGGACTCGAGCATGGGGACGTGATGCTTTTAGATGCATTAGCGAATTCGTACAACTTGGCCACCGTTAATGTTGGGATGCAGCTTGGGTTAGATCGTGTGGCGGACACGCTTCAGCGAGCTGGTCACGACAAGCCGATTAGGGAGTTGCCTTCTATGTTGCTTGGCGCCGTTCCAATGACGGTGTTAGATGTTGGTAGGCTTTATTTGACATTGGCCTCAGGCGGATTCAAAACGCCAGTTAAATCAGTCAGATCTGTGCTGAGTCAAGAAAATGTGCCTCTTGCGCGCTATGCCTTGGATATCGAGCAAGCTATTTCGTCTGAGTACACACACCTTATTAACTATGCTTTGCAAGACGTGGTGAGAAATGGAACGGGGCGTTCTGTGTTATCAGGTTTTAAGTATGATTACGGCTTGGCGGGAAAAACCGGCACAACCAACGATTACAGAGACAGTTGGTTTGCAGGGTTCAGTGGTAATTACTTGACGGTGGTTTGGGTTGGGCGAGATGATAATCGGCCGACAGGTTTGACTGGTGCGAGCGGGGCGGCCCGTGTGTGGTCGAGAATCATGCGAAACATTCCTCAGCAGAGGTTGGAACTCAGCTACAGTGAGCAAATTGTTTCCCAGGAGGTGTTTTATTCAGAGGATCCTTTGGTTGGAGATTGCGAACTGTCCAGAACGTTACCGATGCTAATTTCCTCTTTGGAAATGAGTAACATATCCTGCGCTCATCGGATGCAGTATGACCAAGGTCGAGATGAGCAGCGACATTTTGAACCAGCAGGTGAGGAACAACCGATCCAGAGGAGAAAAAAGAAAAAATCTTTCTGGAAAAAAATATTCGGATGATTGGGGGTGTTCGGCGTAACATAGCCAGGTAAAGATTCGAAGATTGGCCCGAATAAGCGGTGTGTCGTCTCAGTCCTATTAAATACGATGATTACTTACATGATGAAAATGACTGAAAGTCGCAACTCTAAATGCCTACACAGTACTCTTAAGCGCACAAGGTTTGCTGTGCTGATATTAGGGGGCGCCATGTTGACTGGGTGTATCAGTGCATCATCTATTGATGTTCCTACGCAAGAGCCTGCTGTGATAGAAGATCGCGCTGTGGTGGATGGCGAGGCGTTGCCGCTGCCTGATGAGCCCAGATTGAACGTCGAAACGCTTGACGATAATCGTGCAATATCGCCTGTGGTTTCACGATTGCTGGCATCTGCTCAACAGCTAAAAAGAGCAAAGGATTGGGACGGAGCATCAGGAGCTTTAGAAAGAGCCCTCAGGATAGAACCCAGAAATGCATCGCTGTGGGCGAGTTTGGCCGAGATTAAGTTTGAGCAAAAAGAGTGGAAGGGGGCGCTTCAGTTGGCGGCAAAGTCTAATGCGTTGTCTGGCGGGGATGCCACTTTACGCAGACGCAACTGGTATTTAATGGCAAACGCTCACGAAGCTCTTGGTGATTTCGCCTCAGCACAACGTTTCCGTGACAAGTTAAACTAGACGCTAGTCAATTGTCTATTTAAATTTCATTTTCTTAGATTTAGCCGTCCTGTTACCCCATTTGGGGTATTTCTTTGTCTGGGTATCAATTCTATAGTTCGATGTATTGAGCTAGGTACCGCAGGTAACCAGCTCATTACCCAGCACTAATCTGAGGGGAGCCTATCGTTTATGAAGGTGTCAAGCCACGTGTTTGACTGGTGTAATGGCGTGGGGGTGACCGCCAAATGGTGGGGAATAAGTGAAGTTGACTTCTAGATTTACGTTGTTAGCGCGCTTTAACTAGGTCGAAGGGCAGTGGCGAGAGCCACTGCCCTTTTTTTGCTCGTAATAGTATTGCGGGGGCTAATTGTAAAGGTAAATGTATAGGTTTAATGAGCACGCTAAACAGACCCAGAAAAGGTAGGGGGTCATTAATAAGGCCGGCAACGTTAATGATAGTTTGTAGCTTCTCACGATAAACCAACCTATTAGAAACAGCAGAGTGATCAGGATAATGAGACCCACCAATACCCAGTGTTGGTGAAAGAATACCCAAGACCAGCTTGCATTAACCAACAATTGCGCCCACCAGATGCTAATCAGCCGAACATCCCTTGACTTTGCCGCTTGATGGCCTGCTATCGCAATCAGCGTGTAAAGTGCAGTCCATGCAATAGGGAAGACGATATTAGGCGGATTCCAAGGCGCCCGTGTTAATCCTTCATACCAATCTCCAGGTTGAAACAATCCGCCAAAGAAAAACACGAATAAGCACGCAATATAGTAAAACGGAGTTTTTTGAGAAAGAAACATAGATCTAATTGTGAATCAAAGGGTTAGTTTTTTGTGCTCTTGGGCTAGGCGAACGTAGCGCAGGCGGTTGGTTTCGAAAAACTCAAGATCGCGATCGTTGACATCTCTGAGCTTTTTAGCCGGTGAACCTGCCCACACTTCTCCCGACCTTACAACCTTCCCGGGGGTTACAAGCGCCCCAGCTGCAACCATGGCGCCTTGCTCCACAATGCACCCATCCATAACACAGGCTTGGATGCCGATAAACGCATTATCTTCAATCGTGCAGGCGTGTAAAACGGCGCTGTGCCCAACCGTAATGTCGTCACCCAAATACGTACCTTGGCCTAGCTCAGCACAATGAATCATAGTCAGGTCTTGAATATTAGTTCTTTTCCCGACGCGGATGTCGTTGACGTCTCCTCGCACAACGCAGCCGTACCAAACACTCGAGTGTTCACCAATTTGAGTATCTCCTATGATTGTCGCATTTTGCGCAATGAACGCGCTTTTGTGTATTTGTGGCGTAATGCCGTTGTAGGGGAGTAGCAATGTGGATGTTTGTGTATGCTTAGGGTTCATATTCGATCGCAGAGCATGCATTCGCCGATTGCATGCGTTTGAGTTAAACTTCACGCGACAACATTAACAAAATTGTGATGATAATCCAGTCGTTCTAATGCCTCATACGCCCTTATCTCGTTACCAGGAAGATCTAATAAAGCCGGATTTTGAGCCAGATGAGGCACAAAAGCTTGCCGTGGATAATTTGCAACGCCTGTATGATGACCTGGTTAAGTTTAAGCCAATTGAGGCGAATTTTTTGACAAAAATTGGGTTGAAAAAAGCGGCTCCCAAACGCCCTATTCAAGGGCTTTACTTTTGGGGGGGCGTTGGGCGAGGAAAAACCTATCTAGTCGATACGTTTTTTGAGTGCCTCCCTTTTGAAAACAAGATGAGAATGCACTTTCATCGTTTTATGCATAGAGTGCACGCTGACCGAAAGCAGTTGCGCGATCAAGAGGATCCGTTGGTAATCATTGGTAAGCGTTTAGCCAAAGAAACACGTGTTCTTTGTTTCGATGAGTTTGTGGTTCATGATGTTGCTGATGCGGTTATTCTTGCCAGGTTGATGAAAGTGCTCTTTGCTGAAGGCGTCACGTTAGTGGCCACCAGTAACGTTGAACCCAAAAACTTGTACAAAGGGGGGTTGCAGCGCGAATTGTTCATGCCCGCCATTGATATGCTCTATGAGTTCACAGATGTAGTAAACATAGATTCCGGGATTGATTATAGGCTACGCTTTTTAGATAAAGCCGAAACGTACTTCACGCCTAATAATGCTTCTGCGACTGAAGGTATGGTGTATAACTTTGAGCACCTAGCGCCAGACGATGGTATAGCCGATGCTCTAATAGAAGTTGAAGGTCGTGAGCTGCAATCAATACGTCGAGCCGATGGCGTAATATGGTTTAGCTTCGATGTCCTTTGCGACGGCCCAAGATCACAAGCTGACTATATCGAATTGGCTATGTGCTTTCATTCAATTTTGCTGTCGAATGTCCCTGTGCTGGACCGTTTGAAAGAAGACCAAGCAAGACGCTTTATTAACTTAGTTGATGTCTTTTATGACCACAATGTGAAGTTAATAATCTCGGCTGATGCGCCTGTTGATTCTCTTTACACAGGCAGTCGTAATGAATTTGAATTTAAGCGCACAATGAGCCGACTACAGGAAATGCAATCACACGATTATCTCGCTTTAGGGCACATTACCAAGTAGCTTGGGATCTCGGTGTTGTAGGGCTACGCGAAGTAGGTAGCCCTAGAGAATAAGTCTAACTCAGCCAGTGTTGGCGAATAGCGTCGCTTTAGCCTAGTCAGCGCTTAACTCGACCTCTGGTGTTACGTCTTCGGCAATCAAAGATTCTCCACAGTGCCAACTCTTAATTCGAACGCCCCGCTCGTTGTCACTGATGGTAAACCAGCTGTACCCTTCAAGTAATACACTGGTTTCCTCCTCTTCACCGTCTCGTTTGAATGTAAGCACAGAGTCGGCTGTGCAATTCTTGCTGGTGTAAATGTGACAAGCAGGGTATCCAAATTGGACGGCACGATGAAGCCGAGATTTCTTTAGAATATTGTGGCAACCAGGTTTTCTGGCCTTTCCGCGCGTAAACCAAAAACGATCTGAGATCCCGTCTTTATTAATCCGATAGAGCCTAAGATCCTGTCTTTCTTTTGCTTGAATGGTTGGCAAAACGGTCACGGATAGCGCTGCCAAAGCGCCTAAGACTATACGATATTTTACCAAGAGCCCAGCTTCCATTTTGGTAGGTTCGGCGTGTCTTCGAGGTCGATGCCGTTTGAATCGATCTGCCCATCGGAGTCATTTTCTTCTATGTATTGTTTGCTACCCGAAGAGTGCTCCAATTCGATTCTGTATACCTGTCCACTTTCTCTGCGAGACTCCGTGATAGTGGCTTCACCTAATAAGTTGTTGGATAAGGCTTCCGGCTCGTCATCGGTGGATGCGCTCTGGGCGTTTGATTCACCTTGATTTTGATCAGTTTCGGGTATGGCGGGCTCGCCCTTAGTGCTCTCGCCGAATGTTGGAGGGGGTGCTGTTTGGGCGATTACTGTGCTGAGTGCTAGTGAGAAACTTATCAGCAGCATAGAGCAAAAATGAATTAATGTTTTCATGGCAACTCTCCAGTCTATTTTTGATCATGGTATCATACGGATAGAGTTCAGCGGCTCTCAATAGCTAACTAAAATCGGCCGCAAGAATATAAAAATGACCACAATACGTGTTCAGACCAAACTTCATTCCCTTCAGGATACTATGGATCAACCACAGCACATTCTTATAGACGGCTCGTCTTATTTATACCGCGCATTCTACGTACCGCAACTCAAACGCATGCAGACAAAGGATGGACAGCCTACCGGGGCGGTGTTTGGCATTATGAACATGATAAAGAGTTTGATGCTTGAGTATCCAAATTCTAACATCGTGGCAATCTTTGATGCTAAAGGTAAGAACTTTCGGCATGAAATGTATTCGGACTATAAGGCTAATCGTCCGTCAATGCCTGACGAATTGCGCAGTCAGGTGGAATTCGTTCATCGAGGAGTTAAGGCTTTAGGAATTCCGTTGGTTGCGACCCCAGGTGTGGAAGCTGATGACGTCATTGGTGCCTACGCGAAGCATGCCAGTTCACAAGGTCAGAGTGTATTGGTTGCTAGCGGTGATAAAGATCTTGCTCAGATTGTTAACGATAAAGTCAGCCTAATTGACACCATGAAAAAGGTAATCATGGATGAGGCTGGCGTAGTGTCAAAGTTTGGTGTGCGTCCTGATCAGATTATTGATTACTTAGCGTTGATGGGCGATACATCGGATAATATTCCCGGGGTGCCTAAGGTTGGCCCTAAAACAGCCGTAAAATGGCTGTTAGAGTACGGCAGCCTAGACGGAGTGGTTGAGAATGCCGATAAGATAGGAGGGAAAGTCGGTGAAAATTTACGCGACTTTTTGCCTCAATTACCCCTTTCAAAGGACCTTGTCACAATTCGATGTGACATGGACTTGGAGGTTCCTCTTGCTGAGTTAAGACAGGAGGAACCGTCGCGAGAGGACTTGATTGATATATATCAAGCTTTGCAGTTCAAAAAATGGTTAGCTGAGATGGGCGAGGCCGTGACAAGCTCCAGTGATCAGCCTGTGCCTGAGTACGTGCCTGGCCAGTACGACTTGGTGCTAGATAAGGTGAGTTTTTCTGGCTGGTTAGAGCAACTGGTTGCGAGTGAGGGTTTCGCGTTTGATACCGAAACAACGTCAGTCAATGCTCAGGAAGCTGAGCTGGTCGGGGTGTCATTTTCGGTCGAGTCAGGTTTTGCCGCTTACGTTCCGGTGGCTCACACATATATGGGCGCTCCGAGTCAGCTAGATCGTGATTATGTTTTACAAGCTTTAAAGCCGCTTCTTGAAGACCCACAATTACCTAAAATTGGACAAAACCTTAAGTACGATATGAGTGTTCTTGCCAACTATGGGGTTAAGTTAAAGGGGGTTGCGTTTGATACCATGCTTGAGTCCTATGTGATCGACAGTGTTGCTTCACGCCACAGTATGGATGTCTTGTCTGAAAAGCATTTAGGTCATACGCCGGTGCCATTCTCTGAGGTGGCCGGCAAAGGCAAGTCTCAATTGACCTTTGATCAAGTGGATTTGGATAGAGCCGGTCATTATGCGGCGGAAGATGCTGATGTGACACTCCGTCTGCATCATCGATTAATGCAGCAGTTAACGGCTAGTCCAGCCTTGCATCGGATTTTCAATACCATCGAAATGCCTTTGGTTTCCGTGTTGTCTCGCATTGAAGATGTTGGCGTCTTAATCGATGACAATATGCTCTTGCAGCAGAGTCAGGAATTAGCTATGACCATGCAAAAAGCAGAGCAAACGGCTTATGAGCTAGCCGGAGGGGAATTTAATTTGGCTTCTCCCAAACAAATTCAAGAGGTACTTTACGATCGTTTGGGTTTGCCTGTTCTTAAAAAGACCCCTAAAGGTGCTCCTTCCACCGCCGAAGACGTGTTGCAAGAGTTGGCCATTGAGCATGAGCTTCCAAGGCTGATATTAGAGCACCGGAGTTTAGGAAAGCTCAAATCCACTTACACAGATAAATTGCCTGTGATGATAAATTCCAAAACGGGGCGTGTGCACACATCGTATCATCAGGCGGTAGCTGCAACGGGGCGTTTATCATCCAGTGATCCGAATTTGCAGAACATCCCTATCCGCACGGCGCAGGGGCGTCGCATTAGAGAGGCATTTATCGCGGAGCCCGGTTCGAGAGTGTTGGCGGCGGATTATTCGCAAATCGAATTGCGCATCATGGCTCACTTATCAGCGGATGATACGTTGGTCAATGCATTCAAAAATGGCTTAGACATTCACCGTGCGACGGCTGCTGAGATATTTGACGTACCGCTGGACGAAGTGTTGGACGAGCAACGCAGACACGCAAAAGCCGTCAATTTTGGTTTAATCTATGGAATGTCGGCTTTTGGCTTGTCTAAGCAGATTAATGTGGAGCGTAAACAGGCGCAAAATTACATCGATGCCTATTTCGCACGCTACCCTGGCGTCAAAGACTATATGGAGCATACCCGGGAGTTTGCGAGAGACAATGGGTTTGTGGAGACGGTGTTTGGCCGCCGCTTGTATTTACCTGATATTAATTCTAAAAATCACAACATGAGACAATATGCGGAGCGCACGGCTATTAATGCGCCAATGCAAGGTACTGCTGCCGACATTATTAAAATGGCAATGATTGAAGTTGATCGAACTTTTCATGGCCGCCCTGACGTTAAAATGATTATGCAGGTCCACGATGAACTGGTTTTTGAGGTAAAAGAGGAGGAGCTGGACTCAGTTTCTGCAAATGTTTGTCAAATTATGGAAGGTGTTGTTAATTTGGATGTACCATTAGTGGTTGAAGCGGGCTCTGGAATTAACTGGGCAAAGGCGCATTAACCCAGGGGACACTAAATTTGTCGTGTTTAAGACCTAAGTCGAGAAATGTGATTGTGAGACTACACTTTGGCCAAAGATGGTTTAAACTCCGTGTTTTCGAGAATAACCTAGGGTTTTGTTGTGATCTGGGAATTGGGGCAGGGTTAGGGGCCTAAAAGTAAATGGGAAAGTTACCTCTTAGAACCTTGGTGGTCGTGATTCTTGTTGTGCTTGCTTACTGGTTGTGGCCCGGCGGTGAACCAGATGAAGAAATACCGGAATCTGCGGCCGCTCAGCGTGTTGGGTTTAATGCTGTAACAGGGTCGTTAGTTGCAACAAATGAACGCGATGATAAGCAAGAGACGCGTGTCGCTCAGATAGAAAGAAAATCGTTAAATGAACCCCAGAGTCGTGATCTAGAAACACGATTTAAATTGGCTAACGAGACCTTGAGTGCAGGCGAGCGAGAATCGGCCGCCGAAGAGTTTAAATTGCTCACCCAAGATTATCCAAATTTTGTTGAACCCTACGTGAATTTGGCGGCGGTGCAAGCTGAGCTTGGTGAGCTCGAAGATGCCAGAGAGACCTTAATCGAAGCTTCCAATGCCAATCAGAGCACGAAAGTTCTTTTTGATAGTATTAAGCGAGTTCATGGCGCGTTAGCAGCACAGTCTTATCGGCAAGCTTTGGAAGCGTCTGATGCGTCGGAGGTAGCAGTAAGTCTGCCAAAAGTTAGCACTCTATCGACTGACTTTAGTCAGGCTGGAAAAATTTCCGAGCTTAACTCGCTATTAGAGGAGCAGCGTTCTAACGCGGTTGCTTTAAATGATGGTGCCGCGGAGCTTGAGATTGTCAAAGCGCAATTAGCTGAATTTAAAGCCAGGAATGAGGCATTTGTCTCTGAGCAGGAAGTCGAGTTATCGAGTTTGAATCAAAAGCTGAGTACGGCCTTAGAGCAGTCTAGGATTTATAAGGCTCAGTTGGATGAATCCCGAAAAATCACTGAGCTGGCAGACAGTGATTTGGTGGCAAAATTAAGGATTGAGCTTGGCAGTAAGGAGTCCGCGTTACAAGACTCGCAAAACAAAATAAACGAGTTAGTGTTAGCTAACGCCGATCTTTCAAATCAGGTAAAGCAGGCACAGCAAGCGACGGAGCCACCTGTCATC
Organism: Arenicella sp. 4NH20-0111; assembly: GCF_040366405.1. NCBI lineage: Bacteria > Pseudomonadati > Pseudomonadota > Gammaproteobacteria > Arenicellales > Arenicellaceae > Arenicella > Arenicella sp. 4NH20-0111. Next base: position 345,200 of record NZ_BAABWF010000003.1, read on the forward strand.
GTGGCGAGTAATGTCGTTACTCAGCAGCCTTCAGCAACAGCGGCCCAGAGCTTAGAACCCCAATTGATGAATGGGCGCCGTGAGATAGCCATTTCTCTCGTTAAAGCCTGGGCTCGTGCTTGGTCAACTCAAGATGTTAAAAGCTATGTTAGCTTCTATAAGTCTGGGTATCGACCAAACAATTCGGTAACTCATCAGCAGTGGCTCGATCAAAGACAAGTTAGGTTGACCAATAAGCGGTTTATTGAGGTTAAGGTGAGAGACTTTAGTGTTGACGTTGATGGTGCAAAATTTAATGTTAGCTTCACCCAGCATTATCGTTCAAATACGCTCGACGACACGATTCGTAAACAGCTTACTTTTTCTGTTCCGAATGGTGGCGATTGGGCAAATGCCAAGGTGACACGTGAGCGAATTGTTAAGCGCTGATAGTCGAGGGATAGGCGAGTGAAATTAACGTCGATGATCACTGTCGAACGGACGTCAGTCGGTATTGTTTGTGCATTTGCATTGGCGCTGATGAGTCACAATGTGATGGCTGATAAAAGTTCGGCTACCGGAGTTGCTATATCAAATAGTTTGCATGCGTTAGAGGCAAACGACCAATATGAACCCACGATCATTAACGTGTTAACCGTGCTTCAATCGGGCAAATTGGAAGAAGCGCTTGATTTGATTAACGTTCACCTAAAGCGATTTCCTAAAAGTCGAATAGGGCACCTGCTCCGTGCTGACATATTAAAAGGGATGGGCGGCGATTTGTCAGAAATTGGTGCCGGATCAGCTCTTCCCGCCAAGGAAATTCAGGGTCTGTCTCATCAGCTCAAGAATCGATGGTTGCACAGTAAGAACTTTGATCAGGCCGCTCACAAAAGGATTCCTGACTCGTTGCTCGATATTGGTGAGCATCCGTATGTTCTCGTGGCTGATATGCAGAAAGGGCGTTTGTACGTTTATGAGAACAATGATGGCCAAGCTGAGCTGATAAGAGACTACTACATGTCCGTTGGTTCACAGGGTTATGGTAAGCAGGTTGAGGGCGATAATAAAACGCCGATTGGTGTCTATCATGTTAATCGATATATCGAAGGGCAAAGGCTTCCGGATCTGTATGGCAAAGGCGCGTTTCCGGTTAATTACCCAAATCGCCTTGATCGCTTTTTAAAGCGCACTGGGTACGGCATTTGGTTGCATGGAACACCGTCAAGCACGTACGCACGTTCCCCGTGGACCAGTGAGGGCTGTTTTGTGCTGAGCAACGATGATTTGCTCGATATTGCTCAATTTGTGAGTGCTGAGGCCAAAACTCCCGTAATCTTGAGTGATCAAGTTAATTGGGTTGACCGTCGTGATTTACTGTTGCGAAAAGACGAGTTTCTGTCGGTGGTAGATCGTTGGCGACGTGACTGGGAGAGCATTGATACTGAAGCTTACTTGTCCCATTACGTTCAAGAAGATCTGAATTTTGGTGCCATTAATTTCAAAGGTTGGGCTAACGCTAAGCGTAAAGTGAATAAAGGTAAGACCTTTATTCAGGTTGATTTAGATATCCACGAAATGTTCGTTTACCCAGGCGAAAAAGACATGTTCGTCATTAGTTATACGCAGAATTATTTGAGCAATAACTACTCAGGGCAAACACAAAAAAAACAATATTGGAAACGTTTAGACAGCGGGCAATGGAAAATCCTTTTTGAGGGGTAGGCACTCTATTTTCTATGGACGATACTGTTGGTTTTGTTAAAACTAAAAACTCTTATTGTTGCCTAGATTTTTTTTGAGCCAGCTTACGATATCCTCCCAAATTTTGTCCGAATCGTTTTCGCTGGGCATTTCCCAAGCGTGGGGCAGCTCTAGCGTGATAACCGGTATGTTGAGATTTATTCCGGCGTAGTTTCCCAGTGAGCCGGGGTAAGTGCCCAGTAAGTTTAAATGCAATTTACCGAGGCTTTTGGGGGCTGTGTTAAGCTGCTGCGCATCAAAGTCCACGACCCCGTACGGCGCATGGACGGCGATAATAGCGTCGGGCTTGAAGCGCTTGATTTCATCAACCAACCATTGAGTTTCAGGCTCACTGTTAGGTAGGTCACCGGGAAATTTTCGTGGGTCTTTTCCGTTCTTGTTTTGCCAATAAGCAATCGCGTTTTTATCCCAATCGGTTGAAGGAAGGTTGCGATTTAAGTCGACCCCATTTTCGTTCGTGCGCTCAGCAGAGCGTTTGAGTAGGCCGTCAGGGTTCATAACGGGGAGCACTCGCCAGTGAAATAATCCAGAGTGAAATTCACGAAGAGTTCCTATCCAGCGGAAGACCACACTTACTGATGTAAGCTCATCGCCATGAGTTCCGCCAATAAGAAGAACTTTGCCCAGCGGGTCCTTGCCTTCTAGTGGAGGAAATTCTTTAAGCATTAAAGGGGTTCCCAAGACGGATTTACAGCCAGTGGGCTGTAAATTGTAGGTCTTGCACGCTTTCTCACTTACGCTCGCAAGGCGGTTTCCAATCTTGGTGCAGAACTCAGAATCGCTTATCGAGCGCGTGTCAGAGGCTGGCGAAGTAGCGTCGGCGCAGGCAGGAGGCATGTCCTCTGCATCGGGTGCTGCTATGGTTAGAGCATCTTCGCTTTCCGCAAATCCGATGGACTCGATCAGTTTGTCGGCTTCAGCGTTTGGTTCTGGTAAGGCGGATTCTGCGTTTGAAGTTCTTTCGTTTGATTTGCCTTCAGCAAGATCTTGTTTTTCAATCGATATCAGAGAGTGGTTAATCTCTTTGTCGTTTTCTGTGTGACTGTCTTGAGGTTGGTTTTGAGTAATCATTGAGGCTTCTTCCGTTGCCTCGTTTCTTGTGTCATTTTCTTCAGGCTTGCTGCCGTCCTCAGGGTGGCAGCCATTTAGAGCAAGAATAATAAAGAGTGTGCAACCTAAAAAACGAATTTTCATGTTCCCCAAATGTTTAAACATAGTCTTGAACAACTGAATGGTTGCTCGAGGGTGTTTATATCGAATGCATTGATACGGTCGAGTATAGCGTATAAGAGGTCGGGCAAACCCGATAGATCTAAGTATTTTAGTGCTTAAAGCCTGGCGAGTTAGCGCCGCCTACTTCAATCCTAGTGGCTTATACAAATGGCAGTTTCTGGTGATTGTTGATGTCAAAACGCGGTAGCGGTGCGTGGCACAAAGCCTTTTCCGGAAAGCAGGAGAGTCTTGGTTTGCAAAAATTAAAGATGTCTAGAGCAGGCGAAATACCGTGTGTGTGGTATTCCAAGGGGATGTCGTTTGGGGGGGGGCTGCCTGCCCTAGACAATTCTTGCAAAAAGTAACGCTCGATAGGAACCTTACCTAAATCGTTCAGAGATCGTGAAATCGCCTATCTTTACGTCAACCAAAACAATGATGAAATGGATCAAATGATAACGATTCTACTTCTCAAGTGGGCGTACGATAAATCAAAAGTGTTGCTAATACAAGACACTTTCTAGGCTTTTGTGAAAATAAGTTACGTGCCTTCAACCCACTCGCTGATTTGTCCGCGCATTGCGTTGACTCCAGTGAAATTCAAGGACGAAAATGGCTCTACGCCAAATTGCCCTTTGATTGACTCAAGCTCTCTCTCAACCTGCAGAACGGTGCTGGCGATTTTTCCTCTTTTGTATTTATCGGCCTTAGTAAGTAACACCTGCGTTGGCAACTCAGAGTCGCTGGCCCACTTTATCATTTGCCGGTCTAGGTCGGTTAAAGGGTGTCTAATGTCCATCAATAGAACGAGCACAATTAAGTTTGTTCGTTCAGTCAAATATTTATGGATGGTCGCTTCCCATTCTTTCTTCACGGCTAGCGGTACCTGTGCAAATCCATAGCCAGGCAGATCCACTAGTCGAGCCGTCTCGCCAAGAGAGAAAAAATTGATTTGTTGGGTTCGACCTGGAACTTTACTGGTTCTGGCTAATTTCCGACGGTTGCATATTGCGTTAATGGCGCTTGATTTACCTACGTTTGAACGCCCTGCAAAGGCGATTTCCACCAATGAATCTTCTGGAAATTGGCTAGGTTTGGCTGCACCCAAAATAAATTCCGGTGAGCGCAGAGCAAGAGGAAGGGCTGATTCATGCTCAGCCAACTGAGTTTTATCTGATGTCATCTTGGCATTCTAACAAAAATCGGCGCTTTCCTTTGTCTTAAAACTAAGATTCCTCCGATTGTTAGTTCGAAAAACAGAAATCTAAATTTTGCTAAAACCGCCTCCCTAACTTGAGAATATGCACTGTAAATGATATAAAACCGCACACTTGAAACCACTCCGATGCCTGAAAATCGAGAGTGCAATCTTTTAGGCTTATATTGGAGTCCTCAATGTTGAAAAAGTTATTGATCATCGTCGGTGCAGCCGTTTTGTTTTCTAACAATGCGCACGCAGCAGGTGACGCTGAAGCTGGTAAGGCTAAGTCAGCCGTTTGCGCCGCTTGTCATGGCGTTGAAGGCATCAGTGCGTTGCCTATGAACCCAAACCTTGCTGGCCAAGTTCCTGGCTATATTGCGGCTCAATTGGCGGCATTTAAATCAGGTGAACGTGCTAATGCGATTATGACTGCTCAGGTTGCGGGATTATCTGATGAGGACATGGCTGACTTGGACGCTTATTACTCGTCGCTTGTACCAAATGTGGAAGCTAAGCTGACGGATGAGGAAGCTGAATGGGCGAAAGCCGGTGAAGCTATTTATCGAGGTGGCTATGCAGAACGAGGAATCTCCGCATGCATGAGTTGTCATGGGCCTGCTGGGCATGGCATCCCGAAGAATTATCCTCGCGTGTCAGCGCAGCACAGGCAATATCTTGAGTCGTCATTGTTGGCCTATAAAAAAGGAGAGCGAGTTGGTTATAACGGCATCATGTCCACTATTGCTTTCGGCCTATCAGAGCAGCAAATTAAGGAGCTCGCCGCCTACATGGCAGGGTTGAATTAGACTGGCAATATACTGAAATAGGAAAAGCGGCCAATGGCCGCTTTTTTTGTGCCTATCGTCCTTGCGTGAAGTGGCGATAGACCGACGGATGTTGGTCCGAAGATTTGTTGCTAAAAGTAGAGCAATATTCCCGTCGTTATCTAGCCAATGGTAAACTTAGGTCATGGATGAAAAATCACTGTTTCAATTAGACCAAGCTACCGTGGTGATCGTTCCAACCGGGAGTTTGGCGACGCACCTCAATGAAACGATAGCAGTGCAACAAATCGAAAGAGGCGTGGACGTTTGGGAGGCCCCGAATATCGTGTCGTGGTCAGAATTGTTGCGAACGTTATGGCAGGTTAATAGAGCATCAGTTCCGGATGTGCATAACGTCTTGGGGAACCAGCAATCAAAGATGTTATGGACTCAAGCGATAGAGAAGTCAAAATATAACCACAGTGAATTAACCCTGCTCAACGTTCCACAAACGGTTCGTGCGTGCATGCGAAGCGATAAGCTTTTGTCGGATTGGGCGGGGGATGAATCTGCCTTGAGACTCGATCACGTCAGCGACGTTGATCAATTTTTAGCTTGGAGGGATGATTACCTGCAAAGCCTTCTCGAACGGCGTGTTGCTGATGAGCCGAGTTTGCAGCGGCAAATAGTAGGTTTGGCTGAGGCCGGTCGTTTAACTTACCCATTTGAGAAGTTTGTATGGTACGCCTATGACCTTGTTACCGCTTCTCAAAAACAGTTTAGTGCTGCGGCTAAATGCGCAGGTTGCAGCGTGAGTATGGCCGGTCCTGGCGTCGGAAAAGCTAAGCAAACCTTTCGAAAATATCAAACGGCAAAGTTGGAATTGGAGTCTGTCTTTGTTAACGCTAGGCAACTTTTGGAGCAAAATGAGGATCTAAACATTCACGTGGTGATCCCGGATTTGCAGCATCGGTATAGCCAAGTTCAAGAAATGGCGAGGAAGGTGTTCTACCCGAATGCGTCATTAACAGAAATACAGAATAATCATTCGGTGTATCGACTGAGTTTGGGAAAGCCTTTGCACGAATGGCCTGCGATTGAGAGCGCTTTGTGTGTAATGAGTTTGCTCTCAGGCCAGCTTTCCACTAATGATCTGTCATTCCTGTTTAGGTCGGTCTACTTTAACTCAACCCAGACATTCAGGAATGAGTTTAGAGTACTCGATCAATGGTTGCGGTCAAAACGGACTCGTTCGGTTTCGCTGGAGTCTTTGCCAGCTTTGCTTAGCGAATGTAGTGATGCTGAGAATGATTCAGCGTCCGTAGAAGTCGTTCTACCAACGTTGATTAATTTTATTGAGCAATTGATCGCGTTTCGAGTCGATATTGATCAACGTCTGAAAGCCCAGAAAGAACGAACAGGCTATCAAGCACTGACCTTCGTAGAATGGGCCGACGTGTTTAGTCAATGGTTGTCATGTTGGGGTTGGCAAGCCTATGCCGTGGAAGGCGAACATTCAAGTTTGGCCTACCAATTAAAGAAACGTTGGGATGGGGTCTTAGAAGAGTTTTCCGGGTTGGGAGCGGTGCAGCGCCACATCGGCATGAAAAGCGCGTTGAGCCATTTTCAACAGTTGGTCAGAGACTCAGTATTCTTGCCTCAGTCAGCGGTGTCGCCGATCGTTATATCAGGTTTACTTGAAGCATTAGGAAAAGAAATTCAGGTTTGTTTTTTAACCGGTATGACGCAGGATTATCCTGCGCCGAATAAGGGTGATGCGTTTATACCTAATCATCATTTACTTCCAACTGGCTATCCCAATGCCAGCGCCCAAGCCTCTTTTGCGCAGGCTCGACGCGTGGTGCACAATCTATTGGCGTCGACTGAAGAATCCTATATCAGTTTTGCTGAAACGACAGTCTCTCATCAGGAAACACCCAATCAGGCGTCATCTCTATTTACGTCTGAATTTTCTAAGGCACCGTTAATTGAGTTTGAGGATGTTTGTTCGGACACACCGCAGACGTCGATATTGGAAGCATATGTAGACGATGTTGGTCCTCCTTGGCCTCCTTCTCGGAAGGTGCGCGGTGGTGCATCAATCTTTAAAAATCAATCTCAATGCGCATTTAAGGCATTTGCTACGCACCAGCTAGGCTTCGATGTTGAGGATGATCCTGAGTTTGGGCTGGATCACTTGGATCGAGGCAATTTGACTCACAAAATGCTTGAGTTGGTTTGGGAGCAATTACCTGATCAAAAAGCGTTGTTAGCGATGAACGCGTCTGAGCAAACTGGGTTTCTTGAAAATACATTTGAACGACTGATTGAACTTAGTCGCAATAAGTTAAGTAGCGACAAAATTCGTCTGCTTCAATTTGAGCGTCAACGGGTAATCGATTTGACTAGCGAGTGGTTAGAGTTGGAGCGAAACAGGCCCAGCAATTTCTCAGTTGTGGAGCGCGAAAGTAAGAGTAAAGCCGAATGGGCTGGCATTAAGTTTGAATATATTGTCGATCGAGTTGATATAACCGAAGCAGGTCAGTGCGTTATTGTTGACTACAAGACCGGCACTGCGGCACGCGGAGACTGGCTGGGTGAACGCCCCAATGAGCCGCAGTTGCCGTTGTACACGGTGGTGAGAGATCAGGCTAAATTGAACAAAGTCGCGGGGATCGCCTTTGGTCAAATTCGTCGTTCAGAATCAAAGTTTGTGGAACTCGCCGATGTGGATATTTTTCAAATCGGAAACAAGCGTACAGCCGCGGTTGAACAAGAATGGTTAGAAAGTCGCGAACGATGGCCTGAAATTCTCACCGGCTTAGCGGAAGATTTCCTCGCGGGCAACGCTGAGGTTAATCCTGTTGATAAGGTGGCGTGTCAATATTGTGAGCTCAGTTCAGTTTGCCGCATCGAAGAGCTTCGCCAAAACAGCAAAGCCGTTTCGATCATAGCTGGAGACGATGAGTTGTGATTATAGATTTAGAGGCAAGGCGGCAGGCGTTAAACCCAGAACGATCATTTATTGTTCAAGCTCCCGCTGGTTCAGGAAAGACTGGCCTTCTGGTGTATCGTTTTTTAACGTTGTTAACTCGTGTGGAGCACCCACAGAACGTTCTCGCAATTACCTTTACACGTAAAGCACGATCGGAAATGAGGGAACGCATTGTGGAGCTGATGCGTGCGGCAGAGAGCGGGCAATCGAGTGACGACCTCTTTGAGCAGCAAGGGTTTGAATTGGCGCAGCAAGTGCTCGACAAAGACGGTCTTCACGGATGGCAGTTATTAGACGCACCGCATCAATTGCAAATTCTCACTATCGATGCATTTTCGGCGAGGTTGGCTGCAAGTATGCCGTGGCTTAGCCGATTGGGTGATAGCCCAAATACGACTGATTCGGCCGAAGTACATTTTGCCGCGGCCGTCGAGCAAGTCTTAGACGAACTTCTAAATGAAGGGGCCGAATTAAGTGATGATTTGCAAATTGTATTACACGAATTGGACTTTAATTACGACAAGGTTAGGCGTCTGTTCGGTTCAATGTTGGCGAAACGTGACCAGTGGTTACGGCACTTAGTGCAGCAAGATTTACTTCAAATGAGGTCGTCGTTGGAAGACGCATGGTCGACCTTAGTAAGTGAAAATGTAGAAATTCTACAGTCATTATTTAGTCAAGGGTCTCTCGAGTCTTTATTCCGTTTGGCGTGTGAAGCATCACAGCGTATAGACTATGAAAACCCTCGTGCTGCACTCAAAATGAAATTTTTGTGTGATGTCGATCTTGATCTGACTTTTGAGGTTTCGTCGCTCGAGCATGCTCATTGGCAGGCTATTGCTGAGTTTTTGCTGGTTAAGACTGGCAATAAAGTTAGAGCCAATCCAGATAAAAATACGGGCTTTCCTGCGGGGCATAAAGATAAAGCTCGATGTAAAGAGCTGTTCGATGAATATCGAGATGACATGGTGCTTATCAGTGAGCTCTTTGAGGTGAGTCAATTGCCGGATGTTTCATTTTCGGATACGGATTGGCGTTGCATGGTTGCCTTAGAAAGGGTGTTAAAGGCGTTGGCGATCAGGCTTCAGCTTAGGTTCAGAGCTGCTGGTGAATGCGATCATAGTGAAGTGACTCAGCGTGCTAATTTGGCGTTGTCTGAATTGAATAACCCGACTGATTTGGGGTTGTTGATGGACGGCCAAATTCATCATATTCTGGTGGATGAATTTCAAGATACCTCGAACAGCCAATTAGAACTTCTTAGAAAACTGACAATGGGCTGGCAACCCTTCGAAGCGCCGTTAAAAACCTTGTTTTTAGTGGGTGATCCGATGCAATCTATTTACCGATTTCGAGAGGCTGACGTGGGCTTGTTTTTACAGGTTGTCAGAAATTCCAGCACAGGCGTTTTTGAAAACTTGGACATTAGCCCTCTGGTTCTGGAGCAAAATTTTCGCTCTGTAGAATCGTTAGTTGATTGGTTTAATCATACATTTGAGAAGAGCTTTCCTAAAACCAATACTGTTCTCACCGGTGCGATTAGGTATTCCAAAGCGCACTCATCAAAGAACGATGACGGCCAGTCGCCAGTCTCCTATTATTTGGCACCAGATCGTGAGCGCGAAGCACAATGTCTATTAAGTGCGGTTGAGTCTTCTTTGGTCAATCTTCCAGTTGACTCACAGATTGCAATTTTGGTACGCACACGGCCACAGTTGGAATATTTGCTTCCGCTTTTAGATCAAAACAACATCGCCTATACGGCGGTAGATATCCAGCCTTTGCATGAGCAGCAATCGATTAAGGATGTGGTCGCCTTGTCAAAAGCGATTTGTCGTGATGACGATAGAATAGCTTGGCTGGCTTTGTTAAGGGGGCCGTGGTGCGGTTTGACTTTACGTGAAATTCATATCTTCGCGAGTCATCAAGGCGAGAGTCTTTGGCAGCAGCTCAAGGATCAGAAAAAGCATCGATCATTGCGGGATGATAGCCGTAAACGTCTTTTAAGGTTTGTGGGTATTATGAGCGCTGCTTTACAGCAACATCAGCAGGTTGATCTTGGAAGCCTCACACGCTGGACATGGTGCCTTTTGGGTGGGCAGGAGACATTGGGAGCTACCAAGGAGGAAGACATAGAGCAATACTTTGAGCTACTCAGCCGTCTTCAAAGAGGCGGCGACTTGCCAACTCAAAAGGAACTCGATACGGGGCTTGAAAAAATGCGTGCCACCGGGGGGATGGATGATAAGCCGCGCGTTGTGGTGAGCACCATTCATAAATCAAAGGGACTTCAATATCACACAGTGATACTGCCAGGGCTTGCTAATCGGCCAAAAACCGATGATCGAGAAATTTTGATGTGGGCTGAGCATCAAGGAATGAATGGACAAGCCAACTTGCTGTTGGCTCCTTTGTTGTTTAATGCAGAGCAAGGCTCGCATTATGACTATCTTCGTAAACTGGACGGCAAGAGAGCGGCCAATGAGGTCATGCGGTTAATGTACGTTGCATGTACCAGGGCCGAGAAAAAATTAGTCTTAATTGCGAATGCCAAATTTAACGACAAGTTGGGTGACGTCAACCCTCCTGTGAAAACCAGTATGTTAGCTTCCGTGTGGCCGGTACTGGAGTCGAAATTTAGTTTTGAGGAAGGTGTTTTATCTGAAGTTGGACAGGATGCTGTGCCGAGTAAGGCGGTTGGCCTCAATCAAACATTAAAGCGTTTATCTCACGACTATCAGCCTGCTTTAAGGCAAGACATAGTGTGGCAACCTTTAGGCCAACTAAACGCTACCGATCAAGCATTATCTGAGCCAGAAGTAGATTACGATTGGGCGACGGAGGTGGCGACGGCAGTCGGAATAATTTTGCATGAGTTCTTGCAATTTGCGGGAGTGAATATATTAAAGGTCGTGGTTGATGACGATCTTAAGCGTCGATGGCGAAGTGAGTTGTTGGCATTAAGAGTGGCAGACGACCGTATTGAGTATGCCCTCAGGCGACTCATTACCGCCGTTAACCATATTCAGCACGACGAGCAAGCTAGGTTTATTTTCTTAAATCATCCGATTGAGCAAAATGAGTATTCGCTGTCTACTTTGGAGGCAGGGGTTGTTAAAAAATACCGAATTGACCGCACCTTCGTTGACAGTCAGAATGTACGCTGGATTGTGGATTACAAATCCACCATGACTCAGAACGAAGACGTTGAACGTTTCGCTGATCTGCAAGTGCGAGATCGGCACCGTAAGCAGTTGATGAGGTACGGTCAATTGATGAGCCGCGTTGACGACAGGCCGATAAAATTAGCGGTGTATTTTCCGCTGCTAAAACAATTACGTATTTGGGACTATGAGCCTGAGTAACTAACCAACATAGATTATTTTAACGCATGAAAACCGTAAAATTAGGCAGTAGCGACATTCAAGTCAGCGAAATATGCTTAGGCAGCATGACTTGGGGACAACAAAACTCACAGGAGGAGGCATTTGAGCAGCTAGATTATGCTGTTAATGAGCGTCAAATAAACTTTATTGACACAGCCGAAATGTACGCGGTACCGCCTTCCAAAGAAACATCTGGGCTAACTGAAACGTATATTGGTAATTGGTTCGCAGCAAACCCAGGCAAGCGCGAAGACCTAATATTGGCTACTAAGATCGCGGGTGCCGGAATTCCTTGGATTCGTGGGGCTGGCCCCATCACGGCAGATGTAATTATGAGTAGCATTGATGGCTCATTGAAACGCTTGCAGACTGATTATATTGACTTGTATCAGCTTCATTGGCCGAACCGCACGACGCCGCATTTTTCCAAGCACTGGCCTGCTGCAATCGACCCAAGTAGCAACAATATAGAGCAAGAACGCGACAACATGCTAAGTGTGCTAGAGGCATTGAAGGTAGCGGTACAATCTGGAAAGATACGTGAATGTGGCCTCTCAAATGAGACGCCATGGGGGATTGGTGAATATCGTCACCTGGCTGAGAAACACGACCTCCCTAAGATGGTTTCGATTCAAAATGAATTCAGTCTGTTGCACTTAAAAGATTGGCCCTATTTGATCGAAAGCTGCATCAATAATGATTTAGCTTATTTACCATGGTCTCCGTTGGCGGGCGGAGCGCTATCAGGTAAGTATGCAAATGGTCAAAAGCCAGAAGGCGCTCGTTGGACGATGGTGCAACGAAATGGAATCTTCCGTGACACTTCTCATTCTCATGCAGCGATTGCGGAATATAAAGCCGTGGCTGACAAGCATGGTTTGTCGTTGACTCAAATGTGCTTGGCATGGGTATATCAATTGACGGGCGTGACGTCATCCATCATTGGTGCCACGTCAATGGAGCAACTAAAAGAAGACCTCGATGCATACGACGTTGCGTTGAGCGACGAGGTGCTATCAGACATCGATACGGTTATTAAGCAATATCCACAACCATTTTAGTTGGCGAGAGATTGCCGTAAAAGAGCTGGGCGGCTTCGCCTAGCTCTTTTTATGACATTACAGCTGGGTTAAAACCGTTTCTGAGTCACTGACTTCAAAACTGTTTGGCGCTTCCACGTTCAGTTGAATGATGTTGCCGTTATCGACGATCATCGAATAGCGCTGAGATCTGACGCCGCCAAAATCAGATGTGTCTAACACTAAGTCCATGGCTTTGGTTAGCGCACCGCCACCGTCAGCAATCATGGTAATGTGTTCTGCATTTTGTTGTTCTTGCCATGCTTTCATCACGAACGAGTCATTGACAGATAAGCAAGCGACTGCGTCAACGCCTTTGGATACGATTGCGTCGTAGTTCACGACGTAGCCAGGAAGGTGCGCCTCCGAACATGTGGGTGTAAAAGCACCTGGAAGCGCAAAAAGGACGACCTTTTTGTTTTTGAAAAACTGCGTCGAGTTTAGTGTTTCTTGACCGCTTTGATCAATTACTGTGATATTAGCATTGGGAATAGCGTCGCCGACTTGGATCATGTGTTTCTCCGAAACAAAGTGAGTGGTGTGGTTAGTAGTTTGGGTATTCTAAGCTTTCGTTTTAACACAAAATGTGGATTTTGGGTGATACAAATTAGGCTCTTTGAGAAACACTCAAGCATAAAAAAGGAGCTCGTTTTATCGAGCTCCTCTTGAATCACCTAATGTAGGCTAAGGGGGGTTAGCCTTCAGGTGCTTCGGCTTTAATCGCCTCGGCTTCTTCCGAAACCTTGTCTTTTTCATGCATTACATCGGATTTCACATCGCCGGCTTCTTCCGAGATGGATGATTTCATTTCATCTTTTTTCAACATGGTTGTTTTTTTCTTCATGTCTTTTAGTTCGCCGATCTTTTCGCCTTTTTCATGGTGGCCTGCGAAAGTAGAAATACTGGTTGCCGCAATGGCCGCAAATAAAACGGTTTTCAAAAAGTTGGGTAAAACGTTTTTTGTAGAAATCATGGTAATTCCTCGATTCTATTGGTTAATAAAACGTCGACACAGTTGGGTAGGGTAGGGCCGACGAAATGAAGTCTAGACAAAAGTCGCTTCGCTTGAATAAGCTTTAACCTTCGGTAACCCAAAATTAACGAGTATTGCATTTAGTTTAGAGTTTGCTTGCGATAAGCTCTTCTCGTTATCTCAATGTGGCTGTGATTTTGAGCAGGTTTGTTGTAAATAACACAAACTCTCTTAGCGCCGATAACCTTGCTTTTTAGTAATCTATATCGCTTAACTTATGACAAGAAGCAGGCAAAATTTTGCCATGGCTCTTTTATGATGGAATCCGAATTGAATTTACACCCAAGTTGGCTGTCTCAGCTATCCAATGAGCTTAAGAAAGATTACATGCAGTCTCTGATTGCATTCATCGATGCGGAAAGAAAGTCCGGTAAAACGATTTACCCTGCTGAGAATCAAGTTTTCGCGGCCCTTAATATGACGGCTTTGGAAACGGTTAAGGTGGTGATTCTGGGGCAGGATCCTTATCATGGCCCTAATCAGGCTCATGGTCTGAGCTTTAGTGTGCCTCAAGGTGAAAAGGTTCCACCGTCTCTTAGGAATATTTACAAAGAACTTTCAGGTGATCTTGGGCTGAGGGTGCCAACGCATGGCTTTTTAAAGAGTTGGGCTGATCAAGGGGTCCTGCTGCTGAATTCAGTGTTAACGGTCAGACAAGCTGAAGCCGGAAGTCATCAAGGCAAGGGTTGGGAAACCTTTACGGACGCAATTATCGATTCAGTAAACAGAGAGCAATCTGGGGTGGTTTTTATGCTTTGGGGTGCCTACGCCCAAAAGAAGGGCTCAGTCATTGATACTGATCGTCATTTGATATTAAAGGCGTCACACCCATCTCCATTGTCTGCGCACAGAGGTTTTCTTGGTTGCCAACATTTTTCACGCGCGAACACGTATTTGAAAGCGTTAGACCGCACGCCAATCAACTGGCAGATATGAAGGTTTGCGTAAATTGAGTCTAGCTAGATAGCGTTGTGCGAAAAATTTTACATATAGATATGGACGCGTTTTTCGCGTCGGTAGAGCAGCGAGATTTCCCTGAACTGCGCGGTAAGCCTGTGATCGTTGGTGGCAAGCCAGAGAGCAGAGGCGTTGTGGCCGCCTGTAGTTACGAAGCCCGTCAATTTGGAGTGCATTCGGCGATGCCGTGCGCGCACGCTGCAAAACTTTGCGAACACGCCATTTTTGTACCAGCGCGCTTTGAAGCGTATCGAGCAGCGTCGCTGGAGATTAACGAGGTGTTTAAACAATATTCGAGTGCGATTGAACCCTTATCATTAGACGAAGCGTATCTTGATGTAACGAGAAAGGCGGAGGAGTATGGCTCGGCCACGGAAGTGGCTAAGCGGATTAAATGCGACATTAAGGCCAGGACTGATTTAGTGGCGTCCGCTGGCGTCTCCTACAATAAGTTTTTGGCCAAGATCGCCAGCGACATGGATAAGCCTGACGGCCTTTACGTAATAAGGCCCGAGTCAGCGGAGCAATTTATAGAAAGCCTTGAAATTCGGAAATTCTTTGGGGTTGGAAAAGTCACCGAAAAGAAGATGCAAAAGTTGGGGATTTTTACTGGCGCCGATTTGAAGGCGTTGAATAAGCAACAGTTACAAGCCTACTTTGGGCGATCGGGAGCGTATTACTACAACATAGCGAGAGGGGTCGATGAGCGACCGGTACGGTCTCATAGGGTGCGCAAATCGATTGGTGCGGAGACGACTTTTGAACAAAATATTGTGGACAAGAGTGTTATTTGGCAAACCTTACTTCGCTTGTGTGAACGAGTGCATGGCGTGTTGTCTGATAAAAAAATGGATGCAAGAACAGTTACGCTAAAAGTTAAGTACTCTGATTTCACCCTAAACACACGCAGTAAGACGCTGTCGGAAAGTTTTTCAGATAAAGACCACATCAGTGGGGTTCTACCCGAATTGTTAAAAAAGACGCAGGCCGGTTCTCGCCCGGTTCGCCTCGTGGGAGTGTCTGTGTCAAATCTTACTCTAAAGAGAGAGCCCGACTCTCCAGTTTGGCCAGCAAAACCTACGCCCGGTTCTCAGTTAGGACTGTTTTAGTTGGATGGTGCAGAGCTGGCCTGCATTGAATAAAGAGTGTTAACAGGCTTAAAGCTTTAGCGTTATAATCCGCACATTCAAAGTAATGAGAAAGTTGCTCCGGCCTTCATTACTTTTTACCTCAACTGGTGAGAATATAATGACCGACTACGTAATAGCTCCTTCCATCCTGTCTGCCAATTTTGCCAAACTTGGTGAAGAAGTTGATCAAGTTTTAAATGATGGCGCTGATTGGGTTCATTTCGACGTTATGGATAACCACTATGTTCCGAATTTAACGATCGGGCCAATGGTTTGTAAAGCCTTGCGTGATCATGGAGTAACAGCCCCCATTGACGTGCATTTAATGGTTGAACCTGTCGATAGGATCATTCCTGATTTTGCTGAAGCTGGCGCCAGTATGATTACGTTCCACCCTGAAGCCAGTAAGCATGTTGACCGAAGCTTACAGTTGATTCGGGATCATGGTTGTAAGTCAGGTTTGGTGTTCAATCCAGCCACACCACTCACGGTGCTAGAGTGGGCCATTGAAAAGGTAGACATGATTTTATTGATGTCCGTTAATCCTGGGTTTGGTGGTCAGTCTTTTATTCCCTTTGTGAAGCAAAAAATAGTGGAAGCTCGAAAATTGATTGACGCTTCTGGGCGCAATATACGACTTGAAGTTGACGGCGGGGTTAAGGCCAGCAATATTGGTGAGTTGGCAGCCTTGGGAGCCGATACATTTGTGGCTGGATCAGCAATATTCAATCAATCGGATTATGCATCGGTCATCAATGAAATGAGGTCAAATATCAGCGCAGCTACCAAGTAAGAGTCCGATGTAGGGCGCTCTGAGGTGAAGCTCCTTAGCTAAAGGTTTGAAACTACCCTGATTGTTTTGACAGAGAGGCTTTTGTCTCCCAATAAACTGATGTTTATTTCTGGCAGGACTTGCATACTCCATGCACTTCTATAATCGGTTGCACACCTTTAAAGCCCAATTCTTTAGCTCCTGCTTGCAATGCCTTTGCAACGGCAGGGCTATTCAGTTCGGCTAAATGTCCGCAGCTAGTACATATGTAAAACTGACATTGATGGTTTGCCTCCGGTGCTGGGCAGCCAATGTAAGCGTTGAGTGATTCAACACGATGGACTAATTGAGCCGAAACTAAAAATTCCAATGCTCTATAAGCCGTAGGTGGCGCTGGTTTATGGCCCGACTCTTGCAGTTTTTGCAGTATGTCATAGGCTCCAATTGGGTTGTGGGATGCCCAAATAATCTCCAGCACCTGCTGACGAATGGTGGTCAACTTTAGTCCTTGTTCTTTGCATTGACGCAAAGCGGTTTCCAATGCCTTCTCTTGGCAATGAACATGGTCATGATCACCGTGAAACGGGGAAATTACGTTATCCTTTGAGGCCATTTTATTACTCATTCAGGTGCAAAATTCATTCAACTGTTTGGGGGCGGGAAGTTCTTTTTTCCAGCCTAGGCATCGGTTCTGTTGCAAAATACCGAATCGTCGTACCCAAGCTCGTTTTTGATTTAAGTCTCGTCTGGCGTCTTTAGCCGTCTCATCATCAGGGTAGGTTCCATACAGCACGTAAGTCCAGTTAACGCCTTCGTCATTACGAGCAGTAAATAGTCTTAAATCTTTAGAATCTTTGAAGGACAGTGTATTAACGTATCGCGTAAGTAATAGAGGGTCGCTGAAACTGGCCAGCTGGAGAGTGTATTGCGTTGCGTTTTGCCCAAACAGCCAATCGTTGTCGTTGTTGTTGCTTTGTAACTGAGGAAGGTCACCCTCATTTATAGTCGTCTTTTTGCTGGTTGCCTGATTATTGAGGGGCGGCGTAGGCCTTTTAATATTGGGGCTTGCGAGCAGTAGTTCATTCGATTTAACCCATCCTTTGAACCGCTTTGGAGAACGAATACGGTACCACTCGCCGCGCGAGTCTAGGATAGCAACGGTTTCATTTCGATTAAGACGGCCAACGATGCTGCCGCTTGTTATTAAGGGAACCGAACGTGCATTTACTGAATTCCCGGTTACCACTCCACGAGCGCCGTCGGCGCGGATGAAATTTTTGCTTACCCACGCAGGCAAGCCTTTGTTGCTCTCTACAATTGACCATTTATCGTCTTCAGACACAACTTTTAGTTCAGCGGCATTCTCCAACATGGTAATTAAAACGCTACGAATTGAGGGGTCTGTAAAGACGGCAATTGTTATGTCTTTCTCAGGCTCATTGTTTAGCGTGGTAATAGCCGTGTTAGCGGAAGCATTACTTTTTCGGTCTACCTTCCAGCTTGCCTCTCTTGATACTGAAGTGGTTTGCTCGTCAGCTGAGGTTGTGGGGGAAGTGCTGTTCTCAGTGTCAGTCACACTGTCGTCTTGTTTGTTGGCCACGTTGATGATTTCCTTGGGAAGCTCGATCACTTGGTCAACCTCATTCACCGAAGCAGGAACGGGCTGACTCACCGAAGCCACTGAGCGTTCATCCCACCAGCCTAATTGCTTCAATATCTCGGTGGATTTCGGTTCGTTGTTCTGCGATGCGCGCTCAAACCATAATTTGGCCAGTGATAGGTCCTTTTTTAAACCAATGCCTAAATAGTAGGCTCTGCCGACGTTAAATTGCGCCAGTGCATGTTGTTGCTCGGCGGCTTTTAACCACCACTGCATTGCGACCTTTTCATCTCGTTTTACGCCATTCCCCATTAGGTGCTGATGGCCCAAATTGTACTGAGCCAAGACATGGCCTTGTCGAGCGGCTTGTGTATACCAATAGGAAGATTGTTCTAAATCTGGTGGCCCAAACTGATCGTTGGCAAACAGCACGCCAACCTTAAACTGTGCGTCACGGTCACCGCCGTAGGCTCTTAACATCCATTTATCCAACTCTTTCTGGTATTCGCCTTTCAGGTCAGATGAGTCCGCTTGGATGGTGAACTCAGTTTGAGAGTAAATGGGGGCCGTCGCCAACACTAGGAACAAGCTAGACAGTATCAACAGGGACAATCTGAGTGCCGATGCCCCCTCCTTGTGCTCATCTTGCTCCAAAAAAATGTTTATCATAAAAACCCAATTTAGTGTTTAAGTCGCCTTTTTTGACTGTTTGTCGATCAAAAAATTGCATTCAGTTATGTCGGTGTTGGTTGGCTACTTTGCTGGTTAGGGTGAAGATTGTTTTAAGGCATCAATCATAACATTTATTGTTGTGTTAAGCATTTACCCTAAATTAACCCAAATCGAGAGGTCTAATGATCGCTGCACTACTCTATACCCATCTGATTTTAAGCGCTCAGAAGGCCAATAAATTAGCAAGCCAAATTCTTCAATATAAACTGAATAAACCGCTTGCGATTTTTCGTTCCACCCATTATCTTTGGGTTCGCTTAATACCAAACCACAATATATAGTGGTTTTAAGGGGGTCGGTCAAATCATAAGAAAGTGAACTATTCAAGTAATAGTCGCGTTTTTAATGATTGTTTGCGCTAAGTGATTGATATTTGTTCTATGTTTTTGAAAGCATCGAGATAAGCTAACTCGATACAGCACTACATATAGTGTTTACAGAACGAACGTCGTTGCAAAGTACAGACTCGGTGATTCAGAAATCAAGCCCTTTACAAATAAGACACAAGGTCTAAGTCAAGAGGCTCCGGAAATTGTGCTAAGCCCAGTCAGCAGATCCTTAAGCTGGCTTTAAAAATTGAGGATAAGAAAGATCATAAAGCATTCGTGATGTCGTGAATGTCGAGTGAGAATAAAAACTACCAAACCAAAATAAATATTCGAGGAACCTTGCCATGGGAAAGCCTGTTGAAGAACTCAACGCTGTTACTCAACCTCTATCGATTGCCGCAGCCAAGGGCGGTGAAAAAAAACTGAAGCAAATGGGTCTTCAATCAACATCTGAAGACATTTGGGACAAAAAGTACAGACTTAAGGATAAAGCAGGTAGCGCTGTAGACGAAAATACCAATGACACTTTTGAACGCGTCGCTAGCGCGTTGTCCGGTGTCGAAGCCACGGATGAGCTGCGTGAGCATTGGTATGGCCGTTTTGTGTGGGCCTTAGATAATGGCGCGCTGCCGGCTGGACGAATCATTTCGAATGCTGGAGCACAAGCTTATAAACCCGCTACGTCTACAATTAACTGTACTGTATCCGGCACCATCACTGACTCGATGGATGATATTCTTAATAAAAACCACGAAGCCGGCATGACGCTAAAAGCAGGCTGTGGAATCGGTTACGAATTTTCCACGCTACGTCCTAAAGGTGCATACGTTTCTGGGGCTGGCGCTTACACTTCAGGCCCATTGTCGTTCATGGATATATTCGACAAAATGTGTTTTACCGTGTCGTCCGCTGGCGGTAGACGCGGTGCTCAAATGGCCACGTTTGACGTGAGCCATCCAGACGTGGAAGAGTTTATTCGTGCTAAGCGTGAAGATGGTCGTTTACGCCAGTTCAATTTGTCGCTATTGATTACCGCCGAATTCATTGAGGCTGTAAAACAAGACGCAGATTGGCAGTTGTCTTTCCCGATCACAGAGAAAGAAGCCAAAGAAGATGGCATTGACGTGTACACCTCGAATGAAATTATTTGGCGCCGTTATCCTGCTGACAACGGCTACGTTAAAAACGAGCAAGGCCTAACGGCATGCAAGGTGTATAAAACAATACCTGCCAATCGTTTGTGGAACATGATAATGACGTCCACGTACGATTTTGCTGAGCCTGGTTTCATATTAATAGACGAAGTTAATACCAAAAACAATAATTGGTTTGTGGAAAACATTCGAGCAACCAATCCTTGTGGTGAACAGCCATTACCTCCGTATGGTAGCTGCTTATTAGGCTCGGTGAATTTAACGAAATTCGTTTTAGATCCTTTCAGTGAAGACGCCCGTTTTGATTGGGATAAGTACCGCGAAGTTGTCTCCGTGTTTACGCGAATGCTCGATAATGTTGTGGAAATTAATGGTTTGCCATTGGAAGGTCAGCGCAAAGAGATCGAGCGTAAACGCCGTCATGGAATGGGCTTTTTGGGGTTGGGTTCCACGGCCACTATGTTGGGTATGACGTATGGTGATGAGGCCTCAGTCGAGTTTACTGAAAGCATCGCACGCGAAATGGCCATGGCCGGTTGGAACCAAGCATTGGAGTTAGCTAAGGAAAAGGGGCCGGCGCCCATCATGAATGAAATTTTTACGGTGTCCGAAGAGATGTTAAGTCTACGACCTGAGATGATTGAAGATGGTTACGAAATTGGAGACACAGTGAATGGTGCCGAGCTGCATGCTAAGTACAGCCGCTATATGCAGCAGATCGCCGACATCGACCCCGAATTAGTTGAAGAGCTATCGAAGGTGGGTGCGCGTTTTTCTCACCATAGTTCAATTGCACCTACAGGCACAATCTCACTGTCCATGGCTAACAATGCAAGTAACGGTATCGAGCCAAGCTTTGCTCACCATTACGCTAGAAACGTTATTCGTGAAGGCCGTAAAACAAAAGAGAAAGTAGACGTATTTTCTTATGAATTGTTGGCTTACCGCGAAGTGGTTAATGCCAACGCCATGCCATATTCTGATAATCCAGATGAGCAGTTGCCTGCTAACTTTGTTACTTCAGATTCAATCACGCCTAAACAGCATGTAGACATTCAAGCCGCAGCGCAAAAATGGGTTGACTCCAGTATTTCTAAGACTGCCAATGTGCCCACTGATTACCCGTACGAAGATTTCAAAGACATCTATATGTACGCGTACGACAAAGGGTTAAAAGGTTGTACTACGTTCCGCTTTAATCCAGAAGCCTTCCAGGGCGTATTGGTGAAAGAAGATGATTTGGAAAACACTGTGTACCAGTTCACCTTGGATGACGGCAGTACAATGGAGCTTAAAGGCAACGAAGAAGTAGAATATGACGGTGAAACGCATACGGCCGCGAACCTATTTGATGCTCTGAAAGAAGGGTATTACGGAAAGTTCTAGTTTCGTTTTGCGATCAAGTTTTCGTTGATTGTTATTAGGTTAGATTGGGCTTGGCGTTATGTATTGAGGTACGAACGTTCAAGCCCAACAGCATCAGCCCTACGGAAAAATGGCCAACTTAAACATTAAAAAGTAAGTAAAAAAGAACAAATTAGGCAGTGTTTCTACCTAGACATTGCGACCCAAGAGGACCTCATCATGGTTAAAAAAATCGAAAGTAAAATTACCGGTTTTAAAGTTAAAACCGAAGAAGTAGAAGCCATGCGCGTAGCCACGCCGGAAGAAAGCGAAGCGCACATGCAAAAAGCCGAAGTCGTGCGTATGCACGAGTCGGTCCAACGTCCAGATATGTTGGTGGGCTCTACTTACAAGGTAAAAACCCCGGTAACTGAACACG
Source organism: Arenicella sp. 4NH20-0111 (assembly GCF_040366405.1). Classification (NCBI taxonomy): domain Bacteria; kingdom Pseudomonadati; phylum Pseudomonadota; class Gammaproteobacteria; order Arenicellales; family Arenicellaceae; genus Arenicella; species Arenicella sp. 4NH20-0111. The sequence goes on from NZ_BAABWF010000003.1 coordinate 367,070, forward strand.
CGATGTACATCACTATAAATGACATCATCCTGAACGAAGACACCGAACATGAACAACGACGCCCGTTTGAAGTGTTCATCAACTCAAAAAACATGGATAATTTCCAGTGGGTTGTGGCGCTGACGAGGTTGATTTCCGCCGTGTTTCGAAAGGGTGGCGATACCACGTTTATGGTTGAAGAACTTAAAGCTGTATTTGATCCAAAAGGTGGTTACTTCAAGCCAGGCGGCATTTTTATGCCATCTATTGTTGCTGAAATCGGTCACTGCATCGAGCGTCACATGCAAATGATCGGAATGATAAAGTCAGACAACTTAGATGATCATCAGAAAGAATTTCTTGCTAAAAAGCGAGCTGAAATCGAAGCGGCACAGGGCGCGAGTGATGGTAAGAAACTAGATAAAGGTGAGTTTCCCGACTCGGCCACTGTGTGTAGTAAATGTTCTACTAAGGCGGTCGTGTTGATGGATGGGTGTATGACGTGTCTTAACTGCGGCGACAGTAAGTGTGGATAGGTTTATGAGTATAGGAAAGTCAGTCTTACTTGCCGCGTTTATCTTAGCTCTGTGTTCGGTAAGTTTTAAAGTTGCCGCCAGTGAAGACAGTTTAGCGCAGAGCTGGAAGTGTAAGTTGGATATGGAAGGTTTCGACATCGGCTATCGTATTCAGTTGAATTCAGATGATACTTACGTTAGCGAGATGATTGTAATGACTAGCTCGACCACAGAGGAAGGAAGCTGGAGATCTCAGGCCAGGACACTATTCTTAAAGCCAAATAAGACGATTCAAAGTGGAAAGGAAATAGAGTCTAGAGCTGAATACGAACGTAAAATTGTCGATGTTAGCGAAACGAAACTTACATTGAATCACGAAGATGGGTTTGGTGACCCAGTAAATACTATTTGCGTAGCCGAATGACGTAAACTGTTTCGGTAACTCTAGTTACCAATAGAGCTCAGTTAAGCATTGAATTGAAGCTTAACCTACTGAAAGTGTTAAGGCGAATCAAAGTAAGGCCAGATCAGACGTACCTATGATTTGCCACTCGATCGGCGGATTCTGTAATCCACCGATCGTGTTCTACTGTGGTTATTAATATATTAAAATACACCTTTGTAATGGGCTTCTTTTTTCCTCACAACATGGTCAGCGCTACTCGAACCAGCCCATGCGTTTGGCTTGATCAATGCATCCAGATTGGTCATACCTTTTACATATCCGATCGCTTGTTTAGCGATCGCGTTTGAAGCATGACACTCATCTGAATTTACGTCTAAGTGAATTTCAACTTCTCGGTCTTCAAGAATGTCGCTAAGAGCCATGAAGCAATCAACACTCTTATAGACTTCGGTCATTAAGCGTTGCGTTGGTTTGCCCATCTTCGCATCGTAAACACGCTCATTCTCAACATAACTGAAGATCTTACATCCTCGGCTATTGTCGATATGAACGACCAATACAATCGCAAAGCGCGCCCAATTTTCATAGGCCTGCGTTTTTAGGTTAAACCGTCTATTTAGAACACTATCACAGCCGATATAAACTCGGCCGTTTACGTGTGCGAGATAATTTTTAATCTCGTCTAGTTGCTTCTGGCTAAACATCCTCCATTCCTCATTTTGATTTACTATGTTACGTTAAAAATATTGGCAGGCGAGAGTGGGCTTGAACCACTAAGCTCCCGACAACCGCGTTGAGTGTCAAAGACTGGTGCTCTACCGGTTGAGTGCGGTCGGCACGACTACTCGCCTGTAAAAACTGGTGGAGGTATCGAGTATCGATCTCGAAGACAGTTTTCTTGCAAAGAAAACCCGCTGAGCCACAGCTTACCCCCAAAAAACGCATTTGGTGGAGATGGTAGGAGTCGAATACCCGAATTGAGGGGCACGCAGCCAACATTGCACAGAGGCGGGTGGGTTACAGCCACCCTGATGTCCACACATCACATCTCCAAATTCTGGTGCGCTTTGGAGGGACTACTCGGCACGTCCATGTGCCTCACCTCTTCGAGGCGGCCGCTGGCCGTTCAAAATTGCTCCCGACAATTTTGTCGAACCCGTCCTTAAGCCGAGTAATCTCTACAAAACGCCTTGCTGAAGCCATTACGGCTGACAGCAAGATTAACTTTATAAAAATCATATACAGTGATTTACAGGTTGGTCGTTACTCCAACTGGGACGTCTCCCGGCAATCAATCAAACTTAAGGCTGATATATTCAGGCGCGCTATTAAGCAACGCTGTCTCGGCTGTATGCGTTAGCTAAAGCCTATGACACATCTGATTAGTTGCCACGTTTCTACTTTCAACGCGGCTGTAAATCCTGTCTATCTGTCGTTTTTTACAGGTGAACCAGCCCTGCGTGGTCGATCCTTTCGGAACACCAAAAAATTGGAGCAGCTAGGGAGAGTCGAACTCCACTCTCTACGGCTTGGAAGGCCGAGGACGCACCTTGCGCTTAGCTGCTTGGTCGGTGTGGTGAGACTCGAACTCACAACCTCCCGGTTAAAAGCCGGGTGCTCTAGCCAGTTGAGCTACACACCGATAAATCTGGAGCTGAGGCAAAGAATCGAACTCTGTTGGACGGCTTACAAAACCGTTGCATCGCCAGCAATGCTTACTCAGCTTGGTAGGCCGTGAAAGAATCGAACTTTCATCTACCCCTTATGAGGGGGCAGCTTTTACCAATAAGCTAACGGCCTATTCATTTTTGGTACATGAGGAGAAATTTGAACTCTCATGTCTCTTTCGAAGCAGCGGATTTTAAAAACTTCGTTACGAACCCGCCGTGTATACCTTTCCACCTCTCGTATGTGGCTCTGGCGTAAGGACTCGAACCTTAATCTCTCGGTTAACAGCCGAGCGCATAGACCTGCCATGCTTCGCCTGAATAAAACTGTTTCAAAACTGTTTGGGGTGACCTATGGAACTCGAATCCATATCTACCTGAGTCACATTCAGGGGCTTTTGCCGATTAAGCTAAGGCCACACCAAACAGTTCTGTATTTCTATATTCGCCCTCCAGAACGAATAGTTAGCTTGTGTTGGTGCTGAGGGAGAGACTCGAACTCTCAACATTCTGGCGGGGCCGCCCGTGCGGTCTAAGCCAGACGCCTCTGCCAATGGCTCGGTACGAAGTACTACCTCGGCAACTTGTCAACCTTCAATTGCAGGCCGGCGTAACCCGGCAAACGTTTTTTGATCTTTTGATCAACTCACATCTCTAAAGATCAATCTGGGTCACTCCATTGAACGAGCCAGAATTTTCTACCTCTGAATTGATTGGTAAACGTCCTACTTACGTTACAACCAATCGATGTCCGCCTATCAACTTGCGGTTCTGCAATTAACTTGGTGCGACCTCCAGGTATCGAACCTGGTTCTCTGGATTTTCAGTCCAGCGCAATAACCTCACTTGCTCAAGTCGCGAATTTTATGGCGGTGTCGAAGGGAATCGAACCCTCTTAGAACGGATAGACAATCCGGTGCATCTCCAATCTGCCACGACACCGTGGTGTATCCGACGAGGCACATCGTGCCGAACTCGAACTCGCATCTTCCGGCTTGAAAGGCCAGCGTTCTATTCCAGTTAAACTACGGATACTTTGTTGTAAAAATTAATTTCAAAAAAAGGCCTAACATTTCTGCTAGGCCTCAGTAGAAATCGAATAATCGAAATATTACTCACCTAGCATGCATATGATCCTCGAGCTCATAATTCGAGCGTAGGTCGGCCTGCGAATTCGCCCCATGTAATTTGGGTAGACTGCTATGCAGTCCCTTTATTGCTGTTTTTAATAAACTAATCATTTTGCTTCACTTTCTTAATTTTGGTCAGGGTAGATGGATTTGAACCACCGGCATACTCGGCAACCGCGTTGTGCGTCCAAGGCGGGGACTCTGGCCAGACTGAGCTATACCCTGTAATTTTTCATATTCGTTAATTGTTCGATTTGCTAGACCAGAAATAAAACTGAGCTGGTAAAAAAAAAGCCTAGCGGATTAGGCTAGGCTTTCGAATAAATCCAATGATTCAGATCTTATCTCTTCCTAGCAAATGCATCTCTCCCCACTATCCGGGCGATACGAGTCCTGCGCTATCGGCGCATGGTTCGTGGGGCGTATTAGTGATAATAAATTCATTTTGCTTAAAATTTTTTTGTTTAAAAATTCACCGCAAAAAAATGTTCCAGCGGTGTTGATGAGGCGAACTCTATTCGCGAATTTTTTTTCTGTCAACAACTAATTTTTCAAAGTTGATTTTGTGCTTCTTATCTGGATAGAAATTTGCGCAGTATTAAGAAGACGCTTTTTAATGACTATTTTGCGATAAAAAAACTGGATAGTTAAAGTCTATTTTTAAGTCAAATTTAGAAAAATATTCTAGTGAGTAGAAATAACGTATTTACTTAGAGAAACAAAATAATAACTATAATTAACAAGTAGATATAGCAATTTTGATTCTAGTTTTCGTTCTCTTTTAAAAGCTAATTTTATTAAGAATAGTTAGAGTCTAGTTCAGCGATTTTCTAAGCTGAAAGTATCAATAAAAAGGAGTGGTTCTTTAGGTATTTTTTCTTCAAAAAATTATTTTCAAATAAATTCAAAAAATTTTGGAAAATACGAAATACAAAACCCCTATGGTCTTAATTTTGGTCGTTGACAATTAAATGTCTCTATGACAATATATATTTATTGTTTTACAGACTTTATATGTTTGGCTTAGTTTGACGCCTACTAAATAGACTATGAATGAGAAAGAGTTTCTAAAAAATTACGACATCCATGATTTCGATGTGCCACTTTGCACCGTAGACATGTCTATTTTTTCCTTGATTGACGGTGAGTTGAATGTGCTTTTAGTGCATCGAGACGAACACCCCAGCAAGGGCAAGTGGGCATTACCTGGCGGGTTTATCGATCTTAAAAAAGATAAATCCACCGAAGCGGCGGCGCATCGCAAGCTTAAAGAGAAAACAGGCTTGGCGTCGGGGTATTTAGAACAAGTTGAGACAATCGGTTCACCTAAACGTGACCCACGAGGTTGGTCCTTAACTGTTTTGTACTATGCCTTGGTTGATATTAGCCGCGTGAAGCTAGACGATTCCGATAAGCCAACCCAATGGTGGCCGTTGTCGAAGATCAAGAAAGAGAAGTTAGCGTTTGATCACAATGCCTTAATCGACATAACGATGACTAGGTTGCATGCAAAGGCTACCTACACCGCATTGCCGATTGAGCTAATGCCAAAAGAGTTCACGCTAACTGAGTTACAAACGGTTTTTGAGATGATTCTCGGTAGGTCATTGCAGGCTAAGGCCTTCAGAAATAGGGTATTAACCGCTGGCATGGTGGAAGAAACAGGTAACAGCAAAATCGCTGGTAAGCGGCCCGCGAAGCTGTTTAGGTCGACTAAAGCGGACAGAGACACATACTTCGCGAGACCGCTACAAGAATAAATTTAGAGAAACCCATTACGATAGTTGTAGTGATAGGGAACGTCATGAAAATAAGAACAAGAGAAGAATTAGTAAACTACGTAAACCGCGGCAAGAAAGTGAAATACCTTTTTTTCTGGGGCCACCAGATTAAAGGCAATACAGTTTCAAAAAGCTGCTTTAGTCAGTGGTATACGTCTCCATTCAACGAAGGTGAAAATCAATTTGCCACCGCCGAACACTGCATGATGTACGGCAAAGCCAAACTATTTGGTGATACCGATGCGATGGAAAAAGCACTTCAAGCCAAGAACCCAGGTGCAGTTAAAGCGGTTGGTCGCTCTGTGAAAGGTTTTGATCAAGTTGTTTGGAACGAGAACAAGTTTGATTTGGTGGTTAAAGCGAACCTTGCAAAATTTTCGAGCAACGACGAACTAAAGGCTTTTCTTATAAGCACTGGAAAGCGTGTGCTGGTAGAAGCAAGCCCCGTCGATAAGATTTGGGGAATTGGCTTGGCTGAAGATAATGATGCTGCCCAAAACCCAAATTTATGGAAAGGTGAAAACTTGCTTGGCTTCGCCTTGATGGAAGTACGAGAGCAATTGCAGAACGCTAATGACTAAGAACATGATGAACAGAATAGAAATAATCAGCGGAGACATTACGCAGCTAAAAGTAGATGCAATTGTAAACGCAGCGAATAACGCAATGTGTGGAGGCGGTGGTGTTGATGGCGCAATCCATCGCGCGGCGGGCTCTGACTTATTGGCTGAGTGTCGAAAGGCCGGCGGCTGTAAAACAGGCGCCGCCAAAATAACAGGTGGCTACCAATTACCGGCGAAGCATATTATTCATACAGTTGGTCCCGTGTGGTACGGAGGCGATCGAGGTGAGCCTGAACTACTAGCCTCGTGTTACCGAGAGAGCTTAAAGCTGGCAGTCGACAATCATGTTAAGTCAATTGCCTTTCCGGCAATCAGCTGTGGTGCATATCGATTTCCGATAGATAAGGCGTGTGGCATTGCTATATCTGAGGTGTTCGAGTTTTCACGTGAGTTTGATGAGATCGAAAGAGTGGTCTTTGTTTGCTTTGATGTAAAGGTAGAGAAGCAGTTGAATAAAAAACTGTCTGAGATATAGGTCTGAGGCCGTGGAAGATAAATTCAGAGGTTGCTTTCTAGGGCTCGCTTTTGGTGATGCTACATGCGCACCTCACGAGGGAGGTTTCGCTGAGCGTCTTCTTTGGAGAATGATTGGCACCACCAAAGCTAGTGAAATGCGATTTACTGATGACACGCAAATGTCACTGGATATCGCGAGATCCTTTACTAAGGAGGGCGGCATAAAACAAGATGAGTTAGCGCGGGAATTTTCGAGCAGCTATAGGTGGTCTCGAGGCTATGGCCCAGGCGCTGGCAAAATACTTAAAAGAATTGAAAGCGGCATGCCTTGGCAGAAAGCCAACGTGAGTATTTATAAAGATGGCTCGTTTGGAAATGGTGCAGCAATGCGTGCCCCAATTTTGGCGATGTGTTATCCGCCAACAAGCTCTGAGTTTGAGAAAAGTGTTGTTCAATCATCTGAGATCACGCATTCAAACCCGCTAGCAATAGAGGGCGCACTACTAATTGCGTATACGACGGCGTACGCACTATCTGATATGAGCAATGATGTGTTAGGCGATCGTCTTATTGAGATAGCGGAACTAGATGCTTTTGTAGAGAAGCTTGAGCATTGCAAACATCACTTACGTAGAAACAGTGAATTGAGTGTTCGCGAAGTTAGAACGATATTTGGAAACAAGATTACTGCAGAGCAATCGTGCATTACGGCAATCTACCTAGCTATGGCATTCCGGGAATGGTCGTTTACCAGCTTACTGAGCTTCGTCAAAAAATTAGGTGGCGACACAGATACGATAGCCGCAATGTCTTGCGCAATTTGGGGAGCATTTAATGGTGCTGAAAAGTTAGAGTTAGAAATGCTCCCAAGAATAGAAGAACAAAATGAAATACAGAGTGTCGCTACGCAGCTATATAAAATTTATCAGGCGAACAACAAGATAGAGATAGAAAAATGAAAACAATAACAATGTACCGTCCAACGGGGCCGGAAGAACTAAAACTCGTAAAAGAGTCAGGGTACACAGCATGGCCACCACGATTGCCTGGTCAGCCAATTTTTTACCCTGTGACTAACGAGCAATACGCAAAAGAGATAGCCACGCAATGGAACATCAAAGACAGTGGAGTTGGCTATGTAACAAAGTTCGAAGTGAATAAGAGCTTTGTCGATAACTATAAAATTGAGCAAGTTGGTGCGGCTTACCACACTGAGTGGTGGGTGCCTGCCGGTGAGCTCGAAGAACTAAACAAAAACATAGTCGGGAAAATAGAGGTCATTGGCGAATATAAAAAGCCACTCTAAGTCTCGACATTTAATAAAATAAGAAATGGAATTAAAAACAAAAAACTATTTAGAACAACTAAAGGAATGGCCACAAAGTGGCAAACATATACTGGCACAGTACACAGATGAGTACGTAGTTGCCTATCAAGCCTACAGGCCCAGTATCGGCAAGTTCGCCGCCGAGAATCAATACTTCGGCGGCGACTTCAGCTTTAGTCGTATGAGCTGGATCAAAACAAACTTCTTATGGATGATGTACAGATCAGGCTGGGGCACAAAGGTGGGGCAAGAGATAACGTTAGCGCTCTACCTAAAACGAGATTACTTTGAGAAGATTCTCAGTTCTGCGCACCCGTCAACGAATGTGCATGGTATGCCTAAAGATGAATGGGATAAGCAAATAGCCGCAACGAATGTTCGGCTGCAATGGGACCCTGATCATGATCCTCACGGGGCAAAGCAAGAGCGTAAAGCGATTCAGCTAGGCCTACGCAAAGATTTCCTTGAACCATTTTCTGGCGAGGGCATTCTCAATATTGTAGACATCTCAGATTTCGTAAGCGCTCAAAGAGAATTTGTACAACGCAATGAGTTGCACAAACTAATAACACCAAGCGAATATTGCTTTCCTATTAGTGAAGAGCAAGCGCTAAACCTAAATGTCTAGCTGTGATTTATCCGCTAGAAAATGGAAATAAAAATATGGATTTAAAGAAAATATCGAAATACCTAAGCTTCATCCTTCGTCATCAACCAGACTCAATTGGTCTAGAGTTGAGTGACGAAGGCTGGGCAAACATAAACGAGCTAATTGGAAAAACTAGAAAGTTTAAGCTCACAAAAGAATTGATAGACACCGTAGTCGCAAGCAATGACAAGAAGCGTTTCTTGGTAAGTGACGACGGATTAAGAATAAAAGCGAATCAAGGGCACTCTGTCAACGTTAAACTAGAGTTAGAGCCGATGACACCACCTGACGTTTTATTACACGGAACGGCTGAACGATTTCTAGATTCAATTTTTAGGCAAGGTCTTAAAAAGCAACAGAGGCATCATGTGCATTTAAGTGAAACTCAAAAGACTGCGCTTAGTGTAGGCGCGCGTTATGGAAAACCAGTGTTACTTAAGGTTGATAGTAAGTTGATGCATGAGCATGGCCTTGAGTTTTTTATGACTGAGAATGATGTTTGGTTGGTTGATGAAGTACCTGTTGAATATTTAACACTCAATGTCTAGCTATAGCAAAAGGCAAGACTTGCCGTCATATTTCCTTCGAAAGTTAAAGGTTTTCTAACGTTTACCCAGATAATGACAGTTTGTTTCTGTTTTCAAGAGATCGATCATATCTCTTTCTTGTACGTGTGAGTCCGTGCCGAATTTACAGGTAGAAATCGATGAATAGAAAAAATCAAAGTGAAAAAGAGGGTGTATGTCACCATTGCAGTTTTCCTCATCTTTATCATGCCGAAGGTAGCCATCTTCGTACATCAGAAGGTCTAATAGAAATGGCATAAATTGATCGTGGTAGTCTTCAACATCAACTAGTGATTCGGAAAATTCTAATGAACATGAGTTTTCAAATAATCTTTCTTGTGAAAGAACGTTTAAAACTTCAGATGTCAGTCGGCTATCAACATTTGCAATAAATTTTGATTCAAATTGGAGGCCGTCTTCCGACTCAGTTACCGAAAAAGGAAATCCGAGTGTGAACTTCTTGTTATCCGAAAAAAAGAATAGTCGATTCATCTTCGATACTACTAGTACCAATTCACCTTTTTTTCGTGATGAGTCGATTATGTCACCAATAAGCATTAACTTTATTGCTTTCATTAGTAGCGTCAAAGACTGCTCTTTTCTTCTGATCGGCGCGAAAAAAATATCTACTAGTCTCTGATCGAGAGCAAAACTAAATTCCTTCATGACTTTAATTTAGCCGAAAGGCTCCCTGTTCATTTTCTCATGATTGAAATCAGCTACTTCCAAAATTTCATCACGGTCAAACGATTCCCCCACAGTTTTTTGAATTACTTCACGAAGATTAGGTCTATAGATAGGTAGAACGTCTAACTCATCGAAGACATCCTCTACGAGATCATAGAAAGAAGAGAATTCTTCAGAGTAATTAAACGAAGTAACAATTTCCAGTTTCTCATTCTCGTTCGGTGCACTAATTTTCAACAACCCCGAATCTTTAATAAGAGATAAGCCTTCCTCAACGGGCTTTAATAATTCGCCATTGCTGTCTTGAGAGGTCACTAAGTATGTTCTAACAAAAGACCTAGTTAGCATCATATATAATGCGTTTCGGTAACTTCTGGAGTTTGTGATTTTCTTTGTGACACAAATTACGAATGGAAATTCAAGGCCTTTCACATTGTTTTTATTACTGACGAAAAGTGTGTCAGGTACTTTTTCTTTAGTCTCGTAAGCCTTGTTTACATTCCAACCAAATGTGTTGGGAATTGAAATCTCAAGCCTGTCCGCAGTGTCGTATGTGTGTCTGGCATTATCTATAAATATGACCCCAATATCTTCCGCTCCCACAGTAGGATTTTCCTGTTGAATCTCTTGAATTATATGAAGTATTTTTATTTCGGCATCTTCGTTAAGGTCTTTTTCAGTTTTTACCAGTTCAATACTCGTAAATCCATCTTCTTGTAGATCCTCAAATCTTCTAAGTGGAATTCTAGACAAGTTATAGTGCTCATCATTTTTGTCAACGATGTATCCGCAGGCTTTCCACTCATTGTCTTCTAGCCACCTAAGCTTAGGTGTCTCAAATAGTCCCATTCCTAGTGCGTGAGCGAACATGAGCGTTTTAGGGTCAGTCCTATAGCATTTACTTAGTAGGTAGTCAGGTTGTATTTCTGCAATTACTCTATCATCAAAAATACTTTGGAAAATATCTCCAGCAATATATATCGAGTGTCGGGTCGCCTCCTCACAGAGCTCGAAAAATGAATCGGGAAAATCTTGGCTCTCATCAATGAGCATGTAGTCGAAGGCAAACCCTTTATCCTTTTTCGCTTTTAATTCTGTTAGAGCTCTCTTACATATTGTTTCGAAGCTTGTTCCAGGCTGGTATCTATAAAAATCAAGGTCATAGTAATTGCAAATATAAGTATAAGCACCGGAGTCGGGTTTGTAGCGAGACCCCCAAGCATTTACGCACCATAATCGCTCATTCCATTTGATCTGTTCTTCAACTTTCATGAAAGTAAAGAAGTCAGGAATTCTACTCCTCAAACTATCTGCAAGGATTTTGTTATGGCAAGTAAACATTATCCGTGAGTCCGGTGAGCTCAAATAAATCTCCTTAAGTTTGTGCAGCAATAACTCTGTCTTTCCTGTGCCCGATAGTCCTTGGATTGTTATTCGTTTTTTCTGCGTTCGTTGGTAGACAAATCTAGTTTGATCACCGTCAAAAAGGACTATCTTTTGTTTAATTTTATCTAAGATGTTATCTGGAACATCTCCTTTCACTTTATCGATGTCATTGATACTGCCCGTTAATAACGATATCAACAATTCGCACTGTTTTTTTAGTAGGTCGCTCGATACTTCGCTGCGATCCAACATGCTTTTGATATCCCCTTCTAGCTCACTAACCTTAAAGGTGGTTGTTAGACTATTTTTCCAAGCTTTAGGGCGTCCTAAAACTTCCTTGTATCGATATTTGTTAGAAATGTAGCCTAGATCCTCAATGAACTCGTCTACATAGTCATCGAACGAGTCATCAAAGTCATCAAGCTGAAGAAAAATTATTTTGTGGTTAGGAATTAATAAGACTAGGCCAGTTTCACAAGCATAGTCGTATTTACTATCGCCGAGCGGCCGATCTAGCACGTACATTTGTTTAGTTTGCAGATCTGAAAATTTTTCTAAGCTGTCTAAAAGGCTGGCATTCGTTTGATTTTTTTCGACTTGAAGATAAAAAAAGCTACTGGACATAGTTTTGTAAATATTGTTTCTCCGATTGTTTAGGGTAACGGTTTGTAAAGTATTAGAAAAGCTAGATTCGCATAATAACGGTGCAGGTACTGCAGGAATATACGTGGCTATTTTGCTGATGTGTTCCATCTCACCCCTGAAACACGCTCAGGACGCGTTCGACGCGCTGATATAAACTGTTTCGTAAACAATCGAGGTCAGTATAAAATTGCCTTCTAGCGCTATAAGTCTCCTCGGTCAATATGATCAATTTACAGGTCTTAGCATTTATGGCTTCATAAGTATTGTCTTTGTGACCCTTATTTGTTGACTTTATATTGTCACAGAGACATTATATTGGAAATAAATGATTTCACGGAGACAAAAATGTTTGGAATTAGATACTACAAAGCAGAACCAACAACTTTCGTTGTTAAAACCGTTAACGGAAAAAACAGAAGCCAAGGTAAAGGCTTAAGCTTTTTCTACAATGCTGCGACGACTTCAATTGCGGCTGTGCCGATGAATGCGCAGGAAGCGCCATTCATCTTCAACTTACAGACGGATGATTTTCAGGCGGTTAAAGTGCAGGGTCAAATCACATTTCGGGTGGCAAACCCTGAAGCGATTGCTGAGATTCTGAACTTCAACTTGAAGAAAGACGGTGTGAGCTATCTTTCTGAAGACCCGCTAAAATTGAACGACCGCATTGTGCGTTCTGCGCAGAACATTGTTCAGAATGAGGTACAGAAAACCAAGCTGCGAGATGCGTTCGTGATCAACACAAAGATAGCGCAGCTGATTCAGCAAGAATTAGCGAGTGATGTGGCGGTTGAGGCAATGGGCATCGAGGTGTTGAATACTATTGTTGGTAGAATCTCAGCTGACCCAGAAACCGCAAGAGCACTGGAGGCCGAAGCGCGTGAATTGATTTTACAAGAAGCGGACGATGCTGTTTATGGTCGTAGAAAGTCTGCGGTGGAACAAGAGCGCTTGATCAAAGAAGCCGAGCTGCAAACTGACTTGTCTGTTCAACAAAAAGAGCAAGAGATTGCCGAGTCTCGAGTTGAGAACGAGCGCGAGATTTTACGCGGTAAAGCAAAGACTGATGCCGAGCGAGTGCAAGCGAATATCGACCGTGAGACTCAACGCCAAAGCTTGGTTGCATTGCAATCTGATAATAGAAAGCAAGAGGCGGATACCGAAGCCTATGCGGTTACGGCAAAAATGGAAGCTTTCAAAGCGCTACCCGTTGAGAACCTTAAAGCAATGGCGTTGGCGAACATGAACCCGGAGCAGCTAATGGCGATGGCCTTTGAATCTCTCGCTCAAAACGCGGGCAAAATTGGCGAGCTCAATATCACGCCAGAATTGTTCGGCAATATGATGAAAAAAGCCGTAAGAGAGCCGCGAGCGCAAAGGCCGGCAAAATGAGCACTCAGGGTAAGCGATTTGTTCTTGTAACTCGCAAAACGCGGTTACTAGAACTGATTGAACGCTTTAACACATGGCCGCAGGCTAAGTTTTATTTAGAGCACAGCAATGCCGATGTGAGTGACTACTTAGCGGAACACGATCTCTATCAAAAGCGTTTGGACGAGGCCGAGCGAATCTTGAAACCGCTAGGCCGTTTGCAAAAGATTGAGCGCAGTTTTCTGCCTAACTACCAGTTCTCTGCAGAAGATGTTGTAGTGATAATCGGGCAAGACGGTTTGGTAGCCAATGCCCTGAAGTACTTAGATGGCAACCCGGTAATAGCAATCAACCCAGACCCAGATAGATGGGATGGCAAGCTGCTGCCGTTTGAGGTTGGCAACCTAAAAGACGTCGCGTTAAAAACAATGGCCGATATTGCGGATAGCAAAACCATCACCTTCGTAGAAGCGCGAACTAACGACGGCCAGGTCATGTTAGGCGTGAATGATCTTTTTATTGGGCCTAAATCTCACACCTCAGCCCGCTACAACATTCACTGGAATGGGCAAAGCGAATGCCACTCGTCCTCAGGAATTATTATCTCAACGGGGTTTGGCTCAACTGGTTGGTTTCAATCCATTCTAGCCGGAGCAATGGGCGTGTCAGGCCTAAGTGAACACGAATTAGCCCATGGCTTCGCGTGGGATACAAAGAGCGTTCAGTTCGCGGTAAGAGAGCCTTTCCCAAGTAATACCACAGGCACCGATCTAGTGTTTGGTTCGATTAATAATGACAACCCGTTGAGCCTTGAGTCATTGATGCCTGAAAATGGAGTCATGTTCTCTGATGGAATACAAAATGATTTTATAGCTTTCAATTCGGGTTGTTCTGTTGAAATTGGATTATCAGATAGAGTGGGTAGATTGATAATTTAAAATGCATGAGTTTTAGATAAGATCATGTTCGCTTGTGTACGATTGTTTGTAATAATGAGCATAGTACGAATCAATGTAATATTAGGCATGAGCGCGCTCAATACTAAGAATGTTAGGACTATATTTTTTAGGAACATCTTCTGGTGTTCCAACTAAGGAAAGAAACGTATCGGGTATCGCGGTAACGCTACCCGAACCGAAATCTTGGGTGCTGGTTGACTGTGGCGAAGGAACGCAGCATCAGATTTTAAACTCCCCATTATCTTTGTCGTCGCTAAAGGCGATCTGCATTACCCATGTTCATGGTGATCATTGTTATGGGCTCCCAGGGTTACTAGCAAGCGCCGGCATGTCAGGTCGAAAAGAACCCTTACTAATTGTTGCGCCAAAAGAAGTAGAGAAGATGTTCTATGCTGTTAAGGATTCGACTGATCTACATTTGCCTTATGAAGTGAAGTTCGTTGAGACCAATTCGAAGAACGGGTATGAGGTTGAAGATGTTAGTGTCACTGCAATAGAACTTTCACATAGAGTGCCATCGCACGCTTTTTGCTTTGATGCTAGCTCTAGTAAGCGAACATTGAATAGAGATAAGTTGCTTACTGACGGAATAGACCGAGGGCCTATGTGGGGCGAAATTCAAAAAGGAAATGATATTAGCCTTGATGACGGCAATATTATTTTCGTTGCCGACTATTTAGATGTGGAATCTGTATCGGAAAGAATCGTTGTGGCCGGTGACAACGATGATCCAAGCTTATTGTCCGATGTTATGCAAAGTGCGGACGTATTGGTGCATGAATCTACATACACGGAAGAATTACTAGAAAAAGTAGGGTCTGGTCCACAGCACTCTAGCGCCCTGAGAGTTGCCAAATTTGCTGAGAGTTGTGGTGTTAAAAACCTAGTGTTGACCCATTTTAGTGCTCGATATCATTCAAAAAATGATGGTTCAAAAAACAGCATCGATGAAGTTCGGTTTGAGGCCGAACGCGTTTACTCTGGTAACTTGTTTCTTGCTAATGATTATGATGAGTTTGCGTTATTAGAGGGTGGAAAACTCGCTTTGAGTTAGGTGTGTTGAATGTCTGATTTTGAAAAAAAATTTCCATTTACAGAGTCTGAGTGGAAAGCATGTATAAAAGTATTGAGCTCACTCAAAGAGGACCCTTTAAACAATCCTGACAATGATGTCTTGAAGTCTTTGCTACAAAAAATAGTAAAAAAAGCGCGTAAAGAGAATCGTAAAAGGTCTTATGCGGAAAAAACTGAGGCGGATTTAGTTATACAAAAGGAGTCGGTCATTGTATCTAATGCGTTAGCCGGAACTAGTGTCTACTCTTCAGAGGACGATGACTTGGAGGAGCGGCAATTGAAGCCGCTTAACTTACCTAAAAATTGCTACTGCTGTAATACCACCTACCATTTGGCACACTTTTTTTATAATAGAATCTGTCCTGCTTGTGCTGCTTTTAATTATGAAAAACGGAGCATTGATAAAGACCTTTCAGGCATGACTGCGGTGGTAACGGGTTGCCGAGTAAAAGTTGGTTACGCAACAGTATTGAAGCTTCTGCGGAG
This sequence comes from Arenicella sp. 4NH20-0111, assembly GCF_040366405.1. Classification (NCBI taxonomy): domain Bacteria; kingdom Pseudomonadati; phylum Pseudomonadota; class Gammaproteobacteria; order Arenicellales; family Arenicellaceae; genus Arenicella; species Arenicella sp. 4NH20-0111. Next base: position 382,777 of record NZ_BAABWF010000003.1, read on the forward strand.
TGGTGCCGACGTAATCGGTACGTCACGATTCCCTGCTCTGGCTCTTGAACAATATAAGAATGAGGCTGATTTTGATGTGTGGAAAAACCGGTTAAAAATTTATGGTTTGGATCTACGCATGCTAAAGGAAATTGAGCAATTTGTTAGATATGTTGGTAGAAAATTTAAGCAGTTGGATATGCTAATTAATAATGCGGCGCAGACAATTAAATATCCTGACCAATATTACCTACCCTTAATTTCATCAGAGCGAGAACTCATAAAATTAGATAGCCCTCATTGTTTGCCTAACCCAACTCCTATTGGAGGAGACCTTAAGCATTTGACGTCGGAGATAGCTTTAAATGAGAATACGCAATTAAATCGCTTCAATCAGCCTGTGGATCACCGTGAAAAAACGAGTTGGAATTCAACTCTTAGTGACATAAGTTTGGTCGAGCTAGTTGAAGTTAATTTAATCAATCAAATTGCGCCCTTCCTTTTGATCCAATCATTTAAAAATTTGATGAAGCGTTCTGGAGAAAAATTGAGTTTTGTGATTAACGTAACATCAACCGAAGGGCTTTTCAGTCATACCAATAAGACTCACTGTCATCCGCATACAAATATGACCAAAGCGTCGCTGAATATGATAACGCGTACCTCTTCAGAAGAATTCTCTGAGAGTAATATATTGATGAATAGCGTTGACGTTGGCTGGATATCCACAGGCGCCCGTGAAGAACTCCGAAGAGAGCAGTTCGAAAAAGCATATGTTCCACCACTTGATTCTGTTGATGGGGCTAGCCGTATTCTGGACCCTATTTATCGAGCCTTGGATGGGGAGCGTGTTTATGGCAAATTATTGAAAGACTATAACGTTCACGAATGGTAAGATATATACAGAAATCGGTAGCTCAGTTGAAAGAGCCCGGCCATTCAAAGCCGGTGGTCGCGGGTTTGAGTCCCGCCCGGTTTCCTTATATAAAAATGAACTAATAGATCTCTATTAGTTCTAATTTCCCCATCTTTACCTAGGCCTTGCCGCTATCGTTTGGCAAACCAATGAAAACAACATTAGAAGCGATTCGCTTGAACAAGCAACTCCGAGTTATTGGTTTCGATGATGCACCGTTTTCGAAAAATAATGATTCACGTGTTAGTGTCTCTGGAATTGTTTGTTCCAACACCAGGTTTGAAGGAATGGTGTGGGGAGAGGTGAAGCGAGATGGCACTGACGGGACCGAATGCTTGATAGACTTAGTTACGGAAAATAAGTTTTACTCTCAGCTTCATGCTGTGTTGATTGACGGTATTGCGTTTGGTGGTTTCAATATTATCGATTTGCCAGCATTGTCTGAAGCATCGTCGCTACCGTGTATCGTGGTGATGAGGAAGATGCCTGATTTGATTGGAGTCGATAAAGCTCTTCGACATTTTTCTGATTATGAGTCTCGCATTGCTTTAGTTAGAAAAGCTGGAGAAATATACGATCGCGATCCTTTCTATTTTCAATGTTCAGGGATCGATGCGGCGAGCGCAGAGGTGATTCTTGATAGGGTGACAGACACTGGCAAAGTACCGGAAGCTCTAAGGATTGCACATTTAATAGGATCTGCAATTAAGACTGGTGTAAGTAGTAATCGAGCTTAATAGGCTATGTCATCAGCTGGGGAAGTTGGGCGATTGAATATCCAAGTCCAGATCTGAGTAGGATGACACTGGGGTGATATCTATTTTAGAAAAGAGTTCGAATTCCGAAGACTCGATTAAATGCATTACGCATTCAGGCAGCTAAATTTTTAAGCATACATGGAATTGGAATCGATAAATTGGATTGACTTTAATCCAATTTGTACTGTGTTTATAGACAGTTTTCTGGTATAATCCATTCTCGTTAAATGACTTCCTATCAGCGTTCTGCTGAGCCATTTAGCGCGGAGATATTCTATGTTTTCATTGTCTAATCTTTTTCTTTCATTTCCCCCAATCACAAATTTTGCAGGCAAGACTTATATGCCCTGTGTTTCCTCAGAGACAGTCTTTTAGTTAATAGCCTTAGTGGCGATGTTGGCCACGGTTTGCTTTCGAGATTTGACGGTATTTACGTCACATTGGTTTAGTCCAGGCTAAACGGTTTCGAAGATTCAGCCCATTTTTGAAGGGGTTGTATTTTAGAGCGCGTATATCGTGCGCTTTAGAGTTTTTCGGTTTATTAACTAGGAGTTTTTATGAGGAATATTTTCCAATTTTGCAGTAAAAAACGAGCTAGCCGAGCACTGCTACTGCTTGTTCCTTTTTTGAGTCTTACTGACGCATCCGCCTATTGTGGTTCAGCGGGTGGGAACACAAATTATGAGTGGTTAGAGCGCTTGGAACTTGGGGCTTTCAGTAATTCGTCTGGTGCGAACGGCGGGTACGCTGATTATAGTCAACAAATAATCGACCTCGCGCCGGGTGTCACCCCTTTCTTATTAGAGCCGGGTTTTCGAAGTTCTTCATATAACGAGTATTGGAGGGCATGGATCGACTTTAATCAGGATCAGGCTTTTCAATCGAGTGAATTGGTTTTCAGTGGCGCATCCTCGAGTTCACTTAGCGGATCGATCACGGTGCCTAGCAGTGTGCCAAATGGAGAAACGCGAATGCGAGTTTCTATGAAGTATGGCGGCGCTCCCGCGCCTTGCGAAGCTTTCACGTATGGAGAAGTTGAAGATTACACGGTGCGTTTTGACACGGTTGATACCAGCTCTCCAGTGGTGGTTTCTCATGCGCCAATTAGCACAGCGACCGATGTTGCTGTTACCAGTGCCATCTCTGTGACGCTATCGGAACCCATTGATCCACTGTCGGTTGATCAAACCAGCTTGTCACTCCGAGACCAAGGAACACAAGTTTCAGGAAGCATCTCGGTTAATGAGACGACTATTACGTTTCAACCCGATCAAGTCTTAAACGAGTCTACGGCCTACATGGCCACGCTTACAGGCGTTTCAGATTTGGCTGGGAATCCATTGATGCAAGATGTGTCCTGGTCCTTTACAACACAAACGCCAGACATTGTTGCGCCTTTGATTACGCAAGCCTCACCGGCTAACGGGAGTGATGATGTGTCTACGAATTTTGTTGTTCAAGTTAGGTTTTCGGAGGAGATGGATGCAAGCACAATCAATGCGTCAACCTTTGCCGTTACTGATGGTGTAGCCAATGTGCCAGGAAATATTATTGTCAGTGGCAATACGGTGCAATTTTACGCCGATTCGTCGTTCGAATACTCAACGGCTTACAGCATTGTGGTTGACGGTTCAGTCAAAGACTTAGCTGGAAATAGCCTTGGGCAGAGTGCGATTTTTGATTTTACTACGCGAGCGTTTCAGCCCAATTACTGTTCTGCGGTGGGTCAAAATGTGTCTTATTTTTGGGTTAATTCTGTAAAGGTCGGTAATTTCACGGCAACTTTCCAAGGAAGCCCGACTTCTGGCTACAGAGACTCTACGTCGACATCGTTTGATGTGAGCCGGTTCTATAATTCTTTAACATTGAAACCCGCATACAGTGGCTCTCAATTTCCTGTGTACTGGGATGTTTTTATTGACCAGAATCAAGATGGAGATTTATCAGCCGATGAATTAGTGTTTCAAGGTAATGGCACGGGCACGACGTCTGGGAGTTTTTCGATATCTGATGATGCCCTCGGAGGTCACACCAGAATGCGGGTTATGATGAAGTACGGTTCGCCTGCGACGGCCTGTGGGTCTTTTCCGTACGGTCAAGTCGTCGATTTTCGTGTTTTGATTCCTGAGTCTACAGGCGACGTTGTATCACCAACCATAGAATCGTTAACGCCTTCAGACAATCAAAACGACGTCGATGTCACCTCTAGTATTATTGTGGGATTTTCAGAAGAGATTGACATGACTAGCGTGAATCAGCAATCCATTTCACTCACAACGGTAGACGGTGTTGTCGACACCAGTTTTGATTTTGAGGTTAGTAATAATACTTTGAGCGTTACGCCAAACACACCCATGGGCTACGGTGTTACGCATACATTTGAAATCGCCAATTCGATTACAGACGTTGCAGGAAATGCTTTGGATTCGGGAGCTGTTTCTAGTTTTGTTACATCTCAACCCTCAATGGATAACTTTTATCTAAGCGGTAGCATCTCGGTGTTAGGCAGTGAGGTTCAAGGTGCGACCGTAACCGTCAGCGGTGACGCGTCATTAAGTGTCATGTCGAGTAATAGTGGATCGTTTTCGTTTAGTGATTTATCTCCGGGTACTTACACAATATCCGTAAGCAAATATGGCTACACCTTCGCGCCAGCCAGCGTGGTGGTGGAAATAATTGATACAGCTATTTCATCAATTGAATTTGTTGGTGAGTTGATTGATCTACCATTAACCAATGGCGATTTCGAAACCGGAGACTTTACTGGGTTTAGTCTGTATGAAACAGACAACGGTCATGTCGTGAGCTCAGTGGTATCAAGCAACACTGTGCCTAATGGCGCAACGAGTTATGCCGCACAAATCGCTCCAGGAGTAGAGGGCACCAATGACGTAGGGAATCCAGGCGGAGGCGGCATTTTTCAAGGTTTTGTGCTGCAAGATGGGGACTTAAATGTTGAAATTGATGTGGCTGCGATCTCGAGCAACGGTAATGGAGATGGAGGCATCATAGAAGTGTTTTTCGATGATGTCGCTATGGCAAGCCACGACTTTGGAAATTTGAGCCCTGATGTTAAAGAGTTCTCGACGCTATCGTTTAGCTTACCTAACATAGAGCAGGGTGCGCATGAGTTGCGTATTCAATCTACGAGAGAATATCTGACTACGTCTGTATATCATCAGATTGATAATATCGTATTGAGTGGTAGCAGTGTCGCTGAATAATTCAATAAGTTTCTTGTAGAACTCATTTAGCGGTTTAAAGGGTCAGCACACATTTTTGCTGGCCCTTTTTTATTTTTTTACCAGAAAAACAAAGTCACTGATGATAGAGAATACTGATTCCCGCAATTTTGGACGTTGTCTCCAATCAGAGTTGAAACTTCATTGAGACCCTACTACATTGTGGGTTCCAAGGCCTGTCATCAATTTAAGGAAAATTATGAAGAATACTGTTTTTATGCTGTTTTTTTTGAGCGCATTGTTGCAAGCCTCAATCGTATTGGCGCACGATTTCAAAGAGCCACAACAGGCGATTAATGCGTATATCACTGCTGTATCGACGGGTTCTGGAGAGCATGTCGAAATGGCGTATACCTCAGATGCGACAATCAAATTTTATGATCGAAAAGACCTTTATCGGGAATACACGCGCGAGAGCTTTGCTAAAGCGGTCGATAACGGTCAAACATGGGAGGCTAAGATAGAAATCACAGCGTTACTTGTAACCGGTAACGTAGCGAATGCCACTGTCGAGTTTACGTGGGGTGAAAATAATGAGCATGGCTACGTGGATTATCTGAATCTCATTAGTTCAAGTGGTAGCTGGCATATAACCAATAAGGTGGCGCAATATGTCTCGCGCAAGAAATAGAAAAGTGTTGAGTCGATTTATTTTTGATAGGGGAGCTTTACAACCAGTCGCAATTCTCAGCCGACTTACGATAGCGAAAAACGATGACTGACGAACGGGTGAATTATTCGATTCTCGATGGCATTGCGACCATTGAACTCGCGGATGGAGGCTCAAACTTGTTGTCTCCGTTAATGATTGGCTCGGTTAATGCTGCTCTGGATAGAGCAGAGAAAGAAGCTGACGCCGTGATCTTAACTGGCGCAGGAAACGTGTTTAGTGCTGGTTTTGATCTAAAGGTGATGAAAGCTGGCCCAGTACCCACGTTTAAAATGCTGATGGGTGGTTTTGCTACGGTGACGCGTCTGGTGAAGCTACCAATGCCCTTGATAGTGGCGTCGAACGGCCATACGGTTGCTGCGGGTGTTTTTTTATTATTGGCTGGTGATTATCGATTTGGCACTGATGGTGATTTTAAAATCGTACTTAATGAAGTCGAGATTGGCATGACGATGCCATACACCGCCTTAGTAATCGCTAAGTATCGTTTAACATCACAAGCGTTCGAGCAGGTAATCAACCAGTCCGTGGTTTATTCTCCAATAGACTCTAAAGACGCTGGTTTTCTAGATAAAGTTGTCTCGGTGGACAGCCTTCTTGATGAAGCTCAGTTAAAGGCAAAAACACTCGCAGAGCTAAATTCGGATGCATTTAGACGGACTAAGCTGCGAGCGCGCAGAAGTTTGATTCGAAGCATTCGATGGGCGGTCGCGAAAGACTTTGTTGACTTGTTAAAACAAGGGGTTGGTCAAGCATTGAGAAAACGTTAGTTCTACGATACGGTTGAATTAGAAGTGTTTGTTGATTTCTCTCTAATCAACAAAGGCTTAACATGTTAGATGAGTTTTCAGATCGTGATACCGGTTATCACCGGCGAAGTGATTGGAATGATCATTTGGTAAAGATGAAGGGAGCATTGTTTCAGTATCGACTTTCTAAGTTTGCGTCGATTTGCTTGTTTTGTTATCTAGATTAGATTTTGCATTCTCATTTTTCGTGAATGGACTAAAGCATGCCCCAGCTGTCGACTAACTGATTTTACTCTGCCTCACTGTCTATCATGGCCTATTTTTTGCTCTTACACGGATCACTGCATAATCAAACATGTTGGTTTAAGGTAGAGCGTTTGTTGAAGGGTGCTGGACATAAGGTCGCTTCTATTACCTTTTCAGGGCAGCAAGGTGGCCGATCTAAAAGTCCTTTCTTAGTTACGGCAAATGACTATGCTCAAGACGTGTTATCGATTGCTGCAACAGTTGGGGAGCCGATTGTTGCTGTCGCACATTCTATGGGTGGTTTTCCTATGTCGATGGCTGCCGAAAAACATCCGGAACTTTTTAAGCACTTAGTTTTTGTTTCTGCATTGGTTCCGCCATTGGGATCATGCTCAATTTTCTCAGTGGGAAGGGGAGATAGGTTATCGAATTTTTCTACGTCACTTAGCTTGTCTCTTTTGAATGCATCATTAAAGATCAATCAAGATATCGCAAGCGAGCTTTTCTATCACGATTGTGCTGTCCAAGATCAAGAAAGGGCGTTAAGAAATTTGCTTTATCAGCCAATTAGACCATTGTTATCCCGGGCAAAGTTTAGCGTTGATGGCTTTGGGGCTGTACCTAAAACTTATATAGTTTGTACGCAAGATAAGGCTTGCAGTCCGGAGTTTCAAAGACAACTTGCTTCAAATCAAAATATCAAAAATATTGAGGAGCTTCACTGCTCGCATTCTCCATTTTTATCTCAGCCTAGCGCATTGGTATCATTGCTAGAGCGGGTTTTAGCTGACTAAATGTTGCCCCTGATGATGTTTGAACCTAAAACTTAAATAGGTTGGGCAAGCGTATTTATAAAAAGTGATTTCTGTACCTATCAACAGGCTAAAGAAGGGTTACTTTTGGATTAATCCAGAGTCGAGTCTGGGCCAATTCCCCTTCTGTTTTGATAAACTATTCTTCCTTGCCTTGTGCTCTGCGTTTATTGAGCTCGGTAAGTAATGCAGACTCTAATTCATTCACCGTCTCATCAATGGTGAATTCTCCCGATGCCGTGTATTCGCCGAACAGGTTAATCATCCGGTCGCTTTTGCGTCCGGCAAGCGTTAATTTATAGGAAAAACTGTCTTTGACTGACGGTTTTAATATCGCATCGCAGGCAAATGCGAGTAGACTGATTGGACTAAAAAGTAAATCACGGATAGCGTCGGCGAATAACTTGATTTGAAAAAAAATCAAATGTCTAAATGCCTGTTTGATAGGAAGTGGTTTGTCTTTCTCTAAATTATTTAATGGCATGATTACGCTTCTCAGCAACCTGACGGATTCTTCAGTATGGTCGAATTACCGCAGCAATGTGACCGATTCGTGTTTAAGTATCAGCAATATAATTGCAATCAGCCAACACTAACACAGGCGGTCAAAACCTAGACCGCCCATAAAGCCAACTTTACAAACAAGAGTTTGCCTATTCGTTGAAAACTCTTAGCTGACTACAAGGCCAGCCGCTTCTGCTGGTGACAATTTTAACGCTTCGACAACCATGTCGAAAAACTCAATTTCAGATTCCGTCACTCTACCGTCTGCTTTAAAAACAGAGATCAGAGACTTGACGATCGATTGACGCTGAGACATATCGATTTTTTGGCTTACACGCGCCAAATACTTATCAATGGGTGCCGTTTCATATAACTCTGAAGACGCGGCAATTCGTACGCACTGAGCGCTCACTTCTTCACCAGTCGCTTCGAGTACAACTTGTTGTACGGTGGCCACTTCTGAATCATCGGTTACCAGATCAGCACGCGTTGCTCTTGAAAGAGTCATCAATAGCATCTCTTTGTATAACTCTTGTTTCTCTTCAGGGTTCTCTACATACTCGAAAAGCTTTTTAATATGAGAAAGGTTTCTGATCGACATTTCCGTACCTGTCTAATGGTTAGTTTATGATTTATTGCGAAGAATTATACGCCCTGCGCGGTACATACTGTCAAGCGGCAGCCTAACTTAAATAATTGGGGGGCGGAGAAGCCTTGTTAGCGTTCATGTCTGAAGCGTGACTCGGTATGACTAATTAGCCGCCATCAATAGTGTTACAGCCCATCAGCTCGCCTGTTGAGGGCTGATTTATGGTTTACGATGACAATGTGTATTTGCTGTCTATATCGGTTTCATCTGACTCTAATCCTAGATTTCTGATTGTTAGGCTCACTAATACGCCAAAGAAACAGCACGAGTTGACTGCAGTTAGAATTGTCTGTGTCTCGTGAATTCGATGACTGCCTATTATATTTTACTCTTGTCTAAATATTGAGTACCTTATTCGATCTGGAAAATGGTTCTAACCACCTAAACTGGCGAATATATGCACACACTACTCAAAGCAGTTTTAGCAGTATCTTTTTTGGTTTTTAGCGCGGATGCTTTTTCAAAACCGCAACCTGATGACGCAGAAGACCAGCCTTTATTCGGAAATGCGACTTTCAAGGCGATGGCATTTCGAAGCATTGGCCCGGCGTATATGTCCGGTCGTATTGCCGATGTTGCTATTGATCAATCCAATCCATCTACTTGGTACGTCGCTGTAGGCTCGGGTGGTGTGTGGAAAACGGTCAATTCGGGTACCACATGGACTCCAGTTTTTGATAAGGAATCGGTTTACTCGATTGGTGATGTGACGATTGACCCAAGTAACCCCAATATTGTTTGGGTTGGCAGTGGTGAGAATCACGGTGGGCGTCATATCAGTTTTGGTGACGGTGTGTATAAGTCGTTGGACGGCGGCCAAACCTGGAAGAATATGGGATTGAAAAAGTCGGAACGTATTTCCGATATTATCGTTCATCCAGAGAATTCAGATACGGTGTGGGTTTCTGTTCAAGGCCCACTTTGGACCGGTGGTGGAGAGCGTGGTCTGTATAAAACTATCGATGGTGGCGAAACGTGGGCACGTGTTTTGACTCCTGAGAATGAATGGACTGGGGTTACGTCGTTGCTTATCGACCCTCGTAATCCTGACAAGCTTTACGCCGCTACGTGGTCACGTCAGAGAACGGTTGCGGCGTACGTGGGTACTGGCCCGGGGGCTGGTATTCATACGTCGGACGATGGTGGTGATACATGGACAGAACTCGAAGGTGGGCTGCCTGAAGGGAATATGGGTAAAATTGGTTTAGCCATTTCGCCGATGAAGCCTGACGTACTCTACGCTGCCATAGAGATAGATAATCGCGAAGGTGGTGTTTATCGGTCAGCCGATCGCGGAGCAAGCTGGACTAAGATGTCCGAAGAGGTGGGTGGTGGTACCGGACCGCACTACTATCAGGAAATCTACGCAGACCCACATCAATTCGATCGTGTCTATATTGCAAGTAACTACAGTAAGGTGTCAAACGACGGCGGCACGACGTGGACGCCGATTAACGTCAAACGCAAACACGTGGATGATCATGCGATGGCGTTTCACCCGACTGACCCAGACTTCATGATGATCGGTTCTGATGGCGGACTTTATTTGTCGCACGACCGCATGGACAATTGGCGTTTTATCGCAAATTTACCGCTGACACAATTTTATAAGGTCGCTGCTGATGATGCCGAACCGTTTTACACTGTGTACGGCGGAACACAGGATAATTCAACTCAAGGTGGACCGTCTCGGACTGACCGTTCCGAGGGCATCAAAAATAAGGATTGGTTTTTAACGCTTTTTGGTGATGGCCATCAACCAGCCATTGAACCTGGCAATCCCAACATAATGTATTCGCAGTGGCAGCAAGGTAATTTAGCTCGCCATGACCGAATAACGGGTGAGAATGTGTATATCAAGCCTCAGCCTCGCCCAGGTGAACCCGCAGAACGTTTTAACTGGGACGCCCCTATTAACGTGTCGGCTCACGACCCAAAGCGTATCTATTTTGCGTCGCAACGGGTTTGGCGGTCAGATAACCGTGGAGATAGCTGGACGCCGATTTCAGAAGATCTTACTAAGAATGGTAATCGCATGCACTCGCCGATGATGGGGCGTACCTGGTCGGTAGAAGCGGGCTGGGATATTTACGCGATGTCTGAATATCATACCATCGCTAATTTTGCGGAAAGCCCGGTAAACGAGAACATCCTTTGGGTTGGTACCGATGATGGTCAGATTCAGGTCACCACAGATGGCGGTAAAAACTGGAGAAAGATCGACCTGAAAAATGTATCGGGCGTGCCAGCCACGGCTTACGTTAATGACATTCGTGCTGACTTATTTGATGCAAATACAGTGTACGTTGCTCTCGACAATCATAAATACGGTGACTTTAAGCCTTACTTAATAAAGTCGACCAATTTGGGGAATAAATGGACTTCGTTAGCTGGCGGTTTGCCTGATAGCCATCTGGTTTGGCGGATTGTGCAAGACCATATCAATAAAGACCTTCTCTTCATTGGCACAGAATTTGGTGTGTTCTTTACGGTGGATGGCGGTAAGAAATGGATTGAGCTAGACGGCGGAATTCCGACAATCGCAACGCGAGATGTTGTCATACAGCGCCGTGAAAACGACTTGGTTGCTGGCACGTTTGGTCGTGGTATTTACATACTTGACGACTACAGCCCTCTGCGCGAACTAACGGAAAGCACGATGGAAGAAAACAATGCGCTATTGTTTGCACCCGGTCGTTCCGTGAAATGGTTCCGCTTGGATAGCAACCATACAAGCACCGATGGTGATGACCGCTATGCGGCGAAAAATCCGGAGCATGGCGCGACGTTGACCTACTTTTTGAAAGAGAGCCTTTTGACAGCGAAGGAAAAACGTCAAGAGCTAGAGAAAAAGATGGTTGAGGATAAGAAATACCCTAAATACCCAGCCTGGGAAGACATAGAAAAAGAAAACCAGGAAGCGGCGCCTGCGGTTTATCTCGAAATTAGCGATTCTGAAGGCAACTTTGTTAATCGCGTTGCCGGCGAAGCAAAGAAAGGCTTACACCGCGTTACCTGGGATATGACTCACGCCAAAACCGCAGCGATCGTTGCCAAGGTCGAAGAGGAAGATGATGAAGAGCACGGATTGATGGCCGCGCCAGGATTGTACCAGGCTACTCTGTATCAGCGCGTGGGCGAGCAGGTCGCCAAGGTCGCTGATTCTGTTGAATTTGAATTGAAGTCCATTCGTTCTCCAGCAATCGAAGCCTCTGATTCAGAGGCTGTAGTGGCATTTAGTGAAAAGCTAAGAGCTGCAGAGAAACGCGCAACGGCAACGGCAGTTATTGTTGAGAATATGGCGAGCACGTTGAAAGACCTTCGTTCAGCGATCGATCTAACGCCCGGAGATATCGCGCGTTTAGAAACTCAATACGCAGCCATTCAAGAAGAAGTTAACTCAATTAAATTGACATTAAATGGCCTTGAGTCTCGCGACCAAAAGGGCATAAAGCCAGCTAATATCTCCAGTCGTTTGTGGTATGCCATGTCTGCAACGTGGTCGTCATACGGCCCCACAGAACAGCATTTGGAGCAGTATGAGTATGCAATGACCGGTTTGGATGGCGTGGGAAAACGCTTAAAGGCATTGCAAGAGAAAGCTATGCCAAGCTTGCAGCAAGGGGTTATCAACGCGGGCGGCCCTTGGACGTCTGGCGCCGTAGTCCCTCAGTAGAAATGTCGGCTAGTAGATCAACGCGGTACGTTAAGCGATAGACTCATGCGGGTTGTTGAAAGCCTTGAATGCACTGCCAGTGCAATTCTCAGCTTTTCAATAACCTGCGAGAGCGCTAGAGATCGGAATTCTATTTGATTTAAAGGCCCTACTTTTTAGAGTATAAATGCACTTCAAAAAAGCTAATAGACTTACCCACAAGTGGCTCAGCATTGTGATTGCAATTCCATTGTTGGTGGTTTTTGTGACTGGCATTTTATTGTTGACTAAAAAAGAATTCGCTTTCATTCAGCCACCGACGGCTAAAGGACAAAGTAGTATTCCAAGCGTCCGTTTTGACCAAGTTCTGTCAATCGCGAATACGGTTGAGTCTGCTCAGATAAGCAGTTGGGGGGACATTGATCGTTTGGATGTTCGTCCATCTAAAGGCATCATAAAGATTCGCAGCGTTAACTTGATTGAAATCCAGATTGACATTGCGACAGGCGAAATTTTGCATGTGGCCAAGCGCCGTTCAGACTTCATTGAAAGCATTCACGATGGCACCTTTTTTGAGAAAAATGCGAATCTTTGGCTGATGCTTCCTGTTGCGATCATAGCCTTAGTGATGTCAATTACGGGAATTATCATGTTTGTCATTCCATACCTTAAGAAGAAGCGGCGTACTTAGTCGGGCAGATGAAGCTAGCGGTAGATGTGCAATATCAACAGAATTCTGCAATCGTTGCAGGCATTCTTTTTGAGTACTGGGGTTCAAATGAAGTGGCAAGAACCTTAACGGTCGAGCTGAGTGATATAGAGCCTTACGAGCCGGGTGCATTTTACAAGAGAGAGCTGCCTTGTATTCTTGAATTGCTTAAGCACGTGACCGAAGAATTGACGGTCATTGTTATTGATGGGTTTGTTACGTTGGGAATAGATGAGTCAGACGGTTTGGGAATGCATCTCTACCGATCGCTCAATACAAGGGTGCCCGTGATAGGCGTTGCCAAAAAGCCATTCTCAGGCACGCCAGAGACTTATGAAGTATATCGAGGCGACAGCAGTAAGCCTCTGTTGGTTTCCTCCGTTGGCATCTCGTTAAGCGAAGCCAAAAGACTTATTGAAACGATGCATGGAAAACACAGAATACCCACATTACTAAAACGCGCTGATCAAGTTTGTCGAGGAATAAACCTATAGTCAGCGTTCACTTTTTTGTCTCGGCCCATGTGTGTCGTTCGGTTCGAGCATCGTTTTGATGAACTACCGCCGCCTGCGACCTTCTCACTCCACAGTTTGTTTTTATTTTCTTTCACTGGCTATAATGGGACTGAATGTTTTAATTAACGATCGTAGATAGCGAGCATGCCAAAACAAATAGTCTCGGAAATGCAGTGGACTCAGAAAGAATTAGAGGCGCTGCCAATGGAAAAAGGTTTTCGTATGCGTGGTCTCGAGACAACTCGCCTCGACACTTTAATCGATGCTGCATTTGCGTTTGTGCTCTCAATGTTGGTGATTTCTCAAGGACAGATTCCGAGTAGCTTCGATGACTTGATGGTCGGTATTAAAAGTATCCCCGCACTTGCTATGAGCTTTTGGATACTGATGCTGTTCTGGCTATCGCACCGTCAGTGGAGTCGACGATTTGGGATTGAGAGCAAAAGTTCCATCGTCTTGAGTATAAGTTTGGTGTTCTCGCTACTAATTTACGTCTACCCATTGCGGATATTATTTGAACTAATGTTTCATGGTCTCAGCGATGGGTACTTTCCTAGAAGCTTTAATATTGTGAATGAGAAAGAGGTGCGTGGCTTCTTTATCTTTTACGCAGTAGGCTATTTGGTGATGTCCTTGCTGATAATGTGCTTACAATATCTAGCGATTAAACGTACAAAATCTTTAGCGTTAAGCGAATTTGAGCATTCGGTAACTAAAGCCACGTGTGTGCGATGGTTAGGCTCGATTTTTATTTCGGTGATTTCAATCGGTATTAGCTGTTTTGCGCCAGTAAACCTTGTTCCGTTAGCGGGCTATATTTTTTTTATTGTGTTGATAGTGCAGATCTTTGAACAAGGCTCGATTCGAAGGTATAAAAAGCGATACGCATAAGTACTTCAACGCAGGCAATGGAGTCGTTAATAAGAGCGCTTTTTTGCCATAGTCTAGGCGCGTACTTTGAAGTACCACCAAATAAAGGGAATCAAAATGATGATTTCTATTCCGACATTTAGCCATTGTTTAGCCACTGAACCGTCTAGCGCTATACCGATTAGGCGAGCGATCAGTAAGCCGATGAGGAGGCACGCACAGGTTGCTGATAAGGTGGGTTGCCATGGAAATAGGGAGCGATGAAATTGAAATAAAATGCCGATTCCGATTAACAGCCCCCACCATATTCTCCGTTCTACGGCTTTAAATGTATCTTCCGGTACTGGTTTACTGCTAACGAGTTCCGGATTTGCTGCTAAGAAGATGCCAATAATGATTAATATGGCACCAATGAATCTGAAAATTAAGGTGGTTTCCATCAAAGGCTCCTAAAGTCTAAATAGTTTGGCTGATGACCGACTAAATCGCGAACTGGGTGTGTTTAAAGTCAATCAAGTTAGTTTTTTTGATTGACTCCATTGCTTTGGCGATTGTCCGTACATTCGCTTAAATTCTCTGCTAAATTGGGACGAACTTGCGTAGCCAACCTCCATCGCTGCGACGCTAACATTCATGCCTCCTGCAATTTTCATGGCCGCCGTATTCAGGCGCATGGACTTGACAAATTGGATAGGAGATAGGGTGGTGGCTTCTTTAAACTTACGATGTAAGACTGCTCGGCTCATACCCACCTGTGCGGCCATATCTTCTATGGTAACCACTTCGTCGAGTCGGGAAGACAAATAATCAATGGATCGAGCTATCTCATTTCCAACGCCAAACGCACGTCTTGCTGACTCCCCTGCCGCGCCTTTCAATACGGCATAATAGAGCTCGCGTAGACGGCCGTCTCCGAGTATCGCACTATCAGTCATGTTGCCTTCTAATTGGAGTAAGCGTAATAGTGCTTTGGTAAATTCTTCGTCCCACTGTGCAAGTGCAAAACTAGGAGGGAGTGCGCCTTTTTGAGGTTTGTGAATTGCCCCAACGGCACTTTCCATCTCAATCGAAAGCTCCGTCATAACCTTAGTATCCAGAGAGATGATGACTCCTAGCAAAGGGTTGTCAGGCGAGGCGGTGGGTGTTCCTGCCTCGACCGGCATCGACATAGAGCAACACATATATAAATCACTGTCATAAACGTACCGCTTGCCATCTAAGATAGCCTCTTTGGCTCCACTTAGAATTGCGACTACAGAGGGTTCGTACACAGCAGGGGCGCATCGAACAGGGTTGGTCACCCTGAAGAGTTCGACGCCTTTCACACCTGTTTCCGTCATGCCTTCCTGATGCGCTTTGCGCTCAACAAGTTGCTTGATTAATTGTTTGCTCATTCAAACCTGATCGTTCAATTAGATACTCACTGAAGGTAGCACTCGAAAATCCATCATTCAATATAGAGATACAAATAGGCATGTTTTAGAGATTATTTCGCCTAGTTACTGGATGTTGTGAGAGTTATATTTATTTTCACTAAGTGAGCCCTTTCACGCAAACGGTAACTTTTGGCTGTATTGGGCAATAAAAAAGCATCCGCTTTCCGACTGATTAAGCACGTAAAATAGGAATTTTAACAATGACTAACAAGAACCAATTCGGCTCTCATGGCTGGACACCCGAACAACTAACATCTCTCAAAGGCAAAACATTCGTCATCACAGGGGCGAACTCAGGAGCGGGGTATCAAGCATCTCGAATTTTCCTCTCAAAGGGAGCACGCGTGGTGATGATGAACCGTAACGTTCGAAAATCAAACGACGCGATAGCGTCGTTGAAACAGGAGTTTGGAGGTGACGCTGATGTGTCGTTGGTGCGAATGGATCTGGCAGAGCTTGCGTCGGTCCGAGACTCGGCGACTGAAGTATTAAACACGGTGCCGAAAATTGACGCACTTATCTGTAATGGAGCGATTGCACAAGTGGCTAAGCAAGAGATCACGATGGATGGTTTTGAGAGCCAACTTGGGGTAAATCACTTTGGTCATTTTCTTTTATGTGGTTTGCTCTTTAACCGAATAGAGGAATCCAGAGGGCGGATTGTGGTGGTGGGCAGCAATGCCTATAAAATGGGGCGTAAGAAAATACAGTTTGATGACCTCAACTTTGATAAAAAGTACACTGCCTGGGATTCATATGCGCAGAGCAAGCTAGCGCAGATGATGTTTGCCTATGAATTGCAAAGAAGAATCAAAACGTCGGGTAAGACGGTTCAAGTGTATGTCTGTCACCCTGGTGCGTCACGAACTAATTTATTAATGGATACGGCCAGTGTGGTAAATAAGCTGATTTGGTCTGTATTGTCTCGAGTCATAGCGCAATCGGCTGAAAAGGGCGCTTGGCCGGAAGTTATGTGTGCAACACATGATGGGTTGAAGTCTAATGCATTGTACGGCCCAACAAAAAGAGCCGACACCGTTGGGCCAGTTGGTGAGTGTTCGCTTGATGACGTGGCGCTCAATAAAGAGATGGCGACTAAGCTTTGGGCACTTTCTGAAGAAAAAGTCTCGTTGAGTTGGACGCTGTAAAAAGTGAGCTTTCGATCATGCCTGCTCCCTCTGATAGCAGTGGCGATCCTCAGTCTGGCGGAGAGGGTGTGACTTAATGTTCAGCATCGTTGGATACTGATTTCAGCTTACACGTTAACCATGCGCAAGTTGAAACCAGTATTGATCCAATTGAAATTTTATTGCCAATAATACGGCGTGCGTTTTACGTCATCAGTGTGAACTTGATCCATCGTTTTTGCGTCGTAAAGACGTCCATTTAGCATCACCATCAAGATGTCATCGGTGTTATTGATGTCGTCCAGTGGATTGCTGTTCATGATGACCATGTCAGCGAGTTTTCCGACTTCCAATGAACCAAGATCTTTATCAAAACCAAGATGCTGGGCTGGCGCTATTGTAGCTGTTGCCAAGGCTTCTATTGGCGAGAATCCACCACGAGCGAACGACCATATTTCCCAATGAGCGGCAAGCCCTTGTTGCTGGCCATGAGCACCGATTGATACTAGTACGCCTCGTTCTTTTAGCATGTGGGCGGTTCGAGCACTTACATCGTCCACAAAGTCACTTTCTGGTGCCGTAGTTCGTCTTACGTTATTTGCTTGAAGAATTCTAGGCGGAACGTGCTTTGAAAGTATCGGGTGGCGCCAGACATCCGTGGCTTGTCGCCAGTATGGGTCAGCGGCAAGTCCACCGTAAGTGACAACCAGAGTGGGGGTGTAAGCGACCTGAGTTTGAGAGTACATGCTCAGGACGTCTTCATAGATCATTGCCTGAGGTAGGTTATGTTCTATTGACGTATTGCCATCGGCGACCATGGCCATGTCCATATGATAGTTAGACCCACCTTCTGCTACCACAGCGATGTTCGCTTTCATTGCGGCGGCAACCACTTGCTGACGTTGGTCACGCCTCGGTTGATTGTAGTTTTTGATTGAATGCGCACCTTGCTCAGCCAATCGGAATACGTGCTCTTCAGCGTCTTCATAGCTTTCTATGCTGGCGTAAAATCCAGGTGCTTTGGCCCCATAAACCACTTCGCCGGTAGAGTAAATGCGCGGTGATAATTGCATCCCCGCTCGTTGGTATTCGCTTGCGGGAAAAATTAGATTTGCGCGGCTAGAAGGGTCATGAATGGTCGTGACTCCTAAGGCCAAATGAGCAATAGTTGACCAATTTTGCTGAGGAATGATGTCGTCACTACCTTGTGGGCCATGCGCGTGAGCATCAATAAACCCTGGAGTTATCGTTTTACCTTCTAAGTTGACCACTTTTGCGCCAGCGGGAATGCTAATGTTGCGGCCCACAGCGCTGATGCGATTGTCTTTTATGATCAGTGTGCCGTTTTCGATTACGCCGCCATCGTCACCGTTCATCGTGATGATTCGAGCGCCTGTTAACGCTATCGTCCCAGACGGCTTATCGGTGTCGACAGTCATGCTTAAGTTTAAGCCGTCTGTTGGTGGATGAAACTTTTCCGGCGTTGAGCTTGTATCTGCCTCATTCTGTGGCGCGGCGTCATGAAAGGTTGGTTTTGGCCGAAAATCTTCAACTGCGGCGGTGAATAAGGTGTCTCCCAAACTCCAATTGATACTCTTGCCCTGTTTTGACCAATGCATATAGCTTGAGCCATTGCCACTAACCTCTACTTTAGGCAGTGACGCCCCTGCACGACCTACCTTTAACGCTTGAGGCCCCGGCAGCATTGGCACAACGTGAACATCGTAGTTTTCGTGAAAGGCTAAATGTGATCCATCGGGCGATACTTGATATTCAGAAACTAATTCTGAGGTGGCGTGAATCCGCTCATCTAAACCTTCTAGAGTAACTGATATCAGATCGATTGTTTTACCGCCACGAGTGAAGAAGAGCCGGTCGTTAGAGGCACCAAAGTGTGGCCATTTACCCCCACCGTTTACCTTTTCGGCTTTGCCACCACTGCTTGGTAATAAATAGATACCAGGATCTACCGACCAGTCTTTCGTCAGTAGATACCCACCCTTACCTCGTTCGACCACAATGCTCTTACCATCGGGTGAGAATTGAGGGCGACGATAGTGTCCAGGTTCTTTAGTGATCGTTCTTTCGCTGCTGCCTGACGCGGAGATGGTGTGTACGGCTGCGAGGTTTTTATCAGTCCAAGATACGAAGGCTATTTTCCGACCATCTCGAGACCAAGCTGGAAAAAGTTCTCGGCGATCAGAGTTATTGGACGTTAGGCGTTTGGGGCTGCCGCCATTAACACTTTTTACCCAAAGTTTGCCTAATGATTCAAACACTGCTTTACGACCATCGGGTGAATAAGTCGCAAAGCGAGGCATTTTAGTTTTGAACGTGTCGGGAGCCACGGCTACGTCTGGACGCGGAGGGTCTATAACGTCTCGCGTATCTTTAATGCTAAATGGGATCTCTGAGGTCTTGCCCGACGCAATATCCAATTTGTGAATGCCACCTTTTGCCCAAAAAATCAAAGACTCACTATCAGGTGTCCAGTCCATGTTTGGATACACCCCGGTGACGGCCCAGGTCTCTTGCATGTCTTGATCAAGGCCGTTAAAGACTTTGTTTTCTATTCCACTGACCAAGTCTTTAACGTACAAGTGTGATTGCGTGCGCTCACGGCGAACGAACGCGATCTTTGAACCATCGGGTGAGGGGGTTGGTCGCACGGAGCCACCTTCACCACTTACCACTGTGTCAACTTTGCCGCTCTCCATACTGTAGCGCAATATATTAAACAGGTCTGTATTGGAGTCTTGAGCGTAGATAAAGCGATCACCCGAGGTGATATTTTTTGAGAAATAAATATGCCGTCCATCGGATGAAAAGATTGGCTCTCCCAGCTCTTTCTGAAATGATTCCGACGAACGCTTGACAAGCTGTACGCCGGTACCGCCTAGCACATGATAGAGCCAAATTTCGCCCGTGCCCGCAGACCGAGATGTTGTGAAGTGTTTTCGAGCGGCAATAAATCGTCCATCCGCACTCCAAGCAGGATTATTTAATAACCTGAATTTTTCGGATGTAATGGCACGCCGTTCTGAGCCGTCGACATTCATTGTCCAAATATTATCGCCGCCCTTTCGGTCACTAATATAGGCGATTCTTTTTCCGTCAGGAGAGAAACGAGGTTGAATCTCCCAAGGTAAGCCGCTGGCTATATTAGTGGCCTTACCCCCCGACACTGGCATCGTGTAAATGTCGCCCAGTAAATCAAACGCGATGGTTTTGCCATCAGGGCTTAAATCTAAGCTCATCCAAGTGCCCGAACTAACTTCAAGAGGAATTTGACGTACAGGAAGTGGCGGATTGGCTACGTCCCATTCGGCTTTGTCGTCTTCGCTCTTAGCTATGTCGCTTAGCGAGGCATCAGCTTCTATCGCAATAAGCTGTGATGGTTTGTTTTCTTGACTGGGGTTGTGAGTATGAGAATGTGAGGCAGTAGAGGCGGTTAATAAGAATGAACTTATTACTAAATAAATTGATTTTGGCATATTGGCTTCTAGTTTTAATTTCGTGGGCCATCACATGTGAAACGTGATGGGCGTTGCCACAATATTAACTGAAAACGTGTTCAATGATTGTTTAGATTGAGATAGGCCAGTTGTTGATCATGAGATAAAGATTTTTTTCGACTAGCGCAGGCATGCGCTTTGTGGGTTATGGTTCATAAAGCGCGGCATGGGAAGAATCTAATATCCATTTTTTAATTTTATCTACGTGACGTATGCTTCTAAGCTCATCGTTAAAAACCAGCCATAATTCTCGACGAGGAATGGGTGGAACCACGGGGATTTGAATTAAGCCGCGTCGCTTCCCAAGAAAGATTGGCAATAACGAAAGTCCCATTCCTTGAGTTGTCGCTCGCAAAATAGCTTCTGTACTATTAGATTTAAAGACGACATTGTTACTTAAGCCCATTCCGTCAATCCAATCAGTCTCAAGAATTTCTCCATAGACTTTGGTATAGCTAAGTAAGTTTTCAGAGGATGGATCGACGGATTCTGGTGTTCTGCCTGAAAGATAGGCGCTAGAACAAAAGAGCCCCATTTTAGGTTCGAATATTTTTCGAGTAACTAGGGTATTTACGGTTGGGCGCTCTAGCGCTATGCCGATATCAGTTTCATTTTTATTTGGTTCATTGTTTTCATGAGAGACAATCAGTTCAACGACCAAATCTGGGTCTTGTTTGAGCAATGCGGGCAACTGAGGCGTTAATATTTCATTGATAACAGTTTCTATTCCGGAAATTCGGATAGGTTGTTTTTGGACTTTTTTTGATAGCGAATCGGCTACGCGCTCCACTTGATATAGGTATTCACTTCCAGGCTTAGAAAGGCCAAAAATCACCAAACCATGCTCAGTTAGGTCAACGCCTGAAGGGCTTCGCTCAAACACTTTCAACCCAAGCTGCTCTTCGAGTGCTGTGATCCGTCTAGCTACCGTGGCGACAGAAACCTTAAGTTTTTGTGCTGCGCTGGTAAACGATCGATGCTCGGCAACCTCAATAAAGCATCGGATATTGTCCCAATCTAAGTTCATAATTTTTTTCATATCTCATTTTGAAAAGGCAGGTTGGCCTGTGCATAAACGAAACTCTGCGTTGCGAATTTGTATATAGCTCTTATCAAAGATTGCGAGTAATCTCGCGGCATTATAAACAACAAAGAGGGCAGCTCTCTCAATTACAGTACTCGTTTACAACTTAATGTCTTTCTACCGAAACTTGTTGTAACCATAAAACAAATTAGTTTCATACCTTTTCTTACCCTACTAGGAGATATCATGTTTTTTAATACTCATAGAAAGAATTTTCTTAAAAAAATAAGAATTGTCCTTCCATTCTTCGCTTTCTTTCTGACCTTGGCTAGCTATGCTCAAACTCAAATTACACGTGATGGTGTAATCAAATCAGAGGATGTAGAGCCGTTCTCAGGCTATGGCATTTATTACAACCCTAATACGCTAAAAGGAACCTCGGACCAGTTGGGGCCACTGTCCGCACAATTAAATTATCGAGTTTTTTTCAGTGTGGGAAACTACGCAAAAAGATTGCTTAAGCCAATTGTTATCGTCGATGGTTTTGATCCTGGAGATAAAAGGAGGATTCAACGCCGTGATTATTTGTCGGGAGAGTATGTGGACGGTAAGACCATCACGATTGAAGATATGATGGATTATGAGTCAGAGTATGGTCCAAGGAATTTAATTGAAGAGCTGACAAAGCGAGGGTTTGATGTTGTGATCGTTAATCATCCTACGCACCAACCGCGTCCAGGCGTTGTGCTTGATGGTGGGGCTGATTATATTGAACGCAACGCATTAGCGCACGTTGTTCTGATTCAGCGACTTAATGAAGAGCTCCTTCAAAACGGGAGCTCAGAGGAGTTGGTGATCGTTGGGCCGAGCATGGGCGGACAAATTACGCGGTATGCATTGGCTTATATGGAAAAAAATGGTCTAGATCATAGAACTCGTTTGTGGGTGAGCATTGATAGTCCACATAATGGTGCAAACATCTCAATTGGGTTACAAACGATGGTGTTTTCTATTTGGGATAAAACTAAGGGTGATAGCCCTGATCCTCAGATACCTGACTTCTATTTCAATCAAATTCAGTCGATTGCAGCCCAACAGCAACTTATTGAGTTACATAATCCCGATTTGACGAAAGGAGATCATTTCATTTACCTAAAAAACGGGTCGCCAGTTAGGCAGAGGTATATGGGAAATCTCACAAATAATGGTCTTCCTGGTTCAAACGGGTATCCAATTTATCCGAGAAAAGTGGCCATATCAAATGGGTCGTTGGTTGGTACAAAAGTGGGCGTCGAAGCTGAAGAAGATTTTCGAGCACATGGATTCGTAAGGGTTGAAGGCCCTTTTGGGATTACGCTACCCGGTCAGTATCAAGCTCTAGAGATGGTTACTCGCCGTATGCCAGAATTCAACAAAACTGCTGATATCGCCAGTTTGTGGATTGAAGGTAAAGGTAGAAAAACTGGGCGAGTGACTAACTATAACTCTAATGGGAGTATGGACGTAGTCCCTGGTGGGTACTTTAATGCGGTTGATCAGTTATACGACGCTGTTACGGGCTCTGATCCAGACCCCTTGGGCCATACACTTTTTGAAAACTCAATAGAGTTTTTGGCTGGATTGAATATTGACATAGAAGGGCGTGTAAATAAGGTAATTCATTCATTTATTCCAACTTATAGTTCTCTCGGAATTATCGATACTACTGGGGATTGGAGTCGATCACTTAATCGAAATTTAATCTGTACTGGAGAAACTCCATTCGACAGCTATTATGCCCCACGTGAAAATCAGCAGCACACTAGTTTTAATGGAGAAAGCGTCGAATGGATGTTCGGTGAGCTCGATAAATCACCCCAGAGCCCGTCAGTGTATCCTTCAATAATCGAAGGCAGTAACGTTGAGCTTTGCGCCGGCGGCTTGCGAACCTTTAGTTTTTCTCAGTGCGATGTTCCTGAGCCTCCAGTGTGGACAGTCGATCCAGGTCTGTCCGTTGTATCGTCAACGCCGTACTCGGTAACGGTGAGAGGGGCAGGTTATTTCAATTCTTATTCAAACATTAAGGCCAACTTCCCGAATATCAGCCTGAGCAAGCGGCTCTATATTGGGAGGCCGCAAACACCTAGTAGCATCAATGGCCCCTCTTCTGTGAGCAGTGGTGGCATTGCTCGCTATAGTGGAGGGACTGCTGTTGGAGCGCGATCATATGCGTGGCACGTGCCCCACCCGTATCAAACTGTGCAAGCGTTTTCTTACACTGGTTTGAATTGGGAAATGCAAGCCACATCGGGACGCAGTGTATCGGCATATACCGGTACTCAAGGAAGATCTGGCTATGTGCAGATTATGGGTGTAAACCAATGCGGTACTGGTGGAGCAAAAATGATGGAGGTGACGCATGCATCTTCAGGGGGTGGTGGCTCTGGTGATGGGTCGGGTGATGGTAACGGCAATTGTAGAAACTGTGGAATTCGGCCCGGAGGAACTCCGATTCCTTAGTTGTATATTGTTGGACACTGACTTAATTTAAAAGTCAGTGTCCAATATTGATAGAAACAGCGTGGCTGGCTAGTTGGCTAAAAACAAGTATGTGATGCCCTAAGGCTGTCAATGACTGGCTTAGGGCTAGATTTTAAATACTGCTAGGATGGCGCTCGGTTAACCTGTTATACGATATAGTCCGAATTGATCAAGTTCACATCATACGGGGTAACCCCTTTATCTAAGCTGAAAATGGTATCTGCTTCCGATTGAGAATCAACGATTTCGCCTCGAGCTTTTGCATGCAACTCAAAAAGTTCGTAGAGAGATAGCTTATGCTTCGAATCAATGATCGCCTCCAGTGTCTCTTGAATGCTTGCCTGATTCGATTCCACATTATTGCCTCCACAGTATGTCTGGCTTGAGGTGCTGATATCGGTCCAAATTGCTTTGCGCGTTTGTAAATCAAACACCACGGGTATCACGTTGCGGCTATTGGCCCTTACATCAATTTTTTGTTCAACGGTTTTCGCTTCGAATATTTCATTGCTTTTAGGTTTCGAACGCATCATCCAGCCAGCAAAACATGTTTCATGTTCTGCGAAAGTTGGACCACTGTAAACTAATACATTCATGGCTAAGTATCGCGCACTTCTTTCTAAAGCGCGGCTGATCGTAACGTCGATAAATTCACTCGCTCCTTTAGGTGCCGAGGTGATGTCGCCGCTATGATAAGCATGAAACCCTTTTGATCGAAGGTTTGTGTAACTCACTTGTTCCATGATTGAGAAATCTTCGTAATGAAATGTCGCACTTAGATCAATATCGCGGCCTACCCAGTGAATAAAGAAACGTAACGTGTCTTTATCATCAGCTCCGTAAATAGGTAGCCGAGTTCCGCGTGCCACATTAATCAAACCTTCAGAAGCACTTCGTTGTTGAGACGGAAGTGGGCAATCCATTAAATCTGGATCGATCCAAACTTTACCTAAAGTCTCAAGGCTCGAAAAACGATCAACTAAAGTTTGCCGAATACCTTGGGTTAACTCAGTAAGCAACTGTGGGTCAAGTGCTTCCAGTGTTTGACGAAGCACAACCGCTTTTTGAGTATTCCCTTTTGGAAACACAACTCGTTTATCCGCTTTTAGGTGGCGGCGGCTCATGTGTCCGAGCAATTGAATAAGCACGCGGGTAGATACTTGGTCAGCGACTGATAAAAATTCTTTTACAACCTTTTCTTGTTGAGAGCTTGCTTCGTTTTTTGCTAGTAAACGTGTTAAGCGTTGCTTGTTTTCGGGCTTCGCTAGGCGAAGCACATGATCAAGCTTGCGAGCGTATTCGCCAGGGCGACTCTTCAATAGAGTGATCGCCGCTTGGATATCTTTGGTATTTAAAAAGTACTCGAGTTTTCCGTAAAAGCTTTCAAGTTGCTCATTGTTGCGGAGCTTGCTCGCGATTGCGTAAACGTTTTTCGAGTAGTCCCCTACGTGTAATCCATGCAGCAGAGCTTTCCATTTATTCTTATGTCGACCAATGTCTTCTTCACTAATCACTCGCTCTAATTGCTTAACGATTTTCTTTCGCAAATTTCGTGGCAAAGAAATAAATTTGGTATTGCTTGCTAACGATACGTCACCCTCAGACAAGTACGTAACGATACGTAGCACGTCAGTTGTGTTAGAAATTAACGGTGTAATGTCTTTGTCTTGTGCCAACAAAATCGCCGCGGCGATACTCTTGTTTTCCTGAAACGGAATGGTTTCGGGAAAGGTCAACTCTGATTGAGGGTAGTTCAACATGAACCACTCGATGACCGATTTGTCTTCTTCTGACAAAGAATTATTGGACATCAAAAGTTGAGTAAATATACCTTTGAAGGCACCTTCATCTTCTAAAGAAATCTCTTTAAACTTTGTTGCTTCGAAAGCGTAAGGCTTAGGCAAAGAATGATATTCAGGTAGCCACTGACCGCTTGACCAATAGTGAGTTAGAGCATTGGCATACAGTTCTAGGTTAGAAGCATCCATTACCTGTTCAGGGAAGTTAGGGTACATTTGCTTATGTGAAACGTGTGCGCCTTTCAGTAGACGTAATTCAGAGATCAATTCGCCTGCCAACCTTTTGGTTTGTTCCGCGTTAAGTTCATTAATTGCACCGCAAAGTGTGTCTGACATTACGAAGCCAAGATTCATCATTTGAGCGTTCAGACTAAGAGTAAGCGGTTTATTGTTTTCCCCATTGCTGCTTTGTTCAGAATCAAGAATCAATGCACCTAGTTTTTTTATCGCTATTTTTTGTTTGTTCATGGTGTTACCTATCAATGTTATAAGAGAGCGACATGACTAAGTTCAAAGGATAGTTGATGTTTAGAAGGAAGCCATGTCATAGCCTATAAGTGAGGAAAGCGAAAAGTCTAATTCATCCGATGCTCTACCAACTGAGCTACAGTGCCTTTTGACACTGGCTGGATTCGAACCAGCGACCTTCGGGTTATCAGTAAATTAGAAGGAAGACTTTTCATAGCCTCGTTTGAGGTGAGCAATAAACCTAAGTCAACCAATGAACACTTTTCAGTGCCTCCGGACTCGAACCGGATTCTAGAAGGAAGGTTTACTATAGCCTCGAGTTTAAATAAAGCAAACTGCGTGCCAACTTTTCAAAAAGTCAGAAATAAGGATTTAAGTTTTTGATTTTAATGACCTAAATATATATTTTGGATTCTCGGGCGAAAAAATATCCTCCTTAATCTATCTTTTTAAATACCTTAAATATCGAAAAAGATATTTCTATCTCGTGCCTATTCTTGGTTTTGATAATAATTGACAAAGCGCATCTGCGAACATTAGGCTTCAAATACAATATAGGATAAAGACGGCATTATTATGTTTTTTAAACGCAAGAAGGCGAGCCCCCATTCAGAGCTTTTCGATACTGTAATCGAGCAACTTAAAAGCCCAGAAGGCCGGAGTTATGAAAACAAGCTAAGTGGTTTGGAGGTTTATGGAAGGTTGTTGGAAATGTCGCTTAAGGACCGAGCTATATTTTTAGTTGAGCTACCAATATTGGCAAAGTCACTAAGCCATACTTTTAAAGTGGGTCGGGATGATAATTGGAGCGTAAGGCAGCGACTAACTGACTTTTTCTCGGAGTTTATGCGGCGTAAAAATGAATTTACACCAGAGCAACTGTTGGAAATGATCTCTTCAATAAGAAAGCACCATTCAAAAGAGTTTTCTACTTGGGGGATTGGCTGGATCGTTAATCAACTTGCAAAAACTATAGCTAGCAATGGGTTGTCGGATGAAACAAAGCAAGCTTGGTTGAAAGTGTCGCAGTGGGAGGAGTTCTCTAAAGAGAGTTATTGGGGAGCCGATTTAAAGAAAGCGCGAGTTAAATTAATGCAGCTTGTTGTCATAGATGGGGAAGATATTGCAGCTTACCCATTAGGTAAGACTAATCTTGCAGCTATTATATCGGCTGATTTAGAGGGGCTTTCAGGTGAGCAACAAGGGCAATGGAATGCTTTGTTTCATGCAGCGGCTCAAGCCCGTGGCGCAAAGCCAAGTAAGAAATTCTCAGATTCAGTTAAGCCTGCCTGCGACGACATTGGTGCAAGTCAATATAAAAAACAGGTCGCTAATTGGCTTGAGCTAGCTTCTAAAGAAAGTGCCTTTCATATTGAAGGTCAGGAAGAGTACTGGGATCATGGGCGGCCGGATTCAGAAATTCAAGATTTGCTTAAAGGCTTGGTCTGGACCTTAGTTCGTTTTCATGATGCAAGAACCTTGGCTGTGGTGGCGAACTTGGCTGAAAAGTGTTTTGATCGCCTGCCAAATATAGGCCCAGCCGCTCCAGGTTTAGGGAATGCCGCGATCTATATGTTATCGAATTCAAAAGGTTTAGACGGAGTTGGTCATTTATCTCGTTTGAAGATCAGAATTAAGCAGAACAATACACAGAAACTAATTCAAAAAAACATTGAAGAGCAAGCGAAGAAACTTGGTCTTAAAGCGGCTGAAATTGAGGAGATGGCTGCGCCAGACTTTGGTTTGGAGCAAGGAATTAGAGACTTTACGTTTGACGATTTTACCTTGAGGTTAAGAGCTACTGAAGTTGGCCAAGCTACCTTGAGTTGGTTGAAGCCAGATGGCTCTCTTCAAAAGTCTGTGCCTAGCCTTGTAAAAGATAAAACCGCTCATAAGGAAAAACTAGCAAAAGCTCGAGCGTTGGCGAAAGACATTAAAAAAGCCTCTACCACTCAAAGAGATCGTATTGATCGTTTGTTTACCGAAGACATGGTTTGGCAGCCAGAGTCGTTTTATAAGTACTATATTGATCATGGCCTAGTTGGGCCGCTGGCACGAAAGCTTGTTTGGATGTTAACGATTAATGGTGAGTCGTTACCCGCGATCTACCGAGACGAAGCTTGGCAAGACAGTGCCGGAAAAAATGTAGTCGGTGAACCTTCACAGTTTCAACTTTGGCATCCAATCATGTCTGAAGCGGAAGTTGTTTTGGCTTGGCGGGCTAGATTAAACGAACTTGAGATCAAACAGCCATTCAAGCAGAGTTTCCGAGAAGTCTATATTCTTACGGATGCGGAGATTGAGACTAGAACATACTCAAATAGAATGGCGGCTCATATAATAAAGCAGCACCAGTTCAATTCTCTTGCGGCCATTAGAGGTTGGAAGTACTCCCTAATGGGGGCGTATGACGACGGGCGCGAAAATGAAATTGCACAAAAGAATTTATCAAGTTATCAGTTAACAGCCGAGTTTTGGATTGATGAGTTGCTTGATATGGGAGATAGTTTTAACGAAGCAGGCATTTGGGACTACGTAGCAACTGATCAAGTTAGGTTTTTGAATGAATTTGGGGATGCTCTTGAGTTAATTGACGTGCCTCCGATTGTGTTATCTGAAATATTTCGAGATGCTGATTTATTTGTTGGTGTAGCAAGTATTGGTAATGACCCCGCATGGAGTGATCGTGGTGGTGCTCCTAGAACAAATGATTATTGGCAAAGTTATTCTTTTGGAGACTTAGGCGAAACCGCCAAGACTCGTAAATTGGTTCTTGAGAGTCTATTGCCACGTTTACTGATTCGTGATGTAGCTAAGATTGAAGGTAAATTTTTAGTCGTAAATGGTAAGCGACATAGTTATAAAATCCACATAGGTAGTGGCAATATTTTAATTATGCCTACGGATAAGTATCTATGTATTGTTCCCGGCAGGGGCAAAGACAAAAAAGTTGAAAATATTTACCTTCCGTTTGAAGGTGATAGGGGCTTATCCATCGTGTTGAGTAAGGCTTTTATGCTTGCTGATGACGATAAAATTAAAGATGAAACTATCCTGAGTCAACTATAGGAGGTGAGACCATGAACATGGTACATAATTTGACGGTAAAAGATGAATTGCTGGGAACTGGTTTGTCGAATGAGTTTATGCTTTGGTTCGAAGAGCCTAGAGTTAGTGTCGCAGATATTATCAGTGAGAGAGTGAGGCACGAAGTTGAAAATTATAATACGCGCGCTGCTGAGTCTAATTTTGTTGGCTTGGTCCAACCGACCGAATCAGAGATTGAATTGAACGGCTATAAGTTGAAGAAGGGGCGTCAGGTTAATGCAACTAAACAAATAGAAGTAGCGCTGCGTGAATTTGAGTCTTGTGCCTATTTTATTTTGGTGGATGATCTACAGGTTAAGAGTCTAGATGATGAGGTGGCATTAAGTGCGGACACCAAAGTCACTTTTATAAAACTTACTCCTCTTGTTGGCGGCTAGTCCTAACAAAGCTGAAGAAAAAACGATATGCCAAGTTACGTAGAGCAACTTTCACTTAAAGGGTTGCTGCCAGAGTTACCACATCATGTTCGTGACGGAATTCAATATGAAGTCGTGATGGGTTCGCTTGCCTATGGCGTAAGCAATGATAATTCTGATATGGACGTCTACGGCTTTTCGATTCCACCGAAGGAGATGATTTTCCCTAGTTTACGTGGGGAGATTCTCGGATTTGACGATTACGAAATTCAGTTTTCTCAGTTTCAAAAGCACCATATAAAAGATGCAGCGGCACTTGGTGGTAAAGGCCGAGTTTATGACATGACGATCTACTCTATAGTTAAGTACTTTCGTTTGTTGATGGAGAACAACCCCAATATTATCGACAGCCTGTATGTACCTGATAGCTGTGTGCTGTATTCAACACCTATTGCTGATCGAATTCGAGAGAACCGAAAGATGTTCTTGCATAAAGGTTGTTGGGCAACGTTTAAAGGTTACGCGTATGGTCAAATGCATAAGATACGTACTAAAAAGCCAGAAGGTAAGCGCAAGCCGATTGTTGAGCAGTTTGGGTACGATGTTAAGTTTGCATACCATGTCGTTCGGCTGCTGAATGAAGTGGAGCAGTTGCTGGTTGAAGAAACTCTAGACCTTACAAAGAACTCTGAGCAGCTGAAGTCGATTCGCCGAGGTGAGTGGTCTTTAGAAAAATTAGAAGAATATTTTGAGCGTAAAGAAGCCGACTTAGAGTCGTTCTATTTGAAGAGTAAGCTGCCTGATTTGCCTAGAGTTGATGTTATTCGAAATCTACTAATGGAATGCTTAGAGCAGCAGTTTGGCTCACTGGGCAATCTAGTAAACCAAGATGGTAAGGCTCACGTCACTCTGAGTAAGATCCAGGATATTTTAAGAGACTATGAAGCTTAACCAAAAGGGGAAGCCTAAACATGGAAATTGATTCCGATATTTTCAGTGATGTGCAAAAGCATCTCACTGAGATAGAAAAAGAGCACAGCGTAGTAATTCTCCAAGCGATTGAGAGCGGCAGTCGAGCATGGGGTTTCCCTTCGCCCGACAGTGATTATGATGTGCGCTTTATTTACGCACACCCTAAAGATTGGTATCTTCAGCTTTCTGAAGAGCGAGACGTGATAGAGCTGCCAATCAATGACGAGCTCGATATTGCGGGTTGGGATTTGCGTAAGGCGCTCAATTTGGCCAACAAAGGGAATGCTGTTGTCCAAGAATGGATGGTTTCGCCGATTGTCTATCGACAGTCGGTATCGCATACACGTTTATCAAGCTTGATCGAGAAGGCGTTTAGCCCAATCGCGGCTTATCATCATTATCGTTCTATGGCTAAAAAAGCCTTTGCAGATATCGAGCAGTCTGAACAAAAGAAATTAAAGCGTTTCTTCTACTTTGCCCGTGCGACTTTGAGTGCTAAGTGGATAATTGAAAGACAAACTATGCCGAGTATTGTTTTTTCAGAACTTGTTGAAGGCTTGATTGATGATGTTGATATGGTTGATGACATTGCTCAGTTGATCGAGCGCAAAGGCCTAGAGCTTGAGAAATCTTTGTTAGAGGTGCCACCCAAGATTTATGGCTTGCTAAGCTCGATTTTTCAATCCTTGGAAGATCAAGTGAATGTCTCGACTAATCCTAAACTGGTTTCTAATGAAGACTTTCGAGCTTTTGTTAGCCATTATTGCTAAACGATATTTTGTAGGAAATTTTAAATGATTGTTCCCGATTTTTGGGCCGAAGCACGGCGACAAGAGAAGATTAATGGTTCGCAAGTTACGTTAAAGCGATTTGGTTGGTCTAATGAGAGCTATGAGCATGCGCTCGAAAATGCTAAACAGCGCGTCAATGAAGCTATGACGAGGGCACTAAGCGGTGAGAAGGTGCGTAAAGTCGACCACAAAATTTCTTATAATGGCGGTGAAGGTTTGCCAATACGGGAAGAGGTTGTTGCCCGTCATGAGGACGTTGTAATTACTCGAAATACCTATGGGGCCTTATGCTTAAACACGCCAGATGTTCTTTTCGCTGATGTTGATTTGAATATTGAGCCTAGTGGAAAATTGCTGTTTGGTGCTGGGTTCATGCTTACTGTTTTTGCAGTTGCGGCCGGCATGTCGACTTCGTCGTGGTGGCTATTTTTTATTTCCCTATTTGTCGCGATGATTTTTTCAAGTGCCTTAGCCGGATTGTTTTTGAAGCTTTCTTATTTGGTTAAAGGCGCTCCTGAGACACAGTTTCGACTTGCTCTTGAGGAGTTTGTGTCAACCTCTAAAGATGCCAATTTGCGCTTGTATAAAACGCCTAATGGTTTTCGCGTTCTAGCCATGCATGACTTGTTTGATCCACAAGGGGAAGATGCAAAAAGACTATTTTCAAATTTGATGGCCGACAAGCTTTACGTGCAAATGTGCCTAAATCAAAATTGCTTTCGAGCAAGGGTGAGTCCAAAACCTTGGCGTATCAACATCAAGCGAATGGGGCCTAGGCCCGGAACGTGGCCAATAAAAGAAGATAGAATGTTCGCCCGACAGCTATGGGTTAACGCATACCAGAATGCATCTAAAGGCTACGCGTCCTGCGTTTTCGATTCTAGTCATGGAAGCGATATTGTTCATCCAAAGGCAAAGTTGGTAATGGAATTGCATGACGAGTACAGCCGGTCAGACACTGAACTTGCTATCGCCTAGAGAAGAACCGTGTATCTAATTATCGTTCCGCTGATATCTCTTATTCTGCTGATACCAATCTCGATATTAATTGGCAAGTTGGATTTAAATGAGGGCCTTAGTTTGGCTCTGTTTTTCTTAGTTGGCTATCTACTTGTTCCAGTTACGTTGCTAAAATTGCTTTCACCACGAGTTGAGAGTTCTCAATATCATGAGGTTGATGACCTAGAGGCTAGGTTGCTTTGTCGCGAGTATCAATTGATGCAGTGTGTGCAGATTCTGGGATTGGGCTCGCCGATTCAGCTGATTATGGAGACTTCTGATGGCTCGGCGTTAAGGCTAAGCGGTGATTTTCTAAGTAGTTTTTTATTTAGTGATAAGCAAGCGCCTAGTGAGCGACTTAAAATTTACTTTGATGAAGAGTTTGATGCGGTTCATCGAATTGAGTTTTCAGGGGAAGAAATCCCTTTTTCCGCTCTAGCTATTGATCTAGCTGTAGACCATGAAGAGCCACCAGAATTTGAACTGCTCGATAGAAGCTTCGATGAATTGCTTGCATCAAGTGGGGCTCGTTAGCTCGATGTAGAACCGAGCCCGTGCATAGGCATCGTTTTACACTTTAACGGACAGTTCAAAAAGATCATCCCCTAGGGATTTGGTGACTATTTCGCAATCCAAGAACATCTTAATGACATCTATATTGGTTCTAGTGTGCAGGCTCGGCTCAATAGTTGTAAAACGCCCGCCGTTACCTAGGGCCAAAGGTAGCAAAAGCTGGTCACATAAATACTCCCCTACCGCTGCACCGGAAGCTAAATAACGTTTCATGGCAGCGATAGCTCGCCCAGCAACTCTCTCGGCGGATAACTGTTTGGCTCCAACAACATCAATAACTTCGCTGATATTTCCGTCGGATACTCGCAATGAAATAATATTTCCCGGTCCAATGGATTCTACTTGGTTGATATGCAGTTCATGATCCGCCCACTGGAGCTTCTTCTTAACGCGTGCGAGTTCTCGCTCCGCAACACTTTTGCTTAGGCCAGACTGAGTAACGACGGCTTGCTTTGTCTCAAACTTTCCGACGCTCGTCATATCGAATACGCCCATGCCATTAATTGGTTGAATGGTGGCGGTCCATTTTCCGCCGCCGTTGGGCATAAAGCCATAAGCTTCTAATTCAGCTTTAACACCTAGATTGATTGTCTTCAGTGCTGGAATAAAGCAGTGCTTAATAAAGTCAAAGCTAGGCGCCAAATCGTTATGAGTTCCGCCAGAGAAACTCACAGTGGATTCGTTGTCAGCCATTAGTAACGCAGGCAATACTGTTTGGAAAAGCAAGCTAGTGCTGCCCGCTGAGCCGATAGCAAAATCATAAGTGCCGGCTTGTATATCGCCTGGTCGGAACTCGACGGTTGATGAGCCGAGTTCGTCGCCAGTTACTTTGGCATTGCTAATTTCCTTGCTCGCGCGCACGCAAGCAAGGTGTTGCCTTAACAAGCCACTCTTTCGGCGACCAGCTCTTATGTTGTCTATGCGCACAGGCGTGCCTGTGCACATAGACAAAGCTAAGGTGCTTCTTAATATTTGCCCACCGCCTTCGCCTTGTGAGCCATCTATGATTTTCATTTCCTTGTTCATTTTTCTTTTTATCTATTAATAGCGTTTCCTGAAAAAAGCCTCATTACGATGTGGGGCTCGCTGAGCCATTATTTCCATATGTAATTTTTGTTGTTCTTTTTCGAGTTTTCTTAATCTTCGACAGTCTCGACAATGAATCGCGGTTGATTCTATGTTGCCTTTGGCAACTTCATACCACCATTTTTGACTGGTAGCTTTCCAAATTTCAATAGCTTCGCAATCTCTACATTTAAATGGTTTATCCATATAAAAAGAGGGTAATGGATTCCAATAGCTGTTGTGTAGTAGTTCTAGCTGATTAGCGTCAACGCTATTCAAGGGCCGATAGGTATATGTCATTAAAGGTTTCGCTTTTAACGCTTCTGTGCGTTTTCGCCGTTTAGCTTTAATTTCTAACTTGCGTTGTTTATTGCTCTTCATTTTGTCGCCTTCTAAGTATAACTATTGGTGGACACGGCGGGACTCGAACCCGCAATAATTGTTACCTTGGTCATTACTCCAAAGCGATGTTGGTTTTAAAATGGTGACCCTACTGATATTCAGTAGGTACCTCATCTTTCAAATTTAGCAACATCTTGCACAATCTTGGTTTTATCCTTCATCGGCCAGTTCAACGTTTGCCGACGGCTCGCCTTTTCGCCTTCGCGCCCATATTCAATAAATAGATTTACTGGCGAGCGACCATCCGTGGTCTTGCCGATGCCAATCCTGGCATATAGGTAAATCACTTTTTCTAAAATCTAGCCTTTTACACAAACGATCTGCTTCAAGGTATACACAATCTCAACCAAATCGTTTTGTGCGGCCATCACTTTGTCGATGTCTTTGTAGGCGCTCGGTGTTTCATCAATTACACCTTCGTCTACTCGACATTCAACACCTTTAACCGCTTCTTTGTGCTCGTCTAGCGAAACCGCTTTCTTGGCTGCGGTACGTGACATAACTCGTCCCGCACCATGACTGCAACTGCAAAAGCTTTCTTCGTTACCCAAACCGCGAACGATGAATGATCTAGCGCCCATGCTGCCTGGGATAATTCCCATTTCGCCTTCCCTGGCGCGCACGGCTCCTTTTCTGGTCACTAATACATTCTTATCGTAGTGGTTCTCACGAGACACATAGTTATGGTGGCAGTTTACTGCTTCGGCTTTGGCTTCAAAATCAAACCCTAAGCTGGCTTTAACGGCGGCGATTACTCGTTCCATCATCACCTCACGGTTAATGCGTGCATAGGTTTGCGCCCATTCAACGGCTTCAACATAATCCACAAAGTTATCCGAACCTTCTGGTAAATAAGCCAAGTCTTTATGTGGCAATTGAATCATCCAGCGCTCCATGTCTTTCTTAGCTTGCTCGATGAAGTGAGTGCCAATTCGGTTACCCACTCCACGTGAACCGCTGTGCAACATGAACCACACGCTATCGTTCTCGTCTAAACAAATTTCGATAAAGTGGTTACCAGTACCTAAGGTTCCCAAGTGGCCAATGTTGTTGGTGTTCTTCAAAACTTTATGTTTATCTTTCAACACATCAAACTTGGCCGCTAATGGTGTCCAGGCTTGAGCGACATCATCTGGGATGTTGGACCATGCGCCTTTATCGCGGCCACCTCTTCGTTGTGGTGATCGGCCATGTGGCACAGCTCGCTCAATCGCGTTTCTGATTGCACTTAAGTCTTCAGGAAGGTGATGCGACGTCATGTTGGTTTTCACCGCCATCATTCCGCAACCAATATCCACACCCACAGCGGCTGGAATGACCGCGCCGATGGTTGGCACTACGCTACCAATGGTGGCGCCGATACCCAAATGCACGTCTGGCATTACGGCTACCCATTTGTGAATGAATGGCATTTTTGAAATATTGATCAACTGCTCTCTCGCTTGATCTTCAAACGCAACGCCTTTAGTCCATGACTTGATCGGTACGCCGCCGTCTTGAGTTACTTCATATGTTTGTGTTGTCATGATTATTCTCTTCTATTTATTCTTCAATGCTTTAGCTTTTGCTTTTGCTTTTGCTTTTGCTTTTGCTTTTGCTTTTGCTTTTGCTTTTGCTCTTGCTCTTGCTCTTGCCTAGTACTCAGCGAATAGCGTGCCAACTTTTTAAATCCTGATGAAAAATATCTTAAGTGTTTGTTTTAAATAGAATAATTTAGTTTTTGAGATCTTCGGGTTAATCTTCGGCTGTTATTGATTGGATATCTATCTATCAATAAAGATAAAAGTGGTATTTAATTCGATATATGAAAACAGTTGCTATTAGTTTATTAGGGACATCTTTGGATGATCGTGGGTATGGGGCAAAGCGTTGGGATGCGTGGCGGCCAACGCTGTCTATGTGTCAACAAGACGATTTGATTGTTGACCGGTTGGAGTTACTTTTTCAGCCCCATTTTCAGAAGTTGGCTGACCGTGTTACCAAAGACGTCGAAGCCGTTTCTCCTGAAACAAACGTTGTGCATCATCATGTAACCATGGACGACCCCTGGGACTTCGAGACGGTTTACAGTGAATTGTTTGATTTCTCTCGGCGCTATGAATTCAAACCTGAGAAAGAGCGATACCTAACACACATCACCACGGGTACGCACGTAGCTCAGATATGTCTCTACTTGCTTACCGAAACTAATTATTTGCCTGGCGCGTTAATTCAAACATCACCGCCAAATCGCAAAGATGGCGGGCCAGGCAGTTACCAGCTCATTGATCTAGATTTATCAAAGTACGATCAAATTGCCTCACGCTTTAGTCAAGAACAGGCCTTAAGTATTGATCGTCTAAAGGGCGGTATTGCGACTAAGAACAAAAACTTTAATGCGATGATCAAGCAAATTGAAAAGATATCAATTCGATCTGCGGAGCCCATTTTATTAACTGGCCCGACTGGTGCAGGTAAGACTCAACTCGCGAAGCGAATATTCGCGCTCAAAAAGGATCTTGGAAAGGTTAGTGGTAAGTTGGTGGCTGTGAACTGTGCAACACTCAGGGGAGATAACGCGATGTCAGCCTTGTTTGGTCATACTAAAGGAGCCTTTACTGGAGCGAGTGGTCATCGGTCAGGATTATTAAAGGAGGCTGATCAGGGTTTGTTGTTTTTAGATGAAATTGGTGAGTTGGGCTTAGATGAGCAAGCGATGTTGTTGCGAGCCATCGAAGAAAAGCGTTTTTTACCAGTCGGCGCGGATACCGAAACCAGTAGCGACTTTCAGTTAATCGTTGGTACTAATAGAGATCTCAAGTCCATGTCTCGCGAAGGTTTGTTTCGCAAAGATTTGATCACCAGAGTGAATCTCTGGAGTTATGAGTTGCCATCTCTGTCAAAACGCATAGAGGATTTTGAGCCGAATCTGGACTATGAGCTAGCGAGGTACAGTCAAAGTTACGGAGAGCAGCTTGCATTTAATAGACAAGCGCGAGCGCGGTATATGGAATTTGCACTATCGTCTGACGCGATCTGGGCGGGAAATTTCAGAGACCTTAATGCCAGCGTTACTCGAATGGGGGTGTTATCAGAAGGTGGGCGAATCGATGAAGATAACGTGATAGAGGAAATAGAGCGTTTAAAGAATGATTGGAATGGAAGTACAATAGTCGGCGATGCTCCAAGTTCTGCGGTAAGTATGGTTGAGCAACTGATCGGTACTGAGGCAATGCAGAAGTTAGATCTCTATGATCATATTTTGATCGGCGGTGTTGCAAAGGTCTGTGCTGGCAGTCGTTCTATGGCGGAGGCCGGGAGGTCGCTGTTTAATCATTCCAGAACCCAAAAATCGTCTGTTAATGACTCCCATCGAATTAAGCAAATCCTGGATAAATATGGCATCCGATTTAAAGACATTCAGTCTTTTAGATAGTGACACCCAGACACAAACTACGGCGTTTTAATGACATCTCTGCATCAATACATATCCGTTATCGGCTGCTTTCAAGGTTGTGTGTTATTTGGTCTATTAATAACCGATTCACGTGTAACCACGGCCAGTAAGTTGTTAGGGGTCCACTGTTTGGTGATCGGTTTGTATCTGTTGTTGCCGTTTGTGACGACGTTAGAAGGTTCGTCACTATCATGGCTTGCTTCCCTCGGTTTTTTTATTCCTCTATGCTTCGGGCCATTGCTTTTTCTGTACTGCCGTTGTGCAGTTTCTAGCGATCGACTTAGAGTTTTAGACTTGATTCATCTTGCTCCATTGTTGTTTGGTTACGCGTTTAATGCAGATACGCTTTGGTTTGATAGTGATGGTTTTCGCGCTTGGATTGTTGGTGCTCGTCCGCCTAATCTTAGGGTTTGGTTGAGTGAATACCTACTGTTTGCGGTTGCACTTTTTTATTTTGCGAAAACAATAAAATTGATTAACGACTTTCAAGAGCAAGCTCGTAAAACGGTATCTAGCTTTAACCCAAATGTCTTTAAATGGTTATGGACTTTAGTATTAGGTCTTTCTTTCGTCTGGTTGGCTAAGGCGATCATGGCGTTCGGTTCTTTTGCGTCCCCCTTTATGTTTACTTTTTCAGATGCTGTGATCGTGTTGTTTATCTATTTGATCGCGTTGGCTCATTGGCGAAATCCAACGCTTTTTGCGGTTAAGGAATTGGGGGGCTCTGAAAGCGTTTTGCACAAAGCCGAGCTTAAGGAAGCGCCAGAGGAAAGAGGTTTGCTGGATGACGAGACTCGTGCGAATTTGTATGAGCTGGTGACGCAGTGCGTCGAAGAGCAGGCACTTTATCGAAACAGTAAATTAACATTGGCAAGTCTGGCTGATACTTGTGGTCTTGCTACGCACCATTTATCTGAAATATTGAATCAGCACAGTGGAAGAAACTTCAATCAGTTTATAAATACGTATCGAGTAGAGTTTGTGTGCGAACGTCTGAGAGAGAGCGCATCGGAAAATTTTCTCGATCTCGCCGTTGAGGCGGGTTTTTCCTCTAAAAGCACCTTTAATACCATGTTTAAGAAACTCAAAGGTCTAACGCCAACTCAGTATCGAAAGCAGTTAGATCGGGTGTGAGTTTATAAAATTGAACGTTCAGGATTATAAAATGCGGCGCGATTAAATAGCTCCGTTGATCTAATCGTGTCTTTCCATAACAGGCACATATTATGATTCTAAAAAACGCATTAGCCATTCTCTTTTCAGTGGCATTGGCTTCAAACTCATTAGCGAGTGAACTCATTTCACAAGCGTTTATTGAAAAGCACTCGTCCGAGATATTTTACGAGCTGGTTGAATTTAGACGAGATCTTTTCAGTTACCCAGAAGCGTCGGGTCAGGAAGAGAGAACATCCTCTCAAGTAGCCCAGTATTTGACCAATTTAGGTTTAGAAGTAAAAACTAACGTGGGTGGTTATGGCGTGGTGGGTATCCTGAGGGGGGGCAAGAAGGGGCGGCACATAGCGTGGCGAGCGGACATGGATGCGGCCAAGTTTCAATATGGAGCTGAGCTTAATGGGCACTCTCATGATAATAGCGTTGGACACGTTTGTGGGCATGATGTTCACACCACGATTGGCTTGGGCATTGCGAACGTACTATCGCAAAGAAGACAGAGTGTACCCGGTGTTATCTATTTTCTTTTTCAGCCTGCCGAGGAAAGCCAGGAAGGAGCGAAAGCGATGATTGAAGATGGATTATTTGACCAGGTTGAACTCGATGAGATATACGCGGCACACGTCGCTCCGATGGAAGTTGGGACTGTCACAACGATGCCCGGAAATTTGTTTGCTCATGCGCGGCGGATGGTTTTGAGTTTCGACGGCACCGACGACCATGATGCCCTTTCAGAGTTCGTTGCATCGTCCGTGAATTCCTTGGTCCGCATCAAGTCGCCTGATAAGTTTGGAGATCTTCAGAATATCATCGACCCTTCTTTGGGGCTCGAGAACCCTAAGACGATCTACGCTGATTACGTTATAGTTT
The DNA here is from genome assembly GCF_040366405.1 of Arenicella sp. 4NH20-0111. NCBI lineage: Bacteria > Pseudomonadati > Pseudomonadota > Gammaproteobacteria > Arenicellales > Arenicellaceae > Arenicella > Arenicella sp. 4NH20-0111. The sequence goes on from NZ_BAABWF010000003.1 coordinate 422,685, forward strand.
CCGGTAAGCCCAGCTCGAACCAAAGAGATGAGAGGCTGGAATTTCACGTTGAGGTTTACGTTACAGAGATAGATGAGCTGGATAGGCTGACACAAAAGATCAAAGCAAAACTTCAACGCTCTGCGTATGCCTCTCGTTTGCGCTCGGTGCAGTACTTCCATGAACGAGAGGGAGTCAACAATGACGCGAGTTTGGTCGCAAGCGCGATGACAGCATTACGGGATCAATTTGGGGAGGAGACCGTGCAAATAAATCATGGCAAGATGCCATACGCGAGCGAAGATTTTGGCCATTTTCAAAAAACGGTGCCAGGAGTGTACTTCTTCTTGGGCGCTTCAAATTCCAAGCTAGGAATGAACGCCTTTCCCCATATGCCAGAGTTTGAAGTTGATGAAGCCAGTATTAAGGTCGGTGTGAGCTACTTTTCGTCGCTTCTTCTAAGCAGGGCTGGTGGACAAACCTACAAATAAGCTTATAAACAAATGACACTCACTTTGTTTGCCCCAGCCTTAATAGGGAAACACAAACTGCTGTCTTCGCAGGCATCGCCAATTCCGTTGTTGTCGCTGTCAATTTGGTCTGGGTTATTGTCTAGTGGGCAATTGTCGATGGCGTCGTTGATGGTGTCATTGTCGTCATCGCTGTCGCAGGCATTACCAATGTTGTCTGAATCCGTGTCCGTTTGACTTGGATTCACCACATCGGGGCAATTATCAACGTGATTCTCAACGCCGTCTTTATCATCGTCGTTGGTGGTGTCTACTCGAAAGCGTTCAATTAACGGGCCTGTGATATTAAAACTGCGCATATTGTCCGCCGAATTGGCGTTGCCTTCTGCGATTCCACAAGGCTCGCCATCACAGTCCAGATTGGGGTTTGAAAATACGTAATCCCACGCACGGTCATTTAGGTAAGACATGATGGTGCCATCGCTGCCATTACCATGGCCGCAGGCGTAACCCGTGTAGCCACCGGTACATGGATCAGGTTGACCAGAATTTGCTGAGGTTCTTTCGTGTCCTGACCCTAAATTGTGACCGATTTCATGCGCAAAGAGGGAGTCGGAGCCAAAGCGTGCGAATTGGGAAACGGAGTACGCCAATGACTGCCGATTACCGTTGACCCAGGCGATACCGCTAATGCCGCCGCTGTTTTTAAAAGGCAGCACGGCGACCAGGTCGGCGTAGTATTGGTCGCGTAGTGCAGGTACTGAACTAAACGCTCCAGTGCCATTGGTAACTTCAGTGAGCAAAGAGCCCACGTTGGCACTATTGTTAAAGTTAATTTGCTGTGCATGCGCCAACTTCAGTTCGATATCAATATTGCTGCGTTCGTAGGCGGCGTTAGAAAAGGCTATCATTTGATTAATTCGAGTGAGCGGGTCAGCAAAGCCAGTGGCAAACTCTTGTGAATAGATAAGCAAAATGGTTATTTCGCTCTTGCTGCTCTTTCTCTGAACTTGACCTAAATCCGCAGAGCCCTCAAGGCCTTCGGTTAGGTGCTCCATCGGTTTAAAGTCGGGTGCAAAAACCATGTCACCATCCAGATTAATTTCTAAACCTGACAGTGTGTTGTCGATCAGTAGCGCTTCGTTATTTTCATCAATACTGATGGCGAAGTTGTGCCCGAGACCATTGATGTTCGCGTAGACTGTATCGACGCCGAAGGTGATTAGGACGGCTCCTTTTGAATCTCTGCCAAACGTGCCCTGGAGTAGCGTATCTCCATTTGTCATAAAGCGTTTGCCGCTTATTGATACGTCAAGTACTTCGCCGCTCGGTAGGGGGAACTCAAATGAATCTCCGATACTCAGGCCTGAGATGCCTAGGTTAATCGAGATTGCATGTGTGGCACTAACTCGTTTCGCATTTGGATTTTTAGCTAGCTTTGCAGACGACGTAGAGTACGCAAATAATTGATTCGGGCCTTGTTCTTGAGCGAACAAGGTACTGCTAGCTAATAGGAAAGTCAGTAGCAAGGACAGGATTTGGATTTTATGCATCATATTTTTTGTATTGTTACGCTGCCTACCACACCAGCAATCTCGACTTTAGCTGACTGCTTAAGAGAAAGTAAGTACTTTCGTTTCACATTACTAGGGTTTAAGCCTGCCTTGCGACCAACGGTAAAAATTAAATGAATCCAAATGCGAAGTAACGTAATCTAAGTTATTAGTACTGAGCGTAAGTGAGCTGAGTGGCAAGAATGACCGAAATGACTTGCATTGGTTGGCCTATGGCGACCAAGTTAAGCTTGGAGCAGCCAGATATTCTCAATATAGATAGAGAACGCCATGACCACCGAGCAACGTTTATTGCTGAACCACTTAGTTAAAATACATACACTTTATTTGAATATTAAAGAGATTCGATGATGCACAATGATAGAAATTTGTTTATGAGAGTATTGATTGGCGCCTGGGGTATCGTCAACTCCGTGCGTAAAGTTATGGTTAATCTACTATTTCTAGTGATCGCGATAGCGTTGGTGTCCATGATTTTCCGCAGCGATGCCCCAGACATTGCTGAGACGACAGCGTTAGTCATTAAGCCGAAAGGACAGCTTGTTGAGCAGCTTACGGCTAAATCCATGGACGAAGCTTTAAAAGAAGCAAGAGGGGCCAATACGTCCGAAACGCTGCTAAAAGACGTGATTGATGCGATTGACGCCGCAAAGGAAGATGATCGTGTTCAAGTGTTAGTGTTCGATCTATCGACCTTCGGTGGAGCCAGATTGACCAAACTGCAGGACGTTGCTGCGGCCATCACCAAGTTTAAGGCCAGTGGTAAGAAGGTAATTGCCACCGCTGATTTTTATGCGCAAGACGCATACTATATTGCCGCTCACGCCGATGAGGTTATTCTAAATAAGATCGGAGGTATCGCACTTGAGGGGTTTGGACGATATCGAATGTATTACAAAGAGGGCTTGGATAAGCTTGGACTCGATGTCCACATATTCAAGGTGGGTACGTTCAAGTCTGCAATTGAACCTTACCTGCTTGATGGGATGTCGGAATACGCAAAAGAAGCCAATGAGGAGTGGCTAGGAGATTTGTGGCAGATCTATTTGAACGATGTGGCTGCCGCGAGAGGAATGGACGCGGCATCATTAAACGTTTACGCGCAAGAGTTGCCTCGACTAGTCTCGGAAACTAGCGGTGATATTACGCAAGCCGCCGTTGATTTTGGATTAGTGGATAAAACATTCAGTCGAGTTGAAAAGCGAGAGTATCTTACCGGCCTAGTTGGAGAGGATGAGAAAACGCATTCCTATAATGCGGTAGGGCTAGTTGACTATTTAAAAACGATAAAGAGCGACCGATTTGGACATAATGCCAAGGGCGATAAAATCGGTGTTGTGGTTGCTCGCGGAACAATACTTGACGGTTCGCAACCTGCCGGAAAAATCGGTGGAGACTCAACCGCGGCTCTTATCCGCCAAGCGCGTAATGATGACTCGGTTAAGGCCATTGTTCTTCGGGTTGACTCCGGCGGAGGCAGCGCATTTGCGTCGGAAGTAATACGACGAGAAGCTGAAAAAGCTCGCATGGATGGTAAGCCATTTGTCGTATCAATGGGCAGCGTTGCTGCTTCAGGTGGTGTCTGGATCAGTTCGTCATCTGACCAAATTTGGGCCCACCCTTCTACCATTACGGGCTCGATCGGGATATTCGGTATGTTTCCAACGTATCAAAAGCCACTCGCAGAACATTTAGGTGTTCGGGTTGATGGCGTGAGTACTGCGCCGCTGTCTGGTATTCGTCCAGATCGTGAATTGCCTACCGAGGTTGGAGCCGTTATTCAACAGTCGGTTGAACATGGATATCGTGAATTTTTACAGCGTGTAGCCGATTCCCGAGGCATGACGACAGAAGAAGTGAATAAAGTCGCTCAGGGGCGAGTCTGGAGTGGTGTTGATGCCTACGAACGTGGTCTGGTAGACAACCTTGGGGGTCTTAATGATGCCATTGAGGCGGCTGCCAAACTTGCGAAACTTGATGGTGCTGATTATTCAATTAGCTATATTGAAAAAGAGGCGAGTTTTCAAGACAGGGTAATGACCGCGCTGTTGGCCGAAGCCCAGGCTGTAATCGGTCAAAGCGTCGAAGGCACGTCACCCTTAGCAAAATTGTTGACTACGATAGAACGGGCCGCGATCGATTTCGGTGCGATGAATGACCCCAACCATGTCTATGTTTTATCGAACATCGAAACTGATTGAGATGCAACGATTACGTAGATAACGAACGTTAACCCGACTTGGGCCGAACTCGAAATAGAGTTCGGCCAATTGCTCAGATCGGTATCCAACAGGCTTAGAAGTAGACTGGAGGCGATCAGGTTTTTATTCTTTAAAAGCGAAATTGAACTCCAGCCGTCAGAGTGTCGATGTCGTCGAAGCTGTCGTAGCGAGCCTGAATGGTCACTTTATCGGTTGCACGGAAATCGAGCGAAGCGCCCGCGTAAAACTCAATATCACTGTCAACCTCAGAGTCAATAGAGTTAATTTCTGACCCTATATTTCCGCGAGCTTCATAGGCCCCAGCTCGAGCGGAGAAAGAGAATCGATTGCTGATTGGTAATGAGCTCACTACCGATAGATAAATGGATTCAGCTTCGAGAACGATATCAGTACTGATTCTCGAAACAGAGATTGTGGTGGTGTATTCACCCAGATCAACGTAGCCAGCTTCTATCGCCCAAGTATTGTTGATATGGTATGAAATATTTAATCCGGCGGCCGTATCGCTGTCATCAGGTGCACTACAGCCCACTGGAAAGAAAGGAGCGGATCCTTGGTTTCTTATGTCGTCACAGATGTCGCCAATACTGTCAAAATTCGTTTTACCGGCCATCAAACCGACACTAACGTCGCCAGCAAAAGCCGAGTCGATGGTGATTAAACTGATGCCAGATAGGGTTATTGCTTTGAGTAGGGTGTTATTCATAATATTCCGTTTTTTAGTTTGCGCGCAAAATGAAGCTTGCCACTGTAAGCGTAAAATCCATTTTGTTCGGCGGTGAGTCAATCGTGGTTACCGTGTGTATTATGCCCTTTTTCTCGAACTAAGAAATTGATATTTTAGATCACTAAGCCTCACGCCAAGCCTGACGCCATGCCTCACACTTATTCGCTGGAGGAGCATGGATGCCTAAGACATTTGAGTTATGGTTGTTGACCGATCGCTATGGTTTGATTGAATGTCTGTTGATTGAGCAGCGTCGATGTTCAATTGTGTAACTACCACCTTTCCGCGAAATGCGGCAAAGTGGTATAGTCTTCAAAGTTGTAATGGTTTGGGTAGCATTATGATTCAAGGTAATGCGCTAGATCCGTTGGTGATCATATTCGTTAAGTGCGTGGGAGCGTGGCATGGATTCAAGCAAGATTAGGATCGGTTGGGTAGGTAAATGCATAGCAAAATCAGGCTTGGTTTTTTTATGCGTATTGGGTGTTTCGAGTGCAGCATGGGCGAATACCATCGGTGAGGTCGTGGCGGCCAAAGGTAAAGCCACCTCTGCTTCTGATCAGCGTGCAACAATAGATCTAACTAAGGGCTCTCCGATCTACAAGGGAGACGTTCTAGAGACGGTGGGGCGAAGCTTTTTGGTGGTTAAGTTCAATGATGGAGGGAAGGTCGTTCTCAGACCAAATTCGCGTTTTGAAATCAATGAATACAATGATACGCCAGGCCAAGAGAAGGAAGAGTTTAAGTTGGTGAAGGGGGCCTTGAGAGCGGTAACCGGAGCGATAGGCAAGAACCGCCCAGAAAACGTAGCCTTCACGGCGAGTAATACAACGATGGGAATTCGAGGAACCACGTTTGTCATAAAGATCTGTGATCGGACCACAGACGCTTGTGCAAAGTCTACGGACGATACCCAGTTAAGCGAGGATGAGAAAGGAAAATTGCAAGATCTTTTTCTGACCGACAAATCCACTGGAAATCCGGAAAAAGTAGAGCGGACCGATTTATCCGAAGTGCTTGAAGGCCTTTTCGTGCAAGTTGAAGAAGGTGGGGTTCGTGTTAATGTTGATGGAAAATATTTAGATCTGGAGCCCGGTGGAGCCTGCGCTGTCGGTAAGTCTGGAACGATTGAGTGTTTTTTTAAAGGATTAGATTTATCTGGCTTTGATGTTTTTGTATCGAACGATTCAGCAGAAAATGGAGCTGCTTCAAACGACGATGAGGATGAAGGTGAAGGCGGTAAGTCCGATGGCCAGTCCGATGGCAGTGGCGCAAACGCTTCAAGTAACAGACAAAGAAATCCGTTGAGTACAAACCTAGGTGTTAATACGACGCCTGGAGCGGGAGCTTCACCGACAAATTAAGAACAATCGGTCAGCGCCCAGACTCGTCAGAGTCTGGGCTTATATTGGCGGCTAATGAGGCGTAAAGTCTATTAGCCGTTATTCCTCATGAGAGCATAGCCGATACCACGTACAGTACGAATAACGTAGGGATGCGGTGGATTGAGGTTGAGCATTTTTCGGATGTTCGAAATAAAGTTGTCAACCGTGCGCTCCTCTACATAAACCTCGGTCCCCCATACGCTGCTGAGTATCTGGTCTCGGCTAAGTGGTTGGTCGATGTTGTCGTAGAGTAACTTCAATAGATCAAATTCTTTCTTTGTAAAGTGTATGACTTGGTGTTGATTTATGACTTGGCGTTGTTGCCAGTTGATTTCAAAATCATTAATCAAACTCTTTAGATTCATTGGTTCCTTGTTAACTTGCCGACGTAGCAGTGCGTTAACCCTGAGTAGCAGTTCAGCAACTTTATAGGGCTTGGTTAGGTAATCATCGGCACCAGCGTTAAAGCCCTCTTGCAGATCAGAATCCAGCGTTCTGGCCGTGAGCATTAGAATCATCATGTGTTGGTCGTTCAGTCTGATGCTTTCACAGAGTGCGTAACCGCTGCCGTCGGGCAGCATGATATCTAAGATCATCAAGTCGATGATTTCATTGGCGTTGCTTTGAGTTGAAATAATACCGGTGGCCTCTGCTACTGTACTTGCACCGAATACCTCAAAACCTTCCATTTCCAAATTATCGATCAGTGTTAATCGCAAACTTTCGTCGTCTTCGACGACGAGTAGGCGGCTTTTAATTTTGTCTCTCACGGTCAATACGTTTTAGTTGGAGATAGTGATTTTCCAAACGCTACCACGGCTGCTTGAATGGGCCAGCGATAGGTCGCCGTCATGGAGCTGCATTATTCGTTTGCATATGGCTAAACCCAATCCAGTTCCAGATCGACGGGAAGATTTTTGATCAGACTGAGTCAGTCGCACAAAGGGTTTGAATACTTCAAATTGAAACTTGCTGTCGATACCGATCCCATTATCTGACAATAGTAAGCTTCGATCTTGTTGATTGTAGTTCAGAGTCAGTTCAACGGTGTCATTATTGTTGTACAAGCCAGCATTAACCGCAATGTTTTTTACCACCAAGGAAAAGAGTTCGGGGTCTACTTTTACCTCGGTACGTTCACTCACATTATTGTTTACCGAGTAGGGCTTACTAGCAAATGAACGCGACTCGTCAATAACGTTTTCACATAAGAGCCTTAAATTTGTTGGGCGCAAGTTAATAATGACGCCTGTCGATTGGACGCGATTGAATCCCAAAATATTATCCACCATGTACCATAGCTTATCGGCTTCGTTAATGATTCTTTCTGGGTATGTTTGAACACTCAGACCTCGTTCGATGCGTTTTCTGAGAGTTTCGGCCATTGCTCTGATTCCCGTGAGAGGTGTTTTGAGTTCATGACTCACAAGTTTTACGAAATCCTCACGAAGGGCTAAGTATTCAAGCCGGCGTAATTGGTTTTTTTCGAGCAACCTTATCGATAATAATATTAACGCGACCAAGACGAGGAGCATGGCAATCTTAAGTACTAAATAGATTGCTTGATATCGTTTATCTCGGTTAAGTTGCGCTTTATCTACCGCAATATTCAGCGTATGCACAGTAACACCATCATCAGTATTGGATAGCGCCAATGAGTCGTTGTTGTCTAGCACGCCCAATACGATCAATTCATTTTCAATTAGTTTGAGTTCTTCGGTTAATGCAACGTACTCCGCTTTGATAACGGTACTATCGCTCTGCCGTAATAGCCAATCATCGATAAATACTAAGTCTGATGCGTTGCTCAGACTTTCAGCAGTAGGTGTTAGCAAAAACTGGGGATGGTTTAGATGCTGAACGTAGTCATCTAAAAAGTAGCCCGATAGGTTGTAAGTCTCAAGGTATCGTTTGACGGTAGTTAGGATTGCGTCAAATTCGTTTGTTGAAAAAAGGTTTGCATGCCTAAAGAGGATGTCGACGATAGGTCGGAACAAGGGTGCTTCGGAGTTGCCGCCGGTTATCAAAATGGCGTGCATTAGCTCTGAACTCCAGTGGTCTGTGGCACCAAGTTCTAATAGTTTCAGAGAAAATGCCACCTCTTGATATGGTGATAATTGAAGCGCATTTTTATGGGCAAGGTATTCTTCAAAAGATCGCGTGATAGAGGACTCATTGTTGCTCTCCAAAGCGCTTTTGACTGCGATCAATAGCTTCAGACGCGGTTCATTGACTGTGCCTGCGGACGCGAGCGAGTTAATTTCAGACCACACGGCGGCCCAAGTGGGGGGTAGAGTTATCGAGCTTTGGCCAGAGGTTCTTCGCCAAGGAAATTCTTGGACTCCGTCTCGAAACCAATAGGCGCTAGGAGTGCTCTTTATCCATGTGTAATCTCCCTTTAGGGCTCCCCAATTAACCCCTGGGGCACGATTTAAAATATTGTTCTTTAGTGTGGCCTGGGCAGAGTTAGAAATGAGGACTTCATTTTGTTCGACCAATGCGATGTTTCGTTGGTACTCAACGATCACGAAAGTTAGAAACATCATACCAAGACACAGTATCGCTACGGTAACCCATAGCGATACTGTCGACTTTTTGGTGCGTAACTCTGCGGTCATCAGGGTAGCTTAGCGAAGTAGCGGTACGCGATCATAGTCGATGCGACTGATCGGCAACTCTTTGTTATAAGGGTCTCTACGAGAGTCGATTATAGATGCTTGGGATACTAAATCCTGTAGCTCTTTTAATTGTAGGCTGTCTCTAAGTTGACTGGGAAGTCGTGACAATTGGGATTGAATGTGTAGGTAGTCGTAGCTGCGAGACCAATAAGACTGACGCAGTTTTTCCGCGAAAGCGGCTACAGACATGGACAGTAAGGTGTCGGGTGATGCGTGGTCGGTTGTTGTACGTAGCACCGAGGAGGGTATCGATTTGGTAAACGAAAATACCTTTGACCCCTGAGGCTTTTTGTAACTCAATGCTACGTTTGCGAGTTCGGCGTCTGTTGACTGACCTGTTAATTTTATTTCATACAAAGCGGTCACTTGTTGATTGGCTCCGACTTCTCCGCCGTCTTTACTTGCATCTAGAAAGTCTTCGGTTTGCAAACTGCGATTTTCATATCCAATTTGACGAAATAGGCTTACCCGTTTGGGATTAAATTGAAGTTGTATCTTGGCGTCTTTCGCGACGGCTTGTAATTGACTCGTAAGCCCATCTACAAACACTCGCTCTATGTCGGACTGATTCGCCAAATAGAGGTAGTTCCCATTGCCCTTATTCGCTAATTGCTCGAGCAAGTAGTCATTGTACATAGACTGTCCAACGCCCACTGTTGTTAGGAATATATTACGTCGCTTATAGTCTTCGACTTGCTTGAGTATTGCGCTTGGATCGACGTTGCCAATATTGGCCAACCCATCAGATGTCAGTACAACTCGGTTGACGTGGCCCGGGTAGGCCATCTTTGCCGCGACTTTGTAACCGCGCATTAACCCTTGTTCAACATTTGTGCCTCCCCCTGCGCTCATCTTTTGAATGGCAGCGTAAACTGTTTTCTTTTTGTTTGCCCTAGTGGGAGGGAGCAACACGGTTGTACTTTGACTGTAAGTTACGATCGCAACTGAATCTTTTGGACTGAGTTGAGAGACTAATGCGGTGAGAGCTTGTTTCTGTAAGCCCATTTTGTCATCACCGTTCATTGACCCTGACACATCGGCGAGCAGCACTATGTTTGCAGGTAGGCGTTGTGCATCAGGAATGTGTTTTGCTTTAACGCCAATGTGTAGCAAGTGGAAGCCAGGTCGATAGGGTGAAGGAACAACCTCAGCGCTTACCGAAAAAACATCGTCGGTAGTTCCATAATCATAAGCAAAATTATTGACGAACTCTTCGACTCGGATTGATGCTTTGCTCGGTAGTTGGTTCGCTTTTAGATTGGCCTTTGCCAATTGATAAGACACGGTATCGACGTCCATCGCGAAGGTTGAGTATTGCTCAGTCGCAGTGCTGATGGTTGGGTTTACGCCGTAGTTTTTATAGATTTGGTATGAGCTGTCTTTTCTTAAAACAGGGAGGTTGGAGTCTGATCGGTTTGTCGTGATTATTTCTGCATCTTGTGGGTGGGGCAGAGCCGACTCTACAGCGACACTTCTGGGAGCTTCGTTTCGGCTTGATGTGGATTGTCTTGTGCCGGTGACGACCACTTCCTCGAGTTGTCCATAAGACGGTTCTGGTTGAGGGGCGGCGCTTGGTTCTACAGTATCACTGAGTTTGCTCGCACACCCAATCAGGCTTGTTAAAAGTGCGACTGCTAATGAGATTTTAATGCCCCTTAATGGGCTTTTAGGCAATGCGGATTTTGAGCATGTCATAGTATGTAACTCCTATAATTTCGGTTTATAGAGTCTATTTGGGTTCTCAATCGAGAGTGCCATGGAAATGTCATGGTTGTGTCATTGTATGAGGTATCCGTTCTAAGTCTCAACGAAGCTCGATAAATATTTAGGTTGTATTTGGATCAGGCTTCACGCGTGACATCGTAGCGAGCGCAGTTTTTAATAAGGCGAGGCCGTTTGGCTGAAAGACTGATGGTGAGAGGGTAGAATGTCACTAGGCGTGCTAGCCGCGATAGGTAAGCCAATCGGCTGAACGATGCTTTCTGTGTGTCCCTTAAGTCTACTATTGGTTTATCTATCTGGTGAATGCTTGCGTTTACCGGCCGTTCAGGAATGAGGGTGAACAGAAGGCTAAAGCGACCTTTCGAGCTGACAAGGCAGTGCCACCGAGAGGCCGCTTATGTTTATCTTAACCTTCTATTTCTTCGATAAGATACTCGACCGCAAGCTTTGAACTTGGCTTGTTGATGGTCTTGTATGTTTTCTTGAAAATCCACCATCCTGTGGTTCGTGTCTTTTCGGCTACGTCATATCGAAAAAAACCAAAGTTTTTTCCATTGTTGACGGCGACCAACTTTCCTTTGTATTCCGTTTCAGTGTGGGCCATATCTTCGCCCATGACGATTGGAAAATGGTTGTACCACAGGTTACGGGGGCCATCTGCGGAAGCGACTCTCCCATCCAATCGTATTGAACGGCTGCAGGAGTCAATGGATTCTTGCGATGCTGAGCCGCAGGCACTGTGCATTGGAACAACCCCATCATCGCCGCCTTTTAATAGGGCCGAAATTAGGAATGTTGTTTTTCCACCCACTATTCTAAGTCTAGGAACCACGTTCGCTTGTGTGGAAGTTTGTCGCGCAATACTGGGCCGTAAGTCATTTATTATTCCGGCGACGGCGTTAAAATTAAGTGGGCCACCTACGAATATGCTGCCTAATAGGTCTCCCAGAGCTCGTGCCACTGGGTTGCCCTGGGTAATGGCGACAATGGTGTCGGCGCCTTCGGTTCCTCCTCCTGCGCCCACTAGGTCAAACGTCAACAAGACGCGAAATTTATTTCTATCGATACCCCATTGCCCAAGTCGGCTCATGATATATCGACCCACCAAGTCACCGGTTGACGCAGTCATGAAATAACAACCGCCGCTGCAAGTGCCAGCCGCTTCAATTCTTTTGACCTGCGAGTATAAGCTTGACGAATTGGCCGACAGTCGTTGAGCAGAGTCGTAATAGATAAAGTCGTCAAAACGAGATCGTAAGAACGAGCCTGCTTGTGATTGGGCGTCTTCTTTTAGGATGTCGCTGCGGTTTGAACTGAATGTTGTGAAAGCCTTTGTCTGTAATCCATGAACAAAAATAACTTTTTTTCCATCAATCTCCGCGTATGCCAATGGGGCAAAAAGCAATGAGACGACGAGAAAGCTTAATATCTGTTTCATTCGATCCTCCTATAGTTGTAATTGTAATTTTTTAGTTTTTATATGTTGTGTACGACGGCTATCCTCACTCTCCAGTAAGACTCCTTAATGCTTCAAGGCGTTCTTGTACTTCAGGGTCTGAATAGGGGATGTCGTCGTAGTTCTCAAATGCAAATGCCGGAATGGCATACGCGCTTTGACTGATGGCCGTAGGCACGTCATTTCCTTCTCCGGGTCTTCCGCCCCGATATGAACGAGCTACGCGTAAGACATAGGGTCCAGGAGACCCTGCGTCTTTGAGTGCTTGGTGGTGAGCTTTAAGTACTAGTCGATCATTGCCTTGACTCATTGGACCTTCCGTTTGTAGTGCTAGCAAGGGTCGCCCTGATGCGGCGTCGTCCAAGAAGGCGGTTACGAAGTAATAGCCTGATTGAAAAACGGAATACTCAATTGGAATATTAAGGTAAGCACCCGCTTGAGTGCTAATGGCCACATTATCTAGGCGGGCTGAAGCTTGGCTGAAGATAAAAGGCACTGTCGTCACGTAGTCTTTTTCATCGATTTTGACTTTAATCATGGCAACTAACTCGTGCGAAGACGGCGCGAGTCGCAGAGTGTTGGTATTTACGATTGTCTGAAAAGCGGTTTGGTTGCCATCGAAGCTAGTTAGCGCCACGTCGGCTGGTAATAGATTGGCATTGCCTAATTTCTTTAAGTTAGCATTGACTGAAATGGATTCGTTTCCTTCTGTCCCGGTAATCAATAATTGGATAATGATCGGGTCGCCCATAAAATAGCGAATTTTGTCAACAGAGGCTGACAGGCCGATGGGCGAGAGATCACCATTTTCATCGGGAAGACGCATGTCGACCCGGGCCTCCTCGAAAGGCTCAGGAGTTCTAGCCAGAGATTCATCTTGAATAACACGAGACGTTAATGGGTATTTGGATTGTTGCTCATAGACATTTGCAACCCAATCGAGTTCCTGCTTGAGGTTTTGAGTAATAAATTCTTCTTCGGTTTTAGGCGCTTCGGCGGCCTTTTTGAATCTCGAGACTTCTTTTATTGAATCGGGCAACTCCTTGCTTATCTCTTGAGTCTCTGCTGTGGGAGATGCTTCTGAATGACTTGAAAAGAAATCAGTGAATATAAACAAGCCGAGAGAGATCAGCGCAAGAGCGCTTACCACGATTAGTGCTTTTTTAAAGCCTTCTTTTAACTGCAACGCCACGCCTCATTCAGTTATCTGGCTTGGGTAAACACACTAACTGCACAAGGTGTTTGGGAATTTCTTCGCACACAAACCTGTAATCAATGTTCATATATAGCTTAAAGCGGGTCTATTACCGACCGAAAAAGTCACGAAAGTTCCCTTTTATTCAACTTACTGGACGAGTGTTAATTTACTTTGTGTCCAGTATTGCTGTTTTGCTGTGCAGGCCTATTTCGCGCCGATCTGGGTTTAGCCTGATGAAGTGCTTGTGAAGGCGATAAACTCTCCAGTATTGATAGCCACCAATATGGTCGGACGTTTAACTAAAGAGGCATTTACCACAACCAGATGCTCAGCCACCGCAAATGTATCACTTGAGCTAAGTCCGTTGTGAGCGAAAACTTACTAGTGATTGTGGTTCCGTGTAAAGCGTGCAACTACGTCGATAAGATGGCGGTCTTCAGTGACTCCTGAGGAGTCGTTTGGGCCTGCTCAAGGTGAGGGTTTTGAAACGATAATTGCGTAACAGTTGCCGCTTTGGTTTATCCCGACAATGAGCGCGTTATTAACGGGCGTGGCGCGAGGTTCGTTTATTACCAAATCAATCCCGTCAACAAAGCAACGCTGATTGTTCTTGACGGGGTAAATGACGCTTTCTTGCATCGCCAAGATAACACCCAGTAGATTAAGTGATCCGCTTGCGGATTCAGAGAAGCCAAAATAGGAATTGAAGTTTGTTAAAGGAATAGTAGCAACCATATCCCCTAAGCCAAGTTTCACTCCGTTGAGTTCGGCTTGGCCATTTTCTTTGGAGCCGTGGCTGGTTCCGCAAATCATATCGAGCTGGCTTAGATCGATTCCTGATTCGTCTAACGCTGCCGAGATAGCGCGGGCTAATGCCTGCTCTGTGCTTGGGCCGTTTGAATTAAAACTGTCATTTCCGTTTGCCCGTCCATAGCCCAGAATTTGCGCGTACATTGTCGCACCGCGTTGCTGCGCACCTTCTTTTGCCTCCAAAATCATGAGTGCCGCACCCTCGCCCATGATATAGCCTTTTGATTGATGATCGTACGGTCTGAATGAGTCGCCGTCAGTCTGATAGTTTGCGTGAATGTCGTTAGCCGCTGCGTTCATTACAAGTGAAAATCCTAAGGCCTGTTCATCGGCACCCCCAACAAACATATAAGGCTGAATATTTTGTCGAACCACTTCGTAGCCTTGAATAACAGCGCCTAAAGACGCGTTATGTCCGGTTGCCAGTGTCGTATTGTATCCGCGCATGCCCTTGATGGTCGCGCAACTTGAGGCTACGCTATTAAACAGAGCCTTTGGAAATTCGGAGGTGCGAACGTTATTTGGGTCGGGCTTCATGCTTGAGAAAAAGGTATCAATCGCGGTCTGCGGACCCTTAGAAAGACCTAATACAATTCCAAACTCGTCTCTATTATGTTTGTTGATTTTGAGGTTGGCGCTGCTCAATGCGGTTTCAAGCGCGGTCATGGTGTACAGAGAAACGGCGTGAAGTTTACGAGTATCAACGCCACGGAGTACTTTCCTGGCATTGAATTTGGCAACGCTATTTACTCGCACGTTGAAGTTCCCTAAGTCGTCGGTTGGCAAGGATTTGAGCATTTGATTTTTTATATCTGAGCTCTGGGTTAACCAATGAAGAGGGTTTTGTGCTTGATCGTTTTTCAATGGGCATTGAATCAGTTGAGAGCGGTCAAGGGACTCGGCGAGCCCCTGCTTGAAAGCTTCGATACCGATTCCTAGCGAACTAATTTGTCCGACCCCTGTTACGACAACCTGCCTTTTTTGGTAGTTCGATACCGGATGCTCGCCAACGTTAATGGCACTGATGACGCTGCAATTATTTCCACCAAAGGCGTAGTTGTTCTTCATGAAGACATTGACGTCTTTGTCTATGAAATTGTTTCCTATGACGTTGAGGTCAACATAATCTCTTGGGCTTAAGAAGTTTAATGTTGGCATTATTTTTTGTTCTGGAAGTGTGACCAAACACGCTACCATTTCCATTACACCAGCGGCACTGATGTTGTGCCCAAAGTAGGGTTTTGTTGAACTGACGGGCACAGGTGAGTGCTCAAAAACCTTGTTGATAGCGGCCGTTTCTGCTCTGTCATTTGCCGATGTGCCCGTGCCATGAACATTGACATAATCGATTTCTTTGGCACTAACACCGCTGTTAGCGAGCGCCCGAGCCATCACCAACGAGGCTCCTTCGCCTCGGGGTTCTGGTGAGGTCTCATGGTACGCATCACATGACGTGGCGTAGCCGAGAATTTCGGCATAGATTTCGGCCCCTCGACCCATTGCTGACTCATAGCTCTCTAGAACCAGAGCACCAGCGCCTTCTCCAACAGACATTCCGGGCTCCGCGGAAAATGGACTGCACGGCCCGTCGGCCATCGCATCAAGAACTTTAAACCCGGAAAATGTGGGTAGATACAAGGGTTCGCTACCAACAATCAAAACCTGTTCGCTTTTATTATTTTGAAGCGTATCAAAGCCCAGCCCAAGTGCATTTGTACTCGCGGTACAAGCGGTTGCTATCACTTCATAGCCACCTTCGAGCTCTAGAAGGTTTGTAATGATGGCCGCAGCTGAACCGTAATTTCCAGTGTTGGCTAACATAGCCAGCGGGACCTCATCGTCGCTGATTACTGGCATTAAGGGTTCCGTTGCCGCGCCACTGACCGCGATCATCGCGGGCATGGATTTTAATTGGCGGGGTTCAGTTAGACCCGCGTCTTTTAATGCTTCTAATCCTACTTTGTACCCCCAAAGCGAGACTCTATCTAGGGTAGATACGAGTGCTGATGATAGCTCGGGGTAGTCAATTGGGTCTGTTATTTGAGCCGCATAACAATCTTCAAAAAAGCGATTAAACTCAACACTGGAGGCTATTGCACTCTGGCAATTGCGCAATCCTTGAGTGAATGATGGCTTGTCTTGTCCTATTGCAGAGCAAATTCCGACGCCGGTGATCACGATTCGTTTGCGTTGAGTATGCATATTCAATCCTATTCTAATGTGATTCCACGATCGGCCAGAATAACGCTTCCCTGAATAGCTCGAGACTTATCTGAACATAGGAAACTAACGACGCTGGCAATTTCAGATGGGTCTAGTACAAAATCACGCTTTCGAATCTCGAGCATTTGCATAAATCCAGGCCATACCTGCTCTAATTGCTCGAAGGTATCTGTTTTCACTAACCCGCCGCAAACCCCATTTACTCGAATGCCCTTGCTGTGCAGTTCAAAGTCCAAGTATCGAACCAAGTGCTCCAGTGCCGCTTTAATAACGCCCATGGGGTAATGTGGCATTACTCGGCGGCTGCCAGTGCTGGTGATAAATACGATGCTGCCACCTTCTTGCATCATAGGAAGCACACCCTGAACGCAGCCGACATTGCCGATCAAGTTGGTGTTTAGTAGAATTTTCCAATCTTCTTTATTGAACTCCTGAAATTCCTTAAATGGCGTTTGTCCGGCATTTAGAATTAGGTGATCGATCTGCTGAAAATCATTTTGTAAATTTTTAAACATCTTTTCGACGTCTCGGCGCACAGAAAGGTCGCCTAGAACGTTGCATGCGTGAACGCCTTTTTCTTCAGCGTATTTGATTAGCTGTTTGACCTGAGCGGCGCCCTTACCAACATTTCGTCTGTGATTGATTATCACATTGCATCCATCATCAATGAGCTCTTTGACGATGGCGGCGCCGATGCCACGGGAGCCACCCGTCACGATCGCAGTTTTACCTTTTATGTTTTTTGGCACTTGGTTTTCAGAAAGTTCCATTTTTACATCCTATTCTTATGATGATTTGTGAAAATTAGATTCCAAGCATTTCCGGTGCGGTCGATGCTGTGGAGTAAACTGCTGTGTCTCGAGTTTTGTTGCCTATGTTCGTGTAGGACTTTAATGCCATTTAGGTTGACTAAATCGCCCCACTGTTGATTCGTATTGATAAGGCTGGCGTCAGGGAATTGCGTGTTCAACGAAGATCTTTCTAAATCAGTAATGCCGTCCAGCCCACTCAGTCCTAGATAACATTGCTGTATCGTCTTTCCATTGAGCGATGGAAACGATAGGTCTAGCGACTTGATAGACTGATTGCTCTTTGAAGGCCGATAACTACCAAGCTCATGTATGTCTAACTGTCGTTTTTCTTGGCGCTTTTCGGTGGTCGCGCTGGCCTCCACCACTAAAAACCCAGCTGACTCACAAAGCGTGTACGTTGACGCAGTCTTATCAGACTCTAGCTGACAGTCTGACTGCCATGCGGAAGCCGCCAGCATTTCAGTGAGATACAGGTAGCTATAGCTTTGGAATACTCCGCCAACTAGGACAATGTCCAGCTCCTGAGCTTGGATTAAGGTGCGAGCAAGTTCCAACGCTTGAAACAACCCGTTTCGTTCATCTCGAAGGCGAACGCTGTAACCGGTTATGTTGTGGTTGTTTAGCAAGAAAGCAGGAAATACGTCGGATTGAAACATCTCCTTAACTTGAAACTCTTTATTCATGAATGACGTTGGGCCATGCATGTTGAAATAGATGATGCCAATTCTGGAGCTCATCTTACGATTAACTTTCCTGTACAGGCCGGCGCTTTTCATGGCTTGCTCAAAGGCTTGGCTGACCGCATCCAAATGCCCACCTTGCGTGGCTGGATCGAATTGATTTACCCTCCAGTAATGAATTCCTGAGGATTTTGCAATTTCTTCATACAGCCTCTGTTCATATTTGTTATTTAGCCTTGGTACAAAAAGGCGCTTCTTCGAGCCTTCAACCATTCCACTGCCGCTTATTGAGATCGGAATGCTAGGCATGATCCCCCCTTTTGAGTAAACAACTGACGATCGACCCATCGATGCCGATACTGTTTTTAAGTAAATACTTAATCTTGGTTTTCTCTTCTTCGTGAACGAAATTCAAGCCGTCGGTCAGATCTAAGCTACCCTTTGAATGCATTGGAATGACTCGATTTTTCTCAAATGCATCCTTAGCCAAGATTAGGTCAAAACCACCAGAAGCAGACAACAGATAACCTGTTTGCTCTGTATAACTTGCAATTTTGGCCTTGTGAGATGCAAACAGTTGAGACAGCGCAGAGACTTCCGATTGGTCACTGGCGGCGATTCCGTTGCCATGCGGGTAGATTAGGTCGACGTCTTGAGCTGAGATCTCAGCCTTGTCGAGAACGTTTTGCATGGTTTGCGTAAGAGAGCGGAATGACACGTTGAAACTGGTGGAATGCGCAGAACCGGAAAGAGCCCGTCGAGAACTCATCGCCTTGATTTCGAAGTACGGTGCTTTTTTAGGGGGACTTTGATCTGCAAGCTCTAGAAGCAAGCCCGCAATCCCATAGGCTGGGGTTAAGCCATCGCTGGTTTTTGAAAATGGCAGAGACGCTTTTTTGGCGATAATATTGAGGCCAGACATGAACAGGATATCGAATTTTGAAACCTCTTGCCATGAGAGTACTAAGGCGCGATCTATTTCTCCATTTCTCAGGGCAGCGATGGCCGGGATCATGGCATTTAGGGCCGATGAGCACGCAGATGAAACGGTCAGCACAGGCTTGCTTAGCCGGAAGTAATCGGCATAAGGTTGAGTCAGTGTATCGTTTCTGAAACTGTCGGCATGCAAGTCGGTTAACTTTTTGTTGAACCGTATATCGGCTGAATCGTTACTGTGAAGTTCTCTTATAAATGACAGTAAATCGGGGTGGTTTCCAGAAGAGCCCCATATGACTCGACATCGTTCATCGGCAAGCACTTTGATATCTAATTCGGCATCGGCGAGAACTTGTTCAGTGACATCTATTAATGCTGCCACTTTTTCGTTTTCGAGTTGAGGATACCGTTTTAGACATTCTTTGCGAGGCACCTCTAAAGGGGCGTATTTCACATCTTGCTCGACGCCGAACATGGACTTTAACAACTTGTTTTCAAACACAGATTGCAAACGCACATATTCCCCAAGAGCTAACTTGTTAACAAGTTCAGAACTCGATCGCGCATAATCTGATAAACAACCGGTGCCGGTCACTACAACTTTTGAGGACAAACTAGAAACTCTTTTTAATGATCAGGGCATAGCAATTTCCGCCTTCAGACATGCCTGTTATGAGGGCATGTTTAATCTCGTTGCCCACCAGACTGCGTGTGACGTAGTTGAGGCCTTCTACTGAAAACTCAGTGGTATTTAAGATTGGGTAAATTGTATTTTCTTCAAAGCCCTTAATGACCGCGGTTAAATTAAGTAGGCCGCCGGAAGCCTCTACAAAACCAAAGTATCCGTTGTAGTTAGTGAGTGGCACCTTTTTACTGTGTTCTCCGAGAGCCTGCTTGATGCCATTGAGCTCCATGTTTGTGGCGTAGCTGCCAGCCCACGTTGTGCCGCACACTAAGTCCAAGTCCTGAGGTTCTAAATTTGATTCAGTTAAGGCCATGCCGATTGCGTCCGCCATGGGTTGTGCTGACGGAGTTTCATTGAAATAGATTTGATCACAACTGCGTCCGTAACCGAGTATTTCCGCGAGGATGCGTGCTTCGCGTTTAAGCGCACTACTGTGAGACTCTAGGAAAACGCACCCAGCACCTTCACCTTTAACATAGCCTTTGTCATCTTTAGCGTAGGCTTGATAGCTGGTATCGGTGTTTTCGTAATTAAAGTCGTTACTGCCAATCATTAAGGGTGAGAAACCGAGAGAGTCTTCGTCAGCGGCGCCTGCAAGCATAAAGTCCTGGAGGTTTTGCCGAATGACTTCATAGCCTTGAAATACTGCTCCCAGCCCCGCGTTAACGCCCGAAGAGAGCGTTGTGTTATACCCTTTTATACCTTTGGCTATAGCACACTGAGTTGCTATTGAGTTCATTAGAGACATAGCAAACTCACTGGTCCTAACATTATTTGGGTCAGGGGCCAGACTCTCGCATAAGCGACTGATGGTGCTGGTAGGGCCTTTAGAAATGCCCATGATCATTCCGATCTCTTCGCGTGCCGTTTTCGTGACCTTATAGTGCGCCGACTTTAAAGCCTGTTCCAAGGCTACTAGGGCGTAAAGGGATACATTATTGAGTTTCTTTGCGTCCACGCTTCGTAAGATTTTACGCGCATTAAACGGTTTTACGATATGACATCGGTAACGTAATATTTTATTTTCATCTAAAGGTAGCAACTGAGTTTCTTCGCCTTCAAGGTCTACCTTGATCTCGCGTTCCACGGGTACGGCACCGCCAGCTTTAAAGCCGTCGGTAAAATCAGTGAGGCTGGTTCCAAGTGACGACACGGTGCCCATGCCAGTGATTACAACACGTTGCGGGGTGTACTCGGATTGTTTGATCGAGGCTGGTTTAGTTGACACCGCCAGACAGGAGTTGTTGCCACCGAATGCATAGTTGTTTTTCAGAAAGACGTTAACGTCTTGATTGCGAAAATCATTGGGAATGCAATCTATATCGGAGTACGAGCGAGCTTCGCCAAAATTTAAGGTGGGCAAGATTTTCTTTTCAGGAAGAGTGACTAAGCAGGCGATCAGTTCCATGATTCCTGCGGAACCAATATTATGACCGAAGTAGGACTTGGTGGAGCTGATCGGTGGAGTGCTGTCTTCGCCAAACACCTTTTTTATGGCCAGTGTCTCCGAGCGATCATTGGCGTCGGTGCCGGTGCCATGCGCGTTAACGTATTCGATATCAGCGGGAGTTAAACCCGCGTTTTCGATGGCCGTGCGCATTACCCATGAGGAACCGTAGGCCTTAGGGTCTGGTGCGGTTTCATGATAGGCATCACTGCTGGTGGCGTACCCTAACAGTTCTCCGTAAATTTTTGCACCCCGGGCCTTCGCATGCTCAAACTCTTCGACGATTAGGGCGCCAGCGCCTTCGCCGATGGACATGCCTGGTTGATTTGAATAGGGAGTGCAGGGGCCATCGGCCATGGCTTTAAGTGCATAAAAACCGGCGAAGGTTGGGATATACAACGGCTCGGATCCGAGTGCCATCATCACATCGCCTTTGTTATTCTGGATTGCGTCGTACGCTAATCCAATGGCATTTGGGCTTGCTGTGCACGCCGTAGCAACAAGTTCGTAACCACCGCCAATTTTCAATAATGAAGCGACGAGAGGGCAAATGCTGGCGTAGCTTCCAGAGTACTTAACCA
The DNA here is from genome assembly GCF_040366405.1 of Arenicella sp. 4NH20-0111. Lineage (NCBI taxonomy): Bacteria > Pseudomonadati > Pseudomonadota > Gammaproteobacteria > Arenicellales > Arenicellaceae > Arenicella > Arenicella sp. 4NH20-0111. The sequence continues at coordinate 444,270 of NZ_BAABWF010000003.1, forward strand.
TCTCCATATTGGTGTCTTCAGGCTTGTTCATGATAAAGGGAATGAACGCCTCTGTTCCAGCGGCTGATACTCCGACCATCAAACCCATTTTGGCTCTTAAATCACTGTCGAGTAGACCACCATCTTCAAGAGCCTCGCGACCGACTCGATATCCCCATAGCGCACTCTTATCAATCTTAGTGACGAGGTCCGGATCTAAATCAGGATATTCCACATCGCCTTTAATTTCAGAGGCGTAAGCGCCAGTAAAGTATTCACTGTAGGTCTCGCTTGGTTCGATACCTATTTTTTTATCCAAAAGGCCTTGTTTGAACTCAGGAACGGTTCGGCCTATGGAAGATAGAACTCCCATTCCTGTGATCACGACTCGTTTACGTATATTGGGCATGGCACACCTAAAAATATTACTCAATGAAAATGAAGAACTCAGCAAAGAGGGCGACGTGTTTACGCCCTCTGCTTAGAGCACTAGGCGCTGGCCTTTTCCTCTTCCGCCAGTTTTTGAGCTTGTTGTGCTTCAAGTTGCTCAATCATGTTGCGGAATTTGTCGGGATTGACGAAGCTATTTTCATTTGGGTTAATCAACATACTGTGGTTGTTAACAAATGGCGTTGCTGTGGTCTTGATCTTATGCTCCGTTCCATCAGATGACTTGACCGTGTAAGCGTCAATGCCCGCGTATGCATAAGTGTTATCAAGTATTGCTTGAGCGATTACTTTGTTTAAACTGGGTGAGTACCCACACGATACTATTTTGCCAATGGTTTCACCGTTGTAGATAACGGCGTCTCCGGAGTTAATTGTGTGTGCATCCCCACCTTGCTCCAAAACCACTCCAACCACTTTTTTAGCAAGGTTTTGTTCTCTTTTTTCAAGTAGTTTTTCGCGCCCGTAGAACTCGTCTTTATCGTAGCGAACCATCCATTGAAGTTGTAGCTCACGAGGGTCACGAGAAACGCTACCGTTGCCAGAAGGCGAGAAGTAAGGGTTTTCCAAACGAGTGAGTTTGTGCAGAGCCAGTCCAGCCTTGACGAGTTCGTATCGCTCCCCTTTCTCTTCTATTTCGTTCCAGAGGGCTTCGGCTTCTTCGTTGGGCAAAATTACCTTATAACTAAATTCGCCGTGCTTACCTGCACGAAGTAAAAATACGTCTTCCTCTAGGGCAATAAACCCTAAAAACGGAATGCCGATAACGTCCATGCCATATATTTCCTTCGCCAGCTCCCAGCTGTACGGACCTTCCATTGCAATAATCGCGTGAGAATGAGTTAATGAAGTGAACTCAACGTCATCAAACTCCCCCATTCGCTCTTTAAACAACGTTAATAGCGTTTCGTCATCGATGTGCTCGGACAACACAATGTAGGTGTCATCGTCGTTCATGATGTAAACGTCGCTAATGATGTTGCCTGCTTCGTCCAACAAGACGGTGTACAGTGTTTGCTCGTCACGTATCTCAGCGACGTCGCCAGCTACCGCGATGTCCAAGACATCGAATGCCTCGTCACCTTCAATTTTTAGCTTTGTGTAATGGCTGTAGTCTGACAATGCAACATTGTGGCGGAGTGCTTTGTATTCTTTATCGAGATCGCTGTATTGATCTGGTACTTCAATGCCATTAAAGCTTGTTACATTTTTTGCGTGTAGGGTATGTAATGCTGTTAGTGCGTTCATTGTGTTCTCTTCGTTAGGCCGCTGCGGTTGCTTGGGTTAGTTCTGAATCAGCTTCTGAATCAGCTTCTGAATCAGCTTCTGAATCAGCTTCTGAGCCAGCTTCTGAGCCAGCTTCTGTTGCTCGTTTGCGCTCTAAGATAAAGTCAACAAGTTGGTTGATATTGCGCATGAATGAGGGGTCCGTGCCTTCCTCAACCTTTATGCCAAAGCTCATGTCCAGCATGACCACAACCTCGGTAGCATCCACGCTGTCTAACTTCAATCCACTGCCAAACAATGGTGTGTCTTCATCGATATCTTGTGGCTCTTGATACAAATTTAGGCGTTCGATAAGAACTGTCTTAACTTCTTCTAAAACCGCATTGCGTTCATCAATCGTATTTTTGAGTGCTTCTTGCATAATGATTATCCTCGTTAGATGGTTTCTTCGTTTTCAAGTTTGTTTTCTTGGATGCCGAATCCCGTGTGAATTTGGCGCCAGTTTGACATGCGACCAGAGCACACTATTTTTTTGCCGACTCGAGCTTCTACGTTAAAATGATTAAAGCCTGTGGCATCCACTAAAAACAATTCGCTGGTGATCTCCAGTACGTCTCCGGGGTAGACAACTCCCCGAAACTTGAGATCCTGAGAAGCTAAGAAGCCCATTAGGTTGGCACTGACTTTTTCCAGCCGCTTGACACCCTCTGGGCTGTGTATGGCTGCTTTGAGCTCGTGTAAATCCTCCAGCTTGTCGTCATGCTCCATTTCGTAATCATCGATAAACTGAAGAATTACGTTCATGTATTCACTGGTCTGGCCAAAGGTTTCTGCGATCAACACACCTGGCATGACCGGAAAGCCGGGAAAGTGGCCGGTGAAATGAGGCTCATTTGAGGCGACCGTCTTAATGGCCGTTATCTTTGGGCGCTCGCCATTTTTAAAGTTAATGACTTTGTCCACCATCATGAATGGTTGACGAAACAGAGCTAACTTTTGCAGCATAAAAGGCTCAATAAGAACGAAGTCCTTAGCGACCCTTTTTTTACGTATTATCGTCGTCATAATTTACCTTTCTCCTTAACGCATTATTAATCCACCGTCGGCGACAATGGTTTGGCCAACGATGTAACTTGAATCTTCTGAAGCTAAAAACGAAATTACCTTTGCAATTTCGCTTGGTTGTCCCAGTCGATTAATTGGAATTGCCGACAAGGTTTGTTTCATGATGTTGCGAGGTATCCGTTTGACCATACTCGACTCGATCAAGCCTGGCGCTATGGTGTTGACGCGTATCTTTTTTGGCGCTAACTCGGCGGCAATTGTGCGACCAAACGCGATAACTGCCCCTTTGGCAGAGCTATAATTGGCCTGCCCGAATGAGCTTGTTACGCCCGCAATAGACGAAATGTTTATAACCACGCCAGAGCGATTTCGGTACATATTATCGACCGCGGCTTTGGTGCAATAGAATGTGCCGAATAGGTTCGTTTGAATAACGTCTTCGAACTCCTCATCTTTCATGGTGGTGAATAGATTGTCCTTGTAGATCCCTGCGTTATTCACCAAAATATCAATGCGTCCTTCGGTTTCGACGATTTGTTCCACAAGTGCTTTTACCTGGGTCTTGTTCTGAATATCGCATTGTTGAGCAACGACTTTGGTCCCAGTTTCGCTTAGCTTGGTTACGATCCCGTCGGCTTGTTCTTTGGAGCTGTTGTAGGTGAAATAGACAACGCACTTTTGGCGAGCAAGCTCAATAATCGCAGCCTCTCCAATATCTCCACTACCGCCTGTTATGAGGGCAATTTTGCCATCTAAATCTTCATATATTGCCATTTGTCTCTCCTTAAATTTAAATTCGACACAGCATTACGATGGCAATAGCATTGTTGCCTTCGTGACTAATTGATACGTGAGAATAATTCACATTATTTGTTGCCATGATCTCGCCAAACTTTCCTGACAGATTTAGCGTAGGTCGGCCATTGGGGGTGGGCTGAAGTTCGATGTCTTTAAATTTCACTGAATGTCGAAAGCCTGTTCCTAGTGCTTTTACAGCGGCTTCTTTGACCGCCCAACAGGCGCTATAACGTTCGAACTTCTTTTCAGCACGCTCGCAATAGGCTTGCTCATTTTTGGTATAAACGAGATCCAGAAATTTTTCGCCACTTCGAGCTATGGCTAGCTCGATTCGCTCAATTGACGCTAGGTCAACGCCAACCCCGTAAACTCCCTGAAGAATTTCAGGTGGCAATTCTGACATCAAGTCCGACACTGGTGGCATTTGAGTGTGTTGAGTAGGGCTATTCATGCTCACGCTTTTTGCCCACTTTCCAGGTCGATATAGCCTTCTTGCAAGTCTTCTCTTGCGTGGTGTTTCAGCACCAATTTCAGAGCGTTATTTAGCACTGCATAGCGAAGGTATAGATAGCTGACTAGCCATATGGCTTGCGCTGATATCAAAAAATAGTAAAACCAATAATCGACGTTTTTCATCAATACGGTGGCAAGCGCCACTTGAGCTATGATGATACAGATTAGCCAGGGTATGAAGGAAAACCGTTTAACCGTATAAGCACTTTCGACGTCTTTTTCATTGACGTTAAGGTTCATTTTTTTGATGTCTGTAAGCTTGATGAGTCGCGAATTTAAGCCACCAACGATTAGTTTGATCGGGTTAGAGTAAGCGCTGCCAAGGATCAACAGTGTTGAGATACAGATCGTCGCCAACATCGTTACCCAAGCCACGTTAAACGGCTCCGATTGGACTGAACGAAGTGGGTGAATGATGGCAAAATTTAACGCGATGAAGCAAAAGGCGTCGGGGTATAGATAATAATATTTGAGGTATTGATTGGTTGTTAGGTATCGACTGTCGACATTGTTTGATCTTTCGACGTTGGCGTAGGACCGGTAAAAAATATCAGCACTGATGAGAAGAGCTGACATTAGAACGATCGGAAATGCCAGCGACCCTATTAACCATAGAATGGACGGGTGCAGACTGAACGCGAAAGGGGTTGCGTAATAGGCTATGCCGAAAACGAGAATCGAGGAGATCATCGAGAACGCCAGAGAGGCTTGATAGGTACAAGACAAATAACCATCGTAGGTCGCCTTACCTTGGATGCTTATTTCATCTTTTACATCGATCCTAAACTTCTTTGCATAGATAGCATATGGCCAAAGGTTCCACTGGTCTTTTATCATTTTGAATGATGCTGTAAAACACAGAACGCCAAAGAAAAAAGCAATTTGAGCAGTGTCGTTTTCCGTTACTCGAAGCGTTAGCAAACCCACCAGAATGGCGGCCACTAAAGCGTAAATTAAGGACGGAATTAGTGCAGAGAAGAGTAAATAGATTCGGTAAGGAACGGCGGCCATGTCAACAACCGAATCTGTCGACGTCATCAATACTTTCGACTTGCTTAATCGTAAGATCGTGACCGTCTTGTGCGATCGATTCAATCAATCGACTCAATACTTTTTTGGGACCCACTTCTACGAAATTTCGGTGCCCTTGAGCTATTAGCCATTCTATGGATTCGCGCCAACGAACCATTCCTGTAATATGCTCCGTTAAATTGTTTTTGATGTCAGCGACGTCAGTGCACGGCAAGGCCGTCATGTTATTGATATAGGGTATCTTTGGTTTATTGATCTCTGCTTCTTCAAGCGCACGTGCGAATTCGTCTACGCACCCTTGCATCAATGCACTGTGCCAAGCACCGCTAACAGGAAGCTTTGAGGTTTCGATCCCCTGTGCAGAGAAATACGAAAGTGCTTCAGATATCGCTGATTTAGCGCCGGACACCACTTGCTGCTGATTGCTGTTATCGTTTGCGATTACGATTGAATCATCGCCAATATCCTCGAGCATTTCCCGCAAGCGAGCGGCAGAAAGATTCTTTATCGCATACATCTGTCCTTTCACCAGCTTAGCCTCACGCTGCATCAGGCTTCCGCGAACCAGTGCCAGCTCGAGTGCCGTGTGCGTTGATAAACTACCAGCCAAATTTAGCGCGCTGTATTCACCCACGGAATGCCCTAGGCAGACAGACGGTTTAATTGCCGTGTTGGCCAGTAAGTATTGCGAGATAGCCATGTTGGTGGCAGTAATCGAAATTTGTAAAACATCTGTCTTACTTAATTTGCTTATTGGCCCACTGAAACAAAGTTTCGTAATGTCTTTTTGCGCAATATGGTTGGCTAATTCATAGATCTCTTTGCACTTGCTGGACTGAGCAAAGAAGTCTTTGCCCATGCCAACAAATTGAGAGCCCTGTCCAGGAAACATGACCACCCATTGCTCATTCTTAGATACGCTTTCACGGCTCATCCTTACACTTCCTCTTTTGATTGTCTTAGCGTTTTATTCTTGATGAATAAAACGAACGGTCTAACTCAATTGGTTAGAAAGTGAGACGGCTCGACTGAGTATTGCCAACCATTGACCGACCGAATTTCAATCGAGAAGGCAGAGTAAGAGTAAGTCGATAGAAAGTTACGAACCTATCCTTGTATCTGCTAATACTGTCTGCAAAAGATAGATGATCAACCCGATCGATAACTTCTATTGAAGGTTCGGAGCGAATTTTAGTGCTCCAAAAGGGGACTTGGGAGTGAGGGGCTTGTGAACATTGACGCCGTGAAACACCACGGATCCATCCACGAATTCGCCTCTGCAAATACACATATGCAGGCGAAGCAACATACCAACCAGTCAGTAGGGTGAACTGATGTTTAAACTTCATTATAAGGTCCTTAATTCCTTAACTGTTATTTTTGAACATCCGAAATATTATTGTTTTTATGTACGGATTGTCTGATATCCGGTCCTGTGCAACCGATAACGGCGGTCAGTTAACCATCAATCATACAAAACGTCAACTAAATTGTGTTGAGAAAAGTGTGTGCGCAATGGGACTTATGCGTCAGTGTCTTTGGGGCGGGCTCATGAATGGAGTGCTCTAGAACATGAACTTTAAAGATGGATCTGTGGCAAAAGGCTAGCGTACGGTCTATTTTCTAGCCTTCGTTGTGGAGAATGTATTTACGGAACCAAGACGCTTATCATTAGGTATTTTGCAAAGCAAGTTCATAATTTAGTTCAAAGAATAAGAATAAGAATAAGAATAAGAATAAGAATAAGAATAAGAATAAGAATAAGAATAAGAATAAGAATAAGAATAATTTATAACGCCAATCGATTTGTTGTGAATTGATTTATCTTGGCTTCAGGCTCTCGTTTTATGTCCTTATGGTTGATGCAATTACAGTAAAAATACTGGTCAAAAATACAGTATTCCGTTATAATTAGAGCACGTTAAATGACTTCCTATCGGCGTTATGTCGAGCCATTTAACGAGGAGATTTTAATGCCTAAAATTGTTAATCCTTCAAGCCCCACTTTTTCAGTATTTCCTCTTTTGTTTCAACTCGAAGCTCCTTTTTATAGTGCCTTTTGACGTTGGCATGTAAAAGTCACTTAAACTAACAAGCACGCGTTCTTGTGTGTGTTTTTAGCTATTTTCATCGCTTGGACTAAAGACTGGTCCAACACTTTTTTAACAAAGTTTTTATCGTGTTTACGCTGCGATGAGTCATGTTTCTTCGATGTTGTTTGGGTTTCGTCTGAACTGAATTTTGGAAGATGACTTCGCGCTTCTACTTTGTTTTTTTAACTATTGTATAGAGAAAAATGACTAACTATTTAATGAATGTCTCCTTGGCGCTATTGATAAGCGCAACCTCATTGTCGAGCAACTTTGCTAACGCTCAAGCCACACAAACTGATCATATATCTGAGAGAATATGGGCCGATCATGAGTTGGGTCGAGAGCGCTTTGGGAGGAATTATGATCATGCAACCGGTTACAATTTTACGCCCTTAGTTGATGGGACCATCGTGGCCCTAGGCGGAAATTTCGATGGGTATAATCGAGTGAAACTGTTTCACCGTGCAACCGGGAATTTACTGGCTGAGACCTATGTGCAAAGTTCCGGTCAATGGAGTTATTCTGGCATACAGCCCGTCGATGTGGAGGCTGGTATTCAGTATACCGTTGCGGCATATATTTCGGGCCCCGGAGGCTCTAGTATTTCCAATCGAGCTGAACGGTTTCCATTAGTGCACGGCAATGTTCAGGTGGATGGCAGGACGTATACAAGAATCCGGAATAATCCGGAAGTGAGGCCTACCAACAATTCACTTATTAACATTGTTCATGGAAGGGCAGACGCTCAATTTGTGCCGAGTGAAGAAGAGCCGGAGCCGATCGATAACTCATATAAGCTAAAATTGGGGAGCGACTTTACGGTGATGAGAAGTGGCGAGATCGGAGATGATTTGACTTGGCACATAGAAAAGGATGGGGCCCGGGTGCTTCAGAGAAATGCGTCGGGGGAACTTCGGTATAGATATTTTAGTAACACAATAGGCAGCAACATAAGGATTTGGTTGCTTGAGTTCGTAGATGGAAGTTATCAAAGAGTTTCAAATATTGTTGAATACACACCGGGTATAACCGATCAGTTTGAATTGGAATTAGGAAGTGATTTTGAGTTATCAAGGTCCGGCGTTCTCGGAGATGCCCTGACGTGGGTTATAGAAAAAGACGGCCAGGTTGTTTTGGAAAGAAACGCTTCTAACGAATTGTCTTACACTTACTTCCTAAATGTCGATCAAAGCAAGTATCGTGTATGGCTAAAACAATTTGTCGACGGACAATATCAGGTCGTTTCTAACATCATTGAATATGAGGTCGGGCAAACTGAATTTGAATTGTCAGTGGATCAACAGTTTAAGCTCCATCGTGATGGACAATTAGGAGATCAGATTCAGTGGGTAGTAGAAAAGGATGGTCAAATTGTCCTTGAGCGATTGGCGTCTAATGAACTGGACTACACATATTTCAACAATGCGGCTGGTTCGAGTTTTCGGGTATGGTTGAAAATGTTTGTTAACGGAGAGTATGAGGTGGTCTCGAATATTGTTTCATATGATGTTCCGGCAAGCTTTGATTTTGAGCTCACATTAGGCTCGGACTTCACTGTCAGTAGAAGTGGTGCGCTTGGTGATAATGTTAACTGGCTGGTGGTTAAAGATGGAAATGTTGTATTGCAGAGAAACGCAGCCAATGAGATTTCTTATCGTTACTTCAGTAACACTCCTGGTAGCAATATTTCCGTTTACCTGCAACAGTTTAGAGGGGGAATGTACGTGCCTGTTTCTAATACAGTAACTTATAATCCCTAGTTATAAATAGTCGAAAGGCCGCGTAAACTTCGCGGTCTTTCTTCCATTTTGAATGATGATTGCTTTTTGCTGATTCCAAGAAGAATCAACAAAGGTGCCTTAGTTCTGGGGCTCTGTGTTTTAATAGGGCGGTTAACCGGGATTCATGTGATGGTTAAATTCTTCTAATACTATTTTTGATGGAGTGTTATGGGTAAGCTTAAGAATGAAAAGGAGCTTTTAAAAAAGGCCATACGTGTTGGTATACGGTATGCTGAAAACCGTGGCGTTGCGAAATTTGATGCGACAGACTCCGCAAACGAAAAAACTGAGTATTTATACAAGCTTTTGGTTCATGACAAACTCATAGCGCCATTACCTAAAGAGAAAGAATCGCTTGTGACTATCAAGCACAAGCTTGCACTTTGGGCTTCTAAGCTTGAATGAATCGTTTTCTATGCTCAGGCTATTATCGACCACCTTCCATATGCTTTGAATTGCCGTAAATAAATATGTACTCAACAAAAAATCTGCTCCTATCCATTCAAATCTTATTTCTTTTCTCGATAATCTCTTTTGAGCTTTATGCTCAAGATCATTACCAAAAGAACTCTGTTCTTTCTGAATCAATCATTATCTCTGACAAAAAAGGAGATGAAATTCAGTTGAGACAGTTAATCGGAAATTCGGGCAAAGAATTGAGTGTTATTTTCATCTTTGGCGGCGGTGGTATGGGGCATGAAAGAGCCAATAAGAATGGCGGGCTTTGGTGTCCCGATTCGTTTGAAGATCTTCATATTTTAAGAAGCTTACATAACCACTATGAAGGCACAGTTCAAATAATTCCGGTTGCTGTGCCACCGGTGTTTCACAGTCGTTTATTAGGCTATGAAGATAGGGTGTTTTTTAAAGAAAGAAGTCGAGATGATTATCAGGCCGCGAGGGCGTCATTTATTGATTCAACGCAATTAGCCTTTTCTAGAGGAACCATTCCAGTTCAGCCTTTTTACGATCATGGTTTCAATTTGTTGATCAGTCCTGTCGAGAAAAAATTGCGGAGTGGCGGTATACCAATCAAAGATTGGCATGGCGCATTTCGAGCTGAAAATGAAACTCAGCATTATGGTGTTCCTAATTTGTGGCTGGTTGATTCTTCTGGAGAAGTGTTAGAAAGCCCTTTTCGAGGAAATATATACAGAGCTCATGGTGGCGATATTCAGATCAATTACACTCTGAAGGACGTGATCGATGTGATTGACCACAGATTACAGGCAAGTAAAGTTCATTAGTATGCCTTTGTTTCCAAACTACGATGATACGGCTCTCTATTTTTCCATGGTTGACGAGCAAGGTCCATGGAGTCGGCGTTCTATTAAACCCTTCCCGTTAGACGGACGTGAATGGCAAACGGCCGAACATTATTATCAAGCGATGCGTTTTGCAGATGAAGTTAACGTGGCGGCGGTTTGCGACGCTCATTCTGCGCAGGACGCCGTGCGTCTAGGTAAAGGCTGGTTTAAGCGAAAGCGCAGAGACTGGAAAGCGTTGCGAGTGACTATGATGACTCGAGCCATTTACACTCAGTGCCAGATCTATCCCGACATGGCGAGGGCATTGTTGGAAACTGATGAGCAGATTCTAGTAGAGAGTAGCCAGTATGACTATTTCTGGGGATGTGGTCGTGATCGCAGAGGAAGCAATCATTATGGAAAGATACTAATGAATATTCGGGCGAAATTAAGCGAAGTATGAGTGTGAATGTCGAGCTCGATACGAGTGCTGGTTATCTCCACCCCGGTAAAAAATCCAAACAAAAATACTATTTGTTGGAAGGTTTTAGATATTGTCGTAAATAGTAGTTTATGTTTCTTTTAATCATGGTCTGATCACTTTTACGAATAAAGTTGATACTCAAATTATGGTTTCTTTCGTAGAACTGACTCACAATTTTTTGGAATCTATCAAGCGAAGATATCATCGTGATGGGTGCATCTGGCAGATGCTTGGTAACGATATCAACCGATTTGTGTTGCCCTGTGATTGCATGATTTGTTTTTACAAGTTGATCGTGTGCTTGGCTGCCTTTCGAGTCTGGAATATTGCAATCAATGATAGCCAGTAGAATTCCTTTGCCTAAGGTAACTGCTTTTCTTAATGACGCACTATTATTTACTTTAATAATTTGAATTTGCTTTATTTTTTCTCTTTGGTCATCACTGGTCTGTTCATTGGCGAGAATGGTTTTGATTTCTTCTCGAGCAAAGCTTACTAACAAGTCCATTTGCTCAACATCATCTTCTACGATGAGAATGTTTTTTCCTAGATTGGGCTTGTTCATTTTGAGCTTATTCTCTTAACTGACTAACAAGAGTGACTGTGCGGCCCTAATGTAATCAGTCGTTTGCAATAAGTCTACGGTCTGAGCGCGGAGATTACTGTATTTAACCTAAATGATGCCGCTAATTTGATTTTACATAGGGCGCGATGGTTTCTGTAGCCGATATCAAAAACGGACGGCCTTTACCCCGGCTACGCAATATTCAAGATGGAACCGAGTCAGGTCGATTGTTACAGAATGTGGTCGTGGTTTTGGAATGGCTGGATTAATCTATTGGCGCTAGGCATTGAGAATAGATCCTGTTAACTTATAGGCAAATTTAACACTGCTCGAATACACCAGACAAACTGGATTAACGATTATGAAAAAACTAATTACACCACTGGTTTCGGTCGCTTTGCTTTTTACGTCTTCAATAAGCGTCGCGATGGATCCTGTGCTCATCTCAAAACTTGAAGCTGCCATGAACGGTGATCATCGTACGGAAAAAAATACAGCTCGAAATAAATACCGTCACCCACTGAGCACTCTGTCGTTCTTTGGGCTAGAGCCAGAGATGTCTGTCTTAGAAATAGCCCCCGGCGGCGGTTGGTATACTGAGATTATTGCACCCGCCATGCGAGATACGGGAACGTATATTGCTGGTAGCTATGACGTAGAGATAGAAGGTCAACCGAAATATCGCTATCGACAACACGACGCTTTGTTAACTCAAATAACCGAGCAGTCTGAACTATACGGCCAGATCAAGGTCGCTACCTACTCACCGCCACAGTCTAGAAATTTATGGAAAAAGGACGCGGTAGATATGGTGCTTACCTTTCGCAGTAGTCATGGATGGGTTCGTGATGGCCTAATAGACGATGTCTATTCTGATTTCTTTAGTGTGCTTAAGCCAGGAGGCGTGTTGGGTGTAGTACAGCATCGAGCACCAGTGGGTGGAGACGCCGTTGCGTGGGCTAAGAAGGGATATGTTCCTGAGGCTAGAATAATTCAGGCGGCAGAGAAAGCGGGTTTCGCGCTTGATGCTAAATCCGAAATTAATGCCAACGCCAAGGACCTGAAAGATCATGATGAAGGTGTGTGGCGATTACCTCCTACCTTGGGCTTGGGTGATCAAGATCGAGATAAATACTTGGCAATTGGCGAGAGTGACCGGATGACACTCCGATTTGTTAAACCAACTAAATGAGAATGAGAGAGGAGCTTCTGAGTATGCATAGCTCAGCCCTAATAATCTTGCCATTCTGATCACTCTAGCTTCCTTACTTAGGAGAACGTTGCTAGGACGTGGACCACGTATTCTTGCGTGGTCCTTTATCCCTGAAATCGCATTCGTGATTAAAGCCGTACAATCATTATTTAGTTTTATGTCGAGAACATTGGTTTAGTGTCGTCTATTCCTTTGAAGCGGAGGACTATTCGCTTCATGGGTTACGAAGGGTGGCGTCTGGGCGAAAGTTAAAAGCCCAAAGAAGGAGCATTCAAGCGTCACGTCAATGAAATTTCAAGGAGAATATAATGGACACACACTACTTACGTACTTGGATGAACGTTTTCTATGACAACTCACCTTTTCAAAGGTTGAGTCGAATTAAATCTATTTTTGTGCTTTGTTTACTTTCGCTATCGGCCTTTCTGAGCACGGCCGATGCGAAAAAAAGCGATCATCGATATTGGGAATTAGAGGTCGTTTTCTACAATGCCTCGAACACAAAAACTGAGCAAGAGATAGCCTCTGCTGTCGGCCTGTGGGTTGCGAAAGCGGAGGAAATATATCAACGCAGACCGTCGCTTAAAATACACTACACCATTGAACGGCTGCAGCGTCGTGGAGGGCGCGACGTTTCTGAAATGGTGTTTGACAATATGAGTCAGTATTCGAAATTCATGGACGATCACTTTGATAATGTGGCGGTGACAAAAACCGAAGGCCACTTAACCGTACTGATTACGGACCGTCTGTGCACTAGCACATACAAATCTGGTAAGAAAAAGGGGCAGCCTAAGTGTTGGGGGGGATACGCTCATTTCCCGCATGATGTTAACCCATTTAGTAAAAAGCGCGGTATTTCATTGAAGTCGACGATAGATGATTTTACGTTTACTCATGAGCTGGGGCACGTATTTGGTCTTAAACATACATTTGAACCGTATGTCGGATTTAACTTACAGTGCAATAAGAGCTACAAACCAAAAGGAAGACCCCAGGGTGAATGTAATTCTTGCGCTGGAGGCGACATTGTCTATGACGCTGATGGCTTGCCGTCGAGCTGTGCTGGGCGTAGTAATTTGATGGACTATTGCAGTAGCAATATTGATCAAGAATTTCTTAATCCGTGCCAAGATGAACGGGCGTCTAATCAACGCCTACAGTACATGACCAAAGATGGAGAAACGAACTATTTTAAACTCAAAGGTTTGGCTGGTGCGCCAATATGTACTCAAGACAGCGATTGTGACTCAGGTCGCTATTGTGCGAAGGGCGTGGCCGGAGTAGGACGGAACCAATGTAAAACACTTAAACCTATCGGCTCTGCTTGCACAATGTCTAAACAATGCGCGTCGGACCGCTGCAATACAGGAAAATGTAAGGCCGCTGACGAATGTAAAACCGACGCGGATTGCGGTTCAAATGCAACGTGTAAACTAGGGCCACTTAGTCTGGGTCAGAATAAGTGCATCGCAAATGTGGCACCTACCTGTAAATCAGGGTGGTCGTATGATACTCGTAATCCACTGAACAAGGACAGATGTACGAAAGTAACCACGCTCACAAAGCCGTTGAAGTGCAAGCTGTTGATTACTGACAAAGCCAAAAATTGGACAGGCCCTCATGCTCAATCAGGGGCCGATGAATGCCGGTCAAAGAAAGGCAAAAAACCTAAAGGCGTTAAGTGTCCAGCCGGTTTCAAACATAATGTTCGCTCTGGTGCTGATTCCTGCACCAAGTCCTCAACTGAGCATGAAACACCAAGCTGTCCTTTGGGTTGGGATTATAAAAGTCAAAAAGGCAAGGATATTTGCCAAGACAAGTAACTGGCCGTTTTCAACTTCGATGTCTACTCAACCTAGTGTCTGCCAAAACTTGAAGGCACGGTCGCCACTAGGTTGAGTCTTGAGCTAACGTATTAAGAGATAGCTCATAGATGCCTATGCCTTACTCAAATAGGTTACAGATTGAACTTGCCCAGACTTTGTCACTCGGCAGCTAATTCTCGCAAGCTCTTCCCCTGATTTAGGGTTTACTAGCCCCATTTGGTACTCGCGTATTTTGGGTGAGGCACTGTGATCCATTTCTTGGGCCGATGTGGAGGGGAGTTCAACGCTGATTTTTTTTGCGCTGATACTTTGTGATTCGATTGCTTTGGCAGCGCACGAGCTGAACTGGGAGTTCAGATTTGCATTAGCAATATTGCTCGCTGAACATGTTGCGATGGAAATAGCAGCGACCGAACTCAGGCGGGTGAAAAACGTAGTCATAATAACCTTCCTAGTAATGTGTAAAATTAAAGAGCAAAGAATTTTTGAAGCTAAGTTACCAAGCGGATTGTGTGGATCTTGCAACCGGTCAGTGAAATCAAAATTACATTTCTCAGAACGCGGAATCCAGTGACGTATTATTATTAATTTCATTCCTCCAGGTTATGTTAGTCTTGGTTTTTATAACTTAACGGAGCGTATGTCTGAGGTCTGAGTATTGATTAAGTTGTTAAAAAACAATGTATTGTGTGTTTTTTCGGCAAGCGATGACGTGTTGCTTTGTAGTCGATGGGATTATGCAAATTTGAAGGAACAATGAACCTATTTGTGGTTGGAGTTTTCGATTTCCGATCGAATTTGTGTTCAAATATGAGCGATTTTGATTTTATGTTCGGATGGAAACAACCATTTTCATAGACCTTTAGGCAAAAGATTGGTCTTCTAATTCAGATCAATTCATACTTAGACTGCTTACAATTGAGCGTGTGTTTTTTGACAGTAGTGAGAGTTTCTTCAAACAAATAGAGAGGTTCATCCAATGCGTTATCGACTTGATGATTTGATCGTCGATACGACGGTGAGGTCCGTTTTAAGGTCAGGTGAACAAGTCAATGTTAGCGGCCTGAACTTCGATCTTTTGTCTTTTTTGCTTGATAAAAAGACGGATGTTGTTAGCTTTGAAGATCTGAAAAAAGGAGTATGGGCACCTGCGGTTGTTAATGATGACACGGTAACGCAGAGAGTGCTGCTGCTCAGAAATTCGTTAGGAGATGACGGCCGTAATCCGCGATATATACGGTCAGTAAGAGGCCGAGGTTATCAGCTTCTTGGCGACCCCATTCCTTTAAAGTCCCCTATTGTTGGTTGGAGCTGCGCTCCGTTTAATGGCTCATGGAAGTTAGGGGCGTGCTTGGCTAGTATTTTAATCATTGCTTGTCTGGGCGGCTGGCATTTTTGGGACCAAGGTCGTTTCGATCAACCTAAGGTCGCGGAGGTGGCTCATGTTGAAAAGCGACTTTTACGGGCTGAGTACTATTTGGGAATTGGGCAGCACGACGACAATGAGCGCGCGATAGCCTTGTTTGAACACGTCTTGTCTGCCGAACCCAATAATCATCGAGCGCAGATAGGGTTGAGCAACGGCTATACCGCTAAAATGTGTCGGTATAATGCGGCAAGGCTCTTTGCCAAGCGCGCCGAAACCCTGGCTCTGGGCGTTATTGGTGTTTCACCTCAAAATTTTAACGCTCACAGAGCACTGGCGTACTCCTACGATTGTCGAGGTATGGTCGAGCTAGCGAAAGCGTCTTATCAACGAGCTATCGAATTGGCACTTGGCGATGACCTAAAAAGTCAGTCGTCTCTTGCTTATCTAATGGGCGAGACGGGTCAACTCGCGGATGCGCTTGTTCTAAATCTTCACGTGTATCAGGAAGATTCCACTCAGACCTTCAGCTTGCTTCAAACCGCACGAGTGTATGAGCTGTTGGGTCTTGATTCCTTGGCTGAGCCTTTATTCAGCGAGAGCTTTGATTTGTACCCAGATAATATATTCTCGAATCTGTCCTACCCGCGTCACCTATTTCGTAACGGTGAGTTTGATCGAGCACGAAAGCTCATTCTCCAAGCTAAAAAACGGCCGACTCATCCAGATTTGTACGTGCTTTCCGCAGAACTTGCTTTAATTGATAATGATGTCGATTTGGCGCGGCGAAATTTGCAGATGGCGGTTACCACCAGGCCTACCGTCGACTATTACAGGTCACTGCTGGAACGATATTCAATCGATACCGCACTAAACGTAAAAGTGGTTGAGATGCTTGCGTCGTTAAAACAGGGGGGCTTACCTACAAACTCATTCGGTTGGATTCACTACGCTTTTCTGTATCAGTCATCTCAAGAATATCGTGAAGGAATAGCGGCTCTGTTGAAAGCGGTTGATTTAGGGTACAGAGATCAGCGCTATCTGTTGGTCTCCCCGTTGTTTAATGAACTTCGAGCGACGGCTGGTTTTGATCAGGTTATTAACCGCATTGAAGCCGCAGTAGAAGCTGAATTAACTGCGGTTCAGGCCACCAATGTAAAGCCTAGTATGGTGGCTCTGAAAGCGGCTCGGTTTAATTAGCCGCTGAGCGGTATGGTTGTCAGTTTGCACTCAGTGAATGGCCGGTAAAAAATATTTTGGAATGAACTCACGGTGTATTTTATGACCTGTGGCGGTGCTGTAATTTCCCGCGAAGAACGCGATTAATAGGTCAAGCTCTGGAATACCCATTACAATTTGGCCACCATTGCCAGCCGCAAAAAATGCGTCGATGGTTCGACCCTTATAGGGGTATTTGGTGCTCCACCATGCGTACCCATACCCCTGATTGTGCATTTGATTCGATGCGGCAATCGACTTCTTCGCAAAGCGTGCACTCACAATCCGAGTATTGTTCCACATACCTTCATTTAATATTACTTGCCCAATTTTCATAAAGTCTCGAGGCAGCCAGTATATTCCTCCTCCCATGTAAGGTTCGCCCGTCGGAGAGAGGTTTAGGTAGTACCTGTGTGCCTGAAGGGGTTTTGCAATCAATTGATGAAACAGTGTTTCTAAGTTCTGACCGGTAGCTGATGACAGTGCGGCACCGATTAGATTTATCCCCCCGGTACAATACACCGCTCTACTACCAGGTGCTCTGATCAAGGGCAGATCCAACGTGTATTGGACCCAATTTGGTTGCCGACTTTGAGATTGCATGACGTCTTCGTTTCCGGGCGACGATGAGTCCCCATCATCGCAAGCCAACCCGGAGGACATGGTTAACAAGTGCTCAAGGGTGATGTCGTTATGATCAAACTTTGATGATTCTTCCCTCTGTGTTGAATGACTCCTTAGCGTTTTGTAGATCGAACTATCGAGCGAGATAGGAGCGCCAGAGTGGATTGCAGCTCCCGCAAGCAAGGAGGTCACACTTTTACTCGCAGAGCGTGTGTCGTGTGGTTTGTTGCGGTGAAACCCATGAAAATATTCCTCAAGAACCAGCTTGCCACCACGGGCAATTAAAATCCCGTGTATGTAAGGGGCTTCAATGGAGCGGGCTGACTTCAAGACCACATCGTCAATAAACTGCGAAATATACTTATCATCTATATTTTGCGCCTTTAAAGTACTGGTCTTCCAACCGTCCGACTTGATTTGTAGCGGCGGGGTGTATCGGTATTGATTCGGGTATTTGCCGCGAGCGTAAAAGTGGCTTCTATTATTGTCTGAGCGACGTTGCAGGCGATAGTTTTGGCCTCTTATGTCCGCAAGGATGTCCCCATTTTGAATTTGGGTTTCCAGTAAACTTACTTTTTCATTACTTCGGAACGATCTGCCTAGCCATTGAATTGTCTTCCCTTTGACGGCCCATTGTTCGACGTTTAAAAATGCGCCCAAGCCACGCTCAGGGTTTCTTAAGAAAGTACTCAATTCGCCATCATCGTTTTTCCAAACAGGCAGATACAATGAAAATTCATCATTCATTGCGTTGATGGTTCCTTGCCATTGATGATCGGAAACCGGAGTTAATAGAATTGGGGAGGCGTACTTCATTCCATTGTTAATGGTTTCAGGTTGAATCCAATGGCCTTCTATGCGGTTATCGTCTGAAGAGAGCTGAGCGATGAAGGAACCACGCGCTCCCGGTACGGAAAAGGATAGCTGCCCGTTTTGATTTTTAACTTGCAGTTTGTAACCGGAAACATCGGCCGACCATGAGCTTTTCGAGCGGCTCAGAAGAATTTCCCCCTGAATCTCAGGTCCAGCAATCTTCTTCCCTTCCCATAGCCCAATGAGTTGGCTCTCAGAGCTAAGGTCATTTGCGTGGACTGTTATTAACGGTAGAAAACACAGGAGAAGAATGCGTAATCGAATAATCATACTTAGGGATTCTGGAAAAATTAGAAGACCTAAAAAGTATGCCTAAACGTGTAAATGAAGTTAATGAAAAGCGAATGAAGAATTCTGAAGATGGTTGGTCACCCTTCTTTAGAGGGTAAATGACCGGTGACGCCTGCGGCCGAGTCATTCTCCAAGTCCCCATCAATAGGTAATGGCGTGATAAACGTTTTTCTTTCTTGGTGACAAGTGTCCAAGTTACGGAAAATGTACTTAGTTAGTCGATTGGATCTAAATCGTCTGGGTAATCTGTAGCGCTGAGAGCAATGGCGTTCAACTTTTTACGCGTTTAGGACGCGTCAAAGGGCGAATAAAGGTGTCTTTGCATACTGCCTGTCAGCTCTCAAAATTAAAAATAAGAAATATAAATAACTCATCACAGGAGATTAATCATGACCCTATACACCCGCCTGCACTGGCGTTGGAAACGCCGTGGACAGTGTAATTCGCAGAAAAGGTATTTGTTTTTACTTCCAATAAAGGCCGTGGTTTGTCTGGCTACGTTTTCGTTTTCCGCACTTGCGCAAGTCGGAGATTTACTCTGGGAGGACAATTTTGATTCTCTGGATCAGAGTGTCTGGAGCATCGATGTGGGCAATGGCTGTGATCAGGGGCTTTGTGGCTGGGGTAATCAAGAATTACAATCCTACCAAACTGGAAACGTCTTTATTGAGCCTGTCCCAGGCGAGCCCAATAACAATGCGTTGGTGTTGCAAGCACGACGTGAGAGCGTGGGCGATAATCAGTTTAGTTCGGGTAAGATCGTGTCGGCTGATAAGCTGTCTGTTCAATACGGGATGATTGAGTTTCGTATGCGCGTGCCGGACCTGAATATGGGGTATTGGCCAGCCGTGTGGATGTTAGGAACGACGACCTTGCCATGGCCGAATAAAGGCGAAATTGACATGATGGAGATGGGGCATCGGATTGAAGCACGGCAGGAATGGTTGCTTCATAATAATAATCCCAATGACGACTCAAACTCGCCGCCAGAGATCAATAACTTCACTGGTTCGAATTTAATATTCTACGCGGATGCGGCGTGTAATTCCGGTAATCCTACTTGCGCGGCGAGTACCGCCTATCAAACCGATAATGCGCATGTATCTAATAACTCATTGGCCAATAGGTTTGTTACATACCGAACTTATTGGACCCCCGATACCATTCGCTTTACGGTTGAAGAGGATGGGGTAGAGCATGATATGTATGAAGCTCCGTTTGATATCTCAGAGGATTCAGCGGCCTTTCGAGAGCCATTCTATTTGCTTATGAATATGGCCGTTGGAGGGAACTTCACTAATGCCGCGATTCCTGCGGATGTGACGGCACCTGACTTAGGGAAAATGTTCGTTGATTACATTCGTGTGTATGAATATGACGGCCACGGAACAGTGACCCAAGGTAGTCAATCCTCTCCTGAGATTGGTACCTTTGGCGTTTTTACTGATACAACCTCAACCACGAATCAGCTGGAAGCGGGTGTCAGTTCGGATGTTTTTTTATGGGACCCTAACAGCTCCTCTGGTACCTTATCGCCGATTGAAGGCGACAACGTGATTAGCTGGAGTTACGACAACGCGGGCACTTGGTTCGGCGGCGGCGTGCAAACTAGACAAGCACGAGATATGTCAAATTTTTCGGAAGGGGTAGTACGATTTGATATTCAGATTCCGGCAAACGTGTCCTTTCGCATCGGCGTTACGGACACGTTTACCAATGAACATTGGCTGGAATTTCCTGCCTTTGAGAGTAAATACGGATTGGTAAGAAATGGTGCCTGGGGAGAAGTCACCATTCCTGTGTCCGATTTACGAGGCGAACTGGTCGCGCTTCAGTCGATGCAGTATTTGTTCGCTATATCCAGTGATCCCGCAAACTTACCGGTATCGACGTTTCAATACGCGATCGATGACATTGTATGGGAAGGAGGAGGAACGGCACCAATCGATACTGATGGAGACGGAATTGTTGATGACAATGATCAATGCCCGAGTACGCCAGTTGGAACACCTGTTGATGGAGTAGGCTGCCCTGTCATTGTCATTGTGCCTGCGGACAGACGGGTAGAGGCCGAAGATTACTCCGACTACCAAGATCTGAGTGCGGGTAATACCGGAGGCGACTATCGTAATGATGATGTTGATATTGAGGCCGCTACCGACGTCGATGGAGCGTTCAACGTTGGATGGATCGATAGCGGCGAGTGGTTGGAATACAACGTCGAATTGGGAGTTGGAACCTATCTGGTGAAAACCCGAGTGGCATCCAATCAAGGCGGTGGCATTCTCTCTTTATTGCTGAACGGAAACGAAATCGGCACTGATCAGATAGACAACACGGGTGGCTGGCAAAATTGGGAAACGCATGAAGTGGGCGAAGTTATCGTTGGTGTGGCAGGCGTTAAAACACTGCGGCTTAATGTTGACTCAGGTGCGTTTAACCTAAATTGGGTGGAATTCATATTGCAAACACCACCTTCCGATGCCGACGGAGATGGCGTGCTGGATGCCGATGATCAATGTCCCAATACCCCCGTGGGTACGGTTGTTGATGGAGCAGGCTGCGAGGTTCAAGATCCGAATCAGAGCACCGGCGTAACGACTCTCGATGATCAAACCATTGAGTTTTTCGTTAATACTTCTGCTTGGGCTGACTTGCATTACGTAAAAAATGCGGGTGGTCAGCAAAATGTTCGTATGACGCAGTCTGGAGGGAAAAATACATATTCAGTCACGGGGTTGGTGGATCAAGACCAGGTGCTGTATTGGTTTACGTTTTTTGATCCTGTTTCCAACACGGTCGTGGACACGCAACCTCAAACTTATACGCATTCTATCAATGTCGCTCCACCACCCTTAACCAATATTGCTTTGAATAAGGTGGCTGTGGCGAGCAGTGAGCTACAAGCGGCCAGTCTGGCGTTTGACGGTGACACCAGCTCTCGTTGGGAGTCTGCGCACAACACTGACCCGAGTTGGTTGTTAGTGGATCTTGGTGCCAGCTATGATCTGTCGAATGTGGTTATCCGATGGGAAGCCGCAAACGCCAGCAACTATTCTTTACAAGGTTCGAACGACGGTAATCAATGGAGCGCACTGATTACCTCATCATCAGGCGTTTTTGGCGAACGCGTTGATACTCATCCTGTGGCAGGTAGCTATCGTTATGTACGGATGTACGGTGAGTCTAGAAGTGTAGGGAATAATTGGGGGTATTCGATATGGGAACTTGAAGTATTTGGCTCACCGTCAGGAAATTCAAACCTCGATACCGATGGTGATGGGGTTGTTGATTCTCTCGATGCATGCCCAAATACGGCAACTGGAGTATCGGTTGATCAAGCCGGATGTCCAATTTCATTAGGCGTAATTACACCGCTATTTAACTCTTCGACCGCATTAGAGAGCGATTCACAGTGGGATCGTGGCGACGCATTGATAACGCGTTTTTCCGATCGACCAAGAACTCGTCATGCTCGTGAAGATCAATATCAGTCGTACGATCACTTCATCAAATTTTATTTTGAACATCGTTCAAGCAACATCGAAATCGTGGATTATGTCGCTAAGGGCGGTGATACGATTGAGATGAACGTGCGAACATTGTGGCCGCTAAGCGATACCGAAGCTGAAAATAGATGGTGGTATTGGGGGCAAAACACCGTCGCTCATTACATGGGCAATGGAATAATGAACTATCTTGGGTTTGATGGGACATACTATCATTATCAGAAAATAGACAACGTAAATCGACAGTTTAACCGAGCCATTGAACTCGGTGATCGTCTGGAGTTCGAGATAAGCCAGTTTAGCCGTTTTGATATTCCACGCGGTCAAGCGAATTATTATGGGACGACCTACCTGTATATTGTTGGAAAAGGCATTGTGCCTTGGTATACCGAGAACGCAGGAGAATTTGTCGCTGGAGGAGGCGTATTTCAAGAGGATAGCCGTGAAATACCGGCTCCCTACCATTTAGGTGGTGGGACTACGCTTCATTATCAATACACGGACGAACCAAATGACAATTTCATGCAAATGGCCACTAATTTAGGGTATGACAACGCTCAAAAATTTCTGGAAGGTCGAAGAATACATCACTCCTCGTTTATTGATGGTATGCACGATGAAGACCCTGAAAACGGAGTTCTGAGTAGTAATGCTGGATTGGCCGATGGCAAGAATTATATTAACGAGCGCTGTACTTCTTGCCACGAACGCAACGGCGCGGCGCCCGTCGCGGCAAATAATGAACTACTCGATCGCTGGGTTTTCAAGGTGGGTGATTTAAATGGAAACCCTGATCCGAATATTGGCCGAGTGTTGCAACCTAAGAGCATCAATGGCGCAGGTGAAGGGCATGTTTCAATTTCCAGTTGGACTGAGTTAGCAAACGGGTTGAGGTCTCCTAACTATCAGTTTAGTAATGATGAGCCAAGCCGATTTTCGGCGCGCATCGCTCCTCGCTTGGTTGGGCTCGGGTTGCTTGAAGCGATTCCGGAGTCAACCATTTTGGCCTTAGAAGATGCGACGGATTCTAACAATGATGGAATCTCGGGAAGAGCCAATCGAATCAGTGATCCAGAAAACCCACAAATCACACGCTTAGGTCGATTCGGATGGAAGGCCGCAGCATCCAGTTTAAAGCATCAGGCAGCGGCTGCGCTTAATACCGATATCGGCGTCAGAACGTCGGTTTTACCTAATTTGGATTGCGGCTCCTCACAATCGGATTGCAGTTCCGCCGGAGCGCTGATGGCTGACTCGGAGCTTGAAAAACTAGTAACGTATTTGGCCACATTGGGGGTTCGGCCACAGCGAGGTTGGGAGTCAGGCACAGAAGATCAGCTCACGGTACAAGGAAAAGAGCTATTCAGTCAGGCAAACTGTACCGCCTGCCATACGCCCACAGTTCAGACGAGTCAATATCACCCGCTTGCAGAAGTGAGGAATCAAACGATTCACCCGTATTCGGACCTACTCCTGCATGACATGGGAGATGGTCTAGCCGACAACTTAGGCGAAGGTTCAGCCAGCGGACGAGAGTGGCGTACTACGCCACTATGGGGTTTGGGTTTATCTGCCTGTGTGACAGGAGGCGTCGTAAATATTAGCGGTTTGGAGGGTGGGGAAGTATGTACTCCACATCATGCTTATCTGCACGACGGTCGTGCACGAACAATTGAAGAGGCTATTCTTTGGCACGGTGGAGAAGCCGAGGCTTCCAAAAATCAGTATGAGATGCTGTCTGCATCCGAGAAGCAGGCAATCTTGACGTTTCTGAAGTCACTGTAAATTGTCTTTCTGATCGTACTCAATTTAGCGCCAGTGAAAACACAGGGTGACTGCACTCGGTTAAATAGGGTACGATTGACAATAAGGTTTCCTAATTTAGACTTTTGCGTCAAGCATGGTATTGCAAGACTATGATGAAACAGTTATCCGTTTATAAAATTTTTATTGGTGTAGCTCTATATGCTGTTATCAGTACGCCTAATCTAGGCTTCGCAGCGGATCGCCAGTTTAAGGTCATGCTTTTTACAAAAACGGCTGGTTGGCATCATCAGAGCTTGATCGAAGGTGTGACCGCCATGCGTCGAATGGCTGAGAAGCATCATTTTGACCTTGATTGGCACGAAGATGCTAATCACTTTTCTGAAGAGTCTTTGGCTAAGTATGATGCCGTGGTTTTTCTGTTGACAACCGGCGACGTACTTAATGAAACTCAGCAGCAGGCTTTAAGAGGTTTTATTCAAAGTGGTAAAGGTTTTGTGGGAGTTCATAGCGCATCCGACACAGAGAAAGATTGGCCCTGGTATACGAAGTTGGTTGGACGTACTTTTAAGATTCATCCGCTCATTCAAACCGCGAAAATGGCGGTTCTACAGCGATCATTTCCAGGCTTAGAACGCATGCCCGATTCCTTACTTTGGACTGATGAGTGGTATGACTTTGGGCCTGAGAATGTCGAGGGTTTGAATTATTTATTGAGTGTCGATGAGTCGAGCTACGACACGAAGTCTGATTGGGGAGATAAAAAGGGCGATGGGATGGGAAGCTTTCATCCCGTTGCTTGGTATCATGAGTTTGATGGTGGTCGATCGTTCTACACTTCGCTTGGTCATCTGCCGGCCGTGTATAAGAATGAACTCTTTCTAGATCATTTGTTTGGTGGAGTGTATTGGGCTGCGACAGGGAAAGCTAAGAATACTCAATGAGTACAAAGCAGCACACTCATTGGTTTAACTAGTTTTATCATGAGTGTGCTCATCGTTTTGTTGTGATCCTTTTTTAGGGACGATTCGCCAATCTCGAAACCATGCAAGGTCATTAACGTTGAGTTGTTTAGCGTACTGGTTAATTTGATCTGAAGACATCAATGGCTGCTGCTCCTTCAGTGTTTGGTCCAAATTAGTGAAGGCTAAATTTAGCGCCAAAATATCAAATTTCATGCCGTATTGAGTAGCCGCCTTCAAGCCTTTCGCCCAGCTACGAGCGGCTTTTTTGGGTTGGCCTGAGATAACGTCATACCAACCTTGAAGAAGTTTTTGACGCGAGACGGCTATGCTGTAAATCGACGTGTGTGCTCGAATGTGTTTGAGTGACAGTTGAACCCACTTTTCAATGTTTGGGTCGCGCTCGTTAGCGTTTTTCTTTACTTCAATGCCCCACAATCTAATGGCCGCTTCACCTTGAGCGTAGCAACAAGGAATTGACCTCCAGGTGGTTGGTCGCCCCCAATCTTTTACGACAGAAGCACCAAGTTTGATCGACTCAATGGCTTTACTGTGGTTGTGCTCACGAATGGCCAACAGACTGATCGAACTTGACGCTTCGAGGACATTAACTGGATCGAACCCTTCAGGGTGTCTTTGATAGAGTTTGTCCAGTTTGGCGGTTATCTTCTTGGCGACGCCATAATGGCCTTGCATGATGGCGGACATCGCCCACATACAATAACCCCATGCCTGAGTTTGATAAACGCCTCTACTGAATCCTGACGCGTAGATTTGTTGGTAAATATGGCCATCCTCCTTGATGGAATGAAAGTCACCGCAGGTTAAGCCGGCAATACAATAGACTGAGGCGGCTTCTTCCCATCGCCTTCGGTCGCCTTGAGATTTTGCCAGTTCTTGTGATTTCAATAAGGCTTTATCATGCCCAGACCAGTTTCCATCTTGCGCTAGGCACATGCCTCCAGCCAAATGGTACCAAGCCCAAGTGCCAGGGTCATCAATGGCCGAAGCCACTTCTTCAGAGCGCGCTATGTAAAACTTCGAGAGTTTCATGAGAGGAATACCCGCCAGCGCGTTACCCATAGTGGAATAACTTCTCGACAATGTCGGGGTGTTGTCGTTGGTCGCTTCAGCAAGATTGGTTGCCGCGAATGCCGAGTAGATTAGTCCTTCCATCTTTTCTAGGTAGTAATAGACAAGAAACTGTTTGTCCATGATTAGCGCAGCGAGGTGCGTTTCAGGAACTTTGTCAGTGTCCACCTTTTTGTCTAAAAACGGGAGGTAGTGATGTTGGAGTTGTTTGCCAATTTGGCCGAGAGCACGAGCAATAAAACCGAGCTTGCTTTTTGGCAGGTGTATACCCAGCAATTCTAATGCTTCAGAAAAGTCCTGCTCCGCTTCTTCGGGGTAGCCCATGGCGAGCTGGGCCGCACCACCCATGCTTTTCCATCGAGCCTGTTTTAACCTTGACACTGTCAGGTGATTCTCTGACAGCAGCTTTTGAATTTTCTCTAGGTAGTTGAGCGTTTCACGGTTAGCGAACAGTTGGAAGGATTCTTCTATGGCAAGTGCGAAGTAATGCAGGGCTTTTTCTGGGTCTTCAGCTCGCTGCCAATGTATTGCAAGCTCAGCATTCTTACCGGCCACTTCATGAGAATTACGTTCAAGCCACAGCGCAATTTGCCGATGCATCTTTTTACGCTGGCTGTACAGCATTAGATCATAGGCTACCTTCTGAGTTGCTCTGTGCGTAAAAAGGTAGTCGACATGACGCACTTTGGGTTGTGTCATGCCAATGATACTCAGAGCATCGATGTCTTGATGTAGCGCCTCACGGTCAGTCTCGACGGGGTAAATATGATGCAGCTCTTCCATTGAGAATTGCCGTCCGATGATACTGGCCGTTTTCAGGGCTAATTGCTGGTCCAGACTAAGTCGTTCTAAACGGCTGACGATCGCGCTTTCAATTGACGAGGGAAGTTCTATATCTTGAGCGCTTTTTATGCCTGGAGCGAGCGTACAAACGCCTTCCTCTATGAGCAGTATTTCACGTTCACGGAGGTCGTTGGCCAGTACTTCGCTATACAAGGGGTGCCCCTCTCCTCGTTCTCGAATGAGCTCTAATATTTCATCTGGTACGTTTTGTACGTCGAGAGCTCTGCAAACAAGTGCAGAGACTTCTGGCTTTGACATTGCCTCCAATGACATTCTACGAGTACCAAGGAGTTCCACGATTTTTTCAAAGCTAGTTGGGGGCTCGCCTGAAAAAGGCTGAGTCAGAATAATGAATAGCGTGTTTTTTAATTCTCTGATTAAGGAATCCAAAAGCAGCCAAGAAGAGGAGTCCATCCATTGGGCATCGTCTACTACGAGTATCTTTCGTTGACCCACATGAGTATTTTGCAGTATCTGGCCAATGAGAAAGCGAATGTTTTCGGCTCGAGTCTCGCTGGGCATTGACGATGTTTCATTAGTTTCTGGTAAGCCGAGTTCCAATATGTCGTTAAGAAGAGGCAGCATTTCGCGTCTTATATTGGGAATGGCATTAGCGAGTTGGATGAGATAAGCCTGCTTGTCACTTGAGTTGGTTAGCTCGTTAAAATTCAGCGCTTGGTATAACAATTCGCGCCAAACCCCATAGAATGAAATTTGCACGGCACTGGCGCTCGCTTTGAAAAATGTATCCTCGTAGTCGATTGATAAAGACTGTTGGAATGCGGTTACTAACACCGTCTTTCCCATCCCAGCTTCGCCCTCGATGACGACGCACTTGGCATGCCTATTTTCGTCGAAATCGTTGACCGATTCGTTGAGGTAGTCGAGTTCTTTTTTACGGCCAACTAAGGAAATGTTGAGCTCTGAGGTGGTGCTGGTGAGTGTCAGAGGGCGGTAGATATCGACGCTCAAGTCTTTGCCCTTTAAATTCACCGAACGCCCTTTATCAAACTGAACCTCGTCAGAGCAAGCCTCGGCAGTTACAGAGTCACAGAGAACCCCTCCATCCGCCAGACTCATTAGGCGAGCCGCTGTGTTAACGCCGTCCCCCATCAATGTGTACTCGCAGCGGTATTTTTCGCCCAATGTACCGCAATAAACTGGGCCTGAAGCAACGCCAATTGACACATCTAACCCCATTTTTTTTAAGAGTTTATTTGTGTTCATTGCCGCTTTGACCGCGCGAAGGGGGTCGTCTTCGGCCGACATCGGAGGTATTCCAAAACCCGCGATGATTGATACGCCTTTGTCATCACAGCTGATCTTGTCGAGGCTGCCCCGCTGTCCGTAACACACCTGCTGAATGGTGGTGACTATTTGTTGCGCGAGTTCAATCGAAATGTCCACTTTGAATTGTGGAAGGTTGATGAACAGCACGCTAACTCTACGGAGCTCGCCTAGTAGGGCGGCGTCAGTTTGCCCGGCTGCAATTCTGGATGCCACTGCGGCAGGAACGAAGCAACGGACTTTCGATTCGATGTCTGGCGTCAGTGTGAAAGGCTGCTGATTGGTTTTCAGCTCCCAATCCGGAGTGTGAGTTACGTTGTAGACGCCGATCGCTCGTTGTTCCGAGTGAAGTTCGTCTGAATTGATTTGCGAAATACAGTCAGCGCTGATCAGCACATCGTCTGGCAAGGCGACATCGCCAAGTCTTCCGACATCAGAAATGGCGTTACTTAACACGGCGTATTCCCAACGCCCGAGTACTCCTCCTAGAACCAGACCAACGATGTTCCCAGAACTGACGGCCACTTTCAGGCTTAGACTAACGCGATGTTGTTTGAGTATTTTAGCGGACACGTCTTTAGCTACTTTTTGCATTGCGACGCCGCAAGAGACAGCACGTTTAAGCCCAAGTTTTCCGTTTGTACAAGGAAATAGGATGAGCATTGCATCACCAGCAAATTTAATCACATCTCCCTGATGATCTTTGACGACCTCAATTAAATGGTCAAAGTAGTCTGATAGCAGCATGCTCAAATGTTCAGCGCCGATGGCCTGGCCTCTGCCGTATTGCCCCATTAATTTTTCCATGAGGTTAGTGAAACCGGAGACATCAGCAAATAGTACGGCGGCCGGGTACTCTTTACTTTGGTGGTTTAGCGAAATCTGGCCTTCAGCCAGGTCTTTGAGTAGTGCTTCGCTTAAAAACTTAGAGAATACGTCCAATCTTTCAAGTGCACGTATATCGCTGTTCGACAATGAGGCGCTCGATGAAGTCGGCTCAAGTGATGTGATGGTTTTATTCTCGGGTTGCAAGTGTTCAGTCATCAATTTAATGAGTCATAACTCAAAACCGGTCGGCTTGTTTGGCATGCTGATGACTCTGACAAATTCGCGGCGAAAATCAGAGTCGCAGCTAGGGCTTTTGAAAAAGGGCACCTAAACGACACTTGTATTTTCTTCGACATCATGGCTCCCACATTTACGCATCAGCTAAGATCATACAATATATTTTGCCGTGCAGAAGCTAGTTACGGTAAATTGACATTTATCTAGAGTGAGTTGGTAAAGCCGGGTCTGGGAGATTGTCTCTACGTTTTGATGGCAACGTTGGCCTTTGCCTTGGCATTAAGGATCGAGTTTTAATTTTAGTTCGTCCCGATACCGTCTCGATATTGGTAACGTTTTTCCATTGACTAATGTGAGTGATCCGCCGCCATGATCTAAAACCTCGATTGATTCCACTCGATCTAAGTTGACACCATAAGAACGTTGGATACGGCAAAATCCATGCTCAACCAAGGTTGGTATCAGTGCGCTCATTGTATTTCTAGTCGGGTAGATACTCTTGCCGACATGAAGGTTAACGTAGTTTCCGGAGGATTCTAACCAGTCAACATCGGCAATTTTTACAATGAACTCCTTACCCAATTTTTTCACTAAGATCCGGTCGGTGATGGTCGGCTTTTCATCGCTGTAGCCTATTAAATTAGCCTCTCCGCCGACGCGGCTGACGATAAATCGATAGCATTGTATTGCTGAAACTAATACGGCAAATGTTAGAAGATCTTTTCTGTATTCGTACAGGAAACCAAAACCAATAGCACCGAAGCGATAGTCGCTACCGGCCAGCCAATAGACAGTTTCACGAATTAGTACCATTCCGGCCACGTGAAGCACGCTGAACACCAGTGAGCCAATGAACAGTACGATGATGGTTTTTATGAGATTAGCCCAGCTAAGCCATGTCGAATTGAGCAGCCAATTGACCAGTGGTATCAATATCAAAATCATGATGGCGCTGCTGAATTCCCATAAAAACGGCTCCCAGGTCTCGAACGGATACTCCTTTGAGCCACTTGCTGCTTCTTCCATGATGCGTGACGTAGCTAGGGTTAGGGCATTCGCGAAGAAGAACAGCGTAAAGGCGCCAATCATGTAGGGCGTTTGAAATTTTTGGAAGTGCTTCAATCGATTCATGCTTAATTGTTACTAGAAGCGATTTTAAAATCAAATTCTTTAACCCCAATAACCGCCGCTTATCCCTAAAGCGTGTCGACCTATCACTTTCAGCGCAATGAACTCGGGATCTTCGTTAGGCTAGCCCCATAATTATTAAGTCTTCAAAAATTTACCGTATGGCCGATTTATTAAATGTCTCATCAGGGCGTCGTCATGAAATTGACTGGTTACGCTCCCTTGCGTTCATCCTTCTTATTTTCTATCACATTGGGATGTTTTACGTCGAAAATTGGGGGTGGCATGTAAAGAGCGAATATCAGAGTCAATTTTTGCAGAACCTCATGCTGATGGTTAATCCTTGGCGTATGGCATTGATATTTTTCTTGTCAGGATTCGCCTTATGTTTGATTGAGCCAAAGATCAGCAGCATGGCGTTGTTAAAGATTCGCTTCACTAGAATTTTTGTCCCGTTGCTCATCGGTATGTACACCGTGTTGATACCTCAACCTTATTTCGAAGCGGTCCAACACTATGGTTATAGTGGTGGGTTCTGGGCGTTTACAATTGAGTATTTTAACCCCAATACCGAACTTCTTCCGCAAATGCATCATGGCCCCTTGGGACTGGTCACGTGGAATCACCTTTGGTATTTGGTGTATTTGTGGCACTACACGCTGGTGTATCTAATTCTAAAGCCGTTATTGTTGCGCGTTGCTCGATTTATCAATGAAAGCAGTGTGATGCCGTGTTGTTGGCTCGCTATGCTTATCAGCTTGATCACGTTGATGGAAGTGACTTTGGAGCCAATGTTCCCAGCAACCCATGCGCTCATTGATGATTGGTACAATCACGCTCGCTATTTTACGGTATTTTTGGCTGGGTACTTTGTTGCAAAGTCGCCGCGAATTTTCGATAGAATTGTGGCTTTTCGATGGGGCTGGGTTTCAGCGGCAATCCCATTGTATTTTCTTTCCTTAGTTTTACATCAAACCGGTTACTTTGAGCTCACTACGTTGTTCGACCAAATAGTAGCTACCGCGTGTCTGGTAACAAATGCGTTATGTTGGATGTTCGGTTTGATCGCACTTTCAGGGCGGTTCCTTACTAAGAGTAACAAAGCACTCACCTATTTAAATGAAGCGGTGTTGCCATGGTACATATTGCATCAATCGGTGATCATCATGTTAGGAGTGTTGTTCAGCTCCATGGAGTTGGGCGGGGTATTCGAACCCATTCTTTTGGTGACAATGACATTTTGTGTGTGTGCCGGTTTGTACGAGTGCATTCGGCGCTCGAATGTCTTGCGAGTCGTGTTTGGTATGAAACTTGTTTAGTGTCAGCTTACTGAATAGCCTTGTTCTTTTATGCTTGAGACTCTTGAACGGGCAAGTGGAACCATCTGACCGGATTTGAGTCGAAGTTTATAGTCGCGGCCTTGTCTGATAAATCCATCGATTTGCTGGTCCGAGACCCACCATGATCTATGCGGTTGTATGCCTTTCTGGTGGGCTAATTGTTTAAGTGCAAGACTGAATCGACCCCTTACCAATGTGACCTGGCCTTTTACACACACTTCTAAGTAGTGTTCTTGCGCTTTCACCCAGTCTATCGAATCTATTGGCCAATGGTGGCTTTCGATTTTTAGAGTGCGCGAAGCGAGGTCTGAGCTGGCTGATTGTCGTAGTATTTTCTCGTTGGAGCGTTGATTAGCGACGCCCATCGACGTCGTGAGAATGTATCGCATCGCCAGAGCGAACCCTCCGATCAATGTGACGGGCAAGGAGGTGAATACAAGAAATTCCCAAAAAGGGTCGTGTTCTTTGGGCAACAAAGGAGTGTATTTTAGAGCCGCTAACTCAATGGTCATTAATACCGTAGTGGTAAACAGTGCAATAACCGTTCGAAGTAGGTGGGCCGTACTAAGCTTAGTCGTAATTCTCCTCAAAACCTTGTCTAAACCTAATGCCTGGAAAACGATTAGCGCGCACACAAGTACCCACAACGTTGACCTAGTTAAGACGTGTAAGTTGTGGGTGTTGTAGGCTCGTCCAATGGTCATTACTGAGGCGAACCCAAGCACGATAATGAGATAGAACAGAGCCGAGAGTGAAGCTTGCTTGGAATCGCTAAATCGGCCGAAATTGAGTTTCGAAAGACCGTTCATGACACAGAAAGACATCTCATGACGGAGTTGTTTCTTGGAAGTTCTATGGGGTCTAACATGACTTTCAATTGGTTTGCGTAGCTCGGTTTCGGCCACGCTCCTCTTTCATTAACGATATCACTATTAGGTAATTAGTATGCTTAAACAATTTCTATTAACACTATCTATGCTTACCCTCATATTGGCAGTAAATGCAGCCAATGCTCAAGAACGAAAGCAAATACCAGACCAGCGGACCGTAGGCACTATACCATCGACGGAGGATCTCGAGGAAATAACGCGTTTGATGCAAAAGTATAAAAAGGCTTGGTCAACTCACGACGCAGTGAGTCTGATCGCCCTGCACAGCGAGGACACTGAGTGGATGAATGCCTATGGCCGTATTTTTCAAGGCCGAAAAAGCCTTCAGGAATTTTTTGAAGATCGTCTCTTTCCTGGTTTCCCTGTGAGTGTTTCTAAGCGTGAAATGGATAATCTTGAAGTTGTCTCAACACGCTATATTGGTTCAGCCGTCGTTGTATTACACCTTTTTACCAACAGTGAGCGAGGTGAATCGCGTAATGGAAACGACGCTTCACGACGCACACACATGCATTTAGTTATTGCCAAGTCGACCGGTGGATGGGAAGTAGAGCACACGGCAATCTTTGACGTACGATAATAGAACCGGTTTCCTCTTCGCTTTGTAAGCCAGAGGAAACCTTAGCGGCTGACTCAATCAAACGCGATGGTTCATCGGACACATGTTAGGCAATCGCTGTGCTGACGAGGTGCAAAATACATGCCCCTGACAATACTAAATTTGATAGTAATCCACCTACAAAGCAAAGCGTTCTTGAGCCGCCAGCAACCTTCCCCTTGCCACTGTAATAGACCCCCCAGAAGGCGAGCCGAAAGAGTACGTGTATGACTCCCGCCCAGTTTACGATGATTGAGCTGACCCCAATCAATATCGCAATAATCAATGAGACGCTAAACGCGGGCAGCGATTCGACTGAATTTGAATAGGTTCTTTGTACCCGGAAGCTTAATAACGTATGGTCACCATTGAGCGGCATTCCTGGAACTTGTTCTTCCTTAAGAAATGCCAACGGTGCTGTTAGTAGGCTTTGTAGAAGCACTGAGAAGCATAAAATTGAAAGAGCAATTATTGCGGGTAAATAATCGTTTGATAAGAGCATAAGAGAATTGTGGTCGAATGAATTCATGATCATTTCTCCTTGCGTTACATGTCCATTGGCAGGGCTTGTGCAACTTCGATGGTCCCGCCATTGTCGATATGTGGGCATGTTTTAGCCATCTCTATTGCCGCGTCAATAGAGTCAGCTTGAACAATTGTGATTCCAGTCAGAGGGTTTGCTCCTCCATTATCAGTGACGCCCGATGCTTCTACAGTCTTAGATTGGCCCACTGGCATGCCAGGGTCTATCAATGCTTCTTTTAATCCGGTGCTCCAAGCAATCCAGTCTGTCATATGTTGGGTTCCTTGTTCCTTTGTTTCGAATGACTTGCCTCCGTGATAGGCGAATACATAGTTGTGCATGTGAATTTCTCCGTAAATTAGTCGATGGTTAGTGTGTTTGCCTCAGAATTGAGGTGAGTAGAATTGTGGCAGGAATTTTAATATGTTAAAGAACATATTAAAATTATTGAACGGTCTTAGTCAGCGGTATGCCATACAGCAAAGTACATAAACAACAAACAAGAGAGCTGATTGTCGAAAACGCTCGAGTGTTATTTAACCGTCATGGTTTTCATGGGGTGTCAATTGACGTCGTCATGGAGTCTGTTGGCTTAACGAGAGGCGGCTTTTATAATCATTTTAAGAGTAAAGAAGAGCTATATCGTGAAGCCGTATCGAGTTTTTTAATGGGGCGAGGAGCTCAATGGCGCGACAGTGCTGGGATAGATCTCAAGAACTTGGATCCAGAGATGGCGCGGCAAATGTTGAAGAGCTACTTGTCGACGGAGCATCTGGGCGATATCGATGGCCAATGTCCGATGATCGCTTTGCCGTCAGACGTTGCACGTGAGAAACCAGACGTGCAGGCCTCGTATCAGATGCTGCTCGAAGCGATGGTGAGTTTGTTCACAGACGGTCTTAATTGTCGGACAGGAGATGTAAGACGAAAAGCGCTTTCTCTAGCGGCTCTAGCGGTGGGCGGAATGGTCTTGGCGCGGTCACTCCCAGATTCTTCGCTGGCAAAGGAAATACAAGATGCCGCTTTGACGTCTGCGAATGAGCTAATTGACTCAGACGAAGCTTGAATTCAGTGGGAGCCGTCGAGGTGCATGATCAGCTTCAACAATTGCAACCAAAGCAAAGAAAGAGAGTATGATACCCACCAAAGTATTAGTAGGGTGTAATTATGCCGCGCATGAGTTCCAAAGAGAAAGCAGAGTTTCGAAAATCAATGGCCGAAAAGGGATATTCACGTATCCCTGTGTATGCGCCTACTAACGCAAAAGAGTTGCGAGCCGAAATTCTTGAAGTGACCCAGAAAATGATTGAGGAGTACGAGCTAAAAAACGAAAGCCCTTCATAACGGGCCGTTGGCTAGGGGAAGATTTTAGTTCCTGAGTTTTGTCCCCAGCTTAAGGTGATGGCCGGTTCGTTATTATTTCCCCAACGTTTGGTTGTCAATGTGGTCAAGCACATCCTGAAGAGGAGCTACCCAATAAAGGGTCGGATTGTCTTTGAGATGGTTTACTAATTCTTGATGTGCTTTGGTCGATGTTGCTAAATATTCGCCTTTGTCGATAACACCATGAAAGAGAAAGGTCATTATTGACCCTGAGGAAATAGAGTTTTGGGCTGCACTAATTAGTTGATCGCCAGTCTGCTCTGACGCATCCATTGCGTTGATCATGAATCGATCAAAGGTTAACGGGTTGTCAATACCGATAAGATGGTGATTGGTCGCACTTTCACTCATAGGGTTGACTGGTGTAGAAGCAAAGCGAGCACCAGTAACGTGTTTCTTTAACGTAGGTATAACGCTATCCCCGCCGCCCACATCCGTGTCACCACAAGGGTAGGCGAAGGTGCGACCACGTTTTCCATCGATAGCCTGTAATAGCGTGTTTGTTACTTTAAGCTCTTCTTCAAATTGGGCGATTGTGTAACGATCTAAGTCATAGTAATTGGCAACCCAATCTCTGCCTGGATTGGATTTTTTACAAGGATGGTGCAGCATGTGGTTACCAAGCTCATGGCCTGATGCGGCCGCAGCTCGCCATTCTTCCATTCTTTCTGATAGTTGTCCTCGCGCACCACTAACGTAAAATGTTCCAGTTAGCTTCGCTTTGTTTAGTTGGGGAATGGCGTGATCTAAATGCGAGTCCAGTGTGTCGTCGTAGGTTAGAACCACCGCCGCTTTCGCGCCGTTTGGCCACGTTAAAGAATTTGCCAGAACAGAGTGGCAGCCAATAAAAAACAAAATACATCCAACAATGTAGGCGCGAAATACTGAGCAGAGCTTTGTGGTCATATTGCTTATAATAGAGGGAGCTTTCAGAGTTCTTCCACGTTAGGATAATTGGCTATGAAAGGCAACCCGTGAGTACAACGCGAGGGTATAGCATCTGGAACACAAATCAGGTGTTGGTTCAGGCTATCTACGTACACGACCTGTGTAAAACTATGCGATAATTAGTAAGACATAGAAAAGAAGAATTTCTTCATCTGTTTACTGCTGGCAACAGAGTAATCTAATATTAACCTAACTGATCGTTAAATTTCATGGAACAACTCTTAACACCTCGTGCTGCTGTCTTGCTAGCAGCGATCACCGTCTCTGCTGTTGATGGCGAGCTTGATAGCAATGAAGTGGCCATCATTAATCGATTGGATGGCTTTACTACTTCGGCTGATTGGGATTTCGCTATCGGGGTTTGGAATGATACTCCAATGGAGGATTGCGTTGCGCTAGTGGCTAAGTCATTGAACGAGCGCCAACAGCGTATTTGTTTCGCAAACTTAGTGGATATCGCCATGGCGGATGGTTCATTGCATGAATCCGAGAATGTGCTCCTCAGAGCGTACACGTCTGCGTTTTCCGTTACTGATGGAGAAGTCGAGCGTATAGTGGATGTGATTACACTCAAAAACGACAAGACAGGTTTTTAGAATTAGGAACTTAGTCAATTTGATTGTGGTGATGCAGTGACACGCGGGGTCATAATAAGTGTGTTCCAATAACCGCAGTCAAAGGAGAACCCGTTGCGATGTTTAAGTCTGGTGCTTGTATTGAGCATCCTGTTTGCGTGCTTTTCATCTAGTACCTCAGCTAAGGTCTACTCCCCTAAGGTGGTGCCGGAAGGGTGGGTGGATGATTTCGATTACAAAGGGAATGTGAATGAGTATCTGAAGGCTGAGGTTGAGCGCGCGCAAGAATCGAATTTAAGTTTGTACGTGTATGTGTTCAGCGACAGAAGTGTTCATTGTCGGAAGGTTCGAAAGTTACTTTCAAACAATCTAGTTAAAGAGGCATTTGAACACACACGGGTGGTCATGCTTGACTACTACCAACTCATAAACGTGTCTGATGCTAAAGCCGCACAATTGGCTAGGAACTATCATTGGCAACCTATGATTATTCGAGTCGACAGCCATGGCAGTTTGACACAAGACGTACTGTACCCCGGTAAGCACCTGTTCCATTATGATCGAGGGGTCAGCGCGTCGGGAAGAAAGTTAAGCTTCAGTGTTAAGGAATCAAGTTATAAGCGAATTTGGCCATTCATAAAAGCCTTAAGGTCGTATTTCGGGCTCACGCCTAAGACGGAAAATGATGCCCCACGCTAGCCTTTTGGTGTGCATTTATACTCAAAGTTAACAGCGTAATAGCTTGTAATGTAAAAGATAGGTTCTAGTTGCTAGTTTAGATTGTATACCTTTGTTGGGTGCCGCAACGGCTGGTTAGTGCTTTTGTTGCTATTTACCGACAAAAGCTCGTAACACACACAGGGATCTAGAAATGCAACGTCATGTTGGAAGAAGTAGAAGATCATTATTGGTCAAGGGGGTTGCATTTATAGCCTCGGCGTATTTAGTGGCTGGGTGCTCGGGCCAAGACCTGACACAAGGAGTGGTCGATTCGTCAAAGCAAGCGGTTCAAAAAGGGGTAGATGTATCGCACTATCAGGGAGACTTGTTATCAAAAATAACGTCAACTGATGATATCCAATTCGTAATCTGTAAGGCGACTGAAGGGGTAGATTATATTGACCCTAAGTTTGTTAAGAATTGGTCGACGGCAAAACAGAAGGGATGGGTGCGCGGTGCGTATCATTTCTATCTCGCAGCAGATGATCCAACGGTTCAAGCTGAGCACTTTGCCAGCACCGTCAATGAGTTTGATAGCAATGATATTGCGCCGATTGTGGATGTTGAGCAGTTAAGCCTGGGGGGTAAGGACGTATCCGTAAGTGAATTACAAAGTGGACTAATAGAGTACCTGACTGTGTTGGAGGCGAAGCTTGGTCGAAAGCCGATGATCTACACCAGTTATAATTTCGCTCAACAGTACCTTAATAGAGCGCAAGTATTTGGCAAGTATGACCTTTGGTTAGCTGAATATTCCGGTACTCAAGCTCCTAAAATTCCTGATGCGTGGGCGAGCAAGGGTTTTAAGATTTGGCAGCGTAGCGACAACTATAAAATAGACTCAATTGAAACGGATTCTGATGTTTTCTATGGAGAGCTGAGTGAGATGGTCAAATGAGTATTGTTGAGGAAGTGAGAGCAAAGTTGAAGGATGTGTTCTATGTTCGAGCCTCGTTTCACATCCCTGCACTTGTTTTACTTTGTATCGCGTTTTTCGGGGTTTTTGAAAAACAGGCTTATACTTTTATCGAAGACGTAGATCGTAACAGTTTGGAAATTATGGGTTTCATCGTCGAAATCAAGCAGGTGTTGACGTCGGTAGGCGATATAAAAATCCCCTTTATGCAAGGCTCGTTTAGTGAGGCCGCGAATTCTCTCGATGGTTTAGAGAGTCGCTTGATGTTCTCCGCGGTGGTGATTAATACTCAACTCTTGCTCGCCACATTAAGTAAAAGCATGTTTATTAAATGTGCGACCGTTGCTCTGTTTTTGGCGAGCATGATCAGAACGTCAAATCAGTTGCCAATTAAATTGTTAATCATTGCTTTGGCGATCAATCCTGGTCTGACTCTATATTCATACTCAATAAAATATTTGACGGTTGATGGAGTGTCGAATTTCGATGATGGTTTGCATCAGAACTTGAGTGAACTCTCAGCTCAGTTGAGACAAGAGCAGTCACACCTTTTCGCCGCACACAAAACCGAGATAGCAAAGATTGATGACAGTAAGTCTCATTTTAAGTTTATAAGGCGGATTGCCAGCGATATCTCCTATGACGCCAAATTGGTCAGTACCAAGGTGGCGGGCGATTACAAAGAGTTGAAGGCTATTTTAAATCTTGGAACCAAACGGCTCATTAAAGATGTGATTGTTTATATTGCTAAATCGCTATTTTTTATGATGTTGTTACCCTTAGGTTACATTTTGCTTGTCTATATGATCTACCAGAATCTTGTTCTGAGCCACCGGGATCGATTGCTGGGCCGCGTCTGATCACTGATCTTGTAAAGGTCCGTGCTTTTCACACGGGTTATTATCATGAGTGGCTGTATTCGAAGGGAAATTCGAAAGCCTACGTATCATCTATTAAGCGCTAGAATAAATGGGCACGAGGTATCACTTTAAGGTTGAGCTTAATTGCAGTGCTCATGAAATGGTGATCCTGAGTCGGCTACTTATGCTAGTAATTGATAACGTAGTTTACTTTTTTAGGTTCGATACTTTGAAAACCCACCTTAATAACCGTTCTTCCGCCTG
Organism: Arenicella sp. 4NH20-0111; assembly: GCF_040366405.1. Lineage (NCBI taxonomy): Bacteria > Pseudomonadati > Pseudomonadota > Gammaproteobacteria > Arenicellales > Arenicellaceae > Arenicella > Arenicella sp. 4NH20-0111. The sequence continues at coordinate 483,582 of NZ_BAABWF010000003.1, forward strand.
CGCATTTAATTTGCACATTAAGAGGTTGTCATTGGCTCTACTCTTACTTTTTGTGGCGGCGTGTGCCAATACTCAAAAGCTTACTGAGAAGCCGCCTGCCAACGTTAATTTGAGTGGCGATTGGGTTTTGGATAAGGACGCTAGTGATACGGTTGTCCTGGCGCCGCTGCGTCAAGCAAATGCCAAAAAGGGGCGATCAAAAGGTAAGGGCAGAGGAAAGGGCGAACGCGATGGTTCAAGGCCACGACGAGGTGAGGCCGATCAGGCCTCAGGAAAAGTTAGGACTGAATCGAGATTGGCATCGATGGTTACGACACAAATGAAAATCGAACAAGACGCTCACGGTATCGGGGTGGCGTATCCCAAACATCGCTATCGTGATATTGATTGGGGCGAAGTGGAAACTCGAAGATCTACCGTGATTTCCGGTTGGAGATCCGATGGCTCTTTAGTCGTAAAATCAAAAAGCGATCATAGAAGCTTAACCGAAGTATACCAACTCAATCACGAGCGGAATATTTTGACTGTCACGTTTCTGGTTGATCGACAGGGAGGGGAAGATGAATTTACTCGAGTATTCAACTTAAGCCCAGCCACGAGAATTCAGTGATCGCGTGCTACTCTTTACGATGTTAATCAGATGAGAGAGATATGCATAATAATCACGAAGTATGGCTTGAAGTTGCGCTCAATGGGGCTGCTGGTAGGGCCTATCAACCACTCATACCAATCAGTGCGAGCGAGATAATTAGTCAGGGCATTGATTGCGCTCATGCTGGCGCGAGTGTGATTCACCTTCATGTTTATGATGATGCAGGCCAACCAAGCGAAAACGTTGATCAGTATCGGCGTGTTATTGAAGGTATTAAAGAGAAGGTAGACATTATTGTGTACCCAACCATCGCTCTCACAGGAACTGCTGAGCAGCGTTACTCGCCTATTGAGGCGCTAGCGAAGTATGGATTACTCGATTGGGGAGTGGTTGATCCTGGTAGTGTCAATATAACGCATCGATCTCAGATTGAATCTGGGGAAGAAGGGTTACTATACAACAACCCCGATTCGCACATTCAACATGGTTTGAAGTTAGCCGAAAGGGACAATTGGAGGCCGGCATACGCCATATATGAGCCTGGCTTTTTACGGTCGGGAGCGGCTTTTGCGCAAACCGTACGTTTAGCGGATCCGCCAGTGTACCGACTGATGTTTTCGGATAATCTATTATTTGGTTGTAAGCCGACAATACATGCTCTCGACTTCTATGCACAAGTTATTGCCGACGAGTTGGGGAACGACGCCGACTGGATGATCTCTGGCTTGGACGCACACATCCAACATCTGATTGCACCAGCTTTAGCGATGGGGGCACACATTCGAGTGGGATTGGAAGATGCGCCCTTTGGTACTCTGGAAACTAACGTTCAGCTAGTTGAGGGGGCCGCAAACCTCATTGAGCAAAGTGGTTACAGCATTGTTGCACCAGAGCCATATTATAACGGCGACAGGGGGCCTAAAGTGTGCGAGCGGGATAGGTAAGATTGCCAGGTTTCCTTTTTAGCTTGATGCTTTGGTTGCGCGCGCTTGTTTACGATAGAGACGCTGACTTTCGAGCGTTTGTAAAGAGGCGCTAGTGCGGTTCTGATGAGGTTCTTCATGGTGTATTTCCCTCTGTATTGCTCTGGGTTTAACGTTAATAACAAGGTTTTGTGCATCGGCTGAGTCACAGTTGAACGCTTCATAATGAGAACGATATTGCCCTCATCGAGCACATCAGTCCTGAGCGTTACATTTAAAAAAGATGATGGTTTTCTGATGGGTTATATTTTGGCTTAGAGATCAATATTGACCTTACTGATCAATATAAGTCTATGACACAGTTATCGATTGACTGAGGTCCGTATTGTTTACATACTCAGTCTCAGTATTGGGGCTCTCTGTTGCGACCGATTGTGTAAAACCTATTCAAACGAGAAGATAAATAAGATGACCGTATACATTGTTTCTAGGCTCACGATTCACGACCGGAGTGAATACGATAAATACGCGGACAGATTTGATGAAGTGTTTTCAAAGTTCGATGGAAAGTTGCTCAGTGTTGACGAAGAGCCAGTGATTCTTGCAGGGGAATGGGAAGCAACTCGATCAGTTATCATTGAGTTTCCTTCTAAATCTAGCGCGTTCGCCTGGATGCGATCCGATGACTATCAGCAAATATCGACTTTTCGAGATGCCGGTAGTACGCTTAGCTCCATTCTTGTCAAAGGCGGAGACCATAGCTAGACCGCAATAAAAAGATCCATTTCAGGGGTGGGATAGGGGTGTCATAGCGTGATCCTGTTTTAATGTTGTAAAACTCCACGTTTACAATAGACCGCCACCATAGCGTGGCCATACCTAATGGCCTTTCTCCATAATTATAAAAACAGTGATGAGGTTAATCATAAGATGAAGTACACCGTTGTAGTCGATTCAGTAGCGGCAATTCCAGAGTTTATATTTAAGAGCAGACCAATCAAGGTATTGCCGATTTCGATAAACATTAATGGTGAGGTCAAGCCGGAAATTGTCGATGAGAAAGAGCTTATTGAATACTATAAAAGTGGGGAGCTGACGGTTCATACAAAAATTAAAACCGCTCCGCCAAGCCCAGAACAGATTACCGATTTTATTCTTAACGAAGTTGCTCCTTATTCTGACTTTGCGCTCTGCCAGACTTTTTCTAAAGCAGCCAGTCCGATTTACGATAATTTCGAGAAAGCAGCTTCGAGTATTGCGAAACGCTCACGTGAAGTCAGAGATGGTTTGGGTATCGAACAGCCTTTCAGAATGACTTACCTAAATACGGGTACTGGAATTGCCGCGCAAGGCTTGGTTGCTATTTACGCGGACATGCTTCTAAGTCGCGGAGCCGACGTTCAGGAATACACGGATACAATGGAAAAGTTCACCCGGGTGATTCGTTCTTATGCCATCGTTAGGGATATCTATTACAGTCGTCAACGCGCACTGGAAAAAGGGATTAAATCCGTAGGTCTGGCACCGGCGCTACTAGGCAAAGCAGTGGGTTTGACGCCGATCATTGAAAATTACGGTGATCAAAGTGGCCCTGTCGTTACTAAACGTAGTGAAGAGAAGGCGTTGGAATCGTTGATCCGATATGCAATCGATCGAGTTAAGGATGGTCTCTACGTGCCGATCGTTAACATAAGCTACGCGGGTGATTTAGACGATATTTACGCCATGCCACTGATTCAGGAACTGAAGGACGAAGCCAAGAAGAAAAAAATACAGGTGCTGTTCGGAGTAATGAAACTCGGCTCGAGTATGATGTACGGGCCAGGCGGCTTTTCGATTGGGCTTGCGCCTAAAAATAATAAAGCCAAGCCTGAATAAATCCGACTGATTTTTGCTCAGTTAATTTCTGGCAGTGCATCCAATCAAAGTGGGCAAGTAAGGTGTGTCTCTGCCCACATTGAAGGTGAGAGTTTAAGTCGGCGTTTATTCGCCGATTGATGCTCCGTCCTGAGGGTTTTCGAGCCAAGCGGAAATATCTTTGCCTAGCGTTTTAACGCATCGTCCAAGGACTGCACAAGAGCTTTTATAACCAGCTCCAAAGCCGCCGCCGCTAGACCTCTGGCCATCGAACGATGCCACTTTCTTACCATCCTTCCAGAGCGAACCGCGAATTTCAACGAACTTCCGATGTCCTATGAAGGCGTTTCCTTGACTGACCGCATCGGATATCTCCAACTTAAGTACTTTGCCTTTATCTGATGTATCTAAGGAATCAACCAATTCAATGTCAATGCCCTTTTTGCTTGAATAGCTTTTGGTGAACTTGGCGAGTTTGCTGCCTAAGTTGGTGCATTCGTTTATTATTTTGTTACGTATATCGTGCCCTTCCTGGTAAGGAGTAGACGAGATAACCTTAATTCCTTCGGCGTGCGCTGCTGACACAAAGACGACGGTAGTAAGAAGAAAAAATGTATTTAGTAGGGTGATTTTCATGCTTAAATTGAATCCGTTTAACGTTAAATTAAGTTGTTTTACAACGACTTAAAGCATAAGGCATTATTTAAAATTACCAAAGAAAATGTTGAGGATAGTTAGAATCTGTTTTCGCGGCGCGTGCGCGGACCTCCGAGTGTGGGCTCGTGCTGACCTAGTGAGAACATAAACGTGTACACAATGGTCCATGTATGATTAAGAGGCTTTTTATTCGATACACCTCGAGAGTATGACAAACTTCTTCAACTATTTGATTGACTTACTTCGACGGTTGTTACCGAGTGTTGGTACGGCATTACCGCACGTTGGCAGTTATCAGCGAGACATACCAACCTCGTTAGCGCGTATGTTCGAAAACGCCTTGGACTACAAGCACTTACCGTGGTTGCATCAATCTACGTTCTCAGAGTTGCAGATAATCGAGTCTGGTGATTGGGGGTGGCGTGCGATAGCCCACTTGTCACCGAAATCTCCCTTCAACAAAATGGAATTAGAGCTTAGATTGGATCGCGACAAAAGTCGATGGGTGACCAGAACTCTGAGTGGCCTAGGAAAAGGCACTGAGGTATGGACCGTGGCGATGCCGACTGGAACGGCCAACGACAGCCAAAACAGCGAGCACGGAATTCGCGTAGTGGTAGACTTTTTTGTCCCGAAACTTCCGCGTTTTTTACACGCTTTTTACGCGCAAGCTTATCAATCGATGTATCAAAAGTTGTATGACGAAGACGAAACCATGATGCTCGGCCGCCAGCGAGCGCTTGATCAGAAGAAACAAGATATCAGAGTAAACGAAGACCAGCAAAATGAAACAGAGTTGCTTGTTGGCCATACCCAATCCCTTGACCTTAATGGTGTAACCCCATTCGAATTGGCTGGGAAACGCTATGGATTGGTGTATCTAAATGAACGATGGCAAGCCTTTAGTGCGGTGTGCCCCCACCGATTAGGTCCGTTGAATCAAGGAAAGATCATTGATGGTTCTGTTGAATGCCCATGGCATGGCTACCGATTCGAAATTAGCAGCGGTCGGTGTTTAACGCATCAAAGTCTGACGCTCTCTGAGGCCCCCACAATACATGTTTCCGAAGAAGGGGCTGTCATGGCGAGTTTTGCTGATCAATCGCTTTGTTAGATAACCAAACAAACTGATATGGCGCTAAGTGTATGGTCTCCATATCTGATGTGTAGACCTTTCCTGATATCAAGTCGGACCACTCATCAAGGTCAATTAGGTTTACTGAGCTCTTAGGTAAGTCAATCGTTTGATCGGAGACATTGTGAATACAAAATATGCTTTGGTCTCGCTTGGCACTTTGGCGCCAAAATGCGAACAAGTTACTTCCTAGATGGAGTGTAAATTGGACGGCATTGGGGTGAAAGGCGCTCTGAGCAGATCTTATTTTTAGCAAATCAGTGATCAAGCGATATACTTTTGAGTTATGGCTATGACTTGATGCAAGCTGTTTTTCGAGCTTACTCAATTGCCAACGATGTCGATTAATATTGCGATTATGGTTTGTGCGCTCCAAGTATTCATAATCGTTTTGAGTGCCGAGTAAGCTGTGGATATAAAGGCCCGGTATGCCTTCCAAGGAAAACATGATTGCGTGCGCACAGACAAACCTAGCAATCTGAAATTTATCTGGGCCATTTACCGTGCCTTGCAGAGCGTCAAACAACGCCACATTAACCTCGTAGGGTTCGTTTTTACCGTTTGCAATGGATCGCCATGAAACCCTAGCGCCAAAACTTTGCAGCGTGTTAATGAGTTGATCGAGCTCTTTCTCTTCAAGCAATCCTTTAACTGGCCTCAAGCCGATACCATCGTGGCTGGCGATAAAGTTGAAGTAGAAGGTTCCGGTTTGTGCTGGTGGCATGCTCATTTGCCACCGTTTTAAATGCTCGCTTGTGCCGGTTAAAAGAGCGTGGATTAGTAGAGGTGGCAATGAAAAGTTGTACACCGCGTGCGCTTCATTCGAGTTCCCAAAGTAGGAAAGATTTTCGTGTGTGGGCACGTTGGTTTCGGTAATGACGATGGCGTCCTTAGTGTGCGCTTCAATGAGTGTTCGAAAGAGTTTGATGAACTCATGAGTTTGCTCTCTGTGAATACAGTCGGTGCCGATTTCTTTCCATAAAAACGCCACGGCATCAAGCCTGAATATCCGTACTCCCTGTTCCAGATATCGTCGAATAATGCCCAGCATTTCGAGGTAGAGTTCGGGGTTTTTGTAATTTAGGTCCACTTGGTCATGGCTGAAGGTGCACCAAACGTGCCTAATGCCGTCTAGAGTCTGAGTTTCTCTGAGCAACTCTGAGGTCCTGGGTCTTACTACGTTTGACACGTCATCTGAGGGGGATGCTTCAAAAAAATAATCTTTGCCGGGGTGTTTTCGTTGCTTAAAGTTTTCAAACCAGCGGCTTCGTTGCGAACAGTGATTGACCACCAAATCTGACATTAGATTAAACTCTTCTGCGAGTGCTTCGATATCAGACCAATCGCCCAAGGCGTCGTTGACTTGGGAATAATCAATGACAGAGAAGCCACCATCTGAACTGTGAGGGAAGAAAGGGAGTATGTGGATTCCAGACACTACGTCGCCCAAGTAGTTTGTAGCGAAACGTTTGAGCGTTTTGAGTGGCGCTTCATTCTCAGATTGCACGCTGTCGCCATAGGTGATCAACCAAACGTCTTTCTCGCTCCACTTGTTAACGAAGTAAGGGCAGGGCTCGGTGGCGTCAGATAGGCCCATCTTGACCAAGGAGCGGCTAGCTAAAATTTGGCTATCTTGATCCGGATAAATACGACTTAAATAGCCCTCAACCAAACTGTGTAACTTTGACATAGATCAATTCTCAATAAGCATTTGAAGCCGGTTTAGCCGTATTCCTTCATGTCGGCGTCGACCGCGTTGATGAATTCATTCGACAGTTCCGGAAGCGCGCTGTTGACTCGGTTCCAGCTCGCGATAAATGGGGTTTCCATCGGGTTTTCCAAAAAGTCTTGCCCGGCTCCTAATACGTTTTCCGCAAACATTTCAATCGCGGCTTCTTCAGCGTGTATGTCCAGATGTAAACCGTTCATCTCCGCATCGTTATAGTAGGTTTCCACGAAATCGAGTGCGATACGAAAGTACGTTGCTTTAATCGCTCGAAACGTCTCAGCGTTAAATACCACGCCATTCGTGGCTAACTTTCGATAAAGTGTTTTGCAGATATCCACAGACATCTTAGATAACCCTTTGGCGGTATCTTCGGCTGATAATTCTTGATGTTTATGGTCATAAACGTCGGCGATGTCTGCCTGACACAACCTATTATTGGCATAGTTTCTGTTCAGTTCCGACAACACTCCTATTTCTAGGCCCCAGTCGCTGGGAATTCTTAAGTCAGTGATCACTTCGGTTCTGAATGCAAACTCTCCGGCCAAAGGGTACCTAAAGCTGTCGATGTAGTCCAAGTAGTCGTTTTGCCCGTACACCTTCTTTAATGCTCTAATCAATGGGGTGACAAGCAATCGAGTGACTCGGCCATGCATTTTTCCACTCGCTACACGGGCATAGAATCCCTTACAAAATTTATAGTTGAAATTCGGGTTTGCAACTGGGTAGAGCAACCTAGCCAACAGGCTACGATCGTAGGTTAGGATGTCGCAATCGTGGAGCGCTACTGCTTTGGCGGTGTCTTTTGCCAATACATAGCCAAAGCAATACCAAACATTGCGCCCTTTACCAAGCTCCTTTGGCGCTAAGTTTTTTTCAGCCAGTCGTTGGTCTAACTCTTGCAGTCTGGGGCCATCATTCCACAACACTTTAAAGTTTTGATTTAGCGGCTTGAAAAAGGAAAGAGCCTCTTTGTATTGAGCCTCGGTCGCTTGATCAAGGCCAATTACAATTTCATCCAAGTAATCAACATGACTCAGTTCTTTGACTATGTTGGGTAGGGCTTCGCCTTCGAGTTCAGAGTAAAGAGAAGGTAAGACTAGGGTCATGGATTGTTTTTTGCTGAACTTTCTTAACTCAGCTTCCATGTCGCTTAGGTCACGCTGACGAAGATTGTGTAGTGTTGTAATGATGCCGTTTTGGTAAAAGTCAGCCATTTAATTAAGTCCTTGTTTGATTAGGTAGAATTGCATTGATTGCTTCAGCCCATCCTTCTGGGCCGTATTTTTTTGTATAGACAACGTCTTTTGACGTAGTGACTTTGGGGTATGGAGATACTGGGGATCTGACACACACGGGAACATCAGCCACATTCAACATAGCGATGTCGTTCTGACTGTCACCGAGACAAATTAGCGCGGGGGACGAGGCTGACGAAGATAAACCTGGGAAAAGCAGTCCCGCGTTAGATCGCAACCATTGCAATGGTTTGGCCTTATCAGTGTTGCCCATTAAGTGGAAAAACCTACCGCCCTTAAGAACCTTAAACCCCGCTTTCAGCGACATGGATTCGAATTTATCGAAGTGCCGTTCGCTGTCTTGCCAAATGAATGGTTCTGAGTATTCTTTCATTAAGGCCAGTTTTGAGTCAGAGAGGTTGAGGCCTGTTTGATCGCTAACCTGATTAGGAGTCCAATCGTTAAACCCTTCAAATTTAAAGTCAGTCTGTGTTCTGACTTGAGATAGAAACTTTAGAATTTCCGATCGAGGTGCGCCAAATCGTATGTGATGACGTTCGCCCTTGAGTATGGATGAACCATATTCGCTCCCGGCAAGAGGCATGGAGGATGGCAGAACGATGGCGCTGCCATTTTCGATGATCAGCGGGGTGTCGAGTCCCAGCTGCTGGTGTATTTTTTCCGTTTCGGAGTAAGTCTTGCTGGTATTAAGCAAAATAGGCACGTTGTTTTCTTTACATAACGCAATCGCAGACAGCGCGCTACTGAAAGAGTACGTGTGGTGGTCGATCAACGTACCATCTAAATCAGAAGAGACCCAAAAGTTCACGGTGTCTCCGCAGGTTTAGTATCTAGGTGCGTTATGTCGTGGTCCGAACTAAGCATTAGCGTGAAGTCGGCTTTCAAGGGCATGGTTTTCAGGCCCCATTCGGTTAGGCGCTGAAAGTGCGCAATAAACCGAGATAACTGATCCGTGTTGAACGTCTGCAAGGTGTTACCGTCAACATTAGCATTACGTTCTATCAGTTGCTCTTCTTGTTGGCGCCGCCACTCAAATACGCATGAAAAGCTCGGCGCCTGCAGGGTTACCATTAGGTCGAGTCGAGCGAACAGTCGCTCGTATTCGTTGGTCAATTTGTGGTTGATGAAATTTCGCCACACTAGATCCGCATCTTCTGTTTCTTCCAGTGAGTTACAGGACGTTATTAGCGCTTCTTGTGGCTGGGAGCTAAGCCCAACACACCAGCCTTCAAAGATCAGAACATCCGCGGATTGAGCGACCACCGTCCAGTCTTTTGTTGCTGCTCGGTCATCGTATTGTTTTTCGAATACGGGTAGCTCGAAGGATAGTCCGGCATCGAACCGGTTGAACGTGTTGGCGATTAGGGACGTGTCATGCGTTCCTGGCACTCCGCGTGTGGATAGCAATGGGTGTACCGTTTTGGCCAGGGTCTGTCTTTCAGCGCGAGTGAGATAAAAGTCATCAATCGAACATACCGCTACTGTCAGTCCATGCTCTATTTCTAACAACGCCGCTATAAATTCAGCGGCCGTGCTTTTTCCGCTCCCCTGTGAGCCCTGAATTCCAAGTTTGATTGGCCCAGACTTAACTCTTTTCTGCTGGATTTGAGAGGCAATTGGAGCAAAGAAGTTCTTAACCGAGATTTCGTACCGCTCCGGTAACCCGTGATCTGAGATCAAGGTCTGTATTGCGGTCACTGTGTCGTTACTTAGTTCTGTAGATAGCACGTTTGGCTGAAATTCTCCGTTTAAGTCAGATTGATGTTAGATACATTAACGAACTTATCATTAATCAAGCCGTGTTTATGCTCAAGCAAGTAGCGTGCCAAAGCTTGGATTTCACTAAGTTGGCGCATCGAGTGGATTAGCTGGGCATTGATGTTATGCCTAGTTGCACCAACATGGGGCATCCAAAGACGGGCGATAGCACCAAATTGTTACGCTGCTGGTTAGCACTTAGGTATGCGTGCATCTTCATTTCGTTTTACCCGTCTTTGTAACTCCCACGATCATGACGGTTTATCAAGCTAAAAATCGACTGGTCTGAGCTAGGCCGTCGCTTGTGTCAGTTCAAGCTTTGGTTGCCATTCTTGTTTCTTGACTAGGTTCATCATTCGAACGGCAGCATTGGCATGGAACTTGCTCAAATTTATCTATCCGCGATACGACGCAATTTCTTGCTTTATCACTTGAAATCTCGCCGTGGCGTACTGATGACAATTTTAACGAGGCAAATCATGATTACGAGTAGAGAAGAAGTTACGACGTTAATAATGGCAACGAAAGTAACTCAAGCAATTAGTTGGAAGAGTGTTGCCGAGAGGGTTGGTCTTTCTAAAGAATGGACTACCGCGGCCTGTTTGGGGCAAATGGCTTTTGATAAAACACAAGCGGAGAAAGTGGGTGAGATTTTTGGCTTATCTGATGAGGCCATAGCTTGGCTTCAAATTGCGCCGTACAAAGGGTCGCTACCAACAGCAATACCGACAGACCCATTGATCTATCGCTGGTATGAAGTTGTGAATGTTTATGGCAGCACGATAAAGGAACTGATTCATGAAGAATTTGGCGACGGAATCATGAGTGCAATTGACTTTTCGATGGATATTGAAAGAGAAGAAGACCCCAATGGCGACAGAGTGAACGTCGTGTTATCAGGCAAATTTCTTCCCTATAAAACCTATTAGTTGATTCCAAGCCTCATCATAGAGCGTGGATTGGTGAACGTTAGGATCATCCTCTGTAGGCGAATGAGGCATTAATATACGCAAAAGATCTGATAGAGCCGAATAGCAAGGATGCTCGGTGTTTTTAAAACTCATACGTTGGTACGATTGCTAAGTTGAAGGGCCTTAGTTGCTTGCTACTGAAACAGCTGGTAAGCAGATTTATATCAACCACCCTAGTTGATCCTGTTGTATGATCGATTGACCGTCTTAACTTTTCTCAAACACATTTATGAGCCATGATTCCAAGTCTTCGGAGACAAAAATTGCGCATCAATTAGCAAGACTTTCATCGTCTCAGAAAAGGAGCAATAGACACGCAAAGAAAAGGAATAAATTGCTCAAGAAACAATATGCCCAATCGTTACTGGCCTATGAACAGACAGAGAGGCTGTATCTGTTGGAGAAGTCTAAACTCCAACCTTCATTCACATTGTCGGTTACCGAATTTTTGCTTTGCGAACCTGACTTTATGAATGACCCCGAGCAAGCAACTGAAGCGCAATTTGTTTTGCAATGTGGTTTAGAAATAGATGAACGAATTCTTCGATTTACATTAAATGTCAGTGGTGGTGCCGAGTATTTGAAGCCGAGCTTTGTAGTGGCTCAAACGGAAACTAGCAAACTCGACGATAGAGCTTTTGCTATGAGCGAGACTCTTTATTTTTTGCCTGTTAGGTCAGTATCATTACCTAGAATGCCAGATTCATTTTTGGCTTATTTCGTATACAGAGATAGAACGACAATGCCCGTCATCCTTAAGTACCACATTTGCCGAGAAGAGAGTAGTCAACTTTTACGCTGGGAAGCCCATCATCAAGACACTGTCTTTGCTATGTCGCATGTCAACATATCTGCATTGAGCAATGCTGATGACTGTGCGAAGTTATTTCAGTGTAGGGATTAGATGGTTAATATTACAGGTTATGTTTAACTTGTCTTTGAATGAAAGTCTTAAACGTTGATTATTAAAATACAGAGTATATGAAACTTAATTATCGAAAGGATATTGATGGGTTGAGAGCAATCGCAATTATTGGGGTGCTTATATTTCACACGGATCTGTCTCTGTTGAGAGGCGGTTTTGTTGGGGTTGATGTGTTTTTTGTTATCTCTGGTTATTTGATCGGCTCAATCTTGCTACGCGAGCTTGAGTCGACTGGCAGAGTAGATTTTGCTAGTTTTTGGGCAAGGCGAACACGGAGGCTGCTACCCATGGCTCTAGTGGTGATAGGAATAACGCTGCTTGTGGCATATTTCACAATGAGCCAGCTCTATCTAAATTCAGTTGCGAAAGACGCAGTATGGGGGGCATTGTACGTCATCAATTGGACTAAATTAGCGTCCTCAATCCAATACTTTGATGACTTAGGCGCGAGCGGACCGTTAATGCATTACTGGTCGCTGGCGATCGAAGAACAATTCTATTTGTTGATGACGATTGTTTTCCTCAGTGCTATTTACTGGAAGTCGTTCTTTTCTAAGGAAGTAGATTCTTGTCCGGTATCCTTGATAGTTAAGAGTGTTTTAATCTTAACTGTGCTTTCTTTTGTTGCGAACTTAGTATCAATTTCGATTGCTCAACCGATCTCATTCTTTGGTACTCATTCTAGGTTTTGGCAATTAGGAGTAGGTGTTTTAATCGCTTACAGCGAGTTGAAGAAGGTTTCACCCAACAATTCGGTTCGGTTTGTCAGTCAAGCCGTTGGACTTGGGTCGATTTTATTTGCGTATTTTTGGTTTTCCTCAGATCTATCGTATCCTGGCCTGTTTGCCGTTTTACCCACGTTGGGCGCGGCGATGGTTATATTTTCCGGAGTCAATAACGATCATCGGTTTAAGTCAATTATTAGTAAGCTATTGTCTGCTCGGCCGATGGTGTTCCTTGGCCTGTTGTCGTACTCCATGTATCTTTGGCATTGGCCTATATTTGTTTTTTATCAATTACACTTTTCGAGCTGGAGCCTTGCGGATGTAGCTTACGTAATGATACTCACTCTAATTCTTTCGTTTGTTGGGTATAAAGTGATTGAAAATCCTGTTCGCTTTTCGAATTATTTAGCTACAAGAGTGTGGGTGAACATATTTAGCGCATTTTTATTGACTCTGATTGTTAGTGGTGGATCTTATTATCTCATTCAAATTGTAGATAAAGATAACTTTATAGCTCTTAAAAATGGCAGCTTCGTAGAAGTGAAATCAGTGAAAAGAGATCTGCCAAGTCTCTATAGGTCGGACCCTCGATGCCATATTTCACAAGGAGCCATAGACTACCCAGACTGTACTTTTGGTGCTAAAACGAGCCATGAAAAAGTTATGTTATTTGGTGATAGTCATGCTGCGCAATGGTTTCCGCCTTTGGAGGAGGTTGCATTATCTCGAGAATTCAAGCTTGTGTCTCGAACCAAAAGCGCCTGCGTTTCGATTGATGTTCGTCAATGGCATGTAAAGTGGAAGCGTCCATATAAAGAGTGCGTAGAGTGGAGAGATAAAGTTTTACAAGAAATTGATGACATAAAACCTAGTTTGGTTGTGCTAGCAAATTCATCAAGAGTCGCTCTTATTGACAATCAAAATAAACCTATTGTTGATAGACAACGTCTAACAGAGCTGGCGGCTGCAGAGCAGCGAGTTGTCGATAGAATACTTCAGTCAGGAGCTGAGGTTGTGTTGATTCATGACACGCCTTGGCACGAATTTGACCCTTTGGAATGTTTAGTTGAGGTAAAAGGCGACAGCCCTAAATGTACATCTCCGGTGTCTTCAGCGATCAGAGACAGTTCGCCATGGTCTACAAGTGTGCAGAAGTACGGTGCTAAGGTGAGGATTGTGAACCTCACGGATCAATTTTGTGATGCAGAACGCTGTTACACCGCTAATGATAAGTTCGTAATTAGCCGTGATAAAGACCACGTTACTCAAAAATTTTCAAGGCATCTTGCGAGCATTTTAGAAGATCGTATGTTTAGCGATAGAACAGATTAATATTTGTTCTCATTTTGTTTGTTTTGAAATATGGCCCTGCTTTGGTTAAGTTTTTTGGCGAGGCGGGGTTTAATGAGGAAGTTACTCTCTTATGTTTGATCGGGTTTTTTTGGGTGTTTCGATGGTTTTGTTTGTCTTGGGTATTTCTCTACCCATGTTTTCCTTACAGAAGTTTTTCGTTGTTAACGACTCCTTTTCATTGCTCGGTGGAGTCTATGAACTATTAAAAGCACAAGAGTTTTTTCTGGTTGTGGTTATTTTCGGTTTCAGCGTTTTAACGCCCACCATAAAATTTGCGTTGTCGTGGTTTGCGTTGAGCATTGAAGACTCTGGCAGCAAAACGAGATTATTCGCGATCAGGAAATTGGCCAAAATATGTAAGTGGTCAATGGCTGACGTGTTTATTATCGCCATCTTAGCGGCGACCGTTAAGTTAGGCGGTTTGGCGGCGGTTAAGGTTCATGTTGGTCTGTTGTTTTTTGGAGGGTACGCTATCTTATCGATGATTCTGACGCATCGGCTATTACGAGCTTACGAACTTCAACCGCGCGTGGAGCATAACAACCTGTCAACTTCTGATTTTTAACGCGATATCTATTTATACTTTCTAATTAATACTCAGCCTGAAGTGCCTGATTAGGCATTCGGTCTGGCAACCTATTTTATGTATGTTTAGTCTGAGATTTGTCTTGTTGTTTTACGTTTTAAGCAGCGTTCTTGTTTCAATGAATGCCGAGGCAGAATTTGTGCCTGCCAAACGTATTTATAAAAGTCAGGGTTTACACCCGGATCTAGTTAGAAGATCGTCACGAGTAAGCTTTAGCTATGATAGTGGGGCAGTTGAAGTGGCATACATGGTCAATAAAAATGGTCAAGTCTCTGATGTTAGAGTGCTTAAGTCCACTCAAGAGAAGTTTGAAAAGCATGCTATTGAATTGGTTAGGAACTACACTTTCGACCCTGCACAGCTCGGCAGCATTCCTACTAGTTCGATTGTAAGAGAAACGATAGTATTCCTACTAGATCGCTCAAAAATAGCAAATACCAATTGGTTCCATAGCAATGACGGGGATAGTCAGGATGATAGGGTCAGTGGTTTATTGGCGGTTTTTCATGAATATGTTTCAGATCAGGACCAGGCTCAAGCAGAGACGGTTTTAGTGTCGATGAGAAACATTCGTTCTAGGAGTTTCGACCGACTGGTCCAGATGGAATTAGCACAACTGCTTTTTTCTGAGGTCTTCAATGAGCCTCAGTTGCGGTTTGATTCTCTTCAAACATTGGACTGGTTGCAACGATTGGACTATGAGGGAAAGAAAGATTTGGATGCACAGACACGGCTAGTCATTCGAGTGAACTTATTGACGGAGTTGATTAATCGAAGTAGGTACGTTGAGGCAATAGAGCTGTATGAAACTATGTCTAAGGAAGAGCAGGTTATCCGTAAATTTGTATCCGCTGTTGAAGAGATACAACAGATACAAAAGTCGGCAGATCCGATACAACAAACGGTGCTTATTAGTGACTCTGGAGATGGACACCATCGATTGTTTAAACGAAGCTTTTCCGTCGAGCTTGAATCGGGCAATTTGGATCAAATTGAATTACGTTGTGATACGAAGTTTACGCGTATGGAATTCGAGCCTGATAAAATGTACGCGGTTCCGAAGCGATGGGGCGACTGTTTGCTAAGTCTACTCGGAGCCCCTGGTACCAAAGGAACTTTACTCGAGCAATAGTCGTTTACAATTATTGTGGTTGTTTTCATTTGGGGCTAAGAGTTAGTCACAAACTGTCCCAAAACGAGCGTATACGTTCATGGTGTAACGTTTAATAATTCAGGATCGTTAATATTTAGATAGTGGCAATTATGAAAGTAGCCTCGTTATTGTTTTTACTGGTGGCTCTGATAACGCCAGTGCAGGCGGCTGATATGGAATTAGTGTTCAATAGGATGAATAACTTCAGCAGCGATGAGTGGGCCTTTACTGTGGTGACGCAGGGTGAAGATGACTTAATAGAACAGTTTGACCCTCGTGCTGATCCTCAGTGGAGCCTCTTTACCATTAATGAGAAAACTCCGACAGATAAAGAGTTGAAGAGGTACAACAAGGAGAAAGCGAAGGAAAAAGAAGAGGAAGAAGCCGAAGCGGAAGCCGATGCCGAAGCCGAAGCTAAGGCTGTTGATGGTGCTCAGGCGGACACGGGGCGTTTGGATTTGCATGACATGGTGGAAATGTCTTCTCTTGCTAAGGTTGAAGAAACCGATGAGGTCGAGATCTATAGCTTTGATCTTATTCTGGATGAGGAGGAAAAAATTGCGAAGAGTTTAGCTGGGAAGCTTTGGGTAAATAAGGCCGATAACTACATCGAACGACTCGACTTTTTTAATGTTGAACCGTTTTCACCAGCCGTCTCGGTTACTGTTAAGAAACTGCATACGTCGATGTATTTTCAAAAATTGGGCGACAACGTCTTTGGGCCTAAGAAGTTAGTCTCAGAGGTTAAGGGCAAAGCCTTTGTCTTTAAATCCTTTGATGAAAGAGAGCAGCAAGAGTTCAAAAACTATGTGTCGGTAAAGTAGGCTCGGGTGCTGGCAGCTAGATGTTTGATAGCGGGAGAGCCGTTTCGTTCTTGATCTGAGAAAGCGCTACGGCGCTTCTGATCTCGGCTACTCCCTCAATACTTGATAGACGATTGAAGAAAAATCGTTCGTAATCGTACACATCTTTGACGGCGACTTTAATAAAAAAATCTTGATCTCCTAATACCACGAAGCACTCGAGTACGTTGGGCAATGCTTCTATTTTTTGAGAAAACTCATCAAAGTGCGCTCGCCCATGAGCCGATAGTTTTACATGCGCCAATACGATGGTGCCGCAATTAATCGTGGTTCCGTCGAGAAGCGCGACTCGCTTTTTAATAACACCCGACTCCTCTAAGCGCTGAATGCGTCTCCAGCAAGCGGCTTGTGATAATCCAACCATGTCTCCGAGCTCAGAGGCGGATAAGCTGGCGTCTCTTTGGATATGTTCAAGAAGACGTTTATCGACTCTGTCGACTTTTACTTGCATTATTTATTCGTATATTGAAATTTATATTAATAGATAATTCATATTAATGTAAATTTTTCGTGTTTACGAATCATTTTTTTCATAGAAAGTGCTTATTCTATAATTCAATATTAATCCTGAATGTCTGAAGTATGAACGTTTTCCCAATCGCAGTTTGTCGCTCACAAAGTCACTCATTCCAAGAAGTAGACGTCGTATTCGATAACGATGTATTTGCCCCTACACGTTGCCTGGAGTTTTTTGCGGCGTTTGGGACGTTGCCTGAGCGTTTTGAGTTGGCGAGAATTGAATCTGGTCGTGGCTGGCGCGTTAGAATGAAAATGTTGAAAAACACCGAGAGTGAACGTGTGTTGGCAAAGGTCTCAGTGTTGATCGGTGTGATGGAAGTAAACATCATTTCATCGATCTAAATATCCAATATCTAATGGTATGCTAGTGGAATGGAATCTAAACATTGTCGAATATTTATTGCCATTATTGCGCTCCTAGCAGGAGTGTTGGTGAAGTCTGGGTGGCTAGACAGCCGGGGATATGAATACACTCAAGCTGGGTTGCAGAGAGCGTTAGTGACATTTGGGATTTCTCGTAGTCTTAATGGGGTGATCTCCGTGGCTCAGGGTACCGAAGTGGCGGTGGAGCCTGTCGGGGTCGGGATGACGTTTACTCCGGGAGAAATTCTCGACCCAGTTAATGATTTGATCGAGCGCTTTTCGACCGTGGTGTTAGTTGCAGGCACGGCGTTTGGGGCGCAGCAGATATTGCTGGATGTCACGGTTTCGGATTTTTATGCCTGGCTTTTTTGGGCCAGTTTATCCGCGGTACTGCTTTCTCTCTTGATGTGGCAGAAATTAGCAGTTCCGATAAAGCTGATGATATTTAGGTGTGCCGTGATTGTTGTTTTCTTGAGGTTAGCGGTTCCCTTTTTTGCAATAACGGGCGAATTGTTCTACCAACATTTCTTGGAGCCTCAGTACCAAGAGTCCAGTAACAAATTGAAGTTCACGACTGAGCGGCTCACTGTTTTAAACGAAGAAAGTAAGGTGGTTACCGCTGAAAAGCTTGAGGAACGATCGTTTCTAGAGAGTGCCAAAGAGTGGGTTCAAAGCGCTGGTACAGCGTTAGATTGGAAAACGCATTTAGCTGAGTTTACCGACGCAGCTGAAGCGGCAAGTGAGCATGCTATACGCTTAATGGTGGTTTTTGTTTTCCAAACAATACTGTTGCCCTTACTGGCGTTGTGGATTACGGTGCGCGTCAGCCGAGTATGCGTAACCAGTCGTTACTCTTGTTCCTGAAAAACGTTTTTGCGACTGAGTAGGTCATCGATTAGCGTTTCTTCGATCGCAAGATGGCTTAATCTCTTTCGTAGTTTTTTGCTTTTTTCTTGGTCTTTTGAGTGTTTGTCATGCGCCATTGCGGCGATTCTACCTTGCCCTGTTCGAAGTGTTGTCGGCTGATAATTGGCAATGGGGTCGGTATACGCCTCATCGGGGCTGATGATTTTCCACCCTTGAGCTTTTAACGCCTCTATTAAGTCACCGATGAATAATGCGGCTAAATCATTCTCATGCAGTAACAAAACATGATGTGGTGAGCGAGAGAGCGTGTCCACGGCCAGTTGGTCATAAAATTGAACGGCCGATAACAGCATCTCAATATACGCTTCTCCCAAAGCTTCGATATTGACGGGCTGGTCATTGTCTACCGCTTCTTGCCACTTGCCTTCGATGTACCAATCGTAGTTATCAACGGTGACGTAACCATTCATCAGCTCCATCTGATCCAGTTCATTGCGCAACCGGTTTCGTTGTTCTAACGTTCGGCCCTCATCAAGATACGGAAATCGGTACCAGGGACGTCGATTGTCGAACCCCGTTAATAGTGAGTTTGCTTGCTTTATGTCTGCGACGTATTTGTCGGAATCGGTTTTATGTGCCCATGGATGACTGTGACTGTGGTTTGCTATTAGGTGGCCTGCCTTGGCGTATCGGTGGATTCGCTCACGATTTTTTCCAGTCTCAATTTCACGAGTGGTAACAAAGAATACAACGGGTTTGGCGCTGTGTTGCTCTAATTTTTTAGTCAACTCGACGGATCGTTGTTCGCCAGTGAATAGAGGGCCTTTACCGCGCGGTGCATCATCAAAAGACAAGGCGATTGTTTTGGAATGACCGGGAGTTAACAGCACGACTGTGCTTAAGAACAATAGGGCTATAGAGATAGTGTGTTTCATTTTTATTCTCATGTTTCACACCCGCGAGATCCCGCCGCGAGCGTCTTCAAGTTTATTCAGCTAATTGCCAAACGTCTAGTGGGTTAACACGTTTGCCGTTTACGAACGTTTCTATGTGCAGATGAGGCCCAGTTGAGACCCCTGATTGACCTACCGTGGCGAGTAATGTCCCTGCGGAAATTTTATCTCCTTTTTTTACCTTATAACTGTCAAGATGAGCAAACAAGGTTTTGGTTTTACCGGAAGTTTTAATAACCACGACCTTCCCGTATTTCGGTTTGTTTCTGTAAAGATCGGTGGCGGCTAAAACAACGCCGTCGGTTGGTGAATAAATTGGCGTGCCAAGAGGTGCACCCAAATCAACTCCTTTATGGTCACGGCTGTGTCCCTTTTTGAATGGATCTGGGCTTTTACCGTAAGATGCGGTGAGGCGGCCTGACATTATTAGCTGCATATCTTCACCAATTAGATTGCTGTTTGCTAGCCTTCTCTCATTATCTTTTGCGGTTGCCAATGACGCTACGGCAATGGAAATTAGCGTTGCGCCCGACACTATCATTAGTTTGCTTGAGAAACCCTTGAAAGTTGTGGCGTCGCCATGCAATATCGATTTAATTCTCATTTTTTCATTCCTTAGATGGTTTGTTGAGAAGGAGGCTGCCGGGTATTGCCGTACCCGGTTAGCCGTTAGATGGAGTGCAGTGACAAGGGTGTTTGCATAGGCACTCCTAGAAGCTTTTGACTGATTATGTAGAGCTGTAAGGTCACTACGAAGTTCAATGCAGTGTTCCCATTTTACGAACGTCAAGTGCGAAATTGGGTTAAACCAGCTGAAGGCGGCTGCGAACCGTAACAGCATTCCCATGCGGTCGTCCGAAAAGTAGTGATGCGCTAACTCGTGTGACAGTATGTGTTCTAATTCGTCGCTCGATAGTTCGCGTTCAAGCGTGTTGGGAATCACAATTTGGTAGCCATCCCCTACAAGGTTACTCAAGATAAACGGGGTGATTTCATCAGATGAAACCACATAGTTGATGCCAGAACTTGATCGTGTTTTCGTTCCTAGGCGCGCTATTCTTAAGGCTCGAGCTCTACCTATAATCACTCTGATCAGTGATGTCAGAACGCCTATCAGGTAGAGCCATACAATGGCATCCAGAACGTTTTTGTCGGATTCAATATTTTGCAGTGGGGATAAACGCAGTACTTGGATCGGGTCGAGCGTTACCTGTACGTTAGGGATGCCAACGGCCTGCTGAGGGTGTAGTTCTGGCAAGGTAAGGAATGCCGTCGCGAGTGTTGCACAAAACATAGGTGCCATCAGAGCGCTCGACCAGACGATTGGCCATTGAGAGATTCGCTTACACCGTGCGTTAAGTATCCACGCTAATGAGGAAAAAATAAGAGACGTAACACTCAGTGTAATTGCGAAAAAGCTAATCTGTTCCATCATGTTTTGTATTCGAAGTCTGTGAGTTCTTTTTTAGGTAGGCGTCCAGTTCTTTAAGCTCTTGGTCATTTAGAATTTTACTTTTAACCAAATTTGTTACTGGCAGCGGACCGTCCATGCCAAGCACATCCGAAGCGAACATCTTTATCATTGACGCTAAGGTTGGAATCTTTTTCGCTTTTGCGCAATATACATTTAGGCCATGTAGGCTCTTGGTCGATAGGAGTTTCTTTTCGACCATGCGCTCAACTGTTTTCCGAGTAGAAGATCGACTCCAGTTCAACTGGCTCTCTATTGCGATGTGAATTTCTCTTAGACTCTGAGGTTGTGCGCTCCAGAGGTGCTTGAGTATGACGAGTTCAGTGGGTGATGGTTTCATGTCGCCATTAGGCGACATGTGTCACCAAACATCAACAAACCTTAAGAGTATTTAATCAATGCGTGGATCGGTTAGAGTTTGTTAGCTATAGCTAACAAGAATGAGGGGGCTGTCTTCTTTTTTGTGTTTGGCTGCGGCTGTAGATATTGGTGCATTAAATCTTGTAGAACCGTCAGAGGAACCTCCTCGCCATCATGAAGGATAACAACGCGGCTTGTTCGAAGGAATGCGGCGTGGGCTTTGGTGAAATGGTTTAATTCTATTTGCTAACAAGTCTGAGTGGCGCTTACTTAAATGCAATGCCTCGGTTACCTTGCAGGCCACCCGTGTGTATTACTAAGATTTTATCGGTTGAGGAAAAATACCCACTGCAAGCCAAGTTTTCCAGCGCAAACAGTACCTTTGCATTATAGATAGGGTCTAAAGGCACTCCGTAAACGGTTTCAGCGTCATTGATAAACTCAAGCAGTTCGGTTGTGGTTTTTGCGAACCCTCCTAAGTGCCCTGGGATGATGCTCAGCGCCGATTCGTTTGAGTCCAGCGAACTAGTCCCAAGCCAGTCATGAATCCGTTTAAGAGTAGCGTCACCTTCAGCAACGGCTTGAATACCAAGCACGGACACACCTTTGGGTGCGGCAAGGCGTAAGCCGGCTAACGTTGCCCCAGTGCCAGTTGCGCAAACCGCATGAGTTACCTCAGCGTACTCGGCTTGTTCGAATAGGGGTTCATAAGCTTGTGCTAAGGATTGTATGGCCAGTTGGTTGCTTCCCCCTTCTGGAATTATTAAAAAGTTCTCTGGTAGCTGTGGGAAAATGTTGGGCAGCAATTGGTGAGAAAAGATAGGCGTCGCGGTGGGTTGGGCCTGATTAGTTTGAGAGATCCATTCTTGGCATTCCCTAAATTTTGCGCGGTTCATGGCGACTAGTGACATTCCCCATTGAGAGCAATCTTTTAAGGTGGGTGTGAGCTTACTGTGCAGTTCTCCCCGAATAATACCGACGCTTGCTAACGTTCTCGACTTGCATGCCCAAGCCAAAGCGTGCAGATGATTAGAGTAAGGGCCGCCAAAGCTGACGACCCCATGACAACCCGAGTTGATCGCGAGTTCGAGGTTGGGGCTCAGTTTATGCAGCTTGTTTCCAGACACCGTTGGGTGATTTTGATCGTCTCGATATATTAGGACGTTGTGCTGCAGAATTGAATGGAGTTGACGGTTAGCATTGTGAGTCTTTTTGTTCAATTTATGAGGGGCCTAATTGTAAGTTTGACATCAAAGAGAGAGTTGACAATCATTAGCTTGCCGAATTCATATAGTATGTGAATTGAAACGAGCTCTAGCGTGAGCTAGTAACTGAGTAAAGGAGAATATTCGCCAATGAAAGTACTTTATATTGATGACGAGGCAGGGGCAAGAAATCACTTCCTGAACGCCCATGCGACCGATGGAATCAGTGTCGAATCGTGTTCAGATTCACTTAAAGTTCATGAGATGCTTTCGAATCGTTTAAAGAAAGATCTGCCCGATCTTATTGTCTTGGATCTTTATCGAACGAATGGGGAGCTTGACTCAGCCGAGGCGCAAGAGGTGAACGATCGGGTTGATCGAATAGTGGAAAAGATTGCCAAAAACCGCGAACAGCTTGAAGTTCTTGTTAAGGCAGAGAAAGAACCCGCTGCAATTCGCGCTCTAGAGGCTCTTAAGCAAGAGCCGAGTATGAAGGAAATTCCCGTAATTATTTCAACCAGAGAAGGGCTGAACCTATTAGACGATGAACTGTTGAAGAAGTCGATAGATTTGGGCGCAGACTGGATGATTAAAGGGAAGTCTCCCGAGGTTATTCGGGCCTTAATGTATCGCAATTTTCAAGCCGCGAAAATTGCCAGGAAAAGAGTCAAGAGAGACGTCTGGTTGACTCTTAGTGGGGCGCTCTTAGGCGCTCTAATGAGCGCCTTTATCACCTGGATCGCATTTTAAGGTGGGTGATGATGCGCCACGAAAAGAACGTGTTTGGTAACGGTCCCGAGTGGCATAGTTTTAGCGCGAAGGCTTGATAAATTTGAGTGTCATTCTGTCACTCTCACCTATCTCCAGAACTTTGCGCCTCAATTCGGCATTAAACGCAGACCCTTTAAGGCTCGGGGGTAGAGAGTACAATCCGTTGGGGTAATCTTTGGTGTCTTTCGGGTTGGCGTTTATTTCTGATGATGCGACTAAATCAAAACCAGCCTGGGTGGCTAATTTTATGACGTGGGATTGATTTACATAACCGTTTTTGCCTTCAGGGTCTTGTGCAATGGACTCATTGCCTCGGTGGTCGACAATGCCAAATGTGCCACCCGGTTTTAACATGTTAAAGATTGCATGGAAGTACGTTTGCGCTGGGTGTTGGTAGATCATGAACCCGTGCGCTCTAAAAACCAATACGTGGTCCGCTGTGCCATCGTCTACCTCATTCAACGGTGCGGGAAATGCGGAGTTAGAACGCACTGGAATATAATGACCACGACTGGCTAGATAAGGCTGCAAAATACTTCGGTACCATCCGCCTTGACCTCCCGGCCAGATTTCCACGACGGTTTGGTCCGATGTGACATTGAAGAAACTCAGGGTCTCAAAAGGGTTACGGTATTTGTTGCGAACTTTGAGTTTGGTGGGTCGGTTATCACTGTCGATTAGCTCTTTTAGGAGGTGCTGTTCTTCTTCAGACAGCGTGGTGTCACTATTGCTGCCAGCAACGGTGGTGGTGTTAACAAGCATTGCCATTAATACGGCAGCAATCAGTGATCGTGTTGAAATCGACATGAGGTTGGGGTCCATTGAGTTGAATCATGATCCCTCATAAGAACGGGCTTGGATCAACTTTATTGCTCTCACATAGGAGAGGCTGACTGGTGCTGCGTCGTCGAGCTGTCAAAGGGCCACTCAGTCGTGGCCCTAACAAGGTCGGTTAAGCGAATAGCCTTTGGCTAACTAGAAGCCGAATTTTCCGTTTTCGTTCTTCCATTCGGACTTAGCCGGAATGGTTTCAATGGTATCCCAGTGTTCAACAATTTTACCGTTGGATAACCTGAATAGATCGTAATAGGCTACGTGTTCATTTAAGAATGTGCCTTCGCTCACCGCAAGGACGAAGTTACCCTCGCCCAGGACGATGTGATTTTTGCTATAGGTCATGGGCATGCCTTGATCTGCAAGCGCCGTCAGGGCCGCTCCTAACCCGGTTAAGCCATCGGTAACGTTGGGATTATGCTGTAGGTAGTCGGTGTCTTTGGGGCCAATGAACTGGGCTATTTTTGTCATGTCGCCGCCGATCAAGATGTTCGCGACAAATTCCGAGACGATGGTTTTATTCTCCTCTGTTCGATTCGTATCGCTTATCTGTGTTTGCCCGTCGAACTGAGTTCTGCCACTGCCGTTTTCAGGTGCTATTTTCTGCAAGTTATCCCAATGCTCAACGATCAATCCGTTTTCAAAACGAAAGATATCAAACCCTGCTTTGGGGCCAAAGAAATTGTATTCGGTGTGTAGAATCACATAGTCACCGTCTTGCATTGATCTAACGACCTTGGCCTTCGCGCTTCCTTTGGGGAGTTGTTGTAGTACCTCGCCAAATCCAGCGAGCCCATCAGCAACGGCTAAGTTATGTTGGATGTACTTTTCCGAGTTTATGTATGAAGCAGGAATTTGGTCGCCACTTTCTATACTGTGTATCAGAGCGACGGCCTTCTCTTTGTTTGTTAGCTTTGATGTGTCTGTTGCTTGAGCCGAGCTGAGCGAAGCTAGGGAGAGTGCCGCTAAGCTTGCGCAGTAAAAAGTTGACTTTATGGAAGTAAAAAGCTGGCGCGTTGTCATGGTTGTCACCGTTAAGAATATTGAGTTGAGAACACAATAACGGTGAGCCGGCTATCGGTGAAGAGTCTAAATCAGCTGAAAAATGGTAAATATCGAACCCTTTCTAAGTGAGTTTTCGATGGGTTGGGTTTTAGCTGTGACGTTTTTGAAATTGGCTCGGAGTCTTTCCAGTGTGTTTTTTAAAATACTTAATAAAGTTGCTCACGTCTTCGAACCCTGAATCGAATGCCAGTCTTTTTATGGTTACCCTAGCAATGACTAGGTTGCGTTTAATTTCCATAACCGCAAGTGAATCAATAAGTTGTTTCGCAGTCATTCCTGCTTCGAGTTTACAGATCTTATTTAGGGTTTTGTACGTTGTGTTTACCTGATTCGCGAACCATGTTGCTTCTCGAATTTGGCGAGGATTAGTGTTAAGCAACTTTAGGAAGGCATTAAAGGTTCTGCGTTGATCGTCTGAAAGGTGGTCGTTTTTACGCGTTGGCATTAACCTGTGGAGCAGAAGTAATATTGCAGAGAAAAGGTGCATCACGATCAGTGGGGTCGCATTAGGGTGGGTCGTTTCTAAATCTATCTGTTCGATTAGGGCATTACAACGAGCCTGGCTCATTTTATCGGTTGTAACTACCGGGTGCCGATCATGATTAAGGTTGAACGGGGAGTGATCGGGGAGCCGTGTGCTGTGGAGAACTTGATCAAGAAAACGATGGGTGAATAGTAAAACTTTGCCCTTAGGCTTATTAGAAAAGTCAAACGCATGAATTTGTTCGGGAAATACAAAAATGACCGTGCCCGAGGAAAAACCATAGTCTTCGAAATCGATCATGTGTTGGCCTTCACCTGACTCGAAATAAATGACCTGAAAGAACCCCACTTTGTGTGGACGTTGAGGATCATGGTCGAGTGTTCGACATGAGAGGTCTTCTATGTCGAGTACTTCGAAGTCTGAAAAGCGACACAAGCTGTGGTCGAATTCAATGTTTGGAATTTGCATAAAGCCGAAGTTCAATCGCGCTAAAAGTCGAAGAAAGTCTTTCTTCTTCGTTTAACAAGTACGCCTTGTTTTCCGATGCTATCTTCTTGCATAAGAGCCGTAAGGGTCGAAGGGGTGTTATCACAGGTCGCTAAACAACGGCTCCCATCTTCATCTCGCGCAATGATAATGGCCTTTTTCGGTTTCTCCTCGCGGTCATGCAAAACCGTGAAGGTTTCTATCGTCGCCTTGCCTTGCGCATTGCTATTTATTTTTGGCGAGTCGTCTGCCTTTTGGTGAATCGGGTTAGACAAAACAAATGGCTTCTTTGGGCGTCGTTGTGAATAAACGCCGATCGAGTGCTTGGTTAAATACCAACCGTTGGCATTCATTAAACCAGTATCCTTCGGGTTTTCCCGAGCCCAGTTAACCATTTCTGCGATGGCGTGCATACTGTAGTTGTTACCGGGACCACCGAAGTAAGGAAGGCCTCCGGTTAAGGTAAGAGCACGTGTGTCAGAATGACTGATTCCCATGGCATCACAGGCAACTTGTACCGCAGACGGAAAGCAGCTGTAGATATCAAATGCGGCTATGTCGTCGATCGATTTGCCTGCCATTGATAGAGCGTGTTTTGACAGCGATTTGATGGCAGGCGAGCTAAAATAATTGGCGCGTTGGCTGACGTTCCAAACGTCGTAACCATCGGCATACCCGTGCAAGTGTACCCATCTGTCGGAGGGAATGCCCAGCGCTCTTGCACGGGCGACTGAGGTCATTACAACGGCTGCGGATTGGTTCACCATAATCATGGAGTTTAGTCGCTTTCGGTAGGGGTATCCGACCATACGGTTTTGTCGGCTTTGCTCAAGGAGATCTGACTTGCTTGGTGGGTTCTTGAACCATGCGAATTCGTTGTTTTGTGCGACCGCACTGAATTTCGCAAATAACTCGCATATGTGATTCTGATGTTCCTCGATGCTGTGGCCGTAGTGAGCGCGTAGCGCATTTTCAAACATCGGGTATACGTTGGCTGGCAGATTCATCGAGTAGCGATTTTCATAAGCCGAACTGCCGTCCCGAACCTCGCCAATCGTGCTAGGTAAGTCGCCGGACCGATCCTTCCAATGCCTCTTTGGCCTTAATATCTTGCTCCAGTGATTGAACCGAAGATTCATCGTATGTAAGGCTTCTCCGCCCGCTAAGACGGCGGTTTCGATATCCCCATTAGCGATGGACTTAGCGAAGTGGTTCACGAGCATTTGAGGTGTGTTGCCACCGGCTTCAGCATAGTAGTGCTTTTGGGCTTTAATTCCTGCTGCTTTTGCGGCGGCCATCGGCACATTCCTAACAAGGCCTGAAACCGGCGTTTTTACCTGTTTGGCATCAACGGTTAATCCACTGCATGCGAGAACATCAATATGATTGAATAACGTGCTATTTCCACCATCATGCATGGCGGCGATGATTGCTTGAGCAATCATCTGGACGGGTGTGTGTCCGTTTTCAGAATTCGATCGGTCGGTAAATTGACCGGCACCGATCAGTACGGGAGTGCGTGCATCGTCTTGCATAAAGCTCTGTGTATCAGAAAAAGATGTATTAGTGAAAACAATTTAGAGCACGCAGGCCGATAAATCCATCGGCTCCGTCAAGTTCTTCGAACTGGCGTGTTTAAGTCACTCTCAATAACGATAAGATGACATGTTCTGCTATTTATCGACGTTACTCAATGATGACGTTCAGAAAATTTGGCAAGGTCATGGCCGGTGGGGCGCTGAAACAAACGCAGATCGAATTCTTGTGCAACGGCGAAAAGGTGGTCAAAAATATCGGCTTGCAAAGTCTCGTAGTTTGCCCAATTTTTATCGGCACTGAATGCGTAGATTTCAATGGGCACGCCACTATCCACCGTTGCCAGTTGTCTAACTAATAAAGTTAAATTTTGATTTATCTTTGGGTGGTTCTTTAAGTAAGCAACAATGTAAGCACGAAAAGTACCGATATTGGTAATGCGTCGGCCGTTGACTAAGGACTCTTCGATCCCAAATTTTGCGTTATGGGCATCAAGCTCCGTTTGCTTTGTGTTGATGTAGTCTTTGATGAAATCAATCTTGCTGTAACGAGCTAATCGTTCTTTATCACAAAACCCAATGGAATTTATATCGACGTAAACGGAGCGTTTGATTCGCCTGCCTCCAGACTCTTGCATGCCTCGCCAATTTTTGAACGACTCATTAATGAGTGCCTGGGTGGGAACGGTGGTTATCGTGTTGTCAAAGTTCTGAACCTTTACCGTAGTAAGCCCGATTTCTAATATGTCACCGCTCGCTTTGTGCTGTGGAATATCAACCCAATCACCCAGATTAACCATCTTGTTATAGCTCAATTGCAACCCAGCCACAAAGCCCAATATGGGGTCTTTAAATACCAGCATTAATACCGCTGTCATGGCGCCTAAGCCTGCAAATAACTTTAACGGCGACTCTCCAATGATCAGAGACATCACAAGAATTATTGCAATAAAGTAGAGCAGCAATCTAGCCACCTGGACAAAGCTTTGAACAGGCATTCTTTTAGCGATTGGAAAGGTGCGGTAGATCGCTAAAAAGGCGCCTATGGCCGAGTCAATTGCGAGGGTCGCTATGAGCACTGCGTAGATCAACACAACGACACCAATTATTTGCGCGAGAGCCGGGTAAGGAGCGAGCGCAAAGGGGATAAGTTTGTAAATGACAATCGTCGGGGCTAGCAAAGATAAGCGATCGAATACCTTTCTCTCAATCAAGATATCATCAAGCTTGGATTTGGTTTTGGTTATGAATTTTTGGATCAAATTGACGACAATTCGTTTGGTTACCAAGTAAACCAATACCGACAGCAAAAGAACGCCTGCCACGCCGATGGCACTCACGATCGGTGTTTGATAAGGGGTCAAGACAGGAAACGTTTCTACCCACTGCGTGATGAATGTATTCATGTTAATAAACTTGTTGATCTCAGCCCGGTGAGTTTAACGCTAAACAGGCGCTAGTGTCAGAAAGACTTCGATTCACAGTAAGGCTAAGATCATGGCGGTGGCTGCGCTCACACCCCAATACGCTGGCAGAACCTTGTTAGTTATTAACGTACTCCAGAAATTCGCGACGTTTTAAGTGTGGTTCCTTGCTTGGCTTGTTTGAAAGGGTTCTCTTTTTTCAAATAGAGATGACTTAACAATAGATGTGTTGGTTTCTGCGGCGTCGTGGAAAGGTTCTAATACACTGTCTAATTCGACGATTGAGCGTAACATCAATGTTGCAATATAGCAGTCTTCGCCCGTAACTCGATCACAGCTTACAAATTGCCGTTGATCTGTAATCATACTCTCGACTTGCTTTAACTTTCCGGCTCTGGGTTTTATCCGAACAATGGCTTTGAGGTCATACCCCAGTTTTGTCAGGTCTAACTCAACGGAGAAGTGCGTAATTATCTTTCGACTTTCCAGACGACGTAACCTTTCTGTGACGCTGGGCGCCGACATGTCTATTTGAGTTGCTAATTGTTTGATAGAGAGTCGACCTTGGTGTTCAAGTAGATCCAAAATTTGAGAATCAATGGCATCAAGTGTGTATGTCGTTTTTAAAGGCATAACTGGTTTTTTCACTGTATTAATAAGGTTTGGATTTGAATGTTTCTAATTTTATGTATGTTTTTACAGGATTGTGCCTAATATAATCTATAGGGTTTCAACAACGAAGTTCAAAATTATGAATATTGTAAAACTGGCCGCATTTTCAGACGGTCCGAACGGGGGCAATCCTGCTGGGGTTGTGGTAACCAAGGACATGCCATCGACATCCGAAATGCAACGCATGGCGCTTGAGGTTGGGTTTTCGGAAACGGTGTTCGCGGTGCCTTTGGATGAGGAGGCGCATTGGCGTGTTCGGTATTTCTCGCCCGAGTCGGAAGTGCCGTTTTGTGGCCATGCGACGATTGCTCTGGGAGCCGCCTTAGCTAAAGAACACGGGCCAGGGACATATTCTCTGGTACTCAATGATACCGAGATCTCAGTGCAAGGAGTTCAAGAGGGCAGCCAGTTTAAGGCCATGCTTCAATCTCCTCGCACTGAGCATCACGTGTTAAGTGAGTTTGAACTAGCAAAGACCTTGGAGCTGTTTGGTTTGAATCAAGGTCACTTGTCAGCCGATATTCAACCTGCGAAAATTCACGCTGGCGCCAATCACTACCTTATTCCACTTGCATCGCGTACAGACCTTTCTCAGATGAGCTACGATCTTGCGAAAGGTCGCTCATTCATGAACGAACGCGGTGTGGTGACCGTCATGTTGGTGGTGGCGGAGTCTGATGACTTATTTCATGTTAGAAACGCCTTTGCATCGGGCGGTGTGCTGGAAGATCCTGCCACGGGAGCGGCCGCCGCTGCGTTTGCTGGTTATCTGCGAGACTCAGGGTATGCCAAAGCAGGGGCATTGACGATTATTCAAGGCGAGGACATGGGGCTTAAGTCGATCATTACGGCCGAATTCACCGACGAAGCACATAGCTCTATTCGTGTCTCTGGCGCGACTCGGTCAATGGATCAGAAGGGTTGTTGACTATTCTTTGTGAAATGGATTGACCATTAGGTTGGCGATCAACGCTAGCAGCCGGCCAGTCACTGGTAGTGGTAATAAACGTTACCAGTGACTGGTTTGGCTAAGCGTGGGTAATAATGGTTGCTTATTGACCCTAAAGGGACGTATCGATGACTTCAAATCCGAACATAAAGACGTCTGTGCCTCTATTGTTAAATGCAAGAAGGCAACTTAGCCAAAAACCGGGCGCGTCGAAGGTGAGTTCGCCGGTAAACGTTGCTAAGGTGGCGGATGCAGGTAGCAGTAAATCAGCTGATGGGCCTTTTAGGCCCGCGCTCGCGTACATGTTTATGCACTCAGTTTGATCGGCTGTTGAGGTAACTTCACGCCACTGTGAAACGGAGCCCCCAATGTTCGAAACCATATCATTGAGGTTGACAGAGACTGTGCCTCCAGGGGTAGTGATTTCACCGATAAAAAAGCGGTTTAGGTCTGCTTCAATAATGGGCGGTGGGTCGATTGCTGATACGTCGTAGGTAATGGTCACATCGTCGGTGAACCCGTCCTCGTCGGTGGCTCGAATAACAAACGTTTCTTGTCCGACGGTAGTAGGCACGCCAATGATGTTTAGTACGTTGTCAAACACGTCCAAGCTTAGCCCAGCGGGCAATGTGCCAGAAAACAACAGATAAGTGACCGTGGTTTCGATCGTTGAAGGGGCAATCCGTAAAGCAGGAGATTGCACATCCTCAAACCCTTGAATGAAAGCGGTGTCCTCCGCCGTTTGAGGAGTCACGTCAACGTCCAATGGACCCTCGATGCCGATGGTGATATTCAGATTAACCGTGGCTTCCGACGCTTCGTTGACGCACACCTCATTTGTTTGTCCTGTTGCCCCAGAGTCGTAGTACAGAAGTGCGGTGAAGCAGACCTCTCGATTCGCGGGTATCGAGAGAGTTGACGATGATTCGCCAATTTCAACCGCGATACTGACGCTGCTGCCCCTCCAATTACTTAACCCAGGCGCGGTTGCCTCGATAACCGCGGTTCCTTGTATGCCCGGGGGCGCGACGACGTTGATAATGACGTTGGCCACCCCCGTGTTCGGCGTTGTGTCTCCAGGTGGTGTGGATATCGCCACGTCGCTGCCCCACCATGAAAAGTGAGAGACGGTAGCCTGATATGCCAAACCGGTTGGCGAGTTATCTGAGTACACAATGGTACCCACACCTTCTTGGGTCCAGAGGCCGGAGTCTTCATTCAGAGATCGCAGTGACGTGGTCTGTCCAACTTCAATGGGGCTTCCATTTGGATACTCATTAACGTAGATCGGAATCTGTATGTCCGCCGTTGCGCCAGAGGCCAATGTGACGGCCTCGCCGTTGTGCGTAAAGTGAAATTCAGTGGCGCCTAAGCTGACGATAAGTTCAGGGGTACTCGCGGTATCGCTTGTGCCCAAAAATAGGCCTGGAAAAGCCGAGATTGAACGCGTATTGGATACGTCAATGGAGGTGATAGTGAGCTGCATATCGCCTTGCAATGGTTGGCCGTCGGTATCCACAAAATTTGCCTTGTCGAAGGTGACGCTAGCGCCATCTATGGCTTCGACGGTCTGTTGGCCAACCGTGGAAATGGTTTGTGCGTCGTTGCGTGGGGCCATGGTGATGCCATTCAATGTAAATTCGGAACCAACCGATGGTGTCCGTAATGGAATCACCTTATTGCCATATCCAAGCTCCGTCAGTCTAAGTACGTAGTCTGTGTCCGCAATTAAATCAATTGAAAATTCACCATTGACGTTGGTTTGGGCGATCACGTCCGTGCTTAGGCCGGCTTTGTCCATCGCCGTGATATTGGCGTTTGAAATGGCCGAGCCGGCGATGCTCATTATTCGGCCTGACACCGTAGAGAGCGGTACCGCTGGCTTATTCACTGTGATTGTCTTGGTTGCATAAATCGGCTTTCGATTTGCTCTTTTGGCGCGAACCTGAAAAACCAGTTCCTCGGTTTCACTCACCCTCGGTAAGACCATGGTGACATCCGCTTGGGTGGTCGGTGAATTAAACGTGGCCGAGCTACCGCTTAATTGAGTCCATTGGTAAGAGACTCCGCGTTTAGGCTTACGTAGTACGGCACTGAGACTGATAAGTTCTTCGGATTCAAATTCATCTCCGCCTTCGATGGTGACTTTGGGTGCAGCCCGCACTTTGATTTTTACATAGTCAGTCGATCGTGCTCCTGAGTTATCGGTAATTGCTAATCGAAAGAAGAAGTAACGTGTTCTGGTTGATATTGGAGGGGAAAACGTCGCGATAGCGGCGTCTCGGCCAATGAGAGTGTCTTTAGAGGAGTAAGGATATCGCCAAGGGCTTTGTCCGATTAACCGCCATTGGTACCTTACAATGTTCCCATCAGGGTCTTGGCTCGCGCTGCCATTGAGTGTGACCGTTTGGCCAGAGTCTACCGTTTGATTTTGGCCAGCATCCGCTGTGGGTTTTACGTTTTGCCCTGAATCACAATGACGTGACCAGTAGCGATACAATAGATAAGAAAACCAATTGGAGTGTGAATTGAAATCAAGATTTTGACATATTGAGTGGCTTCTGTGGCTGCCACTAACGGCTTGCGCGGAAGGCACAGAGAACGCGACCATCGTGGTCAAAATAATCGTAAATAATATTGAACTGCCATACTTAGCGAACATAAAAAATCTCCTTTTTTATGATAAAAAACACCTCACGCCTAAGTCATTCCATGACGACACCCCACCTGAGCACTTGGACAAAATGTATCACAAATGTCTATTAAAATCCAGTAGGTAGACATATGTACTAGAATCGAGCGCGAATCAACGTGGCGGTGGCGTCATTATTCTTAAGGAGTTAGATCGGTTTTCATGGATTGTGCGGAGCCAATGATTAGGCAAATTTTGAGTACGGGCAAGGTGCTCTGTGCTAGCTGAGTTTGCTCAGGGTTGAGCATCAATATTCAATCTTATGGTGGTGTGTCTTAGATTCTTAGGTGCTCTGAACAGCGTAATGGTGTTCGTAGGCCATTTTCAGTGAACGAAATAGGTATGAATTGAGGAAACCTAGGATATTAGTCGACATAAAGTCGAATCCATCCGCAAAAAGCTGTTAATCTTCGCGCCTATAGCATGTCAGCGGTTTGGGATATCAAAAATGGCAAAAACTAGAAAGTACAGCTCGGTTGTCGAGCAACAAGGGGCGACGTGGCGAGCTCAGATTCATCGTCAGGTGACGTCGCGTACGACGGTGATTAGCAAAGAAAACGCTGAGTTCTCCAGCGAAGCGGCTGCGACTGAATGGGCGCAGGAACAGTTGAAAGCGTTTACCAGCACTCAAGCGGCTAACAATGAACGCCACGGCGCACAGCGAAAACTCAATGTCACCGAGAAGTCGGAGCGTTCAGCAAGGCGTGCTGAAAAAACCTTGCAGTCTAAGGAGAAGGCCGCCGAGTTATCGGGAGATGAAGACGAGGGCTAAACTCGCTAAAATGACGCTACTGTTTGCTTATCCCATGGTCAAGGGCGTATCGAGTCAATTCAGCGAACGATTCAATCCCTAGTTTAGACTTAATGTTTCGTCGGTGAGTTTTCACCGTTCTGCGGCTAGTGTCCAGTGCTGTCGCGATTTCTTTGCTTGAATAACCGTCGGCAATAAAAACCAAAATGGTTTGCTCTCGCGTGGTTAGGATGTCATTTTTTTGCATTGGGCTTTCGATCATACCCGTGGCGATGCTGCCTTCAAGGCATGGCGTGAGCTTAACAAGCCAGACCATGAACCTTATCAAAGCGTCGATGATTGGCTAGAGTTTTAAGCGTATTTGAGAGAAAAGCAATGCGACTACAGTTTGATATTAAAAGGGCAGTGTCAGTGTGCGCTGTCCTCATGAAATGGAAAAGTTAAAAAAAAGAGGACCCACACTTTGGGCTATGTGGACCCTCTGGTAGAGCATTGTTGTCGCTCTTAAAAATAGTTAGGAGTGTTGTTCATGCCGTGTCTATCCTGATTGCGCCGCCGCATCAAAGACCTCGAAACTAAACAAAAATATAGACATGCCGTTCTCATTAACCGCACCTAAGCAGCCCGCCCAATATCCTGGAGCCGTGAATGTTAACGAACCACTGAGGCTGTTTAATGAGACTGAGTCTGGCAATCTGAGGTCGAATGAAGGCGATTTTCCTCCCAGTGTTTCGTACCTATTTCTGCATTCAGTTTGCTCTGCTGAGTCATCGACTTCTATCCAGAAATCGACCGGTCCGCCCACGTTAGTAATCAAATCGCTTAGATTAACCTGAATGGTTTCACCCGGTGCGGTCAGTGTATCGGTGAAGAAAAGGTCTTGATCATCCGCAATCATGGGCGCGGGGCTCATCGATGACACGTTGTAAGTAATTGTGATGTCGTCGAAATTCAAGTCTCCGTCGGTGGCACGAATAATGAAGGTTTGCTCACCGGCCGTGGTCGGTGTGCCAACAAGGGTGGCTACATTGTTGGCAAAATCAAAGCTAAGGCCGTTAGGCAGTGTGCCGGATACGATGGAATAGTTAACCGTGGTCTCGATGGTGACCGGTGCGACGATTAATGGTGGGGTTTGGATTCCAACGTAGCCCTGTATAAAAGCCGTATCATCGCCGGTTTGAGGTTGCGCCGCAGCGTCAATAGGACCCTCTTCGCCTAGTGTGACAAAGAGGTATGCGGTTGCTTCAGAGACTTCGTTAAGACAGAGTTCATTGGTTAACCCAGACGTGCCTGAATCATAGTAAAGGTAAACGACAACGCACACTTCGCGGTTTGCTGGTATGGGCAAGCTTGCCGTGGTTTGCCCGAAATCAACCGCAATGCTGACGGTACTCCCTTGCCAGTTCACTAGGTTTTGAGCAGTTGCCTCCACTACCGCTGAGCCCGTAACACCTTGAGGAGCATTGATGGTAACTTCCATGTACGCTACCCCGGTATTGGGCGTGCTATCGCCGGGTGGGGTAGACATGGCGACGTCGGCGCTCCACCACGAGAAATGAGTGACGGTGGCTCGAAGAGAAAAACCACTGGGTGATTCGGATGCCCTCACGACGGATCCAACGCCCTCTTGCTTCCATACGCCAGAGGACTCGTCCATCGAACTGACTGCAATCTGATGACCGACTTCAATGGCCCGCCCATCAGGGTAGTTTGACACGTACAAAGGAATTTCTATTTCAGCCGTCGCTCCGGAGGCTAGGTTGACGCGATCGCCGTCGTGGGTAAAGTTAAATTCAGTGGCTCCTAAGCTGATGACAAGTTCAGGAACGACGCTCCCTTGGACTAAGCCTAACGTTGTGCCAGGGAAGGCATCAACGAGTCTTGCGTTTGAGACGTCAATCGGAGTTACCGACACCTTCATGTCGCCGGCAAACGGCTGGCCATCGGTGTCCACAAAATTGGATTTGTCTAACACCACTTTTGCGCCGTCTTTCGCCTCTAAGGTGACCGGCCCGTCGTAGGCCACCGAGCTTTCGTTGCCTCGCTCAAGCATGGTGATCCGGTTCAAAGGCGTAGACATATCGGCATCAGGTGTCACAGCAGCGATGACTTGCTTGCCGTAGTCTGGGTGAGCAATTTTAATTGAGTATGCTCTATTCGGCTCCAAGGCGAGATTAAAAACACCGTTAGAATCTGTGGACATCGTCATCGGCTCTGACAGGCCTGTGGTGTCGAGCGCGGTTACGATGGCAGCGGATATCGGCGCATTTGACGTGGATACAATGGACCCCGTTATGAAAGCAACGTCCGGCACCGCTTCAGAAGCCGTTGCTTTAAGATCATTAGCTTGCCGTTGCTGGTTCTGTGTGTTCGAGCCCGTGTTGAACTCGCTGCAAGCGGGCGAGCCGCCCTCGACGCTTCGCTCATTAGCCTTAGGTGGCTGTGCTGCTTTAGCGGGTTGACTTGAATTGAAAGAATTGCATTCCTCATTGGTCGTTACTGACTTTCCTTTCGCGAAAGACGATAAGCTGACTGTGACGGTGCTCAGAACGAGCACGCAGAAGAACGAAGATGAAACTGCTTTGATAAACCCATGTGACATAAAAACCCCCCGATTTTTACGAATACATTAAACCCAAAAAATACTGCCCCTTAACACTGTCTTCTTTTTCTATACTGACCCGGTTTCTAAAGTGAAACGATCCCTTGATTAATGTTGAAGACTTGCAGTTAACCTCTCATGAATCATCAGGCCCGTCCAGTGAATATTGTGTGTCGAAATCACGACATCACCTTAGAATATTGCAATTTATTCTTCCTCAAGTACGACCGTAATTTATGCGGGCTACTCTCTGCTTAACGTTTCTTTGCTAGGCAACTTGATTGGTATTTTTCGGTCGGCTAACTCGAGGATTTAATTTTTGTATGAAAATCAATCTCATATAAAAATGTCATTGAGCCGCAGGATATTCTGTACTTCATCGATTTCAGTCAAGCTTTATGGGGAAAGTTGGGCTCAGAGCTCATGCTGCAGAATTTTAAAAATTTAACATTTATTAACAAATGGAGTGCGTGCAAGCCGAGAGAGTCGGATCAACAATGGAATGAATTCAGTGTTTAATGGCCACATTTCCCAGCATGAATGATTCACTTTTAACCTCGTTACATAGCAAAAAACGAGCTTGGTCGACGTCGCCTGAGTTAGAGGCTGGGAGTCCTAAGTCATCGATACGGGGGCAACCTTATCGCCTATCTTTCGCGCCCATCGACTGAATCGGTGGGCTTTGCGGTAACCGGTTTGCCCGTTTAGATGGCTTGAATACTCTCTCGCCGGGGTATTTTCGTTAGACTAACTCAATGGCGATTGCCGTGGCCTCACCGCCTCCAATGCACAGAGAGGCAATGCCACGCTTTTTACCCAGTCGCTTGAGGGCGTGGATTAAGGTAACAACGATTCTGGCGCCTGACGCTCCGAGAGGGTGACCAATTGCGCAAGCGCCACCATGAATATTGACTTTACCGTGATCTAGATCGAGTTCATTAATTGCCGCTATGGCCACCACGGCAAACGCTTCATTAACCTCGAATAGATCAACTTCATCTTTAGACCAGCCGGTTTTTGCGAGCACCTTTTTAATAGCGCCAATTGGGGCCAAGGTAAATTCTTCAGGAACTTGTGCGTGGCTTGCGTAGGCGCAAATTTTTGCTTCAGGGTTGGTTCCACTTTCGTTTAATGAAGCCTTGCTCATCAATACTAACGATGCCGCGCCATCGGAGATTGAACTGGAGTTGGCGGCGGTTACCGTGCCATCCTTCTTAAAGGCTGGTTTAAGAGATCGAACTTTTTCCGGTTTGGCGGTGGCGACTTGTTCATCATTGCTTACGATTGTCTCGCCGTGCCTAGATTTAACGGTAATCGGTGTGATTTCGGTTTTGAAAAAGCCTTGTTCGGTGGCAAGCGTCGCTCGGCTTAATGATTCAAGCGCAAAGTCATCCATTTGTTCTCGCGTCACATTGAATCGATCGGCTGTTTGTTGCCCGTACTCACCCATCAACCGGCCGCTGTCGGCATCTTCCAGACCGTCGACAAACATGGAGTCTTTGGCTGACTGGTGACCAATTCGATACCCTTCCCGTGCTTTTGGCAAAAGGTAAGGAGCGTTAGTCATGCTTTCCATGCCGCCAGCGACAATAATGTCGGCGTGCCCACACAGAATGGCATCGGCACCGAGCATGATGGCCTTCATGCCGGAGCCACACACTTTGCTGACCGTGGTACAAGGCGTTGAGGTGTCGAGGCCAGCCAACAATGACGCTTGGCGTGCTGGTGCTTGGCCCAGACCCGCGCTGATCACATTGCCCATGTAAACCTCGTCTATTTGGTCGGTAGATAGGCCCGATTTTTCAATCGATGATTTAATTGCGGCGGCCCCTAATTCTGGTGCCGACAGTGAGCTAAAGCCTCCTTGAAAGCCCGCTAACGCGGTTCGAGTGCTGGCTGTAATATAGATTTCTTTCATGATTTTTCTCTTCGGTTCATCACACCCTCAATCTGGGATTGAAAGGCTATTTGTGCTGGACTGGTAGGGTTAAAGAAGCTTTTTCAGTGCCTCGACAGTCGGTGGATTTTGAGGGCATTTGTAATTTTCAAGTGTGGCTCTGACGTAGGTTGACAATCTCATTGAGAGCCTCTCATTGAGCTAGCGCTTGAGCGACTTTGGATTGGCTTGCGCGACCAAGTTGAGTTGAAATAAAATTGCCTGCGTCAATTAACTTGCCTAAGTCGACGCCACAATTCAATCCAAGTCCTTCGAGCATATAGACGACGTCTTCACTCGCAACGTTGCCGCTGGCTCCGGACGCGTATGGGCAACCACCAAGGCCGGCTACTGAGCTGTCAACCGTAGTGACGCCGGCTTCTATTGCGGCGTAAATATTTGCTAATGCCTGCCCGTAGGTGTCATGGCAGTGAATGGCTAACTGTTCGACGGGCGTCGCGTCTTTAACAACGTTCAACATGTTTATGATGGCGTTAGGTGTGCCAACACCGATGGTGTCCCCCAGCGAAACTTCGTAGCACCCCAAGTCAGACAATTTCTGTGAAACGAGTGCTACCGCGTTGGGAGAAATGTTGCCTTCGTAGGGGCAACCAACCACACAAGAGACGTAGCCTCTCACGCTGATATTGTTTTCCAGAGCACGCTCAATGACGGGTATGAAGCGCTCGATGCTCTGCTCGATAGAGCAGTTGATGTTCTTTTGAGAAAAGCTTTCCGAGGCAGCGGCAAAGACGGCTATTTCGTCAACATTGGCTTCGAGCGCGGCTTCTAATCCCTTGAGGTTGGGGGTGAGTGCGCTGTAACACACGGACTCAACTCTGGTGATTTGTTGAAACACATTCGCACTGCTTGCCATTTGCGGAACCCATTTGGGTGAAACGAAGCTGCCAGCTTCGATTTTGCGTAGCCCTGTGTTGGAGAGTCGATTTACGAATTCAACCTTGTCGTGCAGTTCTATGACTCCCTTCTCATTCTGCAAGCCGTCTCTTGGGCCAACCTCATACACCGTTATGTCGTTATTATTTGTCATGGTATTCTTTTTTAACGTTGGACTACGCTTGGTTCAAACTCAAGGAGAGATGTGCCGCCATCGACCAGGTCGCCGGTTTCGCAATACAGTTCACTGACGTGTCCATCGCTGGGCGCGGTCATGGTGTGTTGCATTTTCATTGCTTCCATTATGATCAGTGCTTGCCCCTCTTTGACTTTGTCGTGGGTCTTGACGAGAACATCAATGACAGTTCCATTCATGGGGGCAGCGAACCCTGTCTGAGCCTGATCGGTCTGTTCGTCGCCTAGGTCGGGAGCGACGATTGCAAATCGTTGACTGCCATGTTCACCGAACACGGTAAACGTCTCGGTATTTTCTGAGACGGTGACGCGTGAGCGATGACCGTCAAGGATCGTGGTGAGTTCTTGATCCATCAGTTCTGCCTGAGCGGTGATTTTGATTGGTCCATTTTCGCCATCGACATGGATTACATAGTCGTTGTCTTTGACGATCAGAGTCAGTGCGTGATGATCCAGTGTTTTAGTTGAGTCGGAGGTGTGACTCATTAGTTTTATGTTATAGCGCAATTCATTGCGCTGATTTAATCGCCAGCCGTCGTTGCTTCGCCATGGGTCTGAAGCAAAAGATAAGTCGTAAGCGGAGTTGTTAGCGTGTTGCTCTGACGTTAATTCGGCTTGTCTTAGTGTCAGAAAGAGTGCTGCTTGAGAAAGAACGCGCGCTTGATCAATGTGTTGCTTTCTAAAAAGTTCATCGTGGTGTTTTTCAATAAAGCCGGTATCTAAGTCTGCGCTACGAAATGCGTTGGAAGTAGCCAGATCATAAAGAAACTCTAAATTCGTTACGACGCCGTCAATTTGGTATTCGCGTAGCGCTTTGGCGGTGCGTGCTAACGCGGCTTCTCTGGTGTTATCCCACGTAATCAGTTTTGCGATCATGGGGTCATAAAATGGACTCACCTCATC
Source organism: Arenicella sp. 4NH20-0111 (assembly GCF_040366405.1). NCBI lineage: Bacteria > Pseudomonadati > Pseudomonadota > Gammaproteobacteria > Arenicellales > Arenicellaceae > Arenicella > Arenicella sp. 4NH20-0111. The sequence continues at coordinate 523,999 of NZ_BAABWF010000003.1, forward strand.
GCCTTCTTCAACGCCTGTGTCGATTCTGACGTATTCGGTTAGTGTGGGCGTTCGAAGCGTTTTGAGCTGGCCCGTGGTTGGCAAAAAGTCGTTATTTGGATCTTCCGCATAGACGCGAGTTTCAAATGAGTGGCCGTTAATGGTGAGCTCGTTTTGTTGTTTTGGTAGGGGCTGGCCGAAGGCGACGCGAAACTGCCATTCAACCAGGTCTTCACCCGTGATCATTTCCGTTACCGGATGCTCGACCTGTAATCGAGTGTTCATTTCCATAAAATAGAACGAGCCATCGACATCGAGTAGGAATTCGACAGTGCCAGCGCCTTGATAGTCAATTGCTTGAGCTGCCTTGACGGCCGCTAAGCCCATTTCTGATCTAAGCGTTTCGCTCATGTTCGGCGCAGGAGCTTCTTCGATTACCTTTTGATGACGGCGTTGGACTGAGCAATCACGTTCAAACAGGTAGACGCCATTTCCTTGACCGTCGCAAAATACTTGGAATTCGATATGTCGAGGTTGAGTTAAGTATTTCTCTACCAGCATGTCGTCATTACCGAAACTGGCCATCGATTCACGTTTTGCTTCGGCGAGTCCCTGATCGAATTCGTCTGCGCTCCAGATTTGTCTCATTCCTTTTCCCCCGCCGCCGGCGACCGCTTTGAGCAATACGGGGTAGCCCATGGTGTCAGCCGCGTTTTTGATCAGCGCTGGGTTTTGATCGTCACCGTGGTATCCCGGAACCAGAGGCACGCCAGCTCGTTCCATGATTGTTTTCGCGGCAGACTTTGACCCCATTGATTCAATTGATGTTGCTGGCGGGCCAATGAAAACAAGTCCGTGTTCTGCACAGCCGCGAGCAAAACCCGCATTTTCAGATAAAAATCCATACCCGGGATGAATCGCTTGTGCGCCGGTTTTTAGGGCTGCCTGAATGATTCGGTCTGCCACGAGGTATGACTCCGATGAAGGCGCAGCGCCGATATGGATTGCCTCGTCAGCGAGCTTTACATGCAATGAGTTTTTGTCTGCATCAGAGTAAACAGCGACGGTGCGAATGCCCATACGGTTCGCGGTTTTAATAACGCGACAGGCAATTTCGCCTCGGTTTGCAATCAGAATTTTAGTGAACATAGTATTTTCTAAATAGTGTTTCGCAGCGTATTCAGTGCCTACGCCGTTGTGTTATCGCCAAACTCTTTCTGGGCAGCGTCATGGAACAACATTATTTGTGCTTGATCCAGTTTGCTGCGCGCTTCTCTAAGAATGCATTCAGCCCTTCTTGTCCTTCTTCTGACGTTCGAATTGACGCAATTCGCTGACTTGTCTCGTCGATCAGGCGTTGGTCGATCTGGGCGTTTGCCACATCCGCCACCAATCGCTTGGCTTCCGAGATGGCCCGCGGACCGTTGGCAAGTAAATTCTTGATGAGGTCATTGATGCATGAGTCTAATTTCGTCTCCTCAGTAACCTCACTGACAAGCCCTAGTTTGCGTGCCGTGTGAGCATTAAATCGCTCGGCCGTCATGAAGTAACGCCGAGCTGCGCGTGAGCCGATGGCTTCAATCACGTAGGGTGAAATGGTGGCTGGTATCAGTCCAATTCTAACCTCACTGAGGCAGAAACTGGCGCGTTCACTGGCAACGGCCATATCGCAACAACTCACCAGCCCCACTGCACCACCAAACGCCGCGCCTTGCACTCTGGCGATGGTGGGTTTGCAAAGACTGTTTAATGTATTCAGCATGATGGCTAATGCGCGGGCGTCATTCAAATTTTCTTCTTGCGTGTAACCAGCCATCCGTTTCATCCAGGCTAAATCAGCGCCCGCTGAGAAACTCTTGCCATTCGCTGAGAGTACCATCACACGCACAGAATCATCGGCGTCTATCTTTTTAAAAGCCGTGGTTAATTGGTCAATGATGGCGTCGTCGAACGCATTGTGTTTTTCAGGTTGGTTTAGAGTGACGGTGGCTACCCCGTCTGCATGGCTGATGTCAATGAACTTGCTCATATTGATTACATCCTGAAGACGCCGTAGGTGGTTTCTTCGATGGTCTTGTTCAACGAGGCTGAAATGGCTAGCCCCAGTACTTTGCGTGTGTCGGCAGGGTCAATCACACCGTCATCCCAAAGCCGAGCTGAAGCATAATATGGGTGGCCTTGTTTCTCATAAATGTCTAGGGTGGGCTGTTTAAATTCCGCTTCTTCTTCGTCGCTCCATTGTTCCCCTGCTCGTTCTTTCTGCGCCCGCTTGACTTGGGCCAGCACGCCGGCGGCTTGCTCTCCTCCCATGACGGATATGCGCGCTGTTGGCCACATAAACAAGAAATTTGGTTCGTAAGCTCGGCCACACATACCGTAGTTTCCTGCGCCGTATGAATTTCCAATCAAGACCGTAAACTTGGGGACATTCACGTTTGATACGGCATTGACCATTTTAGCGCCGTGCTTCGCTATTCCGCCGGCTTCGTATTGCTTTCCGACCATAAAGCCGGTGATGTTTTGCAGGAAAATCAGTGGGATTTTACGTTGACCGCATAACTCAATAAAGTGCGCTCCTTTTTGAGCGGATTCGCTGAATAATATGCCGTTGTTTGCCACAATCCCAACGGGTTGGCCATAGAGTCGGGCGAATCCACAGATAAGGGTTGTTCCAAATAGGGCTTTAAATTCGTCAAACTCTGAACCGTCAACAACTCGTGCGATGATTTCTCTGATGTCAAAGGGTTGACGCATGTCTTTGGGCATAATGCCGTAGATCTCTTTTGCATCGTAGAGCGGGTCTTTGCTAGCACGGGTATCCAGTTGTTTGGGTTTTACTCGGTTTAAGCGGCTGACCGAGTTTCGCACTATTTCTAATGCGTGGTGATCATTTTGAGCATAGTGATCAGCCACACCAGAGTCACGACAATGTACCTCTGCTCCGCCGAGCTCTTGCGATGTGACTACCTCGCCCGTGGCGGCTTTGACCAAAGGTGGGCCAGCCAAAAATATGGTGGCGTGATCTTTTACAATGATTGATTCATCGGCCATGGCTGGAACGTAAGCGCCACCCGCTGTGCACGAACCCATGACGGCCGCTATCTGAGGGATATTGCGAGCTGACATTCGAGATTGGTTGTAAAAAATCCTACCGAAATGTTCACGATCAGGGAACACCTCATCTTGGCGCGGAAGATTTGCTCCCCCAGAATCCACTAGATAGACACACGGCAGGTTGTTTTGTTCAGCAATGGCTTGTGCGCGTAGGTGTTTTTTTACAGTAAGAGGGTAGTAACTCCCGCCTTTGACCGTGGCGTCATTGGCGACAATCATGCATTCTTGACCTTCAATGACTCCGATGCCGGCGACGACGCCAGCGGCGGCGACATTTTCACCTTCATAAACGTCATGAGCCGCCAGCTGAGCTAGCTCAAGAAAAGGCGTTCCCTTATCCAGTAACGCGTCAATGCGATCCCGTGCTAACAGTTTTCCTTTCGCTTGGTGGCGAGCTTGCCGCTCAATGCCACCGCCGAGCTTGATTGTTTCTACTAGTGAGAAGAGATCATCCACTTGTGCTTGCATGTGCTTTGCGTTTTCGATGAATTCGCTCGCTCTTGGATTTACATTACTCTTTAAAATTGGCATACGGTTTGTCTCGTATTGGTCTTTTACTTCATCGTCATTTCGGGGTGCGCCGTCTTAACAGGCACCATTAGCGAGTTTCGTTGAAAAGCTCTCGGCCGATCAGCATTCGACGAACTTCAGAGGTCCCCGCCCCAATTTCATACAACTTGGCGTCTCGCAATAGGCGTCCAGTTGGGTATTCGTTGATGTAGCCGTTACCGCCTAGTGTTTGAATCGCTTGCAACGCCATTTGTGTGGCCTGTTCTGCGGTGTACAGAATGACGGCTGCGGCGTCTTTGCGACTGTCTTCTCCACGGTCGCAGGCGCTGGCCACGGAGTATAGGAATGCTCTGCTGGCGCTCAGCGCCGTATACATATCTGCGATCTTGCCTTGCATAAGCTGAAATTCACCAATCGCTTTGTTGAATTGTTTGCGCTCGTGAATATAGGGAACCACAATATCCATGCACGCTTGCATGATCCCAACAGGTCCACCGGACAAGACGGTTCGCTCGTAATCTAGGCCGGACATCAGAACTCTGACCCCACCGCCTTCAAAACCCAATACATTTTCTTCAGGCACTTCGCAGTCTTGAAATACCAACTCACAGGTATTAGAGCCACGCATTCCTAATTTGTCGAGCTTTTGGGCTTGTGAAAACCCTTTAAAACCTCGTTCAACCAGAAACGCGGTGATGCCTTTGGAGCCTGCGCTGATGTCGGTTTTGGCGTAAATGACGTAGGTGTCAGCATCAGGGCCATTGGTGATCCACATCTTATTACCGTTTAAGATATATCGGTCACCCCGTTTTTCTGCCTTTAATTTCATACTAACGACGTCGGATCCGGCACCCGGTTCTGACATAGCCAGTGCGCCGACGTGTTCGCCCGAACAAAGTTTGGGAAGGTATTTTAGTTTTTGTTCATGAGATCCGTTTTTTCGGATTTGGTTTAAGCATAGGTTTGAGTGGGCGCCGTATGAAAGTCCGACTGAAGCGGATGCTCGGCTGATTTCCTCCATCGCAACGCAATGAGCTAGGTAGCCCATATTGCTACCACCGTATTCTTCTTCGACGGTGATGCCTAACAAACCTAGTTCACCAAATTTACGCCAAAGGTCCTTCGGGAAATTGTTTTCTTGATCTATCGCTTCTGCTCGCGGTGCAATTTCGGCACTGGCAAACTGTTGAGTCATGTCGCGAAGCATGTCAATTTCTTCGCCTAGATTAAAATTAAGTGACGCGTATGGAGTGTTCATAATTAGAATTTCTTAGGGGTTAATCGTTTTACGCTTGGTGCGCAGGTTCGGCGCTGAGTGCGTCAAGGCAACGTTCTTCGGCGTCATTTAGATCCAACAGCATCAACTCTAAGTCGTTCTGTTGTTGCAGTAATTGAGCGCGTTTTTCTCGTATTTTCGCAATCAAGGTATTGAGTTGATCGGTGTTGGCTGAGGTTGGGTCATACATCAATACAATGGCGCTACTTTCTTCTAACGAAAGCCCCAGACGCCTGCCTCGCAGGATTAGCCTTAATCGAGTTCGATCGGCACTGCTGTAGCTACGTGTTGTGTTAACTCGAGTCGGATTAAGTAGGCCACGCTCTTCGTAGAATCTTAGAGTACGCGTAGTCACGTCAAATTCGTCGGCCAGTTGTCTGATTGTGAATCGTTTGGTCATAGAGTGTGAAAATCGTTTTTTTGAAACACCGTGTTGATGTTTGGCGTATTGCCATGGACACAATTAGGGAGAGCTTGAGCCTATTAATATGATTCGCTTCTGTGTCATATACGCCTGCCAACTAAAGTGTAACATTATATGTACGTTTACGTAAACGTCAACTGTTGGCCGTATACCCTCCAAACTTAGCTTGTTGTAAATTTATGGGTGACTTAACATCAAGTCTGACTGAGCGTTGATGTATATTAACGCGTTCTATCTACGGCTCTTTTGTTGCACCATTGTCAGAGTCCTTAACAGATTAATCTCTTTTCAGTCTTAGTATTTGCTACTTTCCCTTTAAGCGAGAAAACCATGACCAGCATTATTGATCTAGCCGCGATACTCATCACGATTTCCGCACTGTTTGCATACATTAATCATCGATTTATCGGTTTGCCGACTACCATTGGTGTCATGATCATTGCCATGCTGTCTTCGTTGTTGCTGGTGTTAATCGGATTGCTGGGCTTTACCGATGTGCATGTTCATGCGACGGCACTTTTGTCAGGTGTCGATTTTAATCAGACGTTGATGCACGGCATGCTTAGCTTTTTACTGTTTGCTGGCGCACTGCATGTAAATCTGAACGATTTGCGCGAGCAAAAGTGGGTTATTTTGAGTTTGGCTACCGTGGGTGTTTGTCTCTCGACTTTTGTTGTTGGAACCGCGGCTTATTACTTGCTCGCATTGTTCAATTGTCATCTTCCTTATCTTTATTGTCTGTTGTTCGGTGCATTGATTTCTCCTACCGATCCTATTGCGGTAATGGCTACAGTTAAACGGTTGGGGGTGAGTAAGGATTTAGAAACCACCATAGCGGGTGAGTCCTTGTTTAACGACGGTGTTGGAGTGGTGATTTTTACGGTTTTATTGTTATTGCTGCAAAGTGAGGCTGAGTTAACGGTTGCTCATATAGGCTTAGTGTTCTTGGAAGAGGCCGTAGGAGGAATACTCTTTGGTTTGGTTTTGGGCGCAATTGGCTACTATTTAATTAATACTATCGATAACTTCAAGGTCGAAGTTTTGATCACACTTGCCTTGGTTATGGGGGGATATGGCTTGGCAATGGCCTTGCATACTTCGGGCCCTATCGCCGTAGTTGTGGCGGGTTTAATCACCGGTAATGTGTTGCGCCAACACGCCATGTCAGAGCAAACGAGAGAAAGTGTCGATCAGTTTTGGGAGTTGATAGATGAAATTCTAAACGTCATTTTGTTTGCTCTGATTGGTTTGGAAATGTTGATTATTCCGTTTGATGTACAATGGTTAGTCGCGGGTTTACTGCTCATTGCCGTCGTCCTGATATCGCGCTTTTTGTGCGTGGGACTTCCCATTCAATTGATTCGATTAAAAACTAGCTTGAGCCCTCATATTGTCAAAATTCTAGTTTGGGGTGGCTTGCGCGGCGGCATATCCGTGGCCCTAGCCTTGAGTTTGCCAGTGGGAGAATTCCGAGATTTAGTCCTATTTTTAACCTACGTTATTGTGGTGTTCTCGATCGTGGTGCAAGGGTTGACCCTTGGCCCCTTTATTAAAAAACTTACGTCATAACCCACTGGCTCTGACCTTCGTATTCGACTCTACAAATAGATGCATTAAAATGAATGAAAAACTCAAAAACCACCCACTCAATGGCATTGGATTGGATGCGCTGCTCGGGGATCTAGTCCGCGAGTATGGTTGGGATATTCTAGCCGAACAGTTGCCAATATCATGTTTTAAAAACTACCCCAGTTTTAAATCCAGCGTTAAGTTTCTAAAAAGGACAGAGTGGGCACGCGAGCGATTGGAAGATTTGTATCTGTATAAGTTTTTGCAATACCCCTTGCCACAAGGTGAGCAAACTGATTTGCCGCCTAGAAATCGAATAATTGAAGAACCCAGGGCATCGGATTCTGCGGCGACTATTGAGCTTGGGGAGCCGGAGTTTTTTGCAACGCCGTCGGCTCGATCTAACACGGGCTCAGCGGGAAGTAGTCGGCGTCGTCCACAGCGTAATGTCGACCAAGGATCTTCTTCTGAGGAGACAGAAAACACTCGATCTTCAAATAGTCATTCGCCAGTCAAGGCCGATGGTACACCAGACCCTTGGGCAAAGTGGCGAAAGTAGATAAGTCTGATATTACACCCTATTACCGGTATGTTTGATGGCTAACTGAGCCGTGCATAATCACTGAAGGAATAGACAGCCGGACGAGAGTGAAAGTAGTATGCGCGAGGAATTTTTTTCCATCCCCTCTTTTGACGGGCACCGAATTTACGGTGTTCTGAATCAGAATCGTCCTGCTAATTGCCTTGTGATTTTCGTTCATGGGTTAACTGGCGAGAAAGAGAACCACCTCTATTACAATGCAGCGCGTTTTTTCCCTGAAAGAGGAATCGATACCTGCCGCTTTGATCTATTTTCCAACGAACGCGATGGACGAAGATTGGTTGACTCGTCGTTATCTGATTTCAGTCAAGACTTGAGTTCAGTCGTTCAATTTTTCGCAGACAGATATCAATCCGTTCATGTGGTTGGCCACAGCATTGGAGGGTGCATTGCCATGAATGCCAAGCAATCCCTTATACGCAGTTTTATTTTGTGGGATACCGGTTTGCAAAATGGCAGTACGGAAACCGGCCCTTTTGAGTACGACGAGCGGCTGGGTTATTACGTTGCAAAGCTCAAAATTCAGTACATGTTGTCACCCAAGCTGATCAAGGAAAGAGCGCAGCAAGGGAAGAGCGTCGTTAAAAAGGTAAAGAGACCGATCATGTTGATTTTTGCGGGGAACACAACGATCAACGAGTCTTGGGTGAATAACTTTGAGTACATAGACTCAACTCTTGAACCAAGTTTTGAAACAATAACCATTGATGGCGCTGGTCACGGATTTAATGAGCTAGGTAAAAGCGACGAAGTGTTCGCGGCTACTTATAACTGGGTGAGTCGTGTGAATCGTTTAGGGGGTGATTTGCCCGCTTCGAAATCGCAGTCAAGGGCGATGCCACAGACGATGCCAGTTACCGACAAGATCTAACACACTATAGGTAAGGAGCTAAATACGTGCGATTTTCCGTCATCATCACCCTTTACAATAAGGCGCCGTACATTTCTCGAACCCTTCGATCGGTCATTACTCAGTCTAAAACGCCGTACGAAATCCTCATTGTTGACGACGTGAGCACCGATAACAGCTTGGAGGTGCTTGATGATTTTCTACGTGACAATACAGCCGCATGCGAAGGCATCAATATTAAGCTCATTCATCACTCTCGAAATGGAGGCCCAAGTGTGGCCCGAAATAGCGCACTTAAAGAGGTGACGGGAGATTACGTTTTCTTATTGGACGCAGACGACGAGTATCATGACGGTGTTTTTGAAAATGCTGAGCGTATTTTCAAGGCTCATAATCCCAGTTTGCTATTTCTGCAGTTTGAACGAGATGTCGGCGGGCGAGTATTGCCAGTGATTGATGAGCTTAGTGATGTATCCAAACGAATAGATGAGCAAGTGTATTTTATTGATCATCCGGTGGCGGCGTTTGGGCACGACCATTTTGGTATGAATGGCAGCAGTGTTGTTTGCAAGCGTGAGGCTGTGAAGGGAGTCCTTTATCAGGAGAATCTACATTGTTTTGAGGGGCTGGAATTTTGGTATCGGGTTGTGAAAGGGTTACCTGACGGAGAGAGGACGGCCTGTTTGTTGGGAGGAATACAAGTCACTATACATTTGACCGAAAACAGCGTTTCCAGAAAATTGGTCGATAATGGGGGTGAGATATACCTCCCAGCTCAATTTAGACAACTCAGAGCAAGCTCTGATATTCATGATCAAAAATTGAGAAAGCGGATCTACACAATTTGGGTGCGAAACGCATTTTTGAAGCTACCAACAACGACACAAAGAGTGATGTTTCTGTGGCAGTATAAGAAACAAATAGTGGACAATCTATTTTTGAATTGGCGCTATTGTTAGCATGAACGTATTAGGCGGTGGTGTGCCTGACACTTGCGCAAGGCGACCGGTCCGAAGAGGACGTTACTTCCGATCAGGCAGAGACGGATAAGGAATGATGTTAAGAGAGACATGAGTAAAAAGGTTTCATTATCTGAGTACGTACGACGGCGAAATGGCGTGGGCTTAGGGGATTCTAGGTCAATGAAAAACATGCTTACGAGGTCATTTGGTGCCGGCTCATTTTATCAGTTCTGGGAGTATTGGAACCCCATATGGGGATACTACTTGTCTAAATTGGTGATGAGACCGTTGACTAATAGTTTGCCTGCCTGGCTCGCGTTAGTATTAACTTTCGGCATCAGTGGCGCTGTTCATGATGTCGCTATTAGCCTGGTTAAGCTGCGTGTATCTTATTTCTTTACGGCTTGGTTCCTTACAATGAGCTTGATGGTACTGTTTACGAACGGGCTGCGAATATCTTATAAACACTTGCCGTGGAGCCTTCGTGCGCTCATAAATTTTACGCTAATTGCAGGCAGCTTTCTTTTGGTTACGTTGGTACAGGTAATGTATGACTGATTATTCGAGTTGCACGAAGGAAGATTTATTGGATGTACTTAAGCATATTGATAAGGACAGTTACCCCGAAAAAGTCGAGGAAATACATCGGCTGCTTAGTCAACCTTGCATATCAAATAAGTCGAGCCTTTCGCGCAGCAAACAATCAGCGAAAGCTGGTTTCAAACTTAATTCCAAGTTGCTTTCAGTATTGGTCGTTTACTCAGTTTTATTTACTATTATCAAACTTGCGCTAATGTTTACGCTCTGGATCGATTTTTTAAGGCGCTGGGAAGGAGTGATCATGTGGGGCTTTTTTGTAGGCTTCTTAATTATTGCTTACCTGAATGGTTTATTGAACATCTATGACGAATCGGTGCGGCGTAAACGGAAAGTTGATGAGGAATAGTGATTGTCATAGTTATTTATGCTGGCCTCAAATGCGCAAAAACAAGGGGGGCGCTTGGGTTACCGGTTGCGGACTCTATATCGAGTGCATGATCAGTCGGTGTTCCCAGTCTAATTTGAACATTCAAACATTTGCTTATTAGGGCAAGTAAGACTGGGTTGAAGTAAAAGAAGACAAAAATGTCACTTTAACGTCTTTTCTTTCAGATAGAATGCGTCGCGTATTTTAGATTGTATTAACCAATATGCGCTGATGTGTTTAGCAAGTCAGCTAACATAAAATTTGAATCATCAGTAAACGGTTTGTGTTTTAGCCTACGTTTATCATTGTTATGAAGAACTCTTTTCTATTTATAAAAATACTCGTTGTTTTCCTGTCTTTATCGGCTACGTCTCAGCAAGTTTTATCGCAACCTGTTCAGCTCAGTGATGGCTATCTAGATGTAGGTTTGGACTACTTTACTATCGGTATCCCTAAATTTTTGGAATCGCATAACGGTACACACGTAGTTTACTTGTCAGGTGAAGACGACGATTTTGCTCATCGAATCTTTAGCGCGCCCACAACTGGGTCTGGCCCCGTCGTGGAATTAACATCGCAAGAAACTTCAAGCGCTCGGTTTTTTGAAATTAGCCCAAATGGCAAACGTGTCGTTTTTGCCACATATGAAAGCCTCTATTCAGTGCCGATTGAAGGCGGTGTGCCAATTCGTCTTAATGATAATTTAATTCCCTCTAGAAAAGATTTCAAAATAAGTTCAGACAGTAATACGGTCGTTTTTATGAATGACCAAGATTTATGGGCAGTATCGATTTTAGGGGGGGACAATACTAAGATCACGGTTGGGCAGCCCGAAGGTGGTATTGGTTTTTCTTCCTTTAGGTTCTCCCCCGATAATGAATACGTATTTTATGGATTCTACCGGAAAACCGAAGAGGGTGAACCAATTCATGGATTATATCGCGCGGATATAGGTGGTGGCCAAACCATTTTGGATTTGCTGCCTCAGCTAGAGGTAGGTCAACGGATAAGTAATTTTCTATTGTCAGCAGATGGGAATAGCATTGCGTATCAAATAGATGAGTTTGACGGGCCCAGCTTTATTGGAGGGCCCAGCTTTATTGGCAGCGTTTCAATTGGTGGTGACGCTAGATCTCATTACCTAGCTAAGAGTCGCTCTGAAAGTTTAAGCTTATTATCGTTATCCGCTGACGGTTCAAATGCTTATTTCTCTGTAGGGGAGTCATCTTATGATTTGAAAAAGATCATGTCGGTTTCATTGAATCAATCATCCTCTGTTGTGAATGAAGTTGTAAATGTCGGTAGCCTCACAATAGAACATGTTCATATTTTAAGGAGCGAAAAGGGGGTTGTTTTTTCTACTTTCGATGTCTCCAGTGGTATTCGAGAAGTGAAGTTTAAGAGTGTTGAAGCGATCAACCAGCCAGTAATTATTCTGGCTAGGCTCAAGTCAAATCAGTGGGAAAGTCCTTATGTTTTCCTAAACGCTAATGAGTCGGTAATGACGTTCTTGACTAAAAATCGTAGTGTTGGATCTATTGATCAACATCTCACAGTCATCGATCTTGTTCAGCGAAGCTCAAGACTGATCGCAAATCGGCAGTTTCCTGAGACAGAAACTGACCATCGTATCTACAATGTGCTGACTAGTAACTCATCGAAAAGAGTTTTCTTTCTCGATGTTCTTGATACCCCCAATCAAAACACCGTGCTTAAATCATTGTCGACTAATGGCGGAGCTGCTTTTCCTTTGAGTTGGGGTTTAACCGGTGCTCCCACTGTTTTTAACTATCGGTTAAGTCATGACGAAAAACGTATTTTCTTCACAGCGGGTTACGTGAAGGGTGACAGAGCACGATTCAAACTCTTTGCGGTTGATGTTGATCGTTCTGAGGAAGAATTTTGTTTTCCACTCAAAGCTAAGAATCAGAAACTGGCCACAGTCTGTTTGTAGACAAGGTTTGTTTCATGTCGTAATACTGAGGCTTAAGGCATGAGCACTAGTTGAACACCACGACTGCGTAATGGCGTGTAATTCTCTTTCTCTGAGCCCCTTCGTATTCTGTGGAGTAGGGTATCTGGGGGGGAATTCGATCTGAGTCCCGTGATATCTTGCCATGACTCGATTTAGGGATGGCTGTGCCTATATCTTCTAGAGGTAACTTGATCAGATCGAAATTAGTGGAGAAGCACAATGTTAAGGAAATTTTCTCGTGCGTTTGTTTGTATCTCAGTTCTTACTATCGTCGGTATTGGTAACTCACTGGCCTATAGTCCCGTTGCCACCTGCAACCTCTCTGACAGTAACTTCGATAGCTGGTTCGTTAGTGGAAAGGCGTCGAAGAACGGGCCCGTCACGTTTGCTAATAGTGTTGACTTCCCAGAAGAAAATACGGTTTGCGACTTTTATAAATGGTCGCATCAAATGTTTTTGTGGGTGACGTCGCCAGCCGGACAGAGCATCGTTCTCGAATCCGCCTTGTTTTATGATGTGATATTTGATGCTGAGGGCAATGGCACTTACGTATCCAGTTCGGAAGACTCTAACAAGTTTAATTTGCGAGGAGCTAAGCCTCAGCGGATTCAGGCCGCTGGTCAAGCGGGTGGAGGGGATACCCTACTCACGCTAAATGGCTCTTTGGTGTATTTTGGTATTAACGTTAATGACGTTTACGCGTGGTTTAATACGGCGGTCACAAATGGCGTTATTACACCCGATACTGTCCCGTTCCCTACGACGATGGGAGAGTTACAATCGATCACACAGTATGCCGCTGATAATGGCGTTTCTTTGACTGATGCTGACGCACTGACGATGGAGTTTAAGACCGCTTGGGTAGACATTCTTTCTATCGCAGAACAGGATCGAAATGATTACATTACGATCGAAGCAACAGTACCAAATTACGTCGGAAACCTCGGCGACGAAACCTGGACGGTTGATAGTAAAAAACCCATCATACAGAAATCGCTGGCGTTAGTCGGCATGCACGTAGTTGGCCCGGTGAGCGGGCACCCTGAAATGGTCTGGGCGACAATCGAACATGCAAAAAATGCCCCGGACAATAACTATTACGTCGAATCGCCGATCTCGTTTCCGGGCCCAATAGTGCATGAAATTCCTTACAATTCGGCGGGCCAATGGAACTTTATGGCCAATGGTGGTGAGCGAGAGGGCGCCTTGGAGTCGCAAATGGTCGTTGGGCCCAAAAAGACGCCGAAGTGTGATTCAGGAGAGATATGTGCTACTACGAGTAACGGCATAGTTCATAATAATGTTTATCGAGCCATGCCTTGGGGTAACGCGCCAACTAAAGAGTCGGCTAACAATAACAGCCAACTTATTTCACTAAACAATGATATTCGTGGTTTTTTGGTGGGGGACGATGTGCGCCAGCACTATTTTTTAAGTGGTGCGGTTTGGACTCGAGACGGCTCAGTGCCCGTTGATGGCAACGACACGGCTGAGCAAGTGGGCTCGAAGTTGCTTGCCAACACAACCATGGAAACCTATCATCAGACTGACGTGAAAGGCTGTTTTGGCTGCCACAATAATCACGGCAATGATAAAGAGAGGGGTACCTACGTGAGTCATTTATTTTCTTTGAATAATAAGCCGCTGGTTCCAAAGTAACGCGAAGTTGTAAGCAAAAGGGAGGCTATCCAGTATTTGCTACGGGTGGCCTCCGATACTAACGTTAGCCTTAAAGCCAGCTCTGATGGATTTCAATATCTTAGGCTGAGGCGATTGTCGGTTGTGTGGCTGGTGGCGCTCATACGCCTGTTAACAGCAGCTATGTTTCTATAAGCTACCTTAAACACTTAACTGCGATATACGTTCGAAAACCTGTGGCGCTAAAATCAATTCGCGAATTCTGGGTTTTTGGCGTTAAACAAGCCAGGGCCTGCCTGTTTGGTGGTTTTCTTTTGTCGTTAATGGTGATTACGAAATATTGGTATCCTGTTGAGGGGATCCATCGTTACGATTTTATTTTTTTATCGGCCGTTTTGTTCCAACTCTGTTTACTGGTAACTAAACTTGAAACTATAAAAGAGGCGTTGGTGATCGTGGTGTTTCATATTGTTGCCACCATCATGGAGTTGTTCAAAACATCCGACGCAATCGCCTCTTGGACCTACCCTGAAGAGTATTACTTCGGCATCGCAAATGTGCCTCTATTTACCGGTTTTATGTACAGTGCGGTTGGTAGTTACATTGCCAGAGTGTGGCGTATTTTTCAGTTTGAATTCTCTGGCTATCCGGCCCAAAAACGGACGTTGGTTCTTGTTGTGGCAATCTATCTCAACTTCTTTACTCATCATTACATAATCGACATCCGATGGGCATTGTTAGGCGTTACGGTGTTACTGTTTTATCGAACAACGATATACTTTAGAGTTGATTCAAGCTACAGGCGAATGCCCATACTGCTTGGATGGTTTCTTGTCGCTCTTTTTATATGGATCGCTGAAAACATTGCTACCTATACCAATGTTTGGATTTATCCGAATCAAGTGTCGGGATGGCAGTGGGTTGCTCCTGAAAAGCTGATTTCATGGTATTTACTTATGCTACTTAGCTTTGTGTTGGTTTCCTTTATCAATCGCCTGAGAGTAAGGTCACCACGCTGACTTTGCTAACTACGAGCGAGATGTCTCGACTTGACGAAGATTGAAAATAATAACTGTTGATTAGGGCGTTTTACGAAAATGATACACAGAGGAGCGATTAGTTAATGGACAAAATTACGTTTGACAACGAAGAAACTGCTTTGTTAGTGCATAAGCTCCAAGGCTATTTTGAATCGGAGCTAAACCAAGAGATAGGCCAATTTGATGCTGAGTTTTTAATAGACTTTCTCTCTGAGAATTTGGGTGGCTATTATTACAATCGTGGCCTGAAGGACGCTCAAGGTTTAATTCGAATGAAACTGGAAGACATTGAGGTCGAGATTGAATCACTCGAGATGCCTACAGATTAATAGAGTAGGATCTCTCTGGGCTGATTGTAGACAATGCATAACGCGTTTTTTTGGCCCTAGTCACACAATGGAGCACGATCGCTTGACTGTATCGTAGGGCGCGTGCATTCTCGCGCGAATGAAAAAACGATTTCATAAGGTGCACATCGAGATAAGTAACATTTGCAATTTGCAATGTAGTTTCTGTCCCGCTGTGTTACGCGATAACAAGATGATGGATCTTGACCTATTTCGAGATACCGTCAAACAAGTAGCGCCTTTGACAGAGTTGATTTGTTTTCATTTGATGGGAGACCCCTTGGTGCACCCTCAGTTAGAGCAAATGATGGACATATGTGACGAGTATGATGCCAACGTATTTTTGGTAACTAACGGCGTCTTGCTCCGCCCGCAGAAATACGAATTGATGCTTCACCCACGATTTTTTCAAGTTAACTTTTCGTTGCACAGCTTCTTTGATAACTTCCCTGACAAAGACCCAACTAACTATTTGGAACGCATATTCGGGTATGCTGAGCGAGCGCTTCAGGAACGGCCTGAATTATATCTAAATTTTCGTCTGTGGAATCTGAATGACCCATTGGGTAGCCAAACGCCTAATACGCACATGCTGGAACGGATCTGTGAACGATTCGAGTTTGATGCGCCGACTGAGCTGGATGTTCGAAAGAAAAAGAGTGTCAATATTAAGGGCCGGCTCTATTTGCATTTTGACACTGAGTTCGTTTGGCCAAGCTTGGATCTTCCCGTACTCGGCACCGCAGGAAGGTGTTACGGTCTGTCTTCTCATTTCGGTGTTTTGGTTGATGGCACGGTAGTGCCTTGTTGTTTAGACAAAGAAGCTGCGATACCGCTTGGGAATGTTAAAAATGCATCTATTTTGGATATTTTGGGGTCTCGTCGAGCGCAAGATATCATCAAAGGGTTTAAACAGAAGCAGCTAGTCGAAAATTTGTGTCAGCGGTGCCAATATATAGAACGCTTTGCGTAGCTGCCGGAGTAACCCTCAATCGGGAGTAAAAATATCCTCGATCAATAGTTTGAAATGCTCAGCAATTTTAAACGCTAGCGGTAGGCTGGGGTCATACTTACCGTTTTCTATGGCATTAATAGTTTGACGGGAAACTCCTAAAAGCTTACCCATTTCCGCCTGAGAAATGGAGCCCGCTTTTCTGAGCGCGCTCAGCTTGTTTTTCATTTGTAGGTTCTCGCAACTATCGGCGTAGCGATGCCCCAGGTGCACACCATAAATGGAAACACCCATAGGTAAGGTATATGGGGAAACCCAATATTTTCCAAGAAGCCATAGGAAAAGGTAGTCAGTCCAACGACGGCAAAACTGACCGCAAAGCTTGTTAGTTGAATCCGTTGCTGAAGTTCATCGAGTTTTTTAAGGGCTCGTATGACAGCCGCGGTCGCGAAAATTGCCGGTAGGATTGGTAGTAGTGATATCAATATCGCCCAAGGCGTTTCTGGATTAGATGTGAGAATGGAAATACTTAATACGACGGCCGCTGCGTATAAAATCATGCTGGTACCAAACTCCCAATAATATTGTTTACTGTTTAACATGTGGTTCTCCGGTTGTGTCAAGCTTGCTTGACAACTAACTTATCGTTCCAAATGGAATTTGTCAAGTTTGCTTTACATTCTTATCTGCCTCTCCTCGTAAGTGAGGCATTCGATATTCGACTTTAGGATTAAACTTTGGACTAATTTTTAGTCAATTATCTTCTTGCAGAATTATCGGTGTATAGTCTTGGCGGTATTAATATTCTCTCGGTTTGAGTCGTTATGAAAAAATTGCTTGTGGTGCTCCTAGGCACGACTTTTGCGTTTATCTTTACAGCCAGCGAATTGGTCTTGGCCAGTGCACATGAGATTTCTCTTGGCCTCTCTCATAGGATAGACAATGAGGGTGAAGAGTATTCCGTAAACGTCTATCTACCGGCCAGTTACAGTAAGGAGGAGGTAGAGAGCTATCCCGTGATATATTTGATTGACGGAGGGGTTGACCAAGATTTCAAACACATCGCAGGGCTTGTATCACTCGCATCCATCAATCCCTACGTGTTTCGAGAAGCGATTGTTGTGGGTGTCGAAACGAAACGACGCCTTTTTGAACTGACATCAATCAACATTGACCCCCGATACGATCGACCTGAGGGAACCGTAGGAGGGGCCGATGCGTTTCGAGCATTCTTGACATCGCGCGTGATCCCATTCACTGAAAAGACGTATCGAACTGACGGTAGGCGCATTGTCATGGGAGAGTCTCTGGCAGGCTTGTTCATAATTGAAACTCTGCTTAAGAAGCCTGATTCGTTCACAGACTACGTTGCGATTAGTCCAAGTCTTTGGTACGACGACCGTAATCTTGCAAAGTCCGCGACAAAGCTATTGGGCAAACATTCAGATGGTGGCCGTAAGTTGTACATCACGATGGCCAACGAAGGTGGAACAATGCAGAAGGGGCTTGACGAACTCAGATTGGCTATTGAGCAATCTTCGCTAAAGAACCTGCAAGTAAAGTATGTCGATAATAGTCAAACTGAGTCTCATTGGAGCATCTATCATGGTGAGGCATTGTCTGCATTGCGTTGGATATTGCCAGCGGTGGAGCCGGAATACGCCAATGATCCGGACCCATGGTATTTAGTCGAGGGTGCTAATCCGCCTGATTGGGAAGTTCCAAAGCAAAAAGACTAGAAAAGGGTTGAAAAAGGTTCAGCCTTCAATCGGGCAGCGAGGCCAGTATTTTGGCCGTCTCTGTTCTCAAGGAATCACGCAATAAGCGAATCGCGGGAACGATTGACTGCCGACTCGGGCAGATTAACCAAAGCTCGGTGGCTTGCGGTTCATAAGCGGGCATGACATTGACGAGTTTGCCAAGTTTTAGATCTTGTGCAATGT
This sequence comes from Arenicella sp. 4NH20-0111, assembly GCF_040366405.1. Classification (NCBI taxonomy): domain Bacteria; kingdom Pseudomonadati; phylum Pseudomonadota; class Gammaproteobacteria; order Arenicellales; family Arenicellaceae; genus Arenicella; species Arenicella sp. 4NH20-0111. The sequence continues at coordinate 542,146 of NZ_BAABWF010000003.1, forward strand.
CCAAGCAAGACTTGGTGGCTAACCCCTTGCCTGCAATGCACCATCGTCGTACCACATCGCCATCGTTAGACGCTCGGTTGCCTTTCATTCGGACTTTAGACTGCTCACCGTTATTAGTGAATACCCAATTGTTGTGTATAACCCCGCTCAGTTCGTAAAATAGACCATTATGCTGATCGAGTTCCTTTGGCTGGTTAGGGTGACCGTGTAATGTCAGGTATTCAGGAGAGGCACACAGCGCTCTGGGAACGTCACAAATTTTAAAGCCATAAAAGTTTGAGTCCTCAGGCTTTCCGTATCGCAGAGCAACGTCTACTGAGTCACGATAGAAGTCTACGTTGTTGTCACTCAAGTGAAGTTTAATTTGGAGCTCAGGATGTTGAGACGCTAAGTTATCTAACCAGTACATCGCCAAATTTCGTCCAAGGTCAGACGAGACAGCCAGTCGTAGCTCTCCACTGATTGCCCCAGAGTTTTCTGATATCAAATGCTTCGCGTGATCCAGCGTCTGCAATGCACGCTGGCATTCTGGGATATAGCGTTCTCCTGCCTGTGATAACGTCAATTTTCTGGTCGTACGGGTGAATAATTCCACTCCAAGACTCGCTTCTACCCGTTTTACGGCGGCACTGGCCGTGGCGGTGTGCATATCGAGGCTGGCCGCTGCGGCCGTGATGCTGCGAAATTCCGCGACTTGGAGAACAACCTGAAGATCTTTTAAGAGCATATATTCAAATATTATTTGAAAGTAATTCAATAATTAGCCGGTTTTTATTGTGTCTTTAAAGAACTAGCATGGCAAGCCTCCTAACAAAGTAAGAGCCATTTACCAGGTGAACCGAATGAAAGCCATTGGATATAAGCAATCTCTACCGATCGACAATGAGGACGCATTGATCGACGTCAACATCCCAAAGCCTAGCGCGAATGGTCATGACCTATTAGTGAAAGTGGCGGCGGTTGGTGTGAACCCCGTTGACTATAAAGTTCGTCAAACTAGGTCGTCTGAAGAAAATGAGTTGAACATCTTGGGCTGGGATGCCGTCGGCGAAGTAGTGGCGATTGGAGAGCTCGTCGAGCACTATGCAATTGGGGATAACGTGTTCTATGCCGGTGATATTACACGCTCAGGCAGCAATGCAGAATATCAATTGGTTGATGAGCGCATTGTTGGCGTAAAGCCAACGAATTTAAGTAATGCTGACGCGGCGGCGTTGCCGTTGACTGCCATAACCGCTTGGGAGTTGTTGTTTGAACATCTTTCGATAGACCAACAATCGCCGGCGGACATTGAAAAATCGGATGACGTATTATTGGTTGTCGGAGCTGCTGGCGGAGTCGGTTCAATTTTGCTTCAGTTAGCTGCAACGCTTACGGGGGCCACAATTATCGCCACAGCGTCGAGAGCGAGTTCTCAGGCCTGGGTTAAAGAACTAGGAGCACATCATGTGGTCAATCACCGAGAGCCACTCACCCCTCAAATTCAAGCATTAGGCCTTAAGCCGTTGACACACATTGCAAGTCTGAATAATACGGAGTCCTATTTCGACACTTACATAGAGCTACTGGAACCATTTGGGAAAATTGGTCTGATCGATGATCCAAGCGTATTGGACGTGGCGAAGATAAAACCTAAGAGTCTGTCACTGCATTGGGAGTTTATGTTTGCTCGCTCTATGCATGCTGCTAGCCACATGGGGGAACAGCGCGTGTTGCTCAACCGATTATCAAAATTGCTGGATCAGGGATATCTGAAAACCACGGCAGGTAAGAACCTGGGTTTGATCAATGCTCAAAACTTGCGTCGTGCACACAAAGAACTCGAATCCAGAACCTCGATAGGCAAGCTTGTGCTCGAAGGATTCTAATTGCTTTGCTCGAGAACCTGATTATTTTCACTAAAGATCCACCCCTTAAACATAACCACTGCGGAGACTTATATGTCTAAACTTACCATCGTCGCCAACGTTAGGGCGAATAAAGATTGCATTGAGCTTGTCAAATCAGAGCTCCTAAAGTTGATTGATGTCACGAGAGCAGAGGCTGGTTGTATAAACTACGATCTCCATCAAGATAATGAAAATCCTGAACATTTTTTGTTCTTCGAGAATTGGGAGTCGAGAGACCTATGGCAAACGCATATGGGGAATACACACCTTCAGTCATACTTGAAAGCGACAGAAGGCGCGGTTGCGGAGTTTACCGTCAATGAAATGAGCCAAATCGGTTAGGCAGGGTTTTCCTTTTTCTTTACTGGCTGCCGGGAAACTGATTGGACTGAATTATTGTCTTGGCTAGATTTCGGCAGCGCCAAATAAACAACAGTTTATCGATCACTTTATTCAATCTGGAATAACTGTTGCCGAACCACATTTTAGCCACGCGAATTCGTAGCGCTTTTTCATATCGATCGTCGGAAAATGCATACCGTTTTAGAACTCTGGGGTATTCGATGTCCGTGATGGCTAATTTTTTTCGGATTAGGCTTTCCGGAACACTATGAACGACATGATATTCGCCCACTAAGTAAAAAACGTTGCCATCGACGTTAACTATTTTTTGCATCACTCGAAACCAAAAATCGATTCCTTCATAAACCTTGGCGGTCTCATCGTAGCGCAGCCCGTGCGTCGCGGTTCGCTTAATTGCAACATTGCTCCCTGGGCCTAACGGGTACCGACGATCATAGACAATGCTCAACGGATCGTTTAGTCGATAGGTTTCGTGATCATGAGGGGTGAGCCAACCGGGTGCTGTTATTGTCGGTGAAGGTAAAACACGGTTGTCTGGCAGCCTGCGGTACCCGAAGATAATCATGTCCGCGCGCTCATCTTTGACGAGTCGTTGAATTTTTTCCAGTAATCTAGGTTGGTATTCGTCGTCCGCGTCCAAGAATAGGACGTATTCCGATGTGGCTATTTGCAGGCCATAATTTCGCGCTGCTCCGGGTCCTTTGTTTTCCTTATTATGGAGAATGGTAACGTGTATCTCTGGGCGTCTCTGTTTAAGCCGGGCCAGTGATTTTTGCGCAACAAGGATGCTGTCGTCTGTGCATACATCATTGACGATAATCAGCTCTTTTGGGGCATGCGTTTGAGCATATACCGAGTTTAGAGCACGTTCTATGTACGCTTGTTTATTATATAACGGAACGATCACGGAAAAGCTGATTGGCATCTTCAAATTCCCAAGTTTCCCTTAAACGCTTGAACAGTTTTTGCTTGAATAAGTGGGTCACCTAAGGTGTGGCTAATTGAATGAAAGCCGCCAGGGCAACAGGTATTTATCTCTGTCACTTGGCGGTGTCCCTGTTCATTTTCTAAGGTATCAACGCCGTACATGGTGATGCCTTCTTGTTTTAGCTGGGGTGTTATTTGGTTTATCGCGTTTCGTTCTTCTTGTTTTACGCTTGCTTTAAGGACTTTACCCCCACTGGATATATTACACAGCCAGCTTTCTTGGGGTACGCGGAGGCTGGCTCCTACGATGCTGCCATTGACGACCAGAATTCGCTTATCCCCTTTGACGTAGCGTGGTAAGAATTCCATCGCAAGATAGGATTCACCGCACTTAAACTTTTCCGTGAGAAGGGACACTAAATGGCTGCGTGGAAACGTGTTAGCGCCATCAAAGAGTGACTCGTCATTGATAAGTAAATTGGAGTACCCACCATAGCCGTATCGGGGTTTGAGAACCGCAGGGCCACGAGAGATAAATTCAAGCGCCTGCTCTATTGTGTGACAAACTTTGAGCGTAGGGCAATGCGCAGCGATGTTCGACAAGTACTCCTTAGATTCAGTCTTAATTATACCGTCAACCGTGTTGATGAACCGCGCGTGAGAAAATGACTCCTCTAAACTCTGTAGGGTGGTAATGCATATCGGCAGTACACGCAAACAGATGACATCAAAATCCGTTACGGGCAGACAGTGGGGAGCGGTCGAAAAGCATGACCTGCGTTTTTGGTAAACCAGATTTTGGTTTGGGCGAACCGCTGAAATATAAGTAAAAGGCGCCTGCTTCATTCGTGAAGTATTGTCAGAAGTGCCGATGCTGGACACGTAAGCATCGATCCCCTCAATGGAATCAACCCAAGCCGCCAACGCGTATACCGAATCAAACGGTTTGTGGTAGCGATGATCAGTGATAAACAAAAGTCTCATATTTGTGAACTGTGCTAATGCTGGATCTGAAAGGGCTGAGTCCTACGCAACTCGACAGTCGGTTCATCGCTTTGCGCGCTGGGCAAAAAAATGGCTTGGCCTTGCCCTTTGCCAATATTGACGCAAGGCTGTTCTGATGCCCTAAACATACCCAGCCCGAAGGATTTTCCGTCAAAACAGGGTAGGGAACCGACCAAATACATTGGGTTACTAAACCGACTATCCTGATCCATATAGTGTGTAATTGGCATTTTGTAGGGCGATACGTATTCTTGAGCGGTAAACTCCGACCGGAGTTCATTGATAACATGGCCCCATCGCCCAGCACTGGTATCACTGCCAATAAGAAGGTCTATTCCTCTTCCACCACTGGTTCGTTTTAGTACCCAGCTTTTTTGTGAGGTCAGTACTTCTTGGCGTTGGCTTTGCTTGCTGAGTTCTTTTCCTTTTAGCAAATAGCGTTGAAGGAACTCATGTTCTGATACCCCAAGGTGTGGGCGCATGATTAATGGATCATTGATGAGTGATAACACTCGCTTATCGTGTATCAAAATGAGGGTTCGGACATCATTGATGTAGTTGCTATTTTGAATTATTTGAGTGATCACTTTTGGATCGAATGCGAAAAGTTCTTCTCGATCCATCTCTAATACGAAATTGGAAAGAGTCGACGCGCCTAGTTTAATATTATTGCGCGAATCAAGAGAGAGTTCTTCTGGTCTTACTTGTATGCTTTGGCCGCCAAGCTTATTGAACTCCTCGAGAAAGTACTGACTCTCTCCACCGTCTTCACTTTGCGAGACGCGCACTAAGGTTTTGTCTGTTGGAAATCTGGCCAGCATTTGCTCGCAGATATTTTTGCTCAGTGTGCTTGCTTGATAGCCGCGTCGACTCAGGTAGCTCGCTTGTCCGACAGCCTCGTTTATTTTTTGGCTTATGGTCATGCCGTTGAGCGGAAAACGCGCATTCACTTCACAGACTTTAATGGAGCCACGCTCGCCAAAGATCAGGTCGGGTCGTACTGTCCCCATTCGATACGGTTGGGACTGAGCAGAGTTTAATAATGGTAGAAAGCGTTTCGGCAACGGCATTTCAGCTTGCATACTTTCGCTAGAGATGTAGTTCGTGGCAACGAAGTCTAATGATTTAATTAGTATGCTTGCGAGAGCATGTAAGTTCGTCGACACATCCTTTGGCACGGTAACCGGGTAGGGGTTGAAGCAGCAATCTAGGTAAGGTAAGAAATTCTTAATGGGTGCTAGGTGCATCAAAAGCTCTTGTTGATGGGCAAGAAATAGATCCTTTTTTTCGCTCATTTTCTCTACGCTTGAAGTGTTCATCAATCTTAGGCTTGTGCTTCTAAGTAGATTGGTTGGTTGTTTTGATCTATTTGCTCTTTTAATGCCACCATGACGTTTGCTTTCTTAGAGAGATACTCACTGAATAGGTTAACCAGTTGATAGTCTTCTAGTTTCCTACCTAATATCGAACACAAATCAGGAAGCGCTTGAAGTGTCTCATTGAAGTGATTTCTTTCTGTTCCTTTAGTGTGCACGTCTATCCATATCAAACAGCGTCGACGCTCCTTGTCGTTAAAGCTCCGTGTGTCACGAAGCCATTGATCAAATAGGGGTAAGATATATTCCACTTCTCCGTGTGTGTAGACTTCATGAACCAGCGTTACAAGGAACCCCATAAAAAGATCCTTGTCTTTGACCATGCATCTATCTTTCCACTGCTTAAACTCCTTGCCTTCAGACATTAAATGTTGCCGCGACATCCAATCGTCGTTTTGACAGATCATTGTCGCCATTTGGTAGTAGAGATCATAGTGAAGCTTGCCGCCAGTCGCTCCCAAGTCTTCGTCGGTGACCCTGTTTAAGTGAGATAGCGCGTTCATGTATTTTGTGCTTGTTTGCGCGTTACCGACACCGTTTGTTTCGCTGCGCCAGCGCATAGTTAGCCTGTTGCAAAATCCTGATAACCCAATGGCGCTGTTATTTGTCATGCTCCAATTATGAAAAAAGACGTTCAAATTATTTGATGAAGCAACGGAGGTTGCTAATGTGGTAAAGGAGCTTTCAATCGCATCCAGTTTGGTCAACGATTGATCGAACGCGCTTTGTAGTGACGTTCGGATTAAAGGATGTTCAACGTCTTGAACAACGTCACTGATCAGAGTAATGAGCTTGGTCATGATTACGTTCCGTATAAAATAGCTGAAATCGAATTAATATTTGCATCATTGGCAGGCTCAATGCCTTAGCCACACCTTACTGTTGGTCACGGCTCCTAGGTCGAAGCTTCATTTAAGATGACTTAAAAAGTCTATTGCAGGGGTGAGCTTGCTGCCATTACAGCGCATTACAGTTTGTGTTGTTGTTCGATGAGGATGTTCGGTGTGGTTAGGTCAGGTCAGGAGCGCTGAGGTGCGGGCTATTGATAAGTTAACCCGTGACAATGTATCTTTGTTGATTATTCATCAAAGCTCAACAATACTAATGGGTGTCCAGGTTAAAGTGCGCCCGCTTAAAAGGGTTGAGAGTAAGAATGAATTCTAATGTTGCCGTATGCCCAAACTGCGATCATGAGCTGAGAGGTCAATACTGTTCGAATTGTGGTCAAAACCAGAAGGGCGTTGACCGTTTTTTCTTAACCTTAGTCAACGAGGCATTTGAAGGACTCTTCAGCCTAAAGTCAAAAGCATGGCGGACAACAATATACCTCTTGTTTCGCCCAGGGTTGTTAAGCAAAGAATATTTTAACAATAGGCGCGCCCGCTACATCACGCCCATCCGACTGTATTTGATAACCAGCATAGCCTTTTTCTTATTGCTCTCTGGTATCGCGTTTTTTGCTGGTGATATAAAAATTGGTAGTACCACTCCTGACGGTACTCAACCTGAGGTCGTTTCTGAAACCGTGGTTGAGGAGGCTAGTACTACAAACACCACCCTGAAAGGCGTCAGTAGCAATCAAGAGGGTGCCGATGTGTTGAGTCAGGCTGAGGATGATGCTGGTCAAACATCAAAGAATATTGATAAAGCAATAGATGGCATTCATGTGAATTTAGCGGTTCCCTTCACGAGTGAAAAAAAGAATAAGGAACTTAATACGGCCATGGAAGAGAAGCTGAAAAGTTCGCTGGCAATAGCCAAAGAACGCCCTGAGCTATTGATCGATAAACTGATTGATAGCTCGCCTCCCGTTGTATTGCTCTTATTACCGTTATTTGCGTTAGTTTTGAAAATTTTCTACATCGGCAGCAATCGGTATTACGCTCAGCACTTGGTACTCGCACTCCACAACCACAGCTTTTTGTTTGCAGCGATGTTTGTGATTGGTCTAATTTCGGTGTGTTTTGATAATGAAATCGGATCGACAATACAATATTTTATCTGGATGTGGATCGGGATCTACATGTGTTTGAGTCTCAAAACCGCTTTTGAACAAAGTTGGCCCGTTACCTTACTTAAAAGTACCGTATTGCTCATGATTTACATTGTGCTGTTTTCAGCTGCGTTAGTCTGCATTTCACTGCTGGGAATCATACTGATTTAGCTAGTTTATTATTGATGCCAGTCGGTCTATTTTCGCGTGCTGGGGCAACGGTTAGTCACCCCAATTAATGCATGTCGGATGGAACAGACCCTTTTATATCGGTGAGCCAGGTGGCATTGACGGAAGAATGATTTTCTCTTTCACTTTGGCTTCGCGGAAGTTCTTTAAACGCGAAAGCTGATAGGCATGAAAGCCGTAGTAGTCGGAAGATTGTGCGACCTTCTTAAGGCGTGCTTTTTGATAGGAGGTCTCAGAAAGTAGGGCGGCGAATATCTCCGCTTTTACGGTGCTGGGAGTGCTCTTATCTATTAGCAAGTTCATGTAGTTGGAATAAATTAGGTCTACCACTTTTTGATGAATCTTGGCGTTCAATCCGCTGTACTGTCTATTGATAATTGTTTCGTTTATTTGCTTGGTTATTTTTCGAATAGATGGGATTTGGGTATCGCTCGCGCTTTGCTGAGCAATTCTAGCCAATCGATGTTTGTTAAAAATTAAGCCAATAGTATGTTGGGCCGAGGCCGATGCTAAGGCTAAGTGATCAAAGCTGACGCCCGTATTACCTTTTAAAGATTCTCGCGTTCTTCGGTTTTCAGTTGCCTTAGGAACTAGTAGGCTTTCAATTCTCGGGCCTACATTGAGAAAACTGGGCTGCAACGTTTTTAGCATGCTGCTTAAAGCGTGTTGTTGCTTTTCGCCTGCGATAACGGTTTGCCAAGGAACGTTGTTAGGGTTCTTAACTGAATAATCGTATTCGAGGCCGCCGAGCCATTTAGCCGACGCTCCGATTTGGTATCTATGAAAAAAATACACAGGGGCGAAAATTTCTTCTAAGTCAGACCATTTCCTGCCGTTCTTGAGGTTATCTTCACCGAAGTTGGATATCGCTTTTTCCCGAATTTTCATGACAGCCTCTAGCTCCGAAACGGCGTCTTTTCCGTTATCCCAAAGGCTTGCGTGCGCGTGTGGGCTGCCTGGATCTCGAGCATCAGCGTCCGAGATAAATAGGAGACCTTTACGATCATTTTCCGCGAGTAGATCTTGCAATGCTTCCGATTCGGATTCGCTCGTAAATTCCTTGTAACCATAGGTGATCGCGGCCTTATCCCATGGGCCTAGTCCAACCCCATAAGCATTGGGAGCTACTATTTTATCGTTTATAAGCTCAAATTGTGGGTGTGGGTAGTCCATGACTGAGCCTCGGTCGTAATTACTGGCCGCAAAGTTGTGGCTCAGTCCGAGAGTGTGCCCAACTTCATGGGCGGCCAATTGACGGATTCTAGCCAGCGCCAAATCCATTAATGCCTGATCGTCTTCGTTTTCAGAAAAAGGTGCCATCAAGCCCTGAGCAATCAGATAGTCTTGACGAACTCGCAAGGACCCTAGGGTTACGTGCCCCTTGATTATTTCTCCGGTGCGCGGATCAATGACGGAAGAACCGTATGACCATCCGCGTGTAGAGCGGTGTACCCATTGAATGACGTTGTATCGAATGTCCATCGGATCGGCATCACTTGGAAGCATTTTAACTTGATAAGCATTGCGATACCCCAAGGCTTCAAACGCCTCAGTCCACCATCTCGCACCGTCGAGCAACGCTGACTTTACGGGCTCTGGAACACCGGGGTCTAGGTAATAAATAATGGGTTTGATCACGTCGCTTATATCCGACGCTGGGTCCTTTTTTTGCAGTCGGTGTCTGGCAATGTATTGTTGATTTATATCTTCATTGATCGGTTGCGCATAGTCTTTGAATTTGAGCGTCCAGTAACCGCTCTTGGGAAAGAATTTTCTTGGCGTGTAACCATCATCAGGCAGGCGTATAAAGCTATGGTGCATTTTTACTGTTATTGCGTGCGGATCGGGGACGGTACTTTTTACATGGTTACCTGGCTTGCTACCGACTAAGGTAATGATTGACTGTAATGCTGTGTTATCTGGGAAGCTCTTAGACCACGCAATATCCAACGCTGAGCGAGAGGAATCAACCTGGTAACCGTCACCTTGCTTGATTTTTTTTAGGTGACGACCTATGCCATGACTGTCTTGAAGTACGAACTCACTGGCATCGACTAGCACCCAATTGTCGTTACTTTCGACCACAGGAAAGCCCCAGAGAATCGATGAAGCAAATGCCTCATCCACGGCTAATGCCTCGGTAGGGTTGTCGGTGTTTGCTCGATAGCGAACCGGTTTTTGCCTTAGAAAAACCTTGTTTCCAGTGTGTTCAAAAACGGCCAATCTGGTACTGCCTAATTGGCCTCTATCCAATCCGACATCGTTCGACCCAAGTCCGCTAGGAAGACTGGTTTGATATATAAAGTCTTCACCTAAGTTGTTGATTTTTAGATAGGTTTTTCCTTCTTTTTTATCATAGACTATTCCCACAAAGCCGTCGCTTAGGGGGGTGTTCTGCGTGAGTTCATCGAGTGTTAGCGCGCAAGCTTTTTCACTTAACGCGAGAGTCAAAACTAGGATGAAAAAAAAGTATTTACGCATGATTTCTAATCTTATTAATTATTGTATTAGTCGGAACTGATTCTCTCTATTCGCCTTTTTATTATTACCCTTTTTAGTGGCCGCTTGCCAAGGTTTTATTTTTTGCTGACTTGGTTGGTTGCCGGCGACCTAGAAGGTTTTGTGCAAAAGATACAGTTTTAAGCGGAATCGGTGCAAAGATTTCGCGTCAGGCAATGATTAGTATTTCCGACAGATCATTATCAGCGAGAGTCGTATGTCTGTTTATAAAAATTTAATTGATGGAGCTTGGGTTACCGGCTCAAGTGTTGTTCAAAATGTTAACCCATCAGACCTTTCGGATGTGCTTGGAGAGTACTCCCAGGCGGATACTGCACAGTCATTGTTGGCGATTGATGCCGCCTGCAAAGCCGAGAAGGTTTGGGCAAATAGCGGGATTCAAGCTCGATTTGATGCTTTGGATGCAATCGGAAGTGAAATCTTGTCTCGTAAAGGAGAGCTCGGGGAGTTGCTGTCTCGCGAAGAAGGTAAAACCTTGGTTGAAGGAATAGGAGAGGTGGCGCGAGCCGGGCAGATATTCAAATTTTTTGCGGGTGAAACATTGAGATTGAGTGGTGAGGTATTACCGTCTGTTCGTCCCAATATCGAAGTTCAAGTCTCCCGAGAGCCGGTAGGAACCGTGGGCATTATTACTCCTTGGAACTTCCCAATGGCCATACCCGCATGGAAAATTGCGCCGGCTCTGGCGTACGGAAACACCGTGGTGTTTAAACCAGCCAGCCACGTTCTCGGCAGTGCGTGGGCGTTGGCTGAAATCATCTCGAGAGCGGGCTTGCCAGAGGGAGTATTCAATCTGGTTATGGGCGCTGGCTCGGTCGTGGGTAATGAGCTGCTAACAAATAACAAAGTCAAAGCCGTTAGTTTTACTGGTTCCGTGAATACTGGCGCGCGGGTGGCGGCAATTTGTAGCGCCAGGGGGGCTAAGTACCAGACGGAAATGGGCGGTAAAAACCCTCTTGTGGTCTTAAACGATGCTGACCTTCCCACGGCCGTCAGTTGTGCCATTAATGGTGCCTACTTTTCTACGGGGCAACGATGCACGGCGTCTTCCAGGTTAATCGTCGAAGCTGAAATTCATGATGAATTTGTAGACGCTTTGGTCGAAGAACTTAAAGGATTGCGGGTGGGGAACCCTCTCGATGCGTCCACAAATATTGGCCCCGTTATTAATCACAATCAGCTCAATCAAGACTTGGAGTACATCCAAATTGGGCGTGATGAAGGAGCAACGCTTCAGTATGGAGGGGAAAGGCTTGAGCTCGAAACTGATGGTTACTTTTTAGCGCCCGCCTTGTTTACCAATACCCACAACGGTATGCGAATAAATCAAGAGGAGATCTTTGGGCCAGTTGCGTCCGTGATTAAGGTTGCTGATTTTGATGAAGCCGTTGAAGTTGCTAACGATACGGTTTTTGGCCTTTGCGCCGGAATTTGTACCCGCTCGCTCAATAAGGCAACTCAATTTAAGCGATTGAGTCAGGCTGGCATGGTGATGGTGAATCTGCCCACGGCTGGGGTTGATTATCACGTGCCGTTCGGTGGGACTAAGGAGTCTAGCTATGGCGTTCGAGAACAAGGCCGCTATGCCGCCGAGTTCTATACCACTGTAAAGACAACGTATCTGCAGGCCTAAACCCTCTAATTGCGAGTTGGGGTGTGGCCCCAGCAGGCATTGACCAATTAACTTTTAACTTAGCGTTTCGCTAACCTATCTATTAAATTCAGTGTGGATTTTATGACTAATAATTCTATTTTTAGTGGGTGTATCCCTGCTCTTATGACGCCGTGTTCGCGAGACGGTGAGCCTAACTTTAACGATTTGGTATCTAAAGGTGAGGAACTAATAGATGCCGGAATGCGGGCTGTTGTTTATTGTGGATCAATGGGCGATTGGCCGTTGCTAAGTGACCAACAACGCCAAGAGGGTGTGCGCCGTTTGGTGGAAGCGCAGGTGCCGGTAATCGTAGGCACGGGGGCTCAGAATTCCGAATTAGCTTGCGCTCACGCGTCTCACGCTCAACAAGTGGGTGCAGACGGTTTGATGGTGATACCAAGAGTGTTGTCACGTGGCAGCTCTCACGTGGCACAGCGGCATCATTTTGCTGGGATATTAAAGGCTGCCGCCGATTTACCATCGGTAATTTACAACAGCCCTTATTACGGATTTGAAACTAAGGCGGATCTGTTTTTCGATCTTAGAAGAGATCATCCAAATCTAGTTGGCTTCAAAGAGTTTGGTGGCGAAGCATCGTTGAGTTACGCATCTGAGCATATTACCAGTGGAGACCCGAGCTTAACGCTGATGGTCGGAGTGGATACGCAGGTAGTACATGGGTTCCTCAATTGCGGTGCTGGTGGTGCGATTACCGGTGTCGGTAATGCGCTTCCAAAAGAAGTATTGCGGTTGGTTACGCTCTGTGAAAGAGCGGCTAAGGGAGACAGTCAGGCACGCGCGTACGCAAACGAATTAGGAGATGCATTGTCCGTTTTGTCTACGTTTGACGAAGGACCAGACTTGGTTTTGTACTATAAATACTTAATGGTCTTAGAAGGGGACACGAATTACACCCATCACTTTAATGGTACTGATTCATTGAGTTCCAGTCAGCAAGCACATTTACATGAGCAATGGAGTTTGTTTCGCGCTTGGTGGGAAAATTGGGGTGGTTCCAGTGACAATAAAAGCCACTAAGATGAAGGTCGTTGATTCACACACTGCTGGCGAGCCCACGAGGGTCATTGTTGATGGCGGTCCGGATCTTGGCGGTGGAACGTTAGGAGCGCAGTTGGAGCGGTTTAAACAAGAGCACGACGATATTCGTACACGCGTAATCTTAGAGCCACGAGGCTCTGATGCGTTGGTGGGGGCGTTGTTATGCGACCCTGTGGAGTCTGACTCGGTGGCCGGCGTTATTTTTTTCAATAATGCGGGTTACTTAGGAATGTGTGGGCACGGAATGATGGGGCTTGTTGTCACGCTCTATCATCTCGGCAAGATTGGATTAGGCGTGCATAAAATTGATACCGCTGTTGGGGCTGTGATGGTCACATTGCATGATCAAAATTCTGTATCCATAGAGAATGTTCCCAGTTATTGCTATCGAGAATCCGTTGAAATTTCCGTTAAAGGATTAGGTCTGGTTACCGGTGATATCGCTTGGGGTGGAAATTGGTTTTTTCTTGTCCAAGGAATACCTGTGGCATTGAAGTTAGAGAATGTGGCGTCGTTAACACGACTGGCCAAGGAAGTTAAAAGAGCATTGGCCAGTCAAGGTATTACCGGAGCCGAAGGTCAAGAAATTGATCATATCGAATTCTTCTCAGCCCCCTTGTCAGTGGACGCAAATAGTCGCAATTTTGTCCTATGCCCCGGCGGTGCCTACGACCGTTCTCCGTGTGGCACAGGCACGAGTGCGAAATTGGCGTGTCTCGCAGCGAAGGAAAAGCTGGGGCCTGAGGAGACTTGGGTGCAGGAGAGCGTAATAGGCAGTACGTTTTCGGCTCGTTATTCGATCCTCAGTAAAGATCGTATTATTCCGACAATATCGAGCCAAGCATTTATTTGCGCTGAGAGCACATTGGTGGTGCAGAGCGGCGACCCGTTCCGAGATGGCATTCAATGATTGAAGTAGAGAGCAAGGCAGACGTGTTAGTGGTGGGGGCTGGCATTATCGGCATAGCCTGTGCGCACTATTTAGTGCGTGCTGGGTACAAGGTTACCGTTATCGATCAGAGCACCATCGGCAGTGGGTGTTCAGCCAGCAATTGTGGCCATATTTCGCCGAGTCACGTTTTACCATTAACCGAACCTGGTGCTATCTCTTTGGGTCTCAAGTCGTTGTTTGATCGTGATGCAGCCTTTCGAGTGAAGCCCCAGCTTAGCCTGAGTTTACTTCGCTGGATGGTCGAATTTGCTCGTCGATGCAACCAAAAAAGTATGTTGCTAGCGGCCTCTCAATTGAAGCCACTGCTTGATTCCTCGATGAGCGAATTCCATGACTTGGTATCCGATCTGGAGTGTGACTGGCAGGATTCTGGATTACTGTACGTGCTTGAAACAGAAAAAGGCTTAAAGGAGTTTACGAAGACCAACAATATGATCAATGACCAGTTTGGCTTTTCAGCAAACCCCATAACAAGCCAGGAGCTGCCTGACTTCGATCCGGCGTTTAAACAGGGGCTGGCGGGCGCATTTCATTATTCAGGAGACGCTCATTTGCGCCCGGATCTGCTTGCGCATTCTTGGTCTGAGTTATTAAAGAAAGAGGGCGTGAGGTTTATCGAGCAATGTACGCTCAAAACCCTCTCTGTGTCTAATAAACAGATAGATCATATGCACACAAGCAATGGCGTTATGAAAGCAGAGCATTACGTCATAGCCGCCGGCGCTTGGAGTTCAACTTTGGCGAATCAATTAGGGTGTTCTGTGCCCGTTCAACCCGGAAAAGGCTATTCGGTTACGATGTCTAGGCCCACAATTTGTCCTTCGCACAGCGCCCTGTTCCCCGAACACCGCATAGGTGTTACCCCATTTAGAGACAGCTATCGACTGGGGTCGATGATGGAGTTTGTCGGGTTTGATGACACCATTCCAGATCGACGAATCAATCAACTTATAGAGTGGGCTAAACCCTATTTAAAAGAGCCATCGACAAATACTATTTTGGAGAAGTGGCAGGGTTGGAGGCCGATGACCTGGGATAGCTTGCCCATTTTAGGCCGTGCTCCGAATCTGGCGAATACCTTCATGGCCACAGGACATAACATGCTCGGTGTCACGATGGCTACGGGGTCTGGAAAATTAATCAGTGAACTGATCCAGGGACACACTACTCACATCGATTCTTTGCCTTTTTCGCCTTCACGGTTTTGACTCCTTTTCTGGTGCCTTTATAGGGTCGGTTTTCCCCTCTTTTATGACTCTATAAGGGCATTTAGAATCGTTGTTCTTTCATTATGAATGACTTTTAACGCTGACAGTGTTGAGCTCGAATACTGGAAGCAATTAAATTCCTTGGAGCCTTTATTCAGATCGAGCTGCATTCTGAGCTTGGTTACGGTAGCTTGAGGGTGACATGCCTGTGGTTTTATGAAACTGACGTGTAAAGGTACTTTGGTCGGAATAACCGACGTTCAAAGCAATGTCTACTATGGCTACCTCTGTGGTGACCAGTTGTCGTTCAGCTGATCCAATCCTCAGCTTTAATACCCACTGGCCTGCGGTTAATCCAAAGACACGTTGAATGCAGCGATCAAATTGAAACGGCGACATATTCGCGGCTTTAGCGATATCTTTGATTTTCACGGCGAGAGACAAGTTGCTCTCTGCGTACTCGATGGCCACGACCAAACGAGCGTATTCGTCGGAGGATAAGTTTGGGTTTTTTAAGTCCCGAGATATTCCAACCAGTCCGATTATCTCATCGTGATCATCGCGCAGAGGTAGCTTGGTAGTAAGGCACCAACCTGGCTCGCCCGATCGATATGCATGGAGTTCCAATTGATTCAATAGTGGCAGGCCATTTTTAATTACTTCTTGGTCTTGTTCTTCAAAGAATTGGCCGAGTGTTTTTCCCAACACTTCACATGGTGTTTTTCCAATGATATCGGACTTACTGGCCAAACCGCTTCGCTCGACGACGGTGTCGTTGATCGCTTCGTATTGTCCCTTTGAGTTCTTCACGAAGTAGACAATGTCCGGTAAGTAATCAAACAGAAGTTCACCCGTAAAGGGTTTTCCTAGTTTGCCAAAAAGGTCGCTCATTATTTCGCTCTCACATTCGTTACCTAAAGCTACACCGACATGGTCGGAACTCAGAATCTGCCGGAACTGAGTTCATACATTAGGGATTAGAATGCGGCATGAGTCAATGGCTTTCGAATGTGCGATTTTGATTCGTTTCGCGCTTAACCTGGTCTCTATTAATGGCGTGTTTATTACGTCGTCGTTTTCCATGAGGTACTATCGATAGCGGTTATAACCGGTTTTTTACGTGAGAGTGATTTATGAGCAATATCGATCCTAGCAAAGTGCAGTTTGAGATGTTTAAAGGACTGCCCAGAGATACGCCTATCATGATGTTGAATTTGATTCGTTTGAATCAAGTGGCAAATTATGAAGTTAAGACGTCGAGCAGTGGTCATGACGCTTACGAGACGTACGCTACTCAAAGCGCTTCTATTTTTAAGGGAGTAGGAGGAGAAATTATTTGGCGTGGGCGCCCTGAAAGCGTTTTGATAGGGCCTTCCGATGAACATTGGGATATCGCGTTTATCGCACGCTACCCAAATGCTGGATCGTTTCTTGCGATGGTCACTGACCCAAACTACCAGGCCATTGTTTTCCATCGACAGGCCGCGGTTAAAGACAGCAGATTAATAAGAATGGGTTCGCTCGATGGGCAACCTGCTATGTTTGGTTAGTATCTTGGTCTCCCTGTCTTTTGAATGCCGGGGCACCCATAGTTGGCTCTGTTATTTTTTGAAGTGTGGGGCAATAAGGGCTGGACCTAGCTAGAATACAAACGAATGTGGTTTGCTGTAATACGGTGTAATTTCTTCTCCTTACCCGTAGATCTATATTTGGACTGCACTGTTAGACAGTTGTTAAGTCATTGAATCAATCGCGCTTAAGGGCCAACACCCTAGTAGTTAAGGTCTTGATTGATATTGTAAAGGAGCCCCTCAGTTGATTAATTTCACTGACATTTAGGAGAAGAAGTATGCCCCACATTAGTAAATACAGAACGTCATTCTTAGGTCGATCATTGCCCGTTTGCGGCGCGATGATCGGGTCTATTTTGGTGAGTATCAGTACGTCGGCTCAAACAGCCCCAGACGCAGATCAGCCGTCCTTTTTTTCGATGGATGCGTTTCAAGTTCCCTATGATGCGCCACCCTACACAGCCAATAGCCAAACCGAAAAAACGGATTTGGCTATTTTTGCCTGGCAAGAGTTTATTGCGCTAAATTGGCCTTCGAGTTATCAGACTGATGTCCCCATTCGCGGTCTGCCAGACACGACTAAATCGCCCATCGAGTTTGCTCAACCAGACGATACCGGTCAGTTGGTGTGGCAAACATACAAGCATCGAGTGGAGGTATACCCTGAAGGCGCAACGCAAAGTAACTATCAAAAATTGTTTGATAGAGCGCCGGAATACAACTATCGAGGCGGGTCAGGTGATCCAATATATGCGTGCGGGGCCTATACGCCAGGCATGGATGGTAAATTGGGTACATGGACAGCGGACACCACGTCAAAAGAGCTTAGTCAGGTACAGGTCTTTAACAACTTAGATGAGACGTCCGAAATCAACCTGGCAACGTTGTTTACGTCAGGCGATCCCAATGCGCCGGGAACCGCTCCTGCCAGTACGACGGTTGATAATTTGTTCATGGGCTTGCCTAAGCAACCACGCCGTTTCATTTATGAAGCCAAAGCAAATCGAACCATGTTCGATTATGTGTCACACAATAAATACTATGATGACGCGACGCGATTAGCGGCTCAAAAGGCAACTTACACCGCGGTGAGAGACGATGGGGATGGTGGGGTAGCGCCATGCCCAACGATTCCAACGGGAGAACAGTCCATTGTTTGTTTTCCTCCTGGGTATGAAGCGCCTATGGACACCATAGCGGGCACGCCTCCGAGCAAAGAAGGGACTATTCTTGTGAAGGCGACCTGGAAGCAACTGACGCTTGCAGAATATCAGAGCAAACGTTTTTTGACTGCCCCTGTGATTCGCTACCGTATTTTGGACGTGAATTCCGACATTAGTAATCCAGAGACCTCGGAGTCTGATGATTCAGCAGATTTTTGTTATGAAATAATTCAGCCTGAACCGACATATAGTACGGCAACCCCACCTGAGCTAACGTCGTTACCGTATGGGCTCGTTGGTTTACACATCATTCATAAGACCACTAATTATCCGACGTTTGTGTTTGCGACATTTGAGCAGGTGGACAATATAAATACCGCGTTGCCGAATAATGATTTGTTTTACTACAATCGAAATATCCTGCCGCCATCAAATGACAGTAAGCAGACGGTCACCAGTCGCGCTCACCCGATTTCGGATGAAACTAATAATGTCAACGACATGGTTCACGCACAGCTGCAAACGCTGTTGATCGATAATCAAAAAGATCCGACAGATTCGGTGTGGCTCTATTACAAATTGATCGGCGTGCAAGGACGCGCCACCGACCCGAAAAACACGTCTGACAGCGACTACTTTCTAGCCAATATCGTCACTGAAACTAACGAAGTGCTAAGAAGCTTTAGCGGCACGCTTAATAATACTAATGGCACCATTAACCCCAAAGTATTCAACATACACAAGGGAGCTACCACGTACACAGGCGGTGGCTGCAAAGGTTGTCATGGGAACGCGCAAGTCGGTCCTGCTCCAAATACGGTTTCTAGCCCAGATCAAGCCAAGACCTCAGACTTTAGTTTTATTACTCAAAACGCGCCTTTTGGTGCACCTGATGGCATCAACCAGCCTTTGTTTAAGGAAGATCAAGTGTTGAGATTGGAAAAGCGTAAAGCAGCACTGAAGAAAGTGACAAAGAAATAGGCTAATACATTTTTAATACGACAGTAAAAATCTCGCCTTAATCACTTTCATGGTTTAGGCGAGTTTCATGGAGAATAGAATGACCAACACAACATACATAGGAATTTCGTCGATTAAGGTTGCTCCCGGTATCGGAATGGGACGCGTAGGCAATAGTGATGAGTACTTCATAGGTCCAGAGACGCCTGGAGTGGTGCCCGTTCCGGATACGTTTGGTAACGTGACGGGCTCACAACCGAGTACGACGGATGATGGTAAATACAAAGACGCGGCGGGTAGAATTAAGCGTCAGGCGCAGCGGTTTCGAGTGTTTGGCTATGATCAAACAGGCACCTTGGTCGGCGAAATAGTCGACGGAGATACGGTCAACGATCATGTGGTGAGTTTAGCCTGGGATGTTCACGTTACGAACATGAAATCAGCGAATTACGCGTTCCAAGGTAAATACGCGTTTGATCCAACGTATTTGAGGAACTCAACGGTTCAACCAGGGTTGCCTCCTGCTCAACGAGACAAGCTTATCATCGATCCCGGAGTTAAGTCTGTGTCGGGTGTCAGTCAAGCTCCGGTTGAGTTAGTTGACCCAGAGACCAGTAAGATATTTGACATAAGTGATACACATCAGTTGTCTGGTATTCTAAATTTCGCAAATCCTAACAACCCTCCTGTGGTCGATGGAATGGTCGACGTGACGTACACTCCGGCCGTAGTCAGTCTGGGGTATATTTCAACCGACGCAGAAGGACGTCTAATCTTTATCGGTGGAAAAGGTGAATCCAAGTCTTGCACTACCCCTAAGGTGGTTATTTCAAAGACATTATTACCCTCGGGCGTGACGGAGGTTTCTTCGGATCCAGCAAAAGCGGAGATTGAAAAAAACCCAGAGTACAACCTTAATTCATACTTTAATAACCCGGGTTGGTATGACGATACCTGCGGTGGTTCAATTAATGTTTCGCTTTGCGATAAGGCGACTGGTGTTGCCGTCTTGGCGACCAACGACGCGGCTGACCAACGAGGTTGGGTTGCCGTTGCACCGCCGCACTATGCACCTGCTTCAAATAACGTGGTGTCATTGTTAGATTTACAGTTAGATATCTTTCCCGAATCAGACCCGTACTCAGGGCAAGGTCCGTTTTACGTCGCTCAAACTAACGGCTCAAACGCCATTGCCGTTGCTGCGTTGTCTGGTGACCAACTCAGGAATGACTTTTCATCACTATCCGCACAGGCGTCGTTTACCTCTGTATCTTTGCCGACGGGCGTTTCCGTCTCGAGCAGTCCGGCGTTGACGGATTATCAGGGTAAAAATCACATAGCCTTTGTCGATACTGCGGGCGCTCCGTACATCGCCGTAGAAGGCAGCCCAGGAGTCTATACCGTGACGGCTATTGCCTCGTCAGTGGCGGCGACGTCGGCACCTGCGATTGCTGTATTAGATAACAAACTGTATATGGCATTCAACAGCTCAGGCACTTTCTATTTAGCGGATGTGTCCGCTACCTCAATTGCCTTTAATCCGATATCTCAACCTGATTCGGTGTCCTTTACGAATACACAGCGTCCGGCATTAGCGTCATTTAATGGCGCTCTTTTTATGGCCGCTGTGGATACTCAGAATCAATTACAATCTGGCAGCACAGCCGACGCTAGCGATGGCATTATCGCCTTGAAAGAGGTACCTGTGATTACAGAAAGTGACTCTTCGGCTGACACCTTCTCCCAAGACCATTCTGTATCTTTGGCGTATTTCAGAGGAACGCTAGCGCTGGGGTACGTATCACAAAGTAGTGGCGCCGTCAGTATTGCGAATTCAGTCGATGGTACATCATTCAGTTCAAACCCAATTGCGGGCGCACCTCAGCCGTCAAGCGATAGCGGCGTCTCGATTACAGCGTTCAACAACAGACTCTATTGCGCATTTGAATCATCGAGTGCAACTCCAGCAATCAGTGTTGGGTCTTCTGTTGACGGAGACGTTTTTACTTTTACTACCATCACCAGTCAAGGGTCGACCAGTCCTGTTATATCAGCGGCGGTTGATGTGAATTTCTATCGAGATATTTACCCAATTCTTAAAACAGTAACGGATTATGCGTGGACGAATGAACGAGCATTTCATGGTCATCGCCCGGGAACATTCGGAGACTTTTTACAGCCCACGTATCTGGCGACACTAGCAAGCCCGAAGTCTGCTCCGCAATCGCCCACAGCTACGCCGTCCTCGCCGAATACTCCAAGCCCCAATATTACACGCTCGTTTGTGTTTAATTTTATTCGTCCACCGGCCCAACAGGTCTATTTGAACATCGACGGTACCCTGCAAAAGCACACCGTCGCGCCTCCGCCACAGCCAGCGATTCCGACAATATCACCAACGCCAACTGAGCCTGTCCAAATCGTATCAGGAACGGGTGTTGAGCAGAGAGCTGATCTGATGCCACGCCTATTTGGTAACGGAGGGTCGCCACTGGAAAATGGCATCAATGGATCGGATTTTCCGAACCAATGGTTACCATTGACTGACCATCAGTTGGAGAAATTTCAATATTGGGTGAATGGGGATTTTGAGACCGGGCATCCTGATTTTGTCGCGTACTCGGATATTTCTGCGCCGGATAAACTTAGCTTTTCAGCTCTTCAACCTACTGTTGGTGGCGGTTTTCATCCAGGCATTGAATTGACTTACTTGATGCATGAAGAATATTTCTTCAACAGTGCCTTTCGATTTACTGAAGACACATTACCAGGTTCAATTGCAGCTTATATGTCGGTTCCATGGCAAGGCGATTTTTGGTCTTGCAACGTATCTTGGTGGCCCGCGCTTAGGCCCGATATTGTGGTAGAGCGAACCGATGATGTGCCTCCTGTTTTGAGTCATCAACAATGGTTTCGTGGGAACGTTATCCCACCGCAATCCGACGGTATCGATAACTACTCCGGTGGCTATGATGTGATGGTAGACCACTGGCATGATCTCGGATTAGTTACCCCTGTGGTTGATGAGCATGGGCAACCAGTTAAGGATCGAGGACAACAAGTTTTTGAGGAAACTGAGAGGAACGCGTCGTTGGATACTGGCGCCGCAATTGTCAGCGTTGAAAACGACCAATCCGTTGACGAATCATCGAGTGCGTTGACTGTCAATGGTTCGGCGATAACCGTGGATTCATCGGGAGCGACTGGCTCCGGTTGGAAACTGGTTAAGAGTACATCGCAGGCTGATTACTTTTTCATTCAATACTGTGGCGGTTCTGGCTCACAAGTTCTAACGGTTGACTTTGAGTCTGGTGACGTTAGCTTAGAAGCTCTGAGTCCGTATAACCCACCTAGTCAAATGTGGCAGTACCAAGCAACACAAAGTGCCGAAGAGGCTACCGCGGCTCTGGATAAACTGGTGGCTGAATCAGGGTCTACGTCACAACCGCAAGATAGCGTGGGTTACCCCGGGCACTTTAATTTTGTTAATCAATCTAATCAGAAACTGCTTACCGTCGCTGCGGATAATTCGGTAACAACGCAGTCAGCAGTCAGCCTTGCTGGCTCTGATGTTCGCCAGATATGGGTGCTAAATGACCTGATTTACTTCCTAAATGATCAGTGATTGAGGTGATGATTAGATGACGCACATCGCTATTGTCGGTGCGGGGCCAGCTGGCTCAGTCGCGGCCTCTCTGCTGGCTCAGAGAGGCTACGATGTTTCGTTAATCTATCGAGACCCTCCTGAAGGCTACAAAGCGGGCGAAACTATTTCGCCCCACGGGAATGACGTGTTTTCGCGATTGGGTCTCGAGTCGCTGTTTGCCTCTGGCGAACACGTTCCTTGCCCTGGTAATCAGAGTGCCTTCGGATCTGATGGTTTGTATGACGTTGATTTTCTGTATTCAACGCACGGACTAGGATGGCATCTTGATCGTTTGAAGTTTGAACGGCAGTTGATTAACAAGGCGATGCAAGATGGGGTCAGACTATTTTCTGGTAAGTCTTTAGAGTCGATAGAGCGCAAAGAGTTGGGTTGGGAGCTCGTGATCGCAGACCAATTGGAGCAGCGAACACTACAATCTGACTATTTGATCGACGCCAGTGGCAGAAACAGAGTAGTGCTACGGAAACTGGGTATTCCTATCAACAAGCTGGACCAGCTGGCTGCTAGAACTGCCGTATTCACTCTCACGGAGCAGACTAGTGACCGGCGAACCATGATCGAGGCCGCTGAGGATGGCTGGTGGTATTCAACCGTATTAACGGGTGCACGCCGGGTTGTGATGTTTTTCGGTGATGCGGGTGATGATCAGTTTCGATCCTGCGGTAATCAACGTTTATTTCTTAACAACCTGAGGCTCACAGCTCATGTGTGGCCAAAATTAGAAAGTGAACTTAACGCCACAGGTTCCATGATGGGACCTACATTAAGATCCTGTGAACGTGATGCCAGTAAGGCAATAGCGGAGTTTTCTACCAAGCCTGTTTCTACGTCCTGGTCTCATCGAATACAAGGGTCACGCTGGATTGCAATTGGCGATGCTGCGATGACGTTCGATCCTCTGTCCTCACAGGGAATCTATACCGCTTTATGCAGTGCTGAAAAGGCGGTGGATCAAATACAGGCACTCACTAAACGTAGTTCGTTGGGTCGTGACGTGCGGCATAGTGACTATGTGGATTGGGCTGAGAGTCAGTTCAGTCAGTACATTAGTGAACGTACGAAGTATTACAAAATGGAACAGCGCTGGGCGGATCGAAGGTTTTGGCTAAGCCGACACTCGATGCCGATGATGGCCGCTATTTGATCCTTCAAATCTATGTTTTAGGGTGAACTTAGCGAACTGCTAATTTCACCTGAATGGGGGATTCATTCATTATCGTTGCTTGATAGTATGGATTTATTGAGATCGAGGCCGCACTTGGAGTGCGGTTTTTCAAACGATAAATCAGGAGATAAAGTATGTTTGGGAAAGTAACAGAGCGTGAAAAGCAGTTAGCAATCAAAATTAAGATGCTAGAGGAAGAAAATACCGTGCTTCGCAATCAAAATAGCTATATGGCCGAAAGTTCCAAGCGCTGGGCTCGAAAGTTCCAAGATCCTCGATACAGTGTGCCTGCAAAAGTAATCCAACATATGGAAACAGAAACAGAGCAATACAAACAACGAACTAGAGCAGAAAGAGAAGAGTTGAAGGCAAGGATAGCCATTCTTACGAACAGAGTGATCGAACTGACGGAAGAGAATGCAGACGACCTATTTGGCTCGGTCGGTGGCAATCGTGAGGTTTCATATGAGTTTGCGGCTAATCATGTAGATGCTAAATTGACTGACCAAGATCACAAAGTTGTGCAAATACAGTTGAGCCGTGCCTGGGCAAATAAAATGAGCCAGTTTGCGTTGAGATAGCCTAGGCGGAGTCGATACAGTAAGGCGGGTTATTGATGGCCTAGGCTAATCCGCTAAAAAAAATGCCATCTCCGCACAATGCGATATTTGAATCGAGTTCCTTCGCCTTGTTTGCTGACATTGTTAAATTCTTCTAATACCTGGCTCACATCTATTTTTTTGTTGATTAACCGCAGTCTAGAGTCCAAGACCGTCAAAGAGTCCAATTGAAAGCTGGTTGGCTGTTGTTGCATCGTTAGTCGATACGTTTCATTTGGAACTCTGATTATCATGGTGTCGCTGTAAAATTTACTGTTGTCGACTGTAATCAGCACCTTAACGTTTGCCTCTTCACGTTGAGTCAAGCGGCTAACAATGTTGTTTCTCTGTGCGCCGGTGTCAGTCAATTCAACGGCGATGACCGCCCGACCATAAAACCAATAGCTGGCTACAATAGCGATGACGAGCAGAGTTGCAAATATACGCCGCCATGTTCTGCGTGAAAAGTTGGGTCCGTCTAAATGAACAACGTCGCAACAATAGGTGCAATTGCCCGACGACCCTCCTTTACCACCACTTCCACAATCACTGATCGCAATGTCACACGGTAAATCGCATGGTAAATCAGTCCGGTCACGTTGGCTGCATTGTAATTGAGAGTACGCTTCTCGGCATTCACCAAAGCGTAATTTTATGTGAGGCCACGCTTGGCTTAGCCCTTTAGATATAACCAGCTTTTTAACGGCATTTGAACAGGTATCGCCTTTGTGCAACACATGGTGAGCACAATGAAAGCCCTTCTTTGGTGAGATAAACCGTTGATAGAATTCAATTAATGCTAAGACTACTGAGTTCATATAAAACGCTCTGATTGAGTGAGGAGCTAGAATCAAATCAATTAGGTGAGTTATCACTGACGCTTCTCATGGACAAATAAACATGATTTCCCTGGGTATTGAAAATCACCCCTTGGGGGGATTCGCTTATCCAGTGCGCTTGATAGTATAGCTTTATTGACGTTGTTCCAGCCTAAAGCGGAACCAATACTGTAACTTAAAAGGGGAATATCATGTTTGGAAAAATCACAGAACGGGAAAAACAGTTAGCCACTAAGATTAAAATGCTTGAGGAAGAAAACAATGTTTTACGAAACCAAAATAGCTTTATGGCTGAGAGTTCTAAACGTTGGGCTAGAAAGTTTCAAGATCCGCGTTACAGCGTTCCGGCTAAAGTGATAAAAAAGATGGAAGACGAAGCGTTGCAATATAAGCAACGTGCTAGAGCTGAACGAGAAGGATTGAAGGCACGTGTTGCGGTTTTGACTAATCGGGTTGTTCAGTTAACTCAAGATAAGGCCGGTGATTTGTTTGGGTCCGCGACAGGAAATAACGAAGTGTCATACGAGTTTGCTGCAAGTCACGTAGATGCCAAGTTGACGCAGCATGA
This sequence comes from Arenicella sp. 4NH20-0111, assembly GCF_040366405.1. Lineage (NCBI taxonomy): Bacteria > Pseudomonadati > Pseudomonadota > Gammaproteobacteria > Arenicellales > Arenicellaceae > Arenicella > Arenicella sp. 4NH20-0111. The sequence continues at coordinate 567,813 of NZ_BAABWF010000003.1, forward strand.
CACGGCGTTGGTTGATCTTCAGCTGAGCCGCGTATGGTCTGAAAAAATGCATTCATTTGCGATGTAATTTGTTCGTCTTTCTTGATGGCTAAACTAATTAGAATAGAAAAGGTTCTTTAAAATAAGTTGAGTTTAAGGTGAGGAGCTTTGAGTCGGGTATGGATATCAATTACTTCGAGGAAGTGTTTTTTGGATAACGTAATGACCTTAAATATGGTCAGAGTGATAATGTGTAAATGTTGGGATTTGACTTGATAGCTAAAAAGATGAGGCCTGAAAAGGTCTGACAATGACTGTAAAATACTCGAAACGGTCATTTTAAAGGGGCATGTGGTGAGAGATAAACGTCTAGCAGATCACATTACATATCAAGAGCTTAATCTAACAATAAGCTTTTAGTATTCTAGGGAAAATTTAAGGGGGCAATAATGGCCAAAGAAATAATCATCGCAATAGTATCGTCAATTCTTGGAGCACTTGTTGCGTTTTTAGCTAGCAGCTCCTTAGGTTTATTTGAAAAGGAATTGTCTGACACTCAGGTTCGTAAAATCGCAAGTATAGTGGTGAATGAAAAAAACCATCGCAATGTTATTTTGGATAACATGGACGCCTCGGGGAATTTTAAAGGACCTCAGGGTCGAGCTGGTCCGCAAGGAATTCAAGGTATACCTGGCCCGGGAATTAAGGCTCTAGCTATATTAACTGTAAAAAATGGGAATATAGAATATAGCAGTTCAGGGGTGACTTATGACAAAACTTCTGGAATTGTTGAATTCCCAAACCCCGATAATCTAAATGTTCTACCTATAGTGTCTGACTTGGGAAGCGGATATATGACTTCTAAGCATTATATAAGGCAAGACTTTACTATAAGGAATAAGTTCAAAATTTGGAGAACCACTCTCGATACTGGAGATAGAAATTCTGAGCCTGCATCTTTTACAGCCATAGCAGTAGGGTTTTAAAAAACTCTAAGACAGTTTAACGTTTCCAATTCTTTTTCAGCAACAGTAAAAATAAAGAATTGCAATTACAGAAATGGGCAAACTTCTGCCCCCCCGTGTGCTTTTTTATATTGGTTATCTGACAACAAATTACTCGTATTATGTACAGACTCCATCTCAACGGAGAAACGGATTTTTCAATGAATTAACATAATGGGCATTAAGCGAATATTTAAGCTACTCCACTTTTTGAAGTAGCTTAAATAGAAACGGATTATGCCCTCAACATTTACAGGCGCGGTAGAGACACAATC